>JAODND010000051.1 GCA_025465465.1 Frankiales bacterium | reverse complement strand
GCAGCCATAGGGTCGACCGCGTGAGCCTCTCCGCGGTGTGCATTGACGCTCTTGACCCCGCTCGTGTGGCGACCTTCTGGGCTGGTCTGCTGGATCGCGAGCAGGTGCCGGACGAGGACGGGTTCGTGCTCCCGCCGACGGAGCCTCTCGGCTTCTCGATCGACGTCTTCCCTACCCAGCAGCCGAAGTCGGGCCCCAACCGGATGCACCTCGACCTCACGAGCACGACACGAGCCGCGCAGCAGCAGACGGTCGACAAGGCGCTCGCCCTCGGCGCCACGCACCTGGACATCGGGCAGGGGGCCGATGCGGAGCACGTCGTGCTCGCCGACCCTGAGGGCAACGAGCTCTGCGTGATCGAGCCAGGGAACCGGTTCCTCGCGGCTTGCGGCTTTCTCGGCGCGCTGTCCTGCGAGGGGTCCCGGGAGGTGGGTCACTTCTGGAGCAAGGCCCTGGACTGGCCACTGGTCTGGGACCAGGACGGAGAGACGGCGATCCAGTCGCCGAGTGGCGGGCCCAAGATCTCGTGGGGTGGTCCGCCGGTCGCTCCCAAGACCGGCAAGAGCCGGTGGCACTTCGACCTGGTCGCGCCGGACCAGGCCGCGGAGGTGGCTCGTCTGGAGTCGCTCGGAGCTCGCCGGACCGACATCGGGCAGGGCGACGTCAGCTGGGTCGTGATGGCCGACCCGGACGGCAACGAGCTGTGCGTGCTGGCGTCCCGGCCGGGCCTCAGACCCGGGTGAGCTCCAGCACCGGGATCACGCGCACGCCCTCGGTCTTCTCGGCGTACTCGGCGAAGCCCGGGTAGCGGGAGGCCTGCTTCGCGTAGACCTCGTCCCGCTCGGCGCCGGTCACATCTCGCACGCTGACGGGGTAGGTGTCAGTCCCGATCTCGATCGTCCCGGACCCACTGGCGATGAGGTTGTCGTACCAGGCCGGGTTGTCGGGTGCACCGGCCTTGGACGCGAAGACGAAGACGGAGTCACCCGAGCCGGCCAGGTACATGACGGGCGCGACGTACTCCTTGCCGCTCGTGCGTCCCGTGTGGTGCAGGAGCAGGAGAGGGGCGCCCTCGAAGCCGCCACCGACGCGGCCCTCGTTCGCACGGAACTCAGCAATGACGGTGTCGTTCCAGTCGCTCATGGGACCGACGTTACGTGACGCCGGGTCGGGTCTCCAAGCACGTCGCGCGAAGGCCGCTCGAGGTGACGGTCACGACAGTCGGGGCGTACGTTTCGGCCATGCGCGCTCTCGTGCCTGCCCTTGCTCTCGCCCTCCCGCTGCTGCAGGCGCCGAGCGCCCAGGCCGCGCCGTCGCAGAACTGGTACCAGTACCACGGTGACGGGCTGCACGCGGGCTACAGCCCGTCCACCCCTCGACCCACCGCCCCCAAGGCGGTGTGGAAGGCGAGGCTCGACGGGGTGGTGCAGGCCAGTCCCTTGGTCATCGGCTCCACCGTGATCGCCGCGACGGAGAGCAACACGATCTACGGGCTGTCGCGGCACAGCGGCCAGCTGCTCTGGAAGCGCCACCTCGGCGCACCCGTGCCGCAGTCCTCGCTGCCCTGCGGCAACATCACGCCGAACGTCGGGATCACGGGGACACCCGTCTACGACAAGGAGCACAACAGGGTCTTCGCGGTGACCACCACCAGAGTCGCCGGCCGGGTCCGGCACACCCTGGTCGGCGTCAGCGCCGCCACCGGAGCCCTGCAGGTGTCCAGCGCGATTGATCCCGCCGGGCAGGACACCAGCGTGCAGAACCAGCGCGGTGCCCTCAACCTGACGCACGGCCGGGTCCTCATCACGTACGGCGGCCACAGCGGCGACTGCGGCAGCTACCACGGCTACCTCGTGTCGGTGCTGACCAACGGCACCGACGCGCGGTACTACCGGACCGGCACCCAGGGCGAGGCCGGGATGTGGCAGGCCTCAGGTCCTGCCGTCGACGCCCGCGGGTTCGCCTACGTGGTCACCGGGAACGGCCGCGCGACCAGCGGGGCCTGGGACGGCGGCAACTCCGTGCAGGTCGTGAACGCGTTCACCGCGAAGCTGCACGACTACTTCGCTGAGAGCAGCTGGGCGCAGGGCAATGCCGACGACACCGACCTCGGCAGCAGCGGTGCGCTGGTGTTCGGCGGCGGCACGCGCATCTGGATCCAGGGCAAGACCAACGTGGGGTACGTCCTGGACGCCGCGCACCTCGGCGGCATCGGCCACCCGCTGCAGACCGTCACCGACGCGTGCGCCCGGCAGTTCGGCGGGCCCGCGAGCTTGGGGTCCTTCCTCGTGCTGCCCTGCACCGACGGCCTTCGGCTGTTGAGGGTCCAGCCCGACAACAGCGTGGCGCTGTCCTGGAAGGCGCCGTCCAGCATCACCGGGAGCCCCGTCATCGGCGGCGGTGTCGTGTGGTCCCTCGACCCCGGTGCCGGCACCCTGCACGGGCTCGACCTCAGCTCGGGTGCGAGCCGCTACGCGATCGCGGTCGGAGCCACGGTGCGCTTCGCCACCCCCGCGCTGTCCGGCACGATGGCCTACGTCCCCACGACCAGCGGGATCACCGCCGTGGGAGGCGTGTAGCTCAGCCGTCGAGGTTGCCCTTGGACCACTCGGAGTAGGGGTAGTTCCAGTCCGACATCCCGGCGTCGGAGCGGACCGGCCCCACGACGGCGTGGATGATGTTGACGACGTCACCCAGGTGGCTGTTCTCGTAGAACCACTTCGCGTCAGGCACCGAGGTGTTGACGCAGCCATGGCTCACGTTCCGGACGCCCTGGACCCTGGTCGTCGCCGGGTTGGCGTGCACGAACGCGCCGCCGTTGGAGATGCGGTCGCTGTAGGGCAGCTTCTCGTAGTAGCCATCAGGACCGGCCGTGGGAATGCCGACCGTGGCGGAGTTGTAGGTGTGCTCCCGCTCGCGGGTGAGCACGATGTGCACACCGCCCTTGGTCGGGTACTTGTCCCGACCGGTGCTCACCTTGACGGTCCGGACCAGCTTGCCGTCCACCGTCACGTGCATGACGTGCGCGGTGATGTCGACGGTGGCGACGAAGGCCCTGCCGATGTGGAAGCTCTTGACGACCGGAGCGGTGTCGCCCCAGTAGTCGGTCCCAGGCACCTGCAGGCCGGCCAGGCTCGCGGTGGTGCTGATCTTCGTACCGGCCTTCCAATAGACCGGTCCGCGGTAGTGCACCTCGAAGGAGTTGTACCAGCGCCAGGCGCCTGGCTGGGCCGGCACGGTGGCGACCTGAAGCCTCTTGAGGACAGCCGCGCGGGCGGCCGCGCCCTTCACCTTCTTGTCGAACCGCACGACCACCGGCTGGCCTACTCCGTAGGTGCCGCTGCCTGGGCTGACGGTCGCGTGCAGGATCGCGGTGGCGGGCGAGGCCGTCACCGTCCGATCGACCGTGCTGGTCTTGCCGTCGACCCCCTTCACCTGGGCGTGCAGGGTGTAGGTCTGGCTGGGCATCAGGGTGGACTTCGACACCCAGCTCGTGGGGCTGAGGATGCCACGCAGGGCCACGCCATCGGCCGAGCTGGCGACCAAGCTCGTCAGAGTGCCGTCGGACACGCGGAACGACAGGTGCGACTGCCAGGGGACGGTGTGGTCGTCCTTCTCGCCGGCCAGCACCGCCGTCACCGAGGGCGCCGGGCTCGGGGTGGGGCCGGCACCTCCGATCACCGAGCTGGTGCCGGAGGCCTGCAGGAGGAGGACGGTGGTCACACCGACGGCCGCCACGGCGACGCCCCCGACGATCACGGCGGGCCTGGACGAGCGGGACACGGTCACCTCATAGCGGGCACAGCTTGGCGGGGGAAGGGCTCCACCATTGTGCGGGATGGGACAGACATCTGGGGCGGGTCACCCCAGGGCCCTCTTGTCCCCGATCTCGGGCTCGCCCAACCGTGCCGACCGGCCGTCCTTCTCGCCGGCCCGCCACGCCTTCCCGGAGACCCTCCGGTCGCCGCGCTGAGCCCCCCGCCAGGAGCCACGGGCCTCGGACTCGCGGTCGTGGAAGGCTCGTACCCGCTCGGCCTTTTCCCTCAGGACCAGCGCGCCGCTCGTCGAGGGCTCGGCCCGGTCGTGCTGCTGGAGGGCTCGGGTGCGGGCCGCTTCCAGGCGCTGCTGCACGACGTGCATCCAGCCCTCGTAGAACGACAGCCGCCACGACACCGCTGCGACCCCGGCGTCGCGGTGCTCACCCTGGCGCAGTCGCCGGGCGGCCGCAGCCGCCATCTGGGTCGCGAGCGAGGCCCAGAGCTGCTCGACGACGTCCAGGTCTGCGGGATAGCCGAAGCCCAGCACGAAGGTCGAGTCGTTCGCGACGTTGACCATGACGTCGTTGTTCTGAGCCACGACGAGGTAGAGCACGACGAGCTGCCGGTTGCCGCGCTTGCCGCGTTCGCCGATGACGAGCCTGCGCTGCTCGAACGCGTCGGTGCTTCCGGAGGCGTCGCGGAGCCTGCGGGCAGCCTGGCGGGACCGGGCGAGCTCGAGGTCCACGGCGTACGTCGTCGCGAGCTCCTGTGCCCGCGTCACGAACGCGTCGGCCTCGTGCTCGTTGTCGGTCCCCTCAGCCTGAGCGAGGAGCTTGCCGATCTTGTCCAGGACGCGCTCTTCAGACACAGCGGTGCTCCCCGTACTCCACCCGCAGCGCGAGTGCGGCCTCAGCGCCGAGCTGGGCCTCGACGAGCTCCAGCATGCGCCCCGTGAAAGCGCTGCCGTGCAGGGCCGAGCCGTCGAGGTGGAACGCGAGGTGGTGCCCGAGCTCGTGCAGCAGGACGGCCTCCCGGAGCGCCCACGGCGTGCCGTGAGCGGGTACGGGAAGCGCGATGGTGCCGGGCGCCTCCCAGTGCGCCCGGCCGTGTCCCCGTCGCTCCCGCAGGGCCACCGCGGGTACGGCCCACGGCTCCAGCGCCCGCCGGCAGTAGTCGTCCGCAGCCTCCAGCGTCCCGAACTGGAGCTCAGCCGGAAGCACGACCGAGGACCCGGCGATGGAGGCCTGCACCGCCCCGCGGCGGGCGGCGTCCAAGCGCAGGCCCCACGCGTCCTCCGCGGCGTAGACCCTGGACCGTTGGACGTCCCTGAGGGGCGGCGGGGCGGTCGGGCGGGGCATCCCGCATTCGTACCAGTCCCGGGACGTTGCGAGCGGCAGCCCTGTGGACGAGCGTGAGGTCCCTCACATCGTTGGTGGAACACGGGTGGAACCTGGGACCGTTGATCTTTGCGTACGCTTGAACCACCCCTCCCGAGGAGCACTGTGACTGGCCCCCTTCCCGAAGGCCGCCCGGCACGCATCGCGATCGTGGGCGCCGGCCCCGCTGGCATCTACGTGGCGGACGTGCTCATGAAGAGCGAGACGCCGGTCAGCATCGACCTGTTCGAGCGGCAGCCAGCTCCTTTCGGCCTCATCCGCTACGGCGTCGCGCCGGACCACCCGCGCATCAAGGGCATCATCACGGCTCTGCACCAGGTGCTCGACAAGCCGCAGGTCCGCCTGCTCGGCAACGTGGAGTACGGCGTGGACCTCAAGCTCGACGACCTGCAGCGGTTCTACGACGCGGTGGTGTTCACGACCGGCGCCGAGAAGGACCGCGACCTCGACATCCCCGGCATCGACCTGCCGGGTTCCTTCGGCGGCGCCGACTTCGTCTCCTGGTTCGACGGCCACCCGGACGTCCCGCGCACCTGGCCGCTGGAGGCTCGTTCGATCGCCGTGATCGGGGCCGGCAACGTGGGCCTCGACGTCGCCCGGATGCTGTCGAAGACCGCCGACGAGCTGCTCGTCACCGAGATCCCGGCCAACGTGTACGAGGGCCTCGCCGCCTCGCCGGTGGAGGAGGTGCACGTCTTCGCCCGGCGTGGCCCGGCCCAGGCGAAGTTCACCCCGCTGGAGCTGCGCGAGCTCGACCACTCGCCCAACGTCGAGGTCATCGTCGCGCCCGAGGACATCGAGTACGACGACGGCTCGGTCGAGGCGATCAACTCCGACAACCAGACGAAGCTGGTCGTGCGCGAGCTCGAGCGGTATGCGATGCGCACCGCCGAGCACGGTCTGGGCGAGCGGCCACGCAAGCTGTTCCTGCACTTCTTCGAGTCCCCGGTCGAGGTCTACGGCGACGGTCGGGTCGAGGGCTTCAGGACCGAGCGCACCGAGCTCACCGGCGACGGCAACGTGCGCGGCACCGGGCAGCTCAACGACTGGCCGGTGCAGGCCGTCTACCGGTGCGTCGGCTATCGCAGCACCGAGCTTCCCGGCCTGCCCTGGGACGCCCGCAACCACGTCGTGCCGCACGCGCTGGGCCGGGTGCTCGACCTGGACGGCAACCACCTGACCGGCATCTACGTCAACGGCTGGGTCAAGCGCGGGCCAGTCGGCCTCATCGGCCACACCAAGGGCGATGCCATCGAGACCGTCAAGAGCCTGATCGAGGACCTGCCCACGACTCCGGCGGCGGCCGAGCCGGCGCTCGAGGCCGTGGACGGGTTCCTCGACGAGCGCGGCATCCGCTACACCACCTGGGACGGCTGGTATCGCCTCGACGCCCACGAGAGGTCCCTCGGCGAGGCCTATGGCACCGTCGTCGGCAAGGACGGCACCGAAGGGCCCCGGCCGCGCGTCAAGGTCGTCGACAAGGACGCCATGACCCAGATCTCCCGCGCCGAGGTCTAGGCGCGCGGGAGGCGGACGGTGAAGCGACCGCCTGGACCGGCTGACGCGGTCACGTCGCCGCCGGTCGCCCGCGCGAGGCGGCGCGCCAGCGCGAGTCCCAGGCCCGCGCCAGGGTGGCCGTCACCGGGGTCGTGCCGGTAGCCCGCCTCGAACACGGCCTCCTCCTCGCCGGTGGGAACGCCAGGCCCGTCGTCGAGCACGTCGATGAGCACGTCAGTGGCGGTGATCGTGACGGCCATCGTCACCGCTGACGAGTAGCGGGCGGCATTGTCGACCAGAGGCGAGAGCAACCGCTCGACCACATCGCCCTCGGCGCCGGCGAAGGCGCTTGCCGCCCCGGTCACCTGGTCGACGAGGTCGTGGGCCACCAGGACGACGTCGCACCGGCCGCGGACCGCTCCTGCCTCGGCCCGCGCCGCCGTCAGCAGGGTGTCGAGGATCCGCTCCATCCGGCGCGCGCCGTCGCTGACGACCGTCATGGCGGCCTCCGCCTCGGCAGCGGTCCGCGGTCGCGCCCCGAACAGGTCGGCCTCGGCGATGATCCCGGCGAGCGGCGTGCGGAGCTCGTGGCTGATCTCCGCGGACAGCTGCTGCTCCCGGCGGAGCACGGCGGACAGCCGGCCCAGCACTCCGTCCAAGGTGTTCGCCAGCTCGGCCAGCTCGCCGGGGCGGCTGGCCGCGCCGAAGCGACCCGAGGTGTCGCTCGCCGACCACTCGCCGGCCTGCTGCGTCATCTCGGCGACGGGGCGCAGGGCGCGTGCGGCGACGTTGCGGGCCACCGCATACACGAGTGCCACGAGCAGTGCACCGAGTGCCAGCGCACCGATGATGGTCGCGCGGGAGCTGCGCTGGTAGGGCTCGAGCGAGATGGCCGCGACGACGGTGCCCACCTGCCTGCCGTTGCTCCGGACCGCGACGGAGCGGAACTCGCTGCTGCCGACCGTGAGCAGCCGGCCGTCGGTGCCGGCCAGCCGGTCCGCCTCGGCCTGCAGCGCCGGTGCGCCGCGCGGCCGGTCGATGGCGGTGCTGCCCTGGTAGACCCAGATGCCGGTGTCGAGGATCGCGTCGCTCTCGGAGGTGGTGAGGGTCGCCCCCTGCACGCGCACGTTTGCCAGCGCGGCGTCGGCGCGTCCGCGCACGACGCTCTCGGCCTCCGAGGCGAGCCGTCGGTCGAGAAGCGCGCCGAACAGCACCGTGAGCAGCACCACGGCCGTACCGGCGGTGAGGGTCGCTGAGAGCGCCAGTCGACCACGCAGGGTCCGGGGGCCTCTCACCGTCAGGAAGATACGACCCGGTAGCCGACGCCACGGACGGTCTCGACGCGGTCGGGCGCGTCCACCTGCACCAGCTTCCGGCGGACCCGGGCGACGTACTGGTCCAGGGTGTTCTCGTGCACGATCGCGCCGTCCGGCCACCCGGCGCGCAGCAGCTCGCGGCGCCGGACGACCTCGCCGGGGTGGCCGAGCAGGGCGGCGAGCAGCCGGAACTCGGTGGGGGACAGCGGTGCGCTGGCCCCCTCGTGCGTCAGCGCGTGCTGCGCCGGGTCGAGGACGAGCCCGCTGCGCGTCGAGGGGGGAGACGACTCGTTGCGCCGCAGCAGCACCCGCAGCCGGGCCAGCAGCTCGGGGATGTGAAAGGGCTTGGTGAGGTAGTCGTCGCCGCCCGCCGCGAACCCGGCCAGCCGCTCGTGCACGGCGTCGCGGGCCGTGAGGAACAGCACGGGGGCGCCCACGCCGCGGGTCCGCAGCGCGAGGCACACGTCGCGGCCGTCGGCGTCGGGCAGCCCGATGTCGAGGATGATCGCGTTGGTCTCGGGGGTGGCGGCGGCGAGCGCGGCGTGCCCGTCGGCCGCGGTCATCACCGTCAGGCCCTCCTCGCGCAGCACGCGGGCGACCACGTCGCGGAGCTGGTGGTCGTCCTCGACGACAAGCACGGTGGGCATGGGCCCAGCCTGCCACGCAACCTGTACGAAGATGGACGCTCATCTTGAAATGGTCAGGAGACTGTCAGGTGAGCAGAATGTCACCGGATGTTGATGTTTCAACCCGTGACCTGGGTCACCGTCGGGCGTTGGAGGGTCGTGCGGACCCGGCTCAGCTCGTTGCTGTTCGTTGCCCTGCTCGCGGGCCTGCTCGTCCCGGGAGCGGCCACGGCCTCCACCCGGGTCCAGGGCATCGACACCGCGAAGTACCAGCACGACGGCGGCCGGGCCATCGACTGGAACGCGGTGCGACGCTCCGGTCAGCAGTTCGCCTTCATCAAGGCCACCGGCCACGCGGACAAGCAGGACCCGTGGTTCGGCCGGGACTGGGCAGCAGCCGGCCGCGCGGGCCTCATCCGCGGGGCCTACCACTACGCCGACCCGTCGCGCAGCGCAGTCGCGCAGGCCGACGCGATCGTCCACGCCGTCGGCACGACCCGCGAGGCCAACGACCTGGGCATCGTGCTCGACCTCGAGTCCACCGGCGGACTGTCGCCGGCCGGCCTCGCGGCCTGGGCGCACGGCTTCCTCGACCGGGTCGAGAGCCGGACCGGTCGGCTGCCGATCCTCTACACCTACGTCAGCTTCTGGTCCGGCCCGATGCGCAACAACCGCAGCTTCGGCGCCTACCCGCTCTGGCTCGCCCGCTATGGCCCGCAGCCCGCGCCGCTTGCCGGGTGGGACCGCTGGACCTTCTGGCAGCACACCAGCTCGGCGCGCGTCCCGGGCATCGTCGGCGCCGTCGACCACGACGTGATGTGCTGCAGCACCGGCACCCTGGCGGCGCTGGCGGACGGCCGCAGCCGTCCGATCACGAAGCTCTGGCACGAGCTCGGCGGGGCGTCCGGCACGCTCGGGCTGCCGACCGGTCCGGAGCAGCCGGTCGCGGGTGGCTGGGGTCAGGCCTTCGAGCGCGGTTTCATCGCGACGACCACAGCGCACGGCACCTGGGCGGTGCTCAGCCCGATCTGGGAGCGGTACCGCACCGTCAGCGGTCCGATGGGCGTGCCGGTGGCTGCCGCGTCCGAGCCGGTCCACGGGGTCGTCCTGCAGCAGTTCACCGGCGGCGTCATCGTGTGGTCCAAGGTCACGGGGGCCCAGCCGGTCCGGGGCGTGATGCTCGCGCGATGGCGCAAGGACGGCGGTCTCCGGTCCCAGGAGGGCCTTCCGACCGGTCCGCGTGCGGGCGTCGCCCAGCAGTTCCTCGGTGGCGGGCTCTATGCCACCTCGACCGGGGTGCACCTCGTCCCGGGCGCCATCCGGGACCGGTACGAGCAGCTGGGCGGTCCCTCGTCCGTGCTCGGCCTGCCTGCCAAGGAGGCCCGGACCGTCGGCAGCGGCCGGCTCGTGCAGTTCGACGTCGGTGCGCTCCTCGAGCTCAAGGTGGCCGGCCAGACCGTCGTCGTCTAGGTCGTCGTGTAGTTGGAGGTTTCCTACAACGAGCTCGCCCGGGTGCGGTAGCCGTCGTCAGCGCGAGCCTGGCCGCCGTACCGGGATGGTTGTGGGATGACGACTGCGCTGGTCCGCCCTGAGCTCCTGGCCGAGCACCTGACGGCGCGGCTCGAGGTCGCCCTCGCGAGCCACCTGGAACGCGCCCAGGTCTGGTATCCCCACGAGTACGTCCCGTGGGGGCAGGCGCGCGACTTCGAGGAGCTGCCGTTCGACGAGGCCCAGAGCCGGCTGTCGAAGGAGGTCCGGGCCAGCGTCCAGCTCAACCTGCTGACCGAGGACAACCTGCCCGGCTACCACGGCGCGATCAGCCGCGTGATGGGCTACACCGACGTGTGGCGCACCTGGCTCGACCGCTGGACCGCCGAGGAGGGCCGGCACGCGATCGCGCTGCGCGACTACCTGACCGTCACCCGGGCTGTCGACCCCGTCGTCCTGGAGCAGGAGCGGATGGCCACCGTCAGCGGTGGCTTCGACTCCGGTGACCGCGACGGGCTGCGGATCATCGCCTATGTCTCCATGCAGGAGCTGGCCACCCGGGTCGCCCACCGCGGCACCGGGCGCTTCAGCACCGACCCCGGTCTGGACCGGTTGCTGTCGCGGATCTCGACCGACGAGAACCTCCACATGGTGCTGTACCGCGACCTGTTCGCCGCGGCCCTCGAGGTCGACCCGGTGGTGTCGATGGCGGCGCTGCTCACGGAGGTCGTCGGCTTCCAGATGCCCGGCACCGGCATCCCCAACTTCGTCCGGCGGGCCGCGGTCGTCGCCCGGGCAGGCATCTACGACCTGACGGTGCACCGCGAGCAGGTGCTGACGCCGTTGCTGCGCTTCTGGGAGATCTTCGAGCGGGACCTGCCGCCCGAGGCAGCTGCCTCGCGGGACCAGCTGGGGCTGGTCCTCGCCGAGATCGACCGTCGGGCGGAGCGGCAGCGATCCCGTTCGGCATGATGCGCGGGTGACTCAGGAGCAGCTGCGGGCCGACATCAGGCTGGTCACGACGCTGCTCGGCGAGACCCTCGTGCGCAACGAGGGCCAGCAGCTGCTCGACCTGGTCGAGCAGGTGCGGGCCTCCTCGGTCGACGACGTCGATCTGACCGACCTCGCGACCACCATCCGCGTGGTCCGCGCCTTCACGTCGTACTTCCACCTCGCCAACGTCACCGAGCAGGTGCACCGCGGGCGCGCGATGCTCGCCGACCGGGAGGCGAACGGCGGCTGGGTCGAGCGGGCGATCTCGCGGATGTCGGAGGTCACCGACGAGGCGCTCGCCGCGGATGCGGCCAGACTCGCGGTCCGACCGGTCCTCACCGCGCACCCCACCGAGGCTGCCCGCCGCTCGATCCTCGACAAGCTCCGGCGGGTCGCAGCCCTGCTCGACGAGCCCGCCACCGCCGCCCGCGAGCGACGCCTCGCGGAGGCGGTCGACCTGGTGTGGCAGACCGACGAGCTGCGCATCGACCGGCCCGACCCCCTCGACGAGGCACGCAACGGCATCTACTACCTCGAGGGGCTCGGCTCCACGGCCGTCGGCGACGTGCTGGAGGAGCTGCGCGACCAGCTCGCCCGGCGGGGGGTCGCGCTCGCTCCCGACGCGCGACCGCTGAGCTTCGGCACCTGGATCGGTGGCGACCGGGACGGCAACCCCAACGTGACGCCGCTGGTGACCCTCGACGTGCTGAAGCTGCAGGCCGAGCACGGCACGCGGCTGCTGCTGTCGTTGCTCGACGACCTGCGCCGCGAGCTCACGGTCTCGCAGCGGATCTCGGGCGCGTCCCCCGAGCTGCTCGCACGGCTCGAGGATTTGCTCGCCGAGGTGAGGGTGGAGCCGCGCTACCAGCGGCTCAACGCCGAGGAGCCGTACCGGCTGTTCCTCACCTGCCTGCGCGAGCGGCTGCGCGACGGCACCTTCCGGGGTCTGCTCGACGACCTGCTGCTGCTCCAGGACTCGGTACGCCGGTTTCAGGGGCCGCTCGTCGCGGGCGGCGGCGTCGACCGGCTGGTGCGCACCGTGTCCGCGATGGGGCTGGTGCTCGCGACCATGGACGTCCGGGAGCACGCCGACAAGCACCACCACGCTGTCGGTCAGCTGATCGACCGGACGTGGGAGCTGTCGCACCCCTATGCCGACCTGGCCCGGCACCACCGGATGGCGGCGCTGTCCAAGGAGCTGCGGTCGCGTCGGCCACTCGCGTCCCGGCCGTTGCCGCTCGACGAGGACGGTGCCCGGACGGCCGGCGTCTTCGACGCGATCGCCTGGGCGCTCGACACCTATGGCGAGCAGGCGGTCGAGAGCTACATCATCTCGATGACGCAGGGTGCCGACGACGTGCTCGCCGCCGTGGTGCTGGCCCGCGAGGCCGGTCTTGTGGACCTCACCGAGGGTGTAGCCCGGATCGGCTTCGTGCCGCTGCTCGAGACCGTCGAGGAGCTGGAGCGCGCGGCGGAGGTGCTGACGGACCTCTTCCGGGATCCGTCCTACCGGGCTCTGCTGTCGCTGCGTGGCGACGTGCAGGAGGTGATGCTCGGCTACTCCGACTCCAACAAGGCCGGCGGCATCGCGACGTCGCAGTGGCAGATCCACCGGGCGCAGCGGGTCGCCCGCGACGTGGCGACGTCGTTCGGGCTGCGGTTGCGGTTCTTCCACGGCCGGGGCGGTTCGGTCGGGCGTGGCGGCGGACCGACGTATGACGCGGTGCTGGCCCTGCCCAACGGTGCGGTCGACGGCGAGATCAAGCTGACCGAGCAGGGCGAGGTCATCAGCGACAAGTACGCGCTGCCGGTGCTCGCTCGGGAAAACCTCGAGCTGTTGCTGGCCGCGTCACTGGAGGCGACAGTGCTGCACCAGAAGGCACGCCGCTCCTCCGAGCAGGGGCTCCGGTGGGACGAGGCGATGGACGCGGTGTCCTCGGCGGCGCACACGTCCTACCGCTCCCTGGTCGAGGACCCCGACCTCCCTGCGTACTTCCTGGCTGCCACCCCGGTGGACCTGCTCGGCGACCTGCACATCGGGTCGCGGCCGTCGCGTCGCCCCTCGTCCACGGCCGGCATCGAGGGGTTGCGGGCGATCCCGTGGGTGTTCGGGTGGACCCAGTCGCGGCAGATCGTGCCCGGGTGGTTCGGGGTCGGGTCGGGGCTCGCGGCCGTTGCGGACCGCGACGTGCTGCGTGAGATGGCACGTGACTGGCACTTCTTCCGCGCCTTCCTCGGCAACGTCTCGATGACCCTGGTGAAGGCCGACCTGGCCATCGCGCAGGGCTATGTCGACCGCCTCGTCGACCCGTCGCTGCACCGGCTGCTCGACGTGATCCGCGCGGAGTTCGAGCTGACCGTCTCGCAGGTGCTCGACGTCACCGGTGAGTCGGAGCTCCTCGGTTCCGACCCGGTGCTGCTGCAGACGCTGCGGACGCGCGAGGCCTACCTCGAGCCACTGCACCACCTGCAGGTCGACCTGTTGGCGCGGCAGCGCGCCGGCGAGGACGACCCGCTGCTGTCCCGGGCGCTGCTGCTCACCGTCAACGGCGTCGCCGCCGGCATGCGCAACACCGGCTGACGCCCGCCGCATAGGGTCCGGCAGCATGACCTACCGCGTCGTGCAGTGGACCACCGGCAACGTCGGGCAGCGCTCGGTGATCGCGGTGCTGGCCAACCCGTTGCTCGAGCTCGTGGGCTGCTTCGCGTGGGCGCCCGACAAGGTCGGGCAGGACGTCGGCACCCTGTGCGGTCTCGACAAGATCGGTGTCGTCGCGACCGACGACGTCGACGCGCTGCTCGCGCTGCATCCCGACTGCGTCGTCTACAACCCCAAGTGGCCCGACGTCGACCTGATGTGCCGCATCCTCACGGTCGGCATCAACATCGTCGCGACCGCCGGCTTCCTCACCGGCCACGCGCTCGGGGAGGGGCGACGTCAGCTTCAGGAGGCCTGCGCCGTCGGCGGGTCGTCCGTCTTCGGCTCCGGCATGAACCCGGGGTTCCTCAACCTGCTCGGCCTCGTCTCGGCGGGCATCTGCGACCGCGTCGACAAGATCACGATGCTCGAGTCCGTCGACTCCACCGGCTATGACTCACCCGACACCGAGCGGTCGGTCGGCTTCGGCCAGCCGATGGGCGCCCCGGGCCTGCCGGACGGCGTGGCCCGGGCGACAGCGGTCTTCGGCGACGCGGTCTGGCTGACCGGCGAGGCGCTCGGGTTGCAGCTGGACGAGGTCCGGTGCGAGGCGGAGTTCGCGACGACGACGGCACCGGTGGACCTGGTCTCGTGGGTCATCGAGCCCGGTCAGGTCGCGGGCGTCGCGGCGTCCTGGCAGGGCTGGTACGCCGGGAAGCTGGTCGTCGACCTGCGGGTCAGGTGGCGCAAGGGCCGCACCCTCGAGCCCGACTGGAAGGTCGAGCACGGCTACCTGGTGCAGGTCGAGGGCCGGCCCAACGTGCGCACGAAGCTGACCATCGCGCCGCCTGACGACTTCGTGGCGACGTCGGTGCAGGACTACATGGTGCTCGGCATGATCATCACGTCGCTGCCGGCGGTCAACGCGATCCCGGCCGTGTGCGACGCGCGGCCAGGGATCGTGACCTACAACGACCTGCCGCTCATCGCGAGCCGCGGCTTCGTCCCGGCCTGACACCGGCGCCCCGCACGCTCTAGAAGTCGCCTGCGTCCCGGCGCAGGTCCTCGAGCACGTTGACCAGAGTCCTGAGCCGGCGCGGCGGCAGTCCGGGCTTGCCGAAGACCTCGGTGTTGAGCGCGTCCGTCGCCTTCAAGGCGGTACGCCGGCCGGGGGCTGTGACCGCGATGAGCGTCGCGCGCCCGTCGGTCGGGTGCGGGGAACGGGACACGAGCCCGGCGGCCTCGAGGCGGTCGACCGCGTTGGTGATCGAGGTCGGGTGCACCTGCAGTCGTTCGCTCGCCTTCTTCAGCGGCATCGAGCCGCTGCGGCTGAAGTGCAGCAGCATCAGCAGCTCGTAGCGGGCGAAGGTCAGGTCGAACGGCTTGAGCACCTCATCGACGCGCGCCTGGAAGATCTGCTGCGCACGCATCACCGAGGTGACCGCGACCATTCCCTCCGCGGCGTCGAACCACCCCTCGCCCTCCCAGTTGTCCCGGGCGAGCGCGATCGGGTCCCTAGACATTGCGTCGGTACTGCCCGCCGACCTCGAAGAACGCCTCGCTGATCTGTCCCAGCGAGCAGCACCGCACCGCGTCCATGAGCGCCTCGAAGACGTTGCCGCCCTCCGTGGCCGCCTTCTGCAGCGCCGCCAGGGCTGCGGGGGCGTCGGCCCGGTGCCGGGCCTGGAAGTCGTGCAGCCGGTCGAGCTGCGACTGCTTCTCCGCCTCGGTGGCGCGGGCGAGGGCGACCGTCTTGGGCACCTCGTCGCTGTGCGGCGCGAGAAACGTGTTGACGCCGACGAGCGGCAGCGAGCCGTCGTGCTTCCGGTGCTCATAGAGCATCGACTCGTCCTGGATGCGGCCGCGCTGGTATCCGGTCTCCATGGCGCCGAGGACCCCGCCGCGCTCTGCGATGCGGTCGAACTCCTCGAGCACGGCCTCCTCGACGAGGTCGGTCAGCTCGTCGACCACGAGAGACCCCTGGAGCGGGTTCTCGTTCATCGACAGCCCCCACTCCTTGTCGATGATCAGCTGGATCGCGAGCGCCCGGCGCACCGACTCCTCGGTCGGCGTCGTGACCGCCTCGTCGTAGGCGTTGGTGTGCAGCGAGTTGGCGTTGTCGTAGAGCGCGCACAGCGCCTGCAGCGTCGTACGGATGTCGTTGAAGTTCATCTCCTGCGCATGCAGGGAGCGGCCGCTGGTCTGCACGTGGTACTTGAGCTTCTGGGAGCGGTCGTTGGCGCCGTACTTGTCCCTCATCGCGATGGCCCAGATCCGACGGGCGACGCGACCCATGACGGTGTACTCGGCGTCCATCCCGTTGCTGAAGAAGAACGACAGGTTCGGCGCGAAGTCGTCGATGCTCATCCCGCGCGCGAGATAGGCCTCGACATAGGTGAAGCCGTTGGCGAGGGTGAAGGCCAGCTGGCTGATGGGGTTCGCGCCGGCCTCGGCGATGTGATAGCCGGAGATGCTGACGCTGTAGAAGTTGTGCACCCGGTTGTCGACGAAGTACTGCTGGATGTCGGCCATCGCGCGCAGTGCGAACTCCGTGCTGAAGATGCACGTGTTCTGGCCCTGGTCCTCCTTGAGGATGTCGGCCTGGACGGTGCCGCGGACGTTGTGGAGCACCCACTCGCGGACCTCGGCCGGGTCGGCGTCGGGGCGCTTCTCGAGCTCCTGGTCGATCGCGGTGTTGAGGAACATCGCGAGGATCGTCGGTGCCGGACCGTTGATCGTCATCGACACCGACGTGGTGGGTGAGCAGAGGTCGAAGCCGTCGTAGAGGACCTTCATGTCCTCGAGCGTCGCGATGCTCACCCCGCTGGTGCCGACCTTGCCGTAGATGTCGGGACGCGGGTCGGGGTCGCGCCCGTAGAGGGTGACCGAGTCGAACGCGGTCGACAGCCGGGTCGCCGGCTGACCTTCGGAGAGGACCTTGAAGCGCGTGTTGGTGCGGAAGGCGTCGCCTTCGCCGGCAAACATGCGGGCCGGGGCCTCACCGACCCGCTTGAAGGGGAAGACGCCTGCTGTGTAGGGGAAGTAGCCGGGCAGGTTCTCGCGCCGCAGGAAGCTCACCAGCTCGCCGTGGTCGGTCGTGCGGGGCACCGCGACGCGACGGACCTTGCTGCCGGAGAGGGTCTCGTGAGTCAGCGGAGTGTGGATCTCCTTGCCGCGCACGGTGTAGACGAGCTCGTCGCCGGAGTATTCCTCGACCCGCGCCGGCCAGGCGTCGAGCAGCAGCTGTACGTCGGGCGCGACCGTCGTCTCCTGCAGGACCGCTGCCAGCTCGGCCGAGTCCTGGACCAGGGCGATCGCGGTGCTGAGGTGCTGGCGGGTGCGGGCCAGTGCGGCCTGGCGCGACGTCTCGGCGTGGTAGCCGCGGACCGCCGCGCTGATCTCGGAGAGGTAGCGCTCGCGCGCGGCGGGGAGCACGGAGGTGAGGCCTGTGCTCACCTTGGTCGCCACGGGCGCGAGCAGACCGGCGGGGAGGCCGAGGACCTCGCGCAGGTGAAGGTAAAGAGCGGTGACGCCGTCGTCGTTGAAGCGGGCCGCGGAGGTGCCGAACACCGGCATGTCCTCCCACTTCGCGCCGAACGCCTCGCGGTTGCGCACCAGCTGGCGGGCGACGTCGCGACGGGCGTCCTCGGCACCGCGCCGCTCGTACTTGTTGATGGCGACGACGTCGGCATGGTCGAGCATGTCGATCTTCTCGAGCTGCGAGCTGGCGCCGTACTCGGGCGTCATGACATAGAGCGAGGTGCCGACGTAGTCGGTGATGCTGGCGTCGCCCTGGCCGATGCCGGGCGTCTCCACGAGGACGAGGTCGAAGCCACTCGCCTTGCACGCGGCGATGATGTCGTCGAGGTGCTCGGGGACTGCCGCGTTGCCACGGGTCGCGAGCGAGCGGAAGTAGACGTTGCTGCCGGACAGCGCGTTCATCCGGATCCGGTCGCCGAGCAGCGCCCCGCCGCCCTTGCGCCGGGTCGGGTCGACCGCGACCACGGCGATGCGGAGCTTGTCCTGCTGGTCCAGGCGCAGGCGGCGCACGAGCTCGTCGGTGAGGCTGGACTTGCCGGACCCGCCGGTGCCGGTGATGCCCAGCACCGGTGCCCGGTGACCGCCGGCCGCCGCGCGGAGGGCCTCGAGGGTCTC
>JAODND010000046.1 GCA_025465465.1 Frankiales bacterium | reverse complement strand
AGAAGGTGAAGTTCGGAGTCGTCAGCTTCTGCAACCAGAGCCTGCCGACCCGGACGAAGCTCGTCGTCGCGCCGGCCAAGGGGGAGGCGAAGGGCAGCTACGACTTCGACATCCCCTACTTCCCAGGCAAGTCCGGTCAGCACGACGAGCGGCACATCTACCGGTACACGGCCGACAAGGTCTTCCTCGACTACGAGATCGCGACCGTCACGTGCCAGGGCGTGCGGCAGAGCTCGGAGACGAGCTACTCGCCGAGCCAGCTGCGCGTGAAGCTGCCGCTCGCTGTCGGCAGCAGCTGGTCCAACAAGGGCGGCGACGCCGACCGCACCGAGACCAGCAGCAGCAAGGTCACCGGTCGCCAGACGCTCACCGTAGCCGGGCACGCGACCCCCACCTGGGTCATCGAGACGACCACGAAGATCTCCGGCAGCGAGAGCGGCGACCGGAGCCAGACCTGGTGGTACGCCCCGGGCTGGGCCATGCCCGTCAAGTGGACCGAGACCATCCACGGCCAGCGCAGCGGCGCGTCCTACAGCGAGAGCGTGACGGTCTCCGTCCTCTCGCGTCCCTGATCAGCGCTCCCTTCCCGAGCGATCACACCCCTCACCACAGGAACACAAGGAGAAGTCATGTCCAGACGCGTGCGAAGTCGCACCGGGAAAGTCGTAGCCCTCGCGGCCGCGCTCGTCGCGGGAGGGCTCGTCGTCCAGGCGAACCAGCCCGCCGAGGCAGGCGTCACCCAGCTCGTGAGCAAGGTGACCGCCAGCACCGGCCAGGTCATCAGCGTCACCAACCACCTGACGCCGACCGCGCAGTCGACGCTCAAGGCCAACGCGCAGGGCAAGCGCACCAAGAAGGAGTACCTGCTCGTCTGGGCCGGCGACGTCAACGTCGCCGACACCACCGGCAAGGCGATCCAGCAGACCCGCATCGCGGTGAACCCTGTCCACGCGGTCAACGAGGACACCGACAACGCGCCCGCGCCGGACTTCCTGGCCGTCATCGACGCGACCAAGGGCTCGAGCTCCTACGGCAAGGTCGTCAACACCGCGACCGTCGGCCCGATCGTCGAGAACGAGCCGCACCACATGCAGTACATCTTCAACAAGGGCGACAAGATCTTCGCCGGCGGCCTGTTCTCCGACGTGACCTACGTCTTCGACGTCGCGAAGCTGCCGGCCCTCACGCTGTCGGGCACCAACCTCCCGCAGGACACCCTGTGCGGCTCCATCCCGGACGCTTACTGGGTGCTCAAGGACCACACGGCCTACGGCACTTACATGGGCGGTCCCGACGCCCCCGGGCCGTGTGTCTACAGCGACGGGTCGGTGCGCGTCGGCAACGGCTTCGGCGGCTCGCCCGGTGAGATCGTGCACCTCGGCACCGACGGCAAGACGCTGAGCGAGTCGCCGGCGGCGCTCGCCACCAGCGAGGACCCGGTCGACTGCATCGACTACCCCGTGCTCCCCACCGCCACCTGCGCAAACCCGCACGGCATCCAGGTGCGCGAGGACCTCAACGTCCTGGTGGCCAGCGACTACGCCGAGCCGCGCAACATCGTGCTCGACCCGGTGAAGCCGCAGGACGCGAACATCTTCCGCGACACCGTCCGCACCTTCGACATCAAGAACCGCAACGCCCCGAAGCTGGTCTCGGTCAGCCACATGCCCGACGGCCCGCGCAAGGAGCGCAACCCCGGCCACGAGGAACCCCGCGGCATCATGGAGACGACGGTGACCAACCTGCCCGGGCACAAGGGCGCGTTCGCCGAGTCGATGTGCGGTGGTGTCATCTACTACACGCCGGACATGACCGCCAAGAAGCCGGTCTGGCGCGAGGTCTTCGACGACACCACGGCCGCCAAGGAGCTCAACCCCGACACCGTCGAGGGCGGCGGCTGCGACGGTGGCGGCTGGGTGCAGACGTCGCTGGACGACAAGTACCTCTACCACGCGGTCATCGGCCGGGGCCCGGGTTCGCTCGACGACTACGACACCGGCAGCGCAAAGATGGTCTACAGCCTGGACATCCAGAAGCTGCTGGCCGCGGGCACCCGCACGACCTGCTCGATCAACACGATCAGCGAGGTCTACGACGGCGGCCACGAAGCCGACTGCCCGAGGCTGGCGAGCGCGCTGCCGATCAAGGACCTGACGTCCGGCGGTCCGCACTGGGGCACGCTCGACAACTTCCAGCTGGGCTCAGACGGCTACTACCACCAGACGACGGACGTGCGGCGGATCGCGATCAGCGACTACTTCGTCGCCCGCACCAGCGTCGACGGCGACCATCGGGTCTGCATGATCAACGTCACGCCGACCGGCAAGCTCAGCCTCGACACGACCTTCCGTGACGAGAACGAGGGCACGCCCTGCGTCGACTTCAACCGCAGCACCTGGCCGCACGGCAAATACGGCAACGCCAAGCCGCACAGCGAGCTGTTCGTGGTGGCAGACAACGACATCAGGTGATCCTGGCGCATCCCGCTCACGTCGTCGCCACGGCGTCGGTCGGCACCGTCGCCCTGCGAGTGCTCCTGCTCGTGGGTGCGGCCGTGCTGGCCGGCACGGCGGTGTCCTCACGACGGCTGTGGACGCTGCCGTTGCTGTCGGCCCCGGTCCTGCTCGCGGTCTCGGGTACGTCGGGATGGTTCCGCGTCTCCGTCGTCGTGCACGTCGCGGCAGCTTCGCTCTGGCTCGGCTGCGTGCTGCGGGTCGTCGCCGTGCGGCAGCGCGACCGGGCTCGGGTGGTCGCGCGGGTGGCGCCGCTGGCGGTGACGTCCGCGGTGGCAGTGGCCGGGTCCGGGGTCGCGCAGGCGCTGGCCGACCGGGTGCGCATCGACGGCATCACCTTCGACCGGCTGGTCCTCGTCAAGGCCGGCCTGCTGGTGCTCGCCACGGCGCTCGGCGCCCGGG
The DNA here is from genome assembly GCA_025465465.1 of Frankiales bacterium. GTDB lineage: Bacteria > Actinomycetota > Actinomycetes > Mycobacteriales > SCTD01 > RYN-111. The sequence goes on along the minus strand of JAODND010000046.1, from coordinate 62,916 downwards.
CAGCCACCCGGGTGGCCCCTCGGTCGCTCGAGCTCGTGGCACTCGTGGCGGCCGCAGGCCTCGGGGCCGCCCTCATCGCGGTGCCGTCGGCGCCGCCGGCGGGTCAGCCCGTGCTGACCGCCTACGGGACGTTGGTGCCGCAGCGGCCCGGGACGAACTACCTGCACGCCGACGGCCAGTGGCAGCGCATCCAGCTGCCCCCCGGCCGGTCGACCCTGCGGCTCAGCCAGGGCACGCTGCTGGTCGACACCGGCTCCCGTCGCGGCCTGCAACCGGACGGACCGGAGTGCGCGACGGCGCTGCTCGTGAAGCCGGCACTGACGCGGTGCCCCGACCAGGCGCTCGACCCGCAGGACGCCGCAGCGCTGACGGTCCTCACGGGTTGGTTGCACCGACGGGGGATCGGCGCTGTCGCCGTACAAGCGGACGGAACGGCACGGTCCGAGGCGGCGGCGAGGCTCTTGGGGGGCAGCGCCGCACGGCCGGAGGCCCTCGTGGTGACCGGCGGCTGGGCGTCCGCGGCGGCGACGCTGAAGCGGCTCGGGCGGACGGCGCCGGCGGGCGGGGTCTACCTGGCTCCGTGGCTGCTGGTGGGTCCTCTGCTGACGGCGTACGCCACGACGGCCCCGCTGGTCGTGCTGCCCTTCGACCCGACCAGCCGGGACGCGCTGCGATACGCGGCGAGCCTGCCGGCCGGGGAGACCCCGACAGCGGCGGGCTACCGGGCGTGGGGCGGCGCGACCGGCGTGCCGCAGGTCTGGGCGACGAGCCCGGCCAGCATCTTCCCGAGCGACCTGGGACACGACCACTGGTCCGCCTCCGGATGGTTCCCGGGGGGTGTGCTGGTGGCCGTCGCTAGCGGCAGGGCGTCTGGCTGAGCAGGCCGGTCGTCGAGTCGAAGAACAGGTTCGCGCCCGCGTTGCTCAGCTGCAGGCAGTAGCTGCTGCGGTCGGCGTGCCGGACCTCAGTCGTCACGCCCGCGGTGGGCGCGAAGCCGTGGGCGAGCAGGCCCGGCATCGTGGTGAAGGTCCCGAACTGCTGGTAGTAGCTGGATTCGATGCCGACGGCTTGCCGGGCGTCACCCTCGATGGCCGCTGACACCGCCGTCGGGCCCGCGTGCTGGCCCAGGTGCCGTTGCGACAGGAAGACCGGGATGAAGATGGCCGCGATGATGCAGAGGGCGATGATCGAGGTCAGGACCCAGCCGACGATGCGGGCGGCCAGAGCCACCCCGCTCGGCGCGAAGCCCTGCTGCACCCGCGCCCGGTCGGCGCGCTTGGACAGCACGATGGCTGCGATGTTGCCGAGCGCGAAGATCGGCATGAGGTTGCACAGCAGCGCGACCAGGCCGAGCGTGTCGAACGGCGGCAGCTGCTGCCAGTACTGCGGCGCCACCGGCGCGGGGACGGCGACCGGCGCGGCAGTCCACGCGGGCTCGGGGGCAACAGGCGCAGGTGCGGGCGCGGGTGCGGGTGGCTCGAGGGCAGCCAGCGCTGCGGCACCGTCCGGGTCGCTGGCGGCGGCCACCCACGCGCTGCCGGTCCACCACCAGTCACGGCCGGGGGAGAGCTGGGGAGCAGTCACCCTGGTCTCTTCGGGCTCCCCGTTGCCCGGCTTGACTGTCTTGGGTGGCAGGCTTGCCAGTCGTGAGCACGATCGCGATCACCGGTGCGGCCCGCGGCATCGGTGCGGCGATCGCCCGCGAGCTCGCCGGGCGCGGCCACCGCGTCCTGCTGGGCGATCTCGACGGCTCGGTCATGGAGCTCGCCGCGTCGCTCGGCGGGGTCGGCGGCGTACTCGACGTGACGAGCCAGTCGTCGTACGAGGCCTGGCTGGGCCTCGTCCCGCAGGTCGACGTGCTCGTCAACAACGCCGGGGTGATGTGGGTCGGTCCGTTCGACGAGGAGCCCGAGGCCGCCGCCCGCATGCAGTTCGACGTGAACTTCCACGGCGTGGTGCGCGGGACGCGGATGGCGCTGGCGTCAGGGACCCGCACGATCGTGACGGTGGCCTCGGCGGCGTCCTATGTCGCACCTGCGGGCGAGGCGACCTACGCGGCGACCAAGCATGCGGTGCACGGCTGGATGAAGGCAGTCCGGCAGGAGCTCCGCGGCACCGGCGTCGAGCTCTGCCTGGTGCTGCCGACGGTCGTCGAGACCGAGCTGGCGGTGGGTACGGCGGCTGGTGGGGTCCCTCGCCTCGCGCCCGAGGACGTGGCCGGGGCGGTCGCCGCGGTCATCGCGAAGCCGCGGTTCGAGACCTTTGTGCCGGCCCGGGTCTCGGTGCTCGCGAAGCTGCTCGCCGTGCTGCCGCAGTGGGGCCGCGACCTGGCCTACCGGCGGCTCGTGCCCGACCAGGTGCGCGCGACCGACCGGGGCCGGCGGTCCGGCTATGAGTCCCGCTTCGGCGGCCCTGACGAGCCCCAGGCCTGATCCACGGAGAGTTGGCTAGCTTTCGCGGCCTTGCCGAGTGGGTCAACTCTCCGTCGATCAAGGGCAGCGGCAGGGATCGCGGCCGTCGGCGTCGAAACACGTGGGCAACGCCTTGGAGGAGACGCCCACGTGAAGCGCCGTACCGCCCTGCTCGTCGCCGCTGCCCTGCTCGCCGGCGTCGCGCCCGCCGTGCACGCGGCACCCGCGCACAAGAAGTACGACGTCACGATCCGCTACACCGAGTACGGCGTCCCGCACATCACGGCGCGCGACTACGGCAGCCTCGGCTACGGCTATGGCTATGCCCTCGCCAAGGAGACCATCTGCACGATGGCCGACACCTACACGACGGTGCGGGCGCAGCGCAGCAAGTACTTCGGGCCGGACCAGGGCTATGTCTTCCGCGGCAACGGGGCCAGCGTCAACAACCTCAACAGCGACTTCTTCTTCCAGCAGATCAACGACGACAAGACCGTCGAGAAGCTGCTCGCGGTCAAGGGCATCGGTGCGCCGAAGCCGGAGATCCGGCAGACCGTGACGGGCTATGTGGCCGGCTACAACCGCTGGCTCGCCGACCAGGGCGGGTCCAAGGGGATCACCGACCCGAACTGCAAGGGCAAGCCGTGGGTCACGCCGATCACCGAGATCGACGCCTACCACCGCTTCTACCAGCTGGCGCTGCTCGCGAGCGCTGGCGTCGCGATCGACGGGATCGGGGGAGCGCAGCCGCCGACGCCCTCCGCACCGGTGCCGACGCTCGACACCGCCGCGCTGGCGGCCGGCCTGCAGAACGAGTTCAAGGGCCTGGCGATCGGCTCCAACGCGGTGGCTCTCGGCTCTGCCGCGACGAAGAACGGCCACGGCCTGCTGCTCGGCAACCCGCACTTCCCGTGGATCGGCAGTGAGCGCTTCTTCCAGTCGCAGCTGACGATCCCGGGCAAGCTCGACGTGGCCGGCGGCTCGCTGCTCGGGGTGCCGATCATCCTCATCGGCCACACGGCGCACCAGGCCTGGTCGCACACGGTCTCCACGTCGTACCGCTTCACGCCCTTCCAGGAGACGCTCGTCCCCGGGTCGCCGACGACCTACCTGTACGACGGCGTGCCGACCGCCATGACCAGCCGGACCGTCACGGTTGCGCTGCCCGCGGGCAAGAAGGCCAGCCGCACCCTTTATGCCACCCGGCACGGCTCGGTGTTCACGAGCCTGCTCGGGATCCCGCTGCCGTGGACGCCGGTGAGCGCCTTCACGATGGGCGACGCGAACGCGCCGAACTTCCGCTACCTCAACCACTTCTTCGACGTGAACCGGGCGCAGTCGACACAGGAGGTGCTCGCGTCGCTGAAGCGCAACCAGGGCATCCCGTGGGTCAACACCATCGCGAGCGACGACAAGGGCGACGCCCTCTACGCCGACATCTCCGTGACGCCGCACGTCACGAACGCCCAGGTGCAGACCTGCGCGACGGCCGCCGGTCAGGCGACGTTCCAGGCGCTGCGGCTGCCGATCCTGGATGGCTCGCGGTCGGCCTGCGAGTGGGGCTCTGACCCCGATGCCGTGCAGAAGGGCATCTTCGGCCCGTCGCACATGCCCTACCTGATCCGGCACGACTACGTGACGAACTCCAACGACTCCTACTGGCTGGCCAACCCCAAGCAGCCGCTCGAGGGCTTCGCCACCATCATCGGCGACGAGCGGACGCCGCGGACGACCCGCACCCGCTCGGGCCTGGTGATGGTGCAGCAGGTGCTGGCGAAGCAGAAGTTCGACCGGCAGACGATGCAGGACCTGCTGTTCTCCGACCGGCAGTATTCGTGGGAGATCACCAAGCCGGACGTGCTGCAGCTGTGCGCGGCCTTCCCCGGGGGCTACGCGCCGTCGTCCAACGGTCCGGTCAGCATCGGCAACGCCTGCGCCGTGCTCGCCAAGTGGGACGGCACCGACACCCTCGCGGCGCGGGGCGCGCTGCTCTTCCGCCGGTTCTGGACACACGTGGTCTCCGTGCCGGTCGCCGTGCAGGCGTCGACGCAGACCGCGCCCGTCTGGAAGACGCCCTTCGACGCGAACGACGCGGTCAACACGCCGCGTGGGCTCAACATCGTGAATCCCTTGGTGCAGAAGGCCTTCGGCGACGCCATCAACGACCTCAAGGGCGCGAGCATCCCCCTCGACGCGCCGCTCGGGAAGTACCAGGTGGATGTCCGACCCGATGGCACCCGCACGCCGTACCACGGCGGGCCCGGCACCCTCGGGGTCTTCAACGCGGTCGCCGCCCCGTGGGACCCGGCGAAGGGATACATCGGCCAGCTGCCGCACGGCTCGTCGTTCATCCAGGTCGTGTCGTTCAACGGCACGGGCTGCCCGGACGCGCGCACGATCCTGACCTACTCGCAGTCCACGAACCCTCGCAGCCCGCACTACGCGGACCAGACGCGGCTGTTCAGCCAGTCGAAGTGGGTCACCGACCACTTCTGCTCTGCGGATGTCGCGAAGGCCACGCTGAGCACCCTGCACCTGACGGCCTGACCGGCCGCCATCCCTTCCCTCGTGCACAAGCACCGGCGCTGACCGAGGCTTCCCACGCTCAGCCCGCGGAGGTCAGTGCTCGCCGGTGTGCACGGCAGAAGGGTGGGCTGCAGGAAGGTCAGCGGGCGATGCGGTCGACGGGTGCGCCGACGCCTTCGCTCGTCGTCAGCCAGCTGCGGCCGTCGGTGTCGTAGCCGATGCCCTCGCCCTGCCGGGTCGGGGGCAGCGCCGTCACCGTGGGCGTCCCGGACAACGCCTTCACGACATCGCCGTCGGTGACGACCCACTCGTAGGCGTCGGTGTAGGTGCGCAGGACGATCCGATCGGCCGTCGCGTTGATGTCGCCCGCCGTCACGGAGAGCTGCCCGAGCGCGCCGAGCGGACCTCCCGCCGTACCCGTGATGTGCGTCTGCAGCTGCGCGACCCTGGTCAAGGTGTTGAGCGCGGTGGCTGACGGGTGCAGCGCTGCGGCGTAGACCGCTGCCGAGCCGTCGTAGCTCTTGGACACGACGAACAGCTGCCCCGTCCGCGGATGCACCAGCAGCGTCTCGGCGTCGTGGGGCCCGTCCTCGTAGCGGAACCGGTAGACCGTCGCGCGCAGCCTGTGCTCGCCGGGCGTGACCGTGGGCTGCGGCACCCTGATGACCTGCACCTGGCTGCGCCTCGCGGCGTTGTCGCCGATGTCGCCGAACCACAGCGATCCCCGGCCGCGGGCCACGTCCTCCCAGTCGGTCGCGGTCTCGTTCGTCACGTCGTAGGTCGCCAGTGTCCGGCAGTGCCGGTCGAGGGCGAAGAACCGCGCGGTGTCGCCGCTGTCGTTGTGCGTCCAGAGGGTGCCCTGGGAGACGGCGAGGCCGCTGGACTCGGCGATGCGGTGGTCCTGCAGCGCGCAGAGCGGCGGCCCTGCGGAGCCAGAGGTCGGTGCTGGCGCAGCGGCGAGGAGGGCCGCCAGCAGCAGGTGGAGCTGGCCGGCCACCGTTGCGAGGAACACCCCGCCGATCCTCGCATCCCGCTTGTCGGACCCACCGGCGAAGGTGATCGCTGTGGACAGACACGTGGACAGAGGTGACCGAGGTGTGGACATGGAGGGGATCGAGGCGGCGGTCCGCAGGCACCCCGCGGGCCGTCTCCGGGGTGTGACCGGCGCCACAAGATCGCGACACGCCGAGCGAATCGGACACCTCGCGCTCGTCCCACGCTCAGGGCCCGAAGAGGGGCACTTTCTTGACCGGAAGTGCTTGCACGAGGGTGGTGTGCCCCCTACGGTCACGGACACAACATCTAGTACTTACACCGATGTAGTTCTCCACATGGTGGGGAAAACCGCATCAACAGCCTGTGGAGGACCGAGCCCGATGCGCTGCCCGTTCTGCCGCTTCGCGGACACCCGTGTGGTGGACAGCCGGGACGCCAACGAGGGTGACGCGATCCGCCGCCGCCGCTCCTGCCCGGAGTGCGGGAAGCGCTTCACGACCGAGGAGAAGTCCAGCCTGTCGGTGGTGAAGCGGTGTGGCGTCACGGAGCCCTTCAGCCGGGCCAAGGTCGTCGCCGGTGTCCGCAAGGCCTGCCAGGGGCGTCCGGTCGACGAGGACCAGCTGGCGCTGCTCGCCCAGCAGGTCGAGGAGGCCATCCGCGACAAGGCGGAGGTGCCGTCCCACGAGGTCGGCCTGGCCATCCTGGGGCCCCTGAAGGACCTGGACGAGGTGGCCTACCTCCGCTTCGCCAGCGTCTACCGCAGCTTCGAGTCGCTGACCGACTTCGAGGCCGAGATCACCGCACTGCGCGCCACCCGCGACGAGGCCCGCGACCCGGTCCCGCCCCAGCACCTGCTCGTCCCGGCGAGCTGACCCGCCCAACCCGAAAGCATTGCGCCCTCGCGCGCGTTGACTACCAGTAGAAGACGGAAGAAGGAACAGCATGACGGAGACCATCGGTTCGCAGCGCACGCGCAAGGTGAACAAGCTGCGGCTCGAGCGCGTCTACACGGACGGCACTCATCCCTATGACCAGGTGACGTGGGAGCGCCGCGACGTCGTCATGACCAACTGGCGCGACGGCTCGATCAACTTCGAGCAGCGCGGCGTCGAGTTCCCCGACTTCTGGTCCGTCAACGCGGCCAACATCGTCACCACCAAGTACTTCCGCGGCGCCGTCGGCCACGACAACCGCGAGTTCAGCCTCAAGCAGCTCATCGACCGGGTCGTCGGCAAGTACGTCGCCGCCGGCGTCCAGCACGACTACTTCGCGACCGGTGAGGACGCGGAGATCTTCTCCCACGAGCTGACCTACATGCTCTTGCACCAGGTCTTCAGCTTCAACTCACCCGTGTGGTTCAACGTCGGCACGACCGCCCCCCAGCAGGTCTCGGCCTGCTTCATCCTGGCCGTCGACGACACCATGGACTCGATCCTCAACTGGTACCGCGAAGAGGGGATGATCTTCAAGGGCGGCTCCGGGGCCGGCCTCAACCTCTCGCGCATCCGATCCTCGAAGGAGCTGCTCTCCTCGGGCGGTACGGCGAGCGGGCCGGTCTCGTTCATGCGCGGTGCCGATGCCTCCGCCGGCACCATCAAGTCCGGTGGCGCGACCCGTCGGGCGGCCAAGATGGTCGTGCTCGACGTCGACCACCCGGACATCGAGGAGTTCATCGACACCAAGGCGCGCGAGGAGGACAAGATCCGCGCGCTGCGCGACGCCGGCTTCGACATGGACCTCGGCGGCAAGGACATCGTCAGCGTCCAGTACCAGAACGCCAACAACTCCGTCCGGGTCAGCGATGCCTTCATGCGGGCCGTCGAGAACGGCACCGACTTCGGCCTCACCGCTCGCGCCGACGGTCGCGTCATCGAGACCGTCGACGCCCGCACCCTGTGGGGCAAGCTGGCCAAGGCCGCGTGGGAGTGCGCCGACCCCGGCATCCAGTACGACGACACCATCAACGACTGGCACACCAACCCCGAGTCGGGCCGCATCACCGCGTCCAACCCGTGCAGCGAATACATGTCGCTGGACAACTCCTCGTGCAACCTGGCGTCGCTGAACCTCATGAAGTTCCTGCGCGACGACGGCACCTTCGACGCGAAGGGGTTCGGCAAGGCGGTCGAGTTCATCATCACGGCGATGGACATCTCCATCTGCTTCGCCGACTTCCCGACCCAGCCGATCGGTGACACGACCCGCAACTTCCGGCAGCTCGGCATCGGCTACGCCAACCTCGGCGCGCTGCTCATGGCCACCGGCCACGCGTACGACTCCGAGGGTGGCCGTGCGCTGGCCGGCGCGATCACGTCCCTCATGACGGGTACGGCGTACAAGCGGTCCGCCGAGCTGGCTGGCGTCGTCGGTCCGTACAACGGCTATGCGCAGAACGCCGACGCCCACAAGCGGGTCATGCGCAAGCACGCAGCCGCCAACGACAGCGTCCGGGTTGTCGGTGCCGATGACGCACGGATCCTCCACGAGGCCACGAAGGCCTGGCAGGAGTGCCTTGCGATCGGCGAGAAGAACGGCTATCGCAACGCGCAGGCCTCCGTCATCGCGCCGACCGGCACGATCGGTCTGATGATGGACTGCGACACCACCGGCCTCGAGCCCGACCTGGCGCTGGTGAAGTTCAAGAAGCTCGTCGGCGGCGGCTCGATGCAGATCGTCAACCAGACGGTGCCGCGCGCGCTGCGTTCCCTGGGCTACCAGGAGGAGCAGGTCGAGGCGATCGTCGAGCACATCGCCCAGCACGGCAACGTGGTCGACGCGCCGGGGCTGAAGCTCGAGCACTACGAGGTCTTCGACTGCGCGATGGGGGAGCGGTCCATCTCCGCGATGGGCCACGTGAAGCTGATGGCGGCGATCCAGCCGTTCGTGAGCGGGTCCCTGTCCAAGACGGTGAACCTTCCTGCCGAGGCGACGGTCGACGACGTCGCAGAGGTCTACATGCAGGGCTGGAAGATGGGCCTGAAGGCGCTCGCCGTCTACCGCAACAACTCCAAGGTCGGCCAACCGCTCCAGTCCAAGAAGGACTCGGAGAAGGGTGCCGCAGGCGATGATGTCCTCGTGGCCACCCGCCCCGTCCGCAAGCGCCTGCCAAAGAACCGCCTGGGCCGCACGATCTCGTTCTCGATCGCCGGCGCCGAGGGCTACATGACGGCCAACGCCTATGAGGACGGCACCCTCGGCGAGGTCTTCATCAAGATGTCGAAGCAGGGCTCAACCCTCGCCGGTGTGATGGACGCGTTCTCGATCAGCATCTCCATCGGCCTGCAGTACGGCGTGCCGCTGGAGGCCTTCGTCTCGAAGTACACCAACATGCGCTTCGAGCCGGCCGGCATGACCGACGACGCTGACATCCGCATCGCCGCCTCGGTGATGGACTACCTCTTCCGTCGGCTGGCGCTGGACTTCCTGCCCTACGACTCCCGCGAAGCCCTCGGCATCTTCACCGCCGAGGAGCGGGCCGCGACGGTGGCTGCGGGCTATGGCTCTGCTGTGGTTGACGAGGTGGACGTCGAGGCGCTCGCCCAGGGTGTGCCGGTGGAGGCTCCGCACAGGGAGCTGCCGATCGTGGGCTCCTCGACCGAGCTCCTCGAGGCCCTGCAAGGCACGCAGTCGGATGCGCCGCTTTGCATGACCTGCGGCACGAAGATGCGTCCGGCTGGGTCCTGCTACGTGTGCGAGGGCTGCGGCAGCACCAGCGGCTGCAGTTAGCCTCCCGATCGTTGCTGGGGGCGTTCCCGAGAGGGGACGTCCTCAGTGCTTTCCTGTCGGACCACCCGACTAGAAAGCCGAAGTGACGAACGCCAGCATCCGCCTGAAAAACGGACACGTTCTCTACGTCGAGGAACGTGTGTGGGTTACATGAAGACGCTGCTCGGCCCCCGGGCGAAGAGCGTCTGGACACCGCAAGAGAAGAAGGCCGGCAAGAGCTTCGCGGGCGTGCCGTTTGCCAACACCGGTGTGCAGTACGGCCTTCAGGCCCTGCAGCAGGGCCTCATCACGCCGGCGATGTTCGTCGACCTCAACCAGAAGATCGGCGGGCTGGACATCGACGCACAGCCGTCGGCGACGCGGATGGTCGGCGACAACAGCGCCGTCGCCAACAGCTATCGCACCGGCATGGTCGACGAGACCGACAACCTCGACACTGTCGCGATCATCGACCACGCCGGTCCCGACCCGGGTGCTGCACACGACTACGCGCACACCTGGTGGATCCGCGACCGCCTCGACAAGGCGCATGGCGGGCACGGCAACCAGGTGCTGTGGTTCGGCCCGGCGCCGCTCATCGGCGACCCGACGTGGCCGACCACGGCCCTCAAGGCGATCGACGGCTGGTTGGCCGCCGTGAAGGCGGACGGCTCGCATGCCTCGCTCGCGCACAAGATCGTCGCTGACCGGCCCGCCGGCGTGCACGACCGCTGCGAATACGCCCCCGCCGTCACGGCCGCGCCGACCGATGGTGTCTGCCTTCCGCAGACCCTGCAGACGCACTACGGCACCCCGCGCGAGGTCGCCGGCGGCCCGGCCACGAACGACATCCTGAAGTGCCGCCTCAAGCCGATCTCGAAGGCCGACTACGGCCTGCTTGGGCTGACCGATGCCCAGCTCCAGGCGCTGCGCAAGGTGTTTCCGACCGGTGTGTGCGACTGGTCGAAGCGCGGCATCGGGCAGCAGCCGGTGAAGGCCTGGCAGGAGTACGGCGACAGCGGGGCGGTGGTCTACGGCGGGCGCCCGATGCCGCCGGCCCCCCGCTCACACTAGTCCGACCGGTTCACCCCCGCGCCGCCGGGCCGCTTCGCACAAGGAGATCCTCCGCACGCCCCTGAAGGGCGTCGGCGGCTCGCTCTGCGACGAGGATCTGGTGTTCGGGCAGCGGGCAAGTGATGTCTAGCGAGGACAGTTTGCGCTTGCGGCCACGAGCACCTCGCAGCCCGGGGTGGCCGCTAGAGCTAGGCCTCAACCGGTGAATCGCGGCAGCGGGAGCAGCGTGGACGGGATGCGCTACCCGGACATCGCATGTCGCGCTCGCACCATCACAACTGATGCCAGTACCGCATCGCCTCTCTCGACCCGGAGCCAACCGGGACGTACGTTGCGGGGGGAGGCGTGATGGCCACACCCGGACAGCGAGCTAAGCGCCGGAGCAGCCCGCCGACCCGGGTGATGCAACTCGGACTAGATGGCGAAAGCTTCGACGTCGTTCTCACCCGCGCCGACGAGCGCAACCTGCGCCGACAGCTCAGCCCCTTCGTAGCCGCTGCCCGCCGCGCCAACCCAACGCCAAGCCTCGCCGGCCAGGCGACCCAGCCACGGCTGTCCGCGCAGCTACGAGCCGCACGGACCGAAGCCCTCCTCGGCATCACCAGCTCCCTGCCGCCGCTGCCCGCCACCGACGCCCTCGGTCCGCTACTCGCGAAGACGGCCGAGTACTACAGTCGAAGCCTCACTGACCAGACGCGAGGGACCTACCGCCGGCGCTGGGAACGCTTCAGCGGTTGGTGCGACCAGCACGGACTGGACAACGCACCCGCCGAACCCGCCACCGTCATGATCTACCTGGCCTCGATGGTGGACCAGGAAGTTCCCCCTTCGCTGAGCACCCTTCGGGGGCACGTCAACGCGATCAACCGCGTCCACGCCGAACTCGACCTCCCGGTTCCGGGCGACGACCCGGCGATGAACATGCTCATGCGCGGCTTGAGTCACCAGGTCCCCAGCACGCGAGCGGCAGATCCGATGGATGCCTTGCGCATCGAGGACCTTCGCGCCGTCTGCAGATATCTCGAGCTGCCCGATCCGCGACTGCTGCGGGACCGGGCGATCATTGCGCTAGTCGCCGTCGGCGTTCCCGCAGCGATCGTCGCTCGGCTGCGGTGGCAGGACTTGCGATTCACGGACAGGCAGGCGGTCATGAGGGAGCGCCGTGCCAAGAACGCGGGTCCCACCACCACGCGCAAGCTCCCAGCCAGCGGGGACGCCGCCTGCCCCGTCCATGCGCTACGGGCATGGCGGGACGTCGCGGGCTCCGGGCCACCACTCGTCTTCACCCTCCTCGACCGCGACGGCCGACGAGATGCCCGCGGGCTCGGCCCGAGCGGCGTCGCGCAGGTGGTGGCCACGCGGGTCGACAGCCTTCTTGGCGAAGCCAGCGGCAACGACTTCCTGAAGGTCACACAACTGCTCAGCATGGCTCCGGCCGACGCTGTGCGGGATCGCGCCTTGTTGCTTCTCGGCTTCGCCATGGCGGCGCGTCGCGGAGAGCTGACCGATCTCGTGTGGAGCGATCTGAGGAACGTCGACGAGGGGTTGCTCGTCCGCCTGCGCCGGTCAAAGACCGACCTGGACGGCAGGGGAACCACGCTAGGCATCCCCTGGGGTAGAAGCCTGTCCACCTGCCCGGTGCGGGCCGTGGCCACGTGGCGCACTCGGGTAGAGCTCCAACTTGGGCAGGAGGAGATGGACGCCAGCCCCGTCTTCGTCAGGGTCGGACGCGGGGGGCGCATCACCCCGGACGAGCCCCTCACCCGAGAAGCCATCACCATGGTGGTCCGCCGCCGGATGAGCCAGGCGGGCATCAAGGGGCGCTGGGGCGGACGGTCCCTGCGGGCCGGGTTGATCAGCACGGCGGCCGATCTCGACCTTCCGCTGGAACTCATCGCCCAGCAGTCGCGGCACGCCAGTCTCGACTCGCTGGTGCGCTACATCCGGCACGACGACGTCTTCCGCCGCAACGCTGCCGACAGGATCGGGCTGTGAGTTCGGCAGCCGCCGAGCTGCTGCGCCGATCAGCACCGACCCGGCGGACGATCGACGTCGCCCAGGCCGAACAGCAGCGGATGGAGCGGTTCGCAGACTCACTCCAGGTGAATCCTGACACCGATGCCGTGCTGCTGTACCTCACCCACCTCGCGGTGGACAAGCACGTCACGGGCGCTCGGCTCCGGGAAGCGCTGCGCCACCTCGACCTGGCTCGTGCGCTGCAAGGTGAGGAACCCTTCAGCAGTCATCCGCACGTCAAGACGTTCGTGCACGGCATGCACCAGGCCCTTCCGTTGGGTCGATCCGAGCCACGCACCCCGATCTACCTCGAGGATCTGCACGCGATGCTCGACGCCGTCGACGCGGATCAGTTGCAGCAGCGAAGGGATGTCGCTCTCCTCCATGTCGCGAATGCCACCCGCCTGCCCATGACGGCCTTGGCAGCTCTCACGTGGAACGACGTCCGGTTGCGCGGGGTCGGCCTTCGCTTGACCATTCGCCGCCGCCCGAGCCACAGCGGCCGCCCCTTCGGAGGCGAAGGCCCGATCTACCTCGAGACGGTCGACTGGCCGCACACCGTCGCCGCCATGAGGGCCTTGCGGCTGGCGGTCGGTCCGAGCGAGGACAACGTCTTCACACGAGGCCAAGGTCCGCCCCACCATGGCGCGCTGGAGGGGGTCGTCCGCGTCTGCCTACCCGTCCAACAAGGTTGCTGGCACACCAGCGACCCGCTGCCGGAGGACGTGCTTCAGTCTGACGCCGACAGCCTGACCCTCCCGAGGCCGAGACAGCTACGGGACAAGGCCCTGCTGATGCTGGGCTTCGCCGCATGCCTGGACACCCATGAAGCCGTCCAGTTGCGCTACTCGGACGTCGTCGCGGTCGACCGCGGACTCGTCATCACGATCCGCAGCCGTCGCCTCCCCGTGGCCGTACCTCGTGGCGGCGGGCGGCATGAGCCCGTGAACATCTGGCAGCAGTGGGCAGCCCACCTAACGCGCATCAACTACCCGCCCGACGCACCCGCATTCCCTGCAATCGTCAGTACAGGCATCCGCTCGCTCCGAGGACTGCAGGTTGGGCACCTCAGCGAGATCGTGCAGGGTCGGGCCACAAGAGCCGGACTCAGTGGCGGGTTCAGCTACACCAGCCTCAGGATCGGGTTCATCCGCACCGCTGCACGAACGGCGGTGCCGGACGATCTCATCGCGCACCAGGCGGGAATGACGACCCTCTATGGAGTGGCCTCGCACCGCCAAAGGGAGCTAATCATCCGAGACAGCGTCCTGCGGAGAATCGGCCTGTGACCGCGTTCGCTCGCCGGTCTGCAGCCCGAAATACTCACTCGCCACGTGGATAGAATGCATTCCGCGGCCGTCACGAGCTGCAGGTCCTGCCCGGATAGCACCCGCCCGCGAGAAGGGCTCGGTGACAGAACCACTTGTGGCCTATGTCCGCGATGAAGGTGAGACGCTCTGCTCGACCGATCTGGCTGTCGGCGCGCTCGACAACGTGCCCGTGCGACGCGCCGTCGCCGGGACCGAAGCACGGTACCTCGATCCCTTCTTGCCCTAAGGGGTCTTAGGTCATCGTGCCGTTTCCAGCACCCCTCAGCGAGGGATCACCACGCCGCTTTTTCAGGTCGAAGTAGTTACCTGAGTACTGCCGCACCGGCCGTGAGTCCGACTGCGAGCGCGATGCCGCCGACGATGCAGCTGAGTAGAAGGTCATGCTTGTCGTAGCCGCGCACCTTCAGGCCCGCTTCTTCGACGGCGCGCTTGCCGGCGCGTCCGAGGGAGACGCCAGCCATCAGGATCAGGCCGGCGGTGACGAACAGGAACAGTGCGAGCATCCGCTTGAGCCCGTGCTGCGGGTCCCGGTCATAGTCCGATACGGCGGCGCCAACGACAGCGGCGCTGAACACGACGAGCCAGCCGCGGAACCGGCCGCCGTAGGTGGCACGGAGCTGCTCAAGTCGGGTCCGCGGCTCGCGGGCCCTCGCCGGTGGGGTCTCGTGCAGCACACGCATGACGTGCCGCGCGCCGTTTATCCCCCAACCGACAGCCGCCACCTCGAGAACGATGACCAGGACGCTCGTCACAACACGGAACGTGCTCACGCCTACGACCGTATGGGGCTGGTCCGACGGTTCCGAGATGATGCATGCCATGACCACCGCAGCAGCGGCGAACCAGCCTCTCGGCGAGGGACTCCCTCTAACCTTCGAGGACCTCATCGCACCAGATCCCCGAACCCTGAGCTTCGGCCCATATGGGCTCGGCGGTCAGCTGCCGGCTGAGAAGGCAGTCGAGTTCCAACAGGCGGCGGTTACCCGCTTTCTCCTTGTCGAAGCGGTTCCCGACCACACGCGTCGGGCGTTCGAGCGGCTGCAGCGCATGCACATCTACGGCGTTCTCTGTTACGACCTGTTCACCGTTGCCGACTCCCAAGCCAGCCTCGTGCTTGAACTGGCGCTCGCCGAGCGGTTCCTCTTGTTCTACGAAGGCGAGGTGCCGTTCATCGTCAGGAAGGACCAGGACGCCGGAGCCATCAGATCGCTCACCTACCGGGACTGGGACGACATCTTCTGCACCCTGCGCCGCGGGCCCTTCCGCGACATGTTGTTGAAGCCGACGAGCGGAGCGAGGCCTTTCCGATTCACCGGTACGCTCAACAGCCTCCTCCGCTGGGCCCGCGCCGAGGGTCTCCTCATCGGGCAACGCAACCGTCAGCTTGATCGGGTCTTGGAGGACTTCCGCAACTACGTCGCCCATCCACGATTCACCAACACGGCGATGCCGGTCGATTCCGCCCGCTCGATCCGCGACCTCGCCGAAATCATCAACCAGCTTTGGGGTCATGCCACCCCCGGCGGTCGTCTCTACCCAGCACCGCTAGAACGCCCCGTCGTGATTGTCGGCTGGACCCTAGGCGAGGCATGGACGCAGTTCGAACTCTTCAAGCTCCCGCACGCGCGGCTGACCGAGACGTCGTTCCTCGCTCTTCGCGCGGTGCCGAGCGACGAACTCACGGACTACAACTCGCTGTACGAGACCACCCACTACCCCGCCGAGCTGTTGTGGGGACCCGGCACCGAGGAGCAGCTGAAGATGTGGGCCAAGTCGGCTCCGACAAGTTCCGATTGCGTGAGCTATCTCGATCGGCTCTTCCTCATCAGAACTCTCGACGGACGAGTTGACCCGCCGATGCGACCCGACGTCGCGGCGGGACGCACAGGGCATGACCGCGGCGGGCACTGGCACCTCGTACGAGCCGACTATCCAACCGATGCGTTCGGTCACGTTCGCAACCGCACCAAGCCAACCGCGATCGGAGCCGGCTGGCGACCCTGTAGCCGCGTTGGACGGTGTCCCAACTGTGCAGTTGAGGTTCTCGGCACCGGCCGACTCGATACGATGCTCCGCACGATGGAGGAAGAAGGCGTTGCCGTGAAACCGGAACGCCCACCCGAAGTCGTCGTCCCTTCACCCTTCCGCCGCTGGTGACGGTCTACCGGGTCGTCGCGTGACGGCTACCGCTACGGGAAGACTTGTAGGACGAGCCCGACGCCCTGGCGAGCAACGCTCGCCTTGGCCAGGCTGCGGAGCGGAGACCTCGTCATGAGCGCCCGCAACGCGTTGATGCCCGAAGTGCCTCCTGCGCCTCATGGACATTGGCTGCCGCGACGAGCACCTGGCAGCAGGTCGTCTCTACGGCAGGAATCGCTTTGGGAGCTACCGGCTGAGCTGCTCCCGACCCGCAGTGTTCAAGTCATTGCAGCGGCCTCCGCAACGCGGACAAGCGGAAGCAACAGCACGACGCTCGCCGCGGACGGAAGGTGTTGGACGGCAAGCGAACGCGCCGCTGGAGTCATGTCGCGGATCCAAGCAGTGCCGTGTATCTCAGGCTGACCCTGACGGACTCTGGGCGTCTCCGGAACTCGATCGCCTCGCGATCGGCGCGCCCTTCACCTCGAACAAGGTCTAGCAAGGCGGCCGTCGAACGAAGTCCGTGCGTTTGAATCGATGGCAGGAGCCGGCTCCGGCCAGGTGGAACAGCCGCGGCCAACGTGCGACGAGGTAGTCGACCGTGAGGATCGGGGGGGGGTACTTAGGCCACCTTGTTGATGGCGCGGTGATACGGCGCGGACCACGGCGCCGTGAAGTCGAGCGTGTGAAGCAAGATCTTGCTCACTACGTGGATCCCGTTGAAGTCGACAGGGGGCTTGCTGGGGAAGGCGGACCGGACGACATGGTTGAGATGGGCAGGCAGCCATTTTCCTTTCACCAACAGGTGTTGCTCGCCGCGGGAGTAGAAGGCTGCGACCCGGTTCTCGATGAACTTGCGACGCGTGGAAACGTTTTGGACCTGCGCGTTGGCAATGATGTCTGCCTGCACCTGAGCCAGCTTGGCCAGATCCAGGGAGCCGTAGGCGGACACGTGTATAGCCGAAACCTTTCCCGGTCGGATCGCGCACGGGTAGGGGCGAAGACCAGCAACGAGCGCGCCGATGCGAATCCACTCCACCCACGAGTCTGCTAACGCCCGTACGTGGTCTCCTACGTGCTTCGCGACCTTTCTTTGTTCCGCCCCCGTGAGAGACAACGCAGTTCCCAAAGCAGCGGGTAAGTCCCCGTTGATGTGCAGTTCAGCCTCGGCATCGCGGGCGCTCGTGTAGATCACGTGATCACTGCGGCGGTTGCTGCCGGTGAGGAAGTCCAAGTCTCGGTCGAGCATGAATACGATTCGTCGGGTCCCGGCACGGTTCATTTGGGTGAGCTTGCGAGTTCGTTTGAAGTAGTCGAAGAGTTTGAGTGCCCTCTGCTTACCACCTGCAGCGCCGCCGTAGGCCGGACTCATTTTGAGAGTCTCGACGAGACGAACGTCAAAGCCAACAGCTGACGCTTTGGCGTTGGCAGCGAGCAACCGGTCGTAGAACGCCGCATCTGTGATGCGTCCCTCAATCAAGATCCACAACGCCGTGCGCCGGCTCATGAGAACGCGCCGCGCGTATCCGGCTGGGGACCAAGCCGGTCTCCCACTCGTCCGCACTAGAGCTCGAAGATCTTGTCGTCGGGCACGTCTGCCATGACCTCTGGAGAGTGGGTCGCAAGTAGGAGTTGGCACTCGGGGTTCACGGTGCGCATAGACGCCACCAGCTTCTGCTGCCAGTCCACGTGCATCGATAGTTCGGGTTCGTCGATGAGGATCGCACCGTCGCTGCTCGCGAGCGTCTCGAGCAGCACCTGCAGGAGTTGCTTTTCCCCAGACGAGAGTGATTCCAAGGGGACGGTCCCATCATCGATCAGGACCTGGATTCCTCGACTGTCGAAAATGAGCTGCTTGTTGCCTGAGTAGAGGTCTGAGATCAGAGCTTGGAAGGCACGTTGCGGCTCTAAGGCCGCCTCGATCTCGCCCAGAACCGTTTCGATCCTTCGGACTACTTCCTGGAGCTCACGTTCCTTGTCGTAGCGGGCGGCGAAGGTCCTCTGGGTGAACGCCGATTTGATGTTCTGCCTTGCTAGGAACTGACTTATGAGTTGGTAGGCCACCGCCGCCTCGGGGGCGGGGGCAAGAGGGATCGTTGCTTCGCCAGCACCTCCGAACAGCAGGGAGAGGATCTCGGCCAAGCCTTGCTGCTGAACCGCTCTGATCTCATCGAGGGCGCCCGAGTTGTAGAACTGCCATCTTGCCCGAACCTGGTCTGCGAACAGCGTGTCAAAGAGGGCCTCGTCCAACCCTTCCCTGGCGAGTCGGTTGACGCCACGCCGCAATGCCGCACGGCTCTCAGCGAGCCGCGAGATGGGCAGGTAGGTGTGCGGCAGTCGTGTTGGGAACGGCTTCGCGGAACCACCTTCAAGGTGGAAAGTCTCCCAGCGCAGCCCTTGGATCCGCGCTACGACGTCATATCCGCCATCTGCCCTTTGGAGATATTCCTCTTCTATGAGTTCCAACTCGTCGCCGTCGCCATCATCGTCACGTGCCTTGTCGAGTCGCCTGAGGATCCGCCGCTCGCCGTCGATGACGATTGTGACTTCTGCGGTCGTGAACGGAACACGGGCGAGTCCCTGCGCTTCATTGTTCAGCGCGGCATGGAGAATCCGAAGCAGCGACGTTTTCCCACTGCCGTTCAGCCCCCACATCACATTCACGTGCCGGTCGAGTACGTGGGACACGGCATCCTTGCGCCCGGCGAGCCCAGTCACTGCGAACCGTTCCAGATATGCCACGGCCTCGTGCCCCTTCAAGCGCGCTTCGCTGAATGCAAGGCATCCTGTCAGTACTTTAGGGCAGTGTCCTCACGGCAGGTCAGCTGTGCCCGACTGCCTGCTTCTAGGCCTGGCCTGAGGTCTCCTGCTGTTCACCAGGGACCTCTGGGGCCGTGCGCCTTTCTCGCATATACGTCTCGAGCCGGGTGCGTCCTTCGTCGAACCGTTCGCGCATGAGGTGGGTGTAGACCTCGGCGGTCATGATCGGGCTCTTGTGCCCGAGCCGTTGCTGAACTTCGAACAGGCTGAGGCCGGCGTCGAACATCAGGGAGGCGGCGGTGTGGCGCAGCGTGAGCCAACTGACCTTCACGGGCATCTTGGATCGCCGAGTGGCAGCGGTCAGGACGTCGCGACGGAAACTGCCGCGGTGCGGGTGGGTGCCGTTCGTGGTGAGGAACAGGAAGTCGTCGGGACCGCTCCCGGCGCAGTGGGTGTCGAGGTGTTCGATCAGCACGGTCATGACGTCTTCGGGGACGGGGATGGTGCGGTGGTCCTCTGTCTTGCTGTTGCGCTCTTCGTACAGGTGGCTGCCGTTCTGGTTCACGACGATCCGGCCGAAGGTGAGTTCGTGGCGTAGCGGGTTGAGGTCGCGTCGGCGTAGTCCGAGCATCTCGTTCCAGCGCGGGCCGAGCCAGGCGCCGGCGAAGACCATGGCGCGGTAGCGGCCGTTGGTCTTCAGGGCCGCGTAGGCGGGGTCGGCGTCGACGATGGCAGCGACGAAGGCGTCGACCTGGGTGGCGGTGAGGACGTCGTCGAAGCTCTTCCGTATGTCGGGCTTCTTGGGCAGTGGCACGTCGATGCAGGGGTCGGTCATGATGCCGTCTTTGACGGCGCGCCTGATCGGCCCGCGGAACAGCGTGTAGCAGTGCCGCACCGAGTAGGGGCCCATCTTGGTGGCGAGCAGGGCGATCCAGTCGTCGACGTCGGAGGGCCGGATCGAGGACAGCGACCTGTCCTTCCAGTGCGGCAGGACGTGGTTGGCGGCGCGTTGGGCGTCGGTGTACGCGCGAGCGGAAGAGATCTGCCGGGTGGACAGCCACTTCGCGTAGTAGACGCCGAACGTGACGTCGCGCTCCGCCCTGCTGATGTAGCTGCCGCGGCGCAGCTGGCGCTCGACCTCGGCCTTGCGGTCGAGCACCTGCTCGGGGGGCCGCTTGGTGGGCGGGGCAGGGAACCGCTCCACATGCTGGACGTACTGGTCGTCGCGGTAGCGCAGTTCCCACCCGCCGCGCCGGTAGCCGATGCTTGCCATGAGGACTCCTGTGCCGGGACCGCCTCCGGCCCTGTGTCGGTCTTCCAACAGACTTCCAACACTCGGCACCTGGCTGGACCGTTATCCACAGCCCAGGTCACGCCCATTTGAGCGTGCAGACCGGTTCAGAGTGGCCCTCCAGCGGGGTCCGAGCGTTCTCCGGAGGCAGGGG
The DNA here is from genome assembly GCA_025465465.1 of Frankiales bacterium. Classification (GTDB taxonomy): domain Bacteria; phylum Actinomycetota; class Actinomycetes; order Mycobacteriales; family SCTD01; genus RYN-111. The sequence goes on along the minus strand of JAODND010000046.1, from coordinate 42,513 downwards.
CGCAGGTTCGAATCCTGCCGGGGGCACGGTTACGGAGAGTAATCATCTGGTCATCACAGGTGCTTTTCACGGGCGACGGCACGGTCAAGGGGCGACGGTGGTCGCTGCGACGGCATGGACCACGCGTGCGTCCTGGAGCTCGGCAGTCATGGTCTCGCTCGGCATGGGTCGGGCGAACAGGTATCCCTGTGCGGTCGTGCACCCGAGTCGGGTGAGGGCTGCAGCTTGTTCTTCGTTCTCGACGCCCTCGGCGACCGTCTTCATGCCGAGCTCGTGGCTCAGTGCGATGACAGCTCGGACCATGGTCTCGCCGTCCGCGTCGCCGATGAGACGGTCGATGAAGGACTTGTCGATCTTGACGACGTCAACGGGGAACTCAGCGAGGCGACCGAGCGATGAGTATCCGGTGCCGAAGTCGTCGATCGCGAGTCGAATGCCGAGGTCGTGAAGCTCGCGAAGGACGCCGCCTGGATCGTCCAGGAGCCCCCCTTCGGTCACCTCGACGAGCAGCGCGCTCGCGGGTAGGTGCGCTTCCGTGAGGGCCTGAAGGATGTCGTCTATCGCGCTTCGCTCCTTGAAGTGTCGGGCGGCCAGGTTGACGCTGACGTAGTAGGAGTCGTCGACCAGCCCTGCACGTCGCCAGGCGCTCGTCTGTCGACAGGCCTCACCGAGTACCCAGGCTCCGAGGGGCACGACGGCCCCGGTGCTCTCAGCAATCGGGATGAACTCGTCCGGCATGATGAGCCCGCGCTGTGGATGGTTCCAGCGGACGAGGGCCTCGGCGCCGAGGATCCGACTGGTGGAAACGTCCACGATCGGCTGGTAATAGAGCACGAGCTGGCCCTCGAGGATGGCTGTCGGGAGCTCAGAGGCGACCGCCAAGCGGCGCATGGCTTGCTCATGCATCTCGGGCGCGAACCGTTCAGACCTGCTGCGGCCGTTGCGCTTGGCGACGTACATGGCCAGGTCGGCGTCGCGCAGGAGCTGCCTGGGAGTGCAGTCGCCGGCGCGCCCCACGGCGATCCCGATGCTGGCGTGGAGCGGGACCTGTTCGGCTCCTATCGCGAACGGCTCCCTCAGGGCTTCCTGGAGTCGCGCGCTGACGAGCTCGACGGTGTCGGCGTCGATCTCCTCGAGAAGGACGACGAACTCGTCGCCTCCGAAGCGGGCCACGGTGTCGCCGGACTTGAGGACCGACAGGAGCCTTGCGGCGACAGCGACGAGCAGCTCGTCGCCTGCCGGATGGCCCAGGCTGTCGTTGACGAGCTTGAAGTTGTCGAGGTCGAGGAACAGGACGGCAACCTCACCGTGGCGGCGATCTGCTCGTCCCAGGGCGTGGCCGACCCGGTCGTCGAACAGCGACTTGTTCGGAAGGCCGGTCAGCGTGTCGTGGAGCGCCTGGTGTCGGAGCTCGGAGTCGAGGATCTTGCGCTCACTGATATCGCGCAGCGTGAGGACGAATCCGTCGATCCGCGCGTCGCCACGTAGATCGGCTATGACGACCTCGATGTCGCGACGGGTGCCGTCAGAGCCGTGCCACTGCCACTCGACCACCGTCGACACACCGGCTGTCGACAGCAGGACACTGAGCTCACGCTGATTGCTGTCGGAGAGAAGCTCAGGCAGGAGGCGACCGAGCAGCGGGCCTGCGTCCTCGCCGAGCACCTTCTTCGTCGACGGCGTCGCATACTTCACGTGTCCGAACGCGTCGATGACCAGGACGGCGTCGGACGCATTCTCAAACAGTGCTTGAAACCGTTGCTCGTTGTGAGTGTCGGCCACTTCACGGGCCAGTCCCGTCGCGCGTGCCAGCACGAGCATGAACAGGACAGCCGAGGTCAATGCAATAGCGGCTGCGTCCTGGATCGGACCGAGTGCCTGCTCGATGACGAGAACACCCGGCGGGATCAGCGCCGCTGAGCAGACGAGAGCGAGCCTGCGGACGTTTGCCCGTGAAGCAACCATGGATCGAGCTGACAGCTCGCCCATCGATGGGTGCAGCGCCGCTGCGCCCCAGCCGACGTAGAAGGCCATCCAGCCAAGGTCGACAGGGTTGTGCTCGTGCCACGTGCCCGCGAGGTTCATGAAGCCATAGAGCGAGTCAGCGGCCAGCAGCGACAGCAGGCTTCCCGCGAGCAACCAGAACGCCCGAGGTCGGTGACCCGAACCCACGACCAGACGGACGGCGACGGCGAGCAGCGCCACATCACCGAGGGGGTAGCTGATCGCCGTCAGGCGCTCGATCCAGGACATGTCGGCGCTGCGGAAGTACGGGACGATGAGCAGGACCCAGGAGACGAGTCCAACGCCGACAGTCATGATGCAGGCGTCGAGGACGCTCGGGAGGTCTCGCCCCGGCGACCGCTGGCGGATCAGGAGCAGCAGACCGGTGATCAGCAGCGGATACATCAGCAGGTAGACGACATCGACGTAGGAGGGGAACGCCGGGAGGGCATGCAGCACGAACTGGCTGCCGCTGAAGAGGTTGTCGCCGATGATGAACACCGCGACCCCACCAGCGAGCAGGTGCCACGCTGTTCGCCCGTCGGGGCGATGCAGCCGGATCCCGAGGAGCAGCGCCGCCACCGAGGACCATCCGATCGCCGGCCACACGATCAGCTTCGCCTGTGCCGAAGGCAGCGCGTAGTAGGCCATCGCAAGGCCCGTCGAGACCAGGAGGTACCAACGCCACGCACACACCCGCAAGGAAGAGCCGGGGTTGCTCGGCGTCACGACGAACCCGATTCCATCCGGTGTTCGGGGCGCTCAGCAAGGTGTCGTATTCGTCCACGGGTCGCACACGCTCCGGGTATCTGCGTGACGGCATCGCTCCGCGTGGGCATACCCGAGTGTCGGCGTCACGCCGGTGGCGCGGCAGAGGCGAAAGACCTTTGACACGGAACGACCAGGCGCTGTCCAGGACACGATCAGGGACGTCCCGGATCGATCCTGAGCGTGCCGCCACGGCAGCAGACCGTGGTCCTGACGCTGTTCCCCCTCGTTGCCACCGCTCGAAACCGGCATGCCACGCGAAGAACCTCAAGACGGACCTCCCAGGTGTCGAAGCACCCGGTGTTGCGCCGCACGGGGTTGACCTTTACACCGCCGAGCCGCCCGTCGCATCGGTCCATCTGACCGCGCGTGTCGACTGGTTGCCGCTCAGAGCTGCTGGCCACGTTCTTCGAGAACGGGAGCCCGCATGCCCATCCGTCCCTTCGCACGAGTGCTTGCCACAGCATTTCTCGCTGTGGCCGTCACCTTCCTCGCCGCCGCAACGCTCAGCCTGTCCCCCACGTCCGCCTGGGCCGCCACCGGCTCGGTCGACCAGTGCAATGGCGTCGGGCCGGACGCCAACGGCGCGACGACCGGCATGACCTGCACCGTCGAGGTCTGGAACACCATCAGCAGCGGGGTGACCAGCTCGACGCTGACTGTCACACGACAGTGCAGCCTGGGTCCATGCGCGCCTGGCAACGGAACGTTCACCAGCACCTCGACGGACCTCATCACAGACATCCAGCAGTGCAACGGCTCTGACAACGACGCCGCCCACACGATCACCTGCACGGTGACCGTCCACAACACCATCAGCGGCGACACCCCTGGGGCGCTGCCCTTGTCCACCGCGACCGTCAACCAGTGCGTCGGGTCCGCCAGCGGCAGCGGCGTCCTGACCTGCGCGCCGTTCCCGGCGAACACCACCGGCGCCACCGTGACCCAGTGCAACGGGTCCGGGAACGGTGGCGGTGCCAGCGTCAACTGCACGGTGGCCACCAGCTCCAACATCAGCGGCGCGATCCCGCTGCAGGTGCACCAGTGCAACGGCTCGGGCAACCCCGGTGGCAGCACCGTGTCGTGCAGCGTCGCCATCGACACCGTGGTGGTCCCCGCGGCGCCAACAGCGACGGCCACTCCCACCGTCTCAGCGACGCCCACAGCAACGCCTGCGACCACTCCGACCGCCAGTCCAACAGCCACTCCACCCTCGGTCCTGCCGACTACTGGTTCAGGTGGCGCCGGCACCACGGGCAGCACGGGCGGCTCGGGCAGCACCCCGACCGGTTCCACCACGACCGTCGTGACCCCCGGCACCACCAACGGAGGTCCCGTCGTGGAGCAGGTCCGCAGGGTGCCGCGCGGCGGAGTCGAAGCAGGTGGTGGTTCCACGGCCAACGTCGGCGGACGCTCCTCGAGGGCCCTCGGACTCGTGCTCGTGGCCGCCGCGGCTCTGCTCGCGGCGGTTGCCATCGAGCGGCGTCGTCGAAGCTGCCACCAGGTGTGATGCTGCGGCCACGTCTCTCGGCCTGGGTGCTCAGTGCTGCCCTCGCCGTCACCGGCTCGATCGTGCTGCTGCACGACGGATCGCGCGACCAGAGACCCGCTGAGCCCGCCCTGACGTCCGGTCCCTGGACCGCATCGGCTCCGGTGCCCACACCTCCACGCCCGGTCGCCCGCGTCGTGGCGGCGATCCCCGTGCGACTGCGCATCCCCGCTATCGGCGTCGACACCGCCCTGGTGTCACTCGGACAGACGCCGGACGGGGAGGTCGCGACCCCGACGGTCGGCCCCGACTACGATCGCGCGGGCTGGTACCGCTACTCGCCGACCCCGGGCTCGACCGGGCCGTCGATCATCGTGGGCCACGTCGACTCCGCCCGCGCCGGACCGTCGGTGTTCTACCGGCTCAGGTCCCTGCACGTGAACGACCAAGTGTTCGTGACCGGCACGGATCACGCAGTCATCACCTTCCAGGTCACGCGCCTGCTCAGGGTCTCCAAGCAGACGTTCCCGACTCAGCTCGTCTACGGCAACACCACCGACGCCGCCCTGCGGCTGATCACCTGCGGTGGTGGCTTCAACCGCCGCACCGGCCACTACGACGACAACCTCGTCGTCCTGGCCACCCGGACCACCTAGGTCAGCCTCGCAGCCACGCCGCGAAGAAGGGGTCGGCGACGCGGTAACCACCGTCACGCACGACGACCAGCCCGTCGGTCTGCAGCACGTCGAGCGCCTTGCGCACGGACGAGCTGTTCGCCAGCCGTACTGCACGCACGAAGACCGCAGACAGCGGCTGTTCCGTGGGCGCGACGGCGAGCTCGGCGACCACCCGGCGCTGCCCGGGCGAGAGCGCCTCGAACCGGTCGGCGTGCAGCCCGGCCTCGTGCTCGACCGCGCGGCGCAGCCCGAGCCCGACATCGCCGGCTGTCACGGTCGGCCCCGCGACGTCGAACACCTCGTACGCCAGGTGCTGCACGTCGTTGGGCACCGGCCCTGCGAGGGCCACCAGCAGGTCGGCCACGGGCCGGGGCAGCTCCTTGCCGCCCGCGCGGGATCGGCGTACCAGGAAGCTCGTCATCACCTCGGTGGGCAGCACGTCGAGGGCGAGGTGCTCTGCCATGCCGAACAGCGGTGCGTCCCGGGTCGTGACCAGCCGCTCCATGAGGTGCTTCTTCGACCCGGCCACCACGAGGGACACGGTCGGATGCTCGTCGGCGAGCGCCTTGAGGAGCCCCGGGAGGTGCTCACCGAGGTCGGTGACGGCCTGGAACTCGTCGAGGACGAGCACCGCTGGGCCCTTCGCCGAGAGCTCGGCGAGCAGCGCGTAGACGTCGGCGATGACCGCATCCGCATCGGCGGCGGTCATGGTCGGGGCGAAGGTGAAGCGCGGCATCCCGGAAGCGTCGAAGCCGATGCCCGGCGTGATCCGGAAACGGCGTACGAACTCGGGGACCCCGTGCTTGAACCGGTGCCAGGCCCCGTGCTTGGCGTGGTAGGCGTGCGTCAGCAGCTGCGCTGCGAAGGTCGGGAGGTCACGGCACCGCAGCACGTTGACCTGGACGACGGCCGCACCGTGGCGCTCCAGCTCCGCAGCGGCCTTGGTGATCAGCGAGGTCTTGCCATAGCGCCGGGGAGACGCGACGACGACGTTGATGCCGTCGCGCATGCGCGAGGCGAGCGCCCGGAGCTCCTCGGTGCGGCCCGCGAACTGGGCCCCCGTCACCGGGGTGCCGTAGTGGAAGGGGTTGCCGCGGAGTGCCATGAGCCGAAAGTACTATACCGATCGGCATAGTACCGATCGGAACAGTACAGCGGTCAGAAGGCGACGGGTGGCTGGTCGTCGCCGGAGTGGGCGCCCTGGTCGAAGTGGCTGAGCTCCACCACGATGAACAACGCGGACCCCCGAAACGTCAGGGTGCCGTCCGGTCCCGTGCCCTCGGCGCTGACGAAGACCTTGCGCCCCTCGACGCGCTGGACCCGTCCGACGACGTCGTACGGAACGCCCACCAGCACCGGCTTGAGGTACTCGACCTCGAGCTTCCTGGTGACCGCCGCCTTGCGGATGATGAACAAGGAGAACCCGCACAGGTCGTCGACGAGCGCGGCAACGGTGCCGCCGTGGGCGATGCCTGGGGCGCCGGCGTGCTTGTCAGAAAACGTGTAGGTGGCCCGCAGCTCATCGCCCTCGAGGCGGGTGGCCAGGTGCAGCCCGCACTCCGACTCCGGGCCGCAGCCGAAGCAGGACGGGTAGTGCGGCGGCAGTGACCCGGGCAGTCGCTCGACGGTCCCGGCCCGGAGCTGCTGCTCGTAGCTCCCGACGTCAGACACCGAGCGACCGGCCGATGATCTCCTTCATGATCTCGGTCGTGCCGCCATAGATCGTCTGCACGCGCGAGTCGAGGAAGGCCTTGGCCACGGGGTACTCCAGCATGTAGCCGTAGCCGCCGTGCAGCTGCACGCACGCGTCGACGACCTTCTTCTGCAGCTCGGTCGTCCACCACTTCGCCATCGCGGCGTCCTTGACCTCGAACCGCCCGGCGTTGTGCTCGGCGATGCAGCGGTCCAGGAACTGCTCGGCGATGCAGACCTCGGTCTCGAGCTCGGCGAGCACGAAGCGCGAGTGCTGGAAGGACCCGATCGGCTTGCCGAACGCCCGGCGCTCCTTGCAGTAGGCGACCGTCAGGTCGAGCACCTTGCGCGACGCGGCGACCGCGACGACGGCGATCGAGAGCCGCTCCTGCGGCAGGCAGTCCATCAGGTGGAGGAAGCCCTGGCCCTCGGTCCCGAGCAGATTGGTCGCGGGGAGCCGCACGTTGTCGAAGAACAGCTCGGCGGTGTCCTGCGCCTTCATCCCCACCTTGTCGAGGTTGCGTCCCCGTTCGAAGCCCACCATGCCGCGCTCGACCATCAGCAGGCTGAACCCGCGGGCGCCCGCCTCCGGGTCGGTCTGGGCGACGACGATCACCAGGTCGGCGTTGATGCCGTTGGTGATGAAGGTCTTGCTGCCGTTCAGGACCCAGTCGTCACCGTCCTTCCTGGCGGTGGCCTTGATGCCCTGCAGGTCCGAGCCTGTACCGGGCTCTGTCATCGCGATCGCGGTGATGAGCTCACCGCTGCAGAACCCGGGCAGCCAGCGCTGCTTCTGCTCGTCCGTACCGAGCTTGAGCAGGTAGGGCGCCACGACGTCGTTGTGGAGGGTGAACCCGACGCCGGAGCCACCGACGCGGGTGACCTCCTCGCCGACGACGCTGTTGTAGCGGAAGTCCTTCACGCCACCGCCGCCGAGCTCCTCCGGCACGTCGGTGCCGAGGAAGCCCTGCTTGCCGGCCTCGATCCACAGCTCGCGCGGCACGATCCCGTCCTTCTCCCACTGAGCGTGGAAGGGCGCGATCTGCTTCTCGCAGAACGTGCGGACGCTCGCGCGGAAGGCGTCGTGCTCGGACTCGTAGAGGAAGCGCTGCATGGCCGAGATGCTAACCGGCGTTCACAGCCCGCCCTGCACGAGGTTGCCTAGTCTGCGGCTGGTGACGACCGGATACTCGGGCACACCGCTCCCCCAGAAGCTCGGCATCAAGCCCGGGTCACGGGTGCTGCTCGACGGCGCCCCAGCGGGCTTCGACCTGGGGGCGCTCCCGGAGGGGGCGACGCTGTCGACCCGGGCCGTCTCCTCGTACGACGTGGCTGTGCTGTTCACGACCGACGCGACCCGGCTGGCGAAGCGCTGGGCAGCCGTCCATCCGAAGGTGACGCCCGCTGGGCGGCTGTGGGTCGCCTGGCCGAAGCGGGCCAGCGGCGTGCCGACCGACCTCGACGAGCACGTCGTGCGCGACCACGGACTGACCCACGGGCGTGTGGACGTGAAGGTGTGCGCCATCGACACCACCTGGTCCGGCCTGGCCTTCGTGGTGCGCCTCGCCGACCGCCCTTCCTGAGCTCAGGTAGCGGGGTCGCGCCAGCGGAGGTGCAGGTGGATGCCCTCCTGGCGGAGCGCGCGGCGGCCCATCAGCACGCAGCAGAGCACCGCGACAGACGTGAGAGCCGGCGTGAGGACCGAGCGGGCGAGCATCACCGCGTCGTAGTGGTTGGCGACGAGCAGCTGCAGGGCCACCCAGCCGTTGACGACGTTGACGACAGCCCACACGACGCAGAGGTTGCGCAGCGCTCGGTGCACCTTGACCAGCGCCGTGACGTGGGTCGGCAAGCCGACGAAGTCCCGCGCAAAGCGGGCGGTCAGCGGACGGCCGACGACGGCAGACCCGACGAAGGCGACAGCCAGGACGAACGCGTTGATGGTCGGCGTCAGCAGGTAGACGAACGTCGAGTGGAACGCGAGGGCGACGCCGGTGCGGGTCGTGAACAGCAGCGCAGCCACCAGGAGGACGGCAGGCAACGCCCCGCCCTTCACCCAGCGACGGGCGATCATCAGGTAGCACCACGCCAGGCCGGCGAACAGCGCTGACACCAGCCCGGTGAGGTGCAGCATCCCCCAGAAGATCGCGGCGGGGATCAGGGTCGCCTCGACGACCTGCCCGCTGATGCGTCCGACCATCGAGCGCAGGGGTGGCATCTCGATGCCGTGGCGTGCGGTCACGCATCTCCTTCGACAGCGAATCGTCCGGGCTGGAGCCCGATCGTGTCGTTCGCAGGTGAACAACGGCCCAGAGCGGCCTGAGAGTCACCTGGCAGTTCAGCAGGTGGCAGCCGTCGGGACCTTCAACGAGACGAAGTAGTCGTCGACCGGCCGGAGGATGCAGTTGGGGGCCCCGTTGCGGAACACCGTGTGGCCGTCGCCCTCATGGGTCAGGAGGATGCCGTGCGCGAGCTGCCGGGCGAGTGACTGCGCCCACATGTACGGCGTCGCTGGGTCCCGCGTCGTCCCGATCACGACGATCGGGGGGCTCGCGGCGGCGGTCACGCGGTGGGGTCTACCCACGGAGGGCACCGGCCATGTCGCGCAGCCCAGCCCGGAAAGGGCGATCGCGGGACCGAAGCGGGGATAGGTCTTGCCGACCTTTGCAGCGAGCGCGTAGTAGGGCGCGTCGGTGCGGGGCCATGGCCGGTCGATGCAGTTGACCGCGAAGTTGGCCTCGTCGACGTTGGCGTAGCCGCTAGGTCCCCGCTCGAGGTAGCTGTCGTTGAGGGCCAGCAGGTAGCGACCCTTGCCGTGCTCGGCGTCCGCGAGGGCCTGCGCGATCGCGGGCCAGCCGTTGTTGCGGCTGTAGAGACCAGCGCCGACCCCGAGCGTGAACTCGTCCGGGCCGACCGTCCGGCTGCCGTCCCCGGGCAGGGGCTGGCTCTCGACCTTGGCGGCCAGGGCGTCGTAGGCCTTGGTGAGATCGCCGGAGACGGACTTCCGGAACGCGCAGCCGGTCTGCTGGCAGTTCGCCAGGAAGGCGTTGAGGGCGACGTCGAAGCCCTGGCTCTGACCCGCGAGCAGCTGGTCCCACGTCGAGGTCGGGTCGAGCGCCCCGTCAAGGACCATCGCCCGCACGTGGGTCGGGAACTGGTCGAGGTAGGACGCGCCGATGGCCGTGCCGTAGGAGTAGCCGAGGTAGGTCAGCTTCTCGTCGCCGAGCGCCGCCCGGACCCGGTCCATGTCCTGCGCCACGATCCGGGTCGACACATACGGCAGGACCCGCCCCGAGCGGGCCTCACAGCCGGCCGTGAGCTTGCTGTTGCCTGCGTCCAGCGCGCTGCGCTCCGCAGCGGTGTCGGGCACCGGGTCCAGGTGGAAGTACGCGTCGAGCTGCGTCGTCGACAGGCAGCGCACCGGGGCCGTCAGCCCGACGCCCCTGGGGTCGAACGCGGCCAGGTCGAAGTGCTGACGCAGGGTCGAGGGGTACGACGTATAGGTGTCCTTCAGGAATCCCACCGCGGACGCGCCCGGACCACCGGGGTTGATGAGCAGCGAGCCGATCCGGCTGCCGGTCGCCTTGTGACGGGTGACGGCGATGCCCACGGTGCCGAGCGACGGCTTCGTCGGGTCGAGCTGCACGGTCAGCGTGGCGCACTGGAAACCGCCACCGCACGACGACCACGACAGCGCCGGCGCCGCCGGACTGGACGGCGAGTGGCCCGGCGATGCCGGGCTCGAGGAGCTGCTGGTCGGAGTGGCGCCGGGCCCGGCACTCGTCGGGGTGGCACTCGGGGCCTTGCCGCTGCTGCAGGCGGCCACGAGCGCGGCAGTCGCCGCGAGGACCGCTGGGAGTCGTCGCACCGCCCCAGTCTGGCAGGGTCGGGGCGCACGCCACGCTCGGGTCGTGCACAGCCAGGCGGCCCACGCGAGTAGCCTTGGCTTTCGGCAGCCAGCCATTTGACTTCTCCACAAGGCGGCGTTCTCAGCGTGTCGACGCAGACCGGACAGCACGACAGCAGCAACCCCGACTTCGGGGCCAACGAGTGGTACATCCAGGAGCTCTACGAGGACTTCCAGAAGGACCCTCAGAGCGTCCCGGAGACCTGGCGGGCCTTCCTCGCCGACTACCACCCGACCGAGGGCAACGGCAGCAACGGCGCCGCCGCCCCCGTCCCCGAGCCCGTGGCAGAGCCCGTCGCAGCAACGCCGCCACCTGCCGCGCCCGCCGCACCGGCCGCACCCGCCGTACCCAGGCCGGCGGAGAAGCCCGCCGAGCCGGCTGCCGAGAAGCCGGCTGTCGTCGAGCCGACGCGCGCCCCGCTCAAGGGCGCCGCCGCCCGCGTCGTGGCCAACATGGAGGCCTCGCTCGAGGTCCCGACGGCCACCAGCGTGCGGGCCGTGCCGGCGAAGCTGCTCGCCGACAACCGCACCGTGATCAACAACCACCTGCGCCGGTCCCGCGGCGGCAAGGTCAGCTTCACGCACCTCATCGGCTATGCGCTGGTGAAGGCTCTCGCTGACGTGCCGGCGATGAACCTGAGCTTCCAGGAGGTCGACGGCAAGCCCAACGTCGTCACCCCCCCGAACGTCGGGCTGGGCCTGGCGATCGACCTGCAGAACGCCAACGGCACCCGCTCGCTCGTCGTGGCCGCCATCAAGGGCGCCGACACCCTCGACTTCGCGGAGTTCCTCAGCAGCTACGAGGACATCGTCCGGCGGGCACGCGTGGGCAAGCTGACGACCGAGGACTTCCAGGGGTCCACGATCAGCCTCACCAACCCCGGCGGCATCGGGACCGTCCACTCGGTACCCCGCCTCATGCAGGGCCAGGGGACGATCATCGGCGTCGGCGCCATGGAGTACCCCGCCGAGTGGCAGGGCGCCTCCGAGGAGACGATCAGCCAGGCCGCCATCAGCAAGATCATCACCCTGACCTCGACGTACGACCACCGCATCATCCAGGGCGCCCAGTCCGGCGAGTTCCTGCGCCGCATGCACCAGCTGCTGCTGGGCGAGGACGGCTTCTACGACGAGGTCTTCGCCGCCCTGCACATCCCCTACGAGCCGGTCCGCTGGGTGCCCGACGTCTCGGCGTCCCATGAGGGCGACCTCGACAAGGGCACCCGGGTCATGGAGCTCATCCACTCCTACCGGGTGCGCGGCCACCTGATGGCGGACACGGACCCGCTGAACTTCAAGGTCCGCACCCACCCTGACCTCGACGTCATCAAGCACGGCCTGACGCTGTGGGACCTCGACCGGGTCTTCCCGGTCGACGGCTTCGCCGGTCAGCGCGTCATGAAGCTGCGCGAGATCCTCGGGGTGCTGCGCGACTCCTACTGCCGCAACGTCGGCATCGAGTACATGCACATCCAGGACCCGGCTCAGCGCCGCTGGATCCAGGAGCGCGTGGAGAAGAAGGCCGAGGCACCCGACCGCGACCTGCAGCTGCACGTCCTCAAGCGGCTCAACGCCGCGGAGGCGTTCGAGTCCTTCCTGCAGACCAAGTTCGTCGGCCAGAAGCGCTTCAGCCTCGAGGGTGGCGAGTCGGTCATCCCGATCCTGGATGCCTTCCTGCAGGGATCCGCCAAGGCAGGGCTCGACGAGGTCGTCATCGGCATGGCGCACCGCGGGCGCCTCAACGTCCTCGCGAACATCGTGGGGAAGTCCTACGGCCAGATCTTCCGCGAGTTCGAGGGCAACATCGACCCGCGCACGGTCCAGGGGTCGGGCGACGTGAAGTACCACCTCGGCGCCGAGGGCACCTTCACCGCGAACGACGGCTCGACCACCAAGGTGTCGCTGTGCTCCAACCCGTCGCACCTCGAGGCCGTCGACCCGGTCCTCGAAGGCATCGTCCGCGCCAAGCAGGACGTCATCGACAAGGGCGAGGCCGGCTTCACGGTCCTGCCGCTGCTCATCCACGGGGACGCGGCCTTCGCGGGCCAGGGCGTCGTGGCGGAGACGCTGCAGATGGGCCAGCTGCGTGGCTACCGCACCGGCGGCACAGCCCACGTCGTCATCAACAACCAGGTCGGGTTCACCACCGCGCCGGAGTACAGCCGCTCGTCGACGTACTCCACCGATGTGGCCCGGACCGTCCAGGCGCCGATCTTCCACGTCAACGGCGACGACCCGGAGGCGTGCGTGCGGGTCGCGCAGCTCGCCTTCGAGTTCCGCCAGGCGTTCAAGAAGGACGTCGTCATCGACCTGGTCTGCTACCGCCGTCGCGGTCACAACGAGGGTGACGACCCGTCGATGACGCAGCCGCTGATGTATGACGTCATCGACCGCAAGCGCTCGGTCCGCAAGACCTACACCGAGCAGCTCGTCGGTCGTGGTGACATCACGATCGAGGAGGCGGACGAGGCCCTCAAGGACTACCAGGCGCAGCTCGAGCGCGTCTTCGCGGAGACCCGCGACGCGTCGACGTCGACCGCCGCGGAGCCGCCGATGGTCAAGGCCCTCGACCTGTCCCAGATCCCGACCGCTGTCGAGCAGGACGTCCTCGACATCATCGGCAAGGCGCACGTCACGCTGCCCGAGGGCTTCACGCCCCACCCCAAGCTCGCACCGCTCATGGAGCGCCGGGCGGCGATGGTCCGCGACGGTGGCATCGACTGGGGCTTCGGCGAGATCCTGGCGTTCGGCTCGTTGCTGCTCGAGGGCCGGCCCGTCCGGCTGGCCGGACAGGACACCCGGCGCGGCACCTTCGTGCAGCGGCACGCGACGCTCATCGACCGCAACACCGGCGCCGAGCACACGCCATTGCGCTACCTCGACGAGGACCAGGGCACCTTCTACGTCTACGACTCACTGCTGAGCGAGTACGCCTGCGTCGGGTTCGAGTACGGCTACTCGGCCGAGCGACCCGAAGCGCTCGTGCTCTGGGAGGCGCAGTTCGGCGACTTCGTCAACGGCGCCATGACGATCATCGACGAGTTCATCAGCTCGGGTGAGGCCAAGTGGGGCCAGAAGTCGTCCGTGACGCTGCTGCTCCCGCACGGCTACGAGGGGCAGGGTCCCGACCACTCCTCGACGCGCATCGAGCGCTTCCTCCAGCTGTGCGCCGAGGACAACATGACGGTCGCCTACCCGACCACCCCTGCGCAGCACTTCCACCTGTTGCGCGCGCAGGCCCTCGCCGAGGTGAAGCGCCCGCTCGTGGTGGTCACCCCGAAGTCGATGCTGCGCCTCAAGGCCGCGGCCTCCGGGCCGGCAGACTTCACGAGCGGCCACTGGCAGCCGGTGCTCATCGACCCGGAGGCGCCCGCGCCGTCCGGAGTCACGCGGGTCGTCCTGTGCAGCGGCAAGGTCTACTACGACCTCGCCGCCGCCCGCCGGAAGGCCGAGGACACCAGCGTCGCGCTCATCCGCGTCGAGCAGCTCTACCCGCTGCCGGGAGCCCAGATCCGCGAGGTGCTCGCCGCCTACCCCAGCGCGACCGACGTCGTGTGGGCGCAGGAGGAGCCGGCCAACCAGGGCGCCTGGAGTCACATCGCGCTGTCGCTGCCCGAGCAGCTCCCGGCGGACGTCCGGCTGCGTCGCGTCTCGCGTCGCTCGGCGGCCTCCCCCGCCGCAGGTTCGTCCAAGGTGCATGAGGCGGAGCAGACGGCGCTCATCGACGCCGTCTTCGCACGCTAGGGATGTACTTCACCGACCGAGGCCTCGAGGAGCTCGCCCAGCGGCGCGGCGAGGAGGAGGTCACGTTGGCCTGGCTCGCTGAGCGGCTGAAGGAGTTCGTGGACGAGCACCCGGAGTTCGAGGTGCCGATCGAGCGGGTCGCCACCTGGCTCGCGCGGCTCGACGACGACGAGTGACGTTGCGTCGTTTTCGGTCCTAGCGTGAGCCAATGACCACGCTGACCGATCGTCCTGACACCGCACTGCTGGTCGTCGACGTGCAGGTCGGCGTCGTGGCGCAGGCCGTCGACCGCGACGGCGTCGTCGCCAACATCGCGACCCTCGTCGACAAGGCCCGCGCCGCCGACGTCTGCGTCGTCTGGGTCCAGCACACCAGCGACGAGCTCCCGACGGGCAGCCCGCAGTGGGAGTACGTCCCTGAGCTCGTGATCCCGGACGGCGACCCGGTGGTGCACAAGAGGTGGGGCGACTCCTTCGAGGAGACCGACCTCGAGCAGGTGCTCGCCGACCGCGGCATCGGCAAGCTCGTCGTCGCGGGTGCGCAGTCCGACGCCTGCATCCGCTTGACACTGCACGGTGCTGTCGCCCGCGGCTACGACACCCTGCTCGTCAACGACGCCCACACCACGGAGGACCTCAGCCAGTGGGGCGGCCCGACCGCGGAGACCGCCATCGCGTTCACCAACTTCTCCTGGGAGAACACCACTGCTCCCGGGCGTGAGGTCGGCGTCGTGCCGACGGCTTCCGTCAGCTTCGGCTGAGGGCAAGACTGGAGGGCATGACAGCCCGCCCGGACGCGTTCGCCCCGGCCCTTCAGGCCGCCCACGACCACGCTCTGCGCTGGCTCGACTCGCAGTCGACCCGAGCGGTACCACCGAGCGCGACGGTCGAGGACCTGCTGCCGTTGCTGGGCGGTCCGCTTCCCGACACCGCGACCGATCCCGCGGCGGTCATCGACCTGCTGGCCACCAAGGCGGAGGCCGGGCTGATGGCCATCCCGTCGGGCCGGTTCTTCGGATGGGTCATCGGCGGGACGCTGCCCGCCGCACTGGCGGCCGACTGGCTGGTGAGCGCGTGGGACCAGAACGCCGGGCTGACGGCGACCAGCCCGGGCGTCGCCGCCTGCGAGCAGGTGGCAGCGGAGTGGCTGCTCGACCTGCTCGGCCTGCCGGCCACGGCCGACGTCGGCTTCGTCACCGGGGCGACGATGGCAAACTTCACCTGTCTCGCAGCAGCTCGGCAGGCGGCGCTGGCGAGGGCCGGCTGGGATCTCGACCGCGACGGGCTCAACGGGGCACCGCCCCTCCAGGTCCTGGTCGGCGCCGAACGGCACGAGACGGTGGACCTGGCGCTGCGGTACCTCGGACTGGGCGCCCCGACGGTCCTCGCCGTCGACGATGAGGGTCGGGTCCTGCCCACCGCACTGGCGGAGACCCTGCAGGAGGGGCCGGCCATCGTGTGCCTGCAAGCCGGCAACATCCACTCGGGTGCGTTCGACCCGGTTGCCGCGTGCGTCGAGATCGCCCACCGGTCCGGCGCGTGGGTGCACGTCGACGGTGCCTTCGGGCTGTGGGCCGCGGCGTCCCCGACCCTGCGCAGCCTGGTGCCGGGCCTGGCGCAGGCGGACTCGTGGGCGACCGACGCGCACAAGACCCTCAACGTGCCCTACGACGCGGGCATCGCGATCGTCGCCGACCGAGCGGCCGTGCGCGGGGCGATGGGCCTGCACGCCAGCTATCTCATCCACGACAGCGCGGGAGACGCGTTCGAGAAGGTGCCTGAGCTCTCCCGCCGCGGCCGCGGCGTCCCGGTCTGGGCGGCGCTGAGATCCCTTGGTAGACAAGGGATCGGCGAGCTGGTCGACCGGCTCGTCCTGCGGGCCAGGCAGCTCGCGGACGGGATCGCCGACGTGCCGGGTGCGACGGTGCACAACGACGTCGTCTTCACCCAGGTCTCGGTCTCCTTCGGCGACGACGCACGGACCCGCGCCGTCATCGCCGCCCTGCTCAAGGAGGGCCGGACCTGGATGTCGGGGTCGGTGTGGCGCGGCCAGGCGGTCCTGCGGGTCTCCGTGAGCAACTGGTCGACCGACGAGCGCGACGTCGAGGAGTCGGTCGCCGCGGTCAGGCGCGCCGCTGCCGCTGTCCCCTGAGCTGCCAGCAGATCGCGGCCCCGAGGACGAAGCCGATGACATGGGCCAGGTAGGCGACCCCTGACCCGCTGCCGGCCTGGTTGGCACGCAGGCTGAGGTACTGCAGGACGAACCAGCTACCGAGCACCAGCCAGGCGGGCAGCCGGACCGGCAGGAAGAACAAGAACGTCAGCAGCGAGAGCACCTTGGCGCGCGGGAAGAGCACGAAGTAGGCGCCGAGCACACCCGCGATGGCGCCGGAGGCACCGACCAGCGGCTGGGTCGATGACGGCTGCACCAACGCGAACCCGTACGTCGCGGCATACCCGCACAGCAGGTAGAAGCCGATGTACCGCAGCCTGCCGAGACGGTCCTCGACGTTGTTGCCGAAGACCCAGAGGAACAGCATGTTGCCGAGCAGGTGCAGCCATGAGCCGTGGAGGAACATCGCCGTCAGCACCGAGAGCGCAGGTGTCTTGTGGAAGCTCGGTGGGTGCTGGGCGACGCAGCCGACCCGGGCTCCCGCGTGCCCGACGTCGCCGGTCGCCGCCGTCGGCTCCTGCCGGTTGTGCACGAGCTCATCAGGGACGGCGGCGTAGCGGTCGAAGTACGCCTGGGTCTGGCAGACCTGGGCGAGCGGGGTGCTCCCGACGAGATGCTGCGCGAGCGGGCTGAGCAGGAAGACCACGACATTGATGCCGATCAGCAACCAGGTGACATACCCCGGTCGCCGGGTCGGGTTGTCGTCGTGGACCGGAAGCACCATCAGGCGGTCAGGACCAGCTTTCCGAACACGTCGCCCTCGGCCAGCTTGGCGAAGCTCGCGGCGGCGTCGGCGAGCGGCCGCACGTCGCTGATGACCGGCCGGAGACCGGTCGAGACGCAGAAGGCAAGCAGGTCAGCCAGCTCCGCCCGCGTGCCCATCGTCGAACCGAGGACCTTGAGCTGCAGGAAGAACAACCTGTTCAGGTCGGCGCTCGGGTCGGCCCCGGTCGTCGCCCCGGACACGACGAGTGTCCCGCCCGGACGCAGCGCCTTCATCGAGTGCGACCACGTCGCCTTGCCCACCGTCTCGAGCACGGCGTCGACGCGTTCCGGCAGCCGAGCACCGGTCTCGAAGGCGTCGTGGGCACCGAGCTCGAGGGCCTGCTTGCGCTTGGTCTCGTCCCGGCTGGTCGCCCACACCCGATAGCCGGCGTGCCGGGCCAGTGCGATGGCCGCTGTCGCCACGCCGCCGCCGGCACCTTGGACCAGCACCGTCTGGCCTGGGCGCAGGCCGGCGTTCGTGAACAGCATCCGGTAGGCGGTGAGCCAGGCCGTCGGGAGGCAGGCGGCCTCGTCCCACGAGAGCTCGGGGGGCTTCGGCACCACGTTGCGCGCAGGGACGACGACGACCTCGGCGAGCGTGCCCTGGTGCTTCTCGGACAGCAGCGTCCGCTTCGGGTCGAGCGTCTCGTCACCGCTCCACCCTGCCGAGGAGATCACCGCGTGCACGACCACCTCGGTGCCGTCGTCGAGGACGCCCGCTGCATCGCAGCCGAGGGTCATCGGCAGCAGGTCAGCCGACAGCCCCACGCCCTTCAGGGACCACAGGTCGTGGTGGTTGAGGGCAGCCGCCTTGACGGTGACCCGGACCCAGCCTTCGGGGACGTCCGGGTCCGGCCGCTCGCCGACGGTCAGGCCCGACAGGGGGTCGTCGACGGATTGCGAGGTGCACGTGACAGCAAGCATGTCGCCGACCCTACGGGGAGGCCCCGGGGCCGTTCAGAGCCGGGCGACCCCGTCGCGACGAGCGGCGTCGGCCACCGCGGCGGCGACGGCCGGAGCCACCCGCGGGTCGAAGCAGGACGGGATGACGCAGTCCTCGGACAGCTCGTCGGCGATGACGTCCGCGAGGGCGACGGCCGCGGCCTGCTTCATGCCCTCGGTGACGCAGCGGGCCCGCACCTCCATGGCGCCGCGGAAGACGCCGGGGAAGGCGAGCACGTTGTTGATCTGGTTCGGGAAGTCGGATCGGCCCGTCGCGATGACGCGGGCACCGGCCCGGCGCGCGTCGTCCGGGTGCACCTCCGGGTCGGGGTTGGCCATCGCGAAGACGATGCTGTCCGGAGCCATCGACTGCACGGCCTCGAACGGGACCTTCCCGGCGGACAGGCCGATGAGGACGTCCGCCCCCGCG
This sequence comes from Frankiales bacterium, assembly GCA_025465465.1. Classification (GTDB taxonomy): domain Bacteria; phylum Actinomycetota; class Actinomycetes; order Mycobacteriales; family SCTD01; genus RYN-111. Next base: position 23,923 of record JAODND010000046.1, on the reverse strand, counting down.
AGCGCGTCGTTGAACGACCCGGTGAACGCCGCCTTGTTGCTGATGCCGGCGAACATCCGCTTCTCGTCGTTCAGGTCGGTGCGGTCGAGGTGGACGATCCCCTTGCTGTCCGCGATGGCCAGGTCGCCGATGCCGGCCTCGAGGATCATCTTCGACACCGCGATGCCGGCAGCACCCGCACCCGACACGACGACGCGCAGGTCGGCGAGGGTTCGGCCGGTCACCTTTGCGGCGTTGCGGAGCGCGGCCAGCGTCACGATCGCGGTGCCGTGCTGGTCGTCGTGGAAGACCGGGATGTCGAGCCGCTCCTGCACCCGGCGCTCCACCTCGAAGCAGCGCGGAGCGCTGATGTCCTCGAGGTTGATCCCACCGAAGGCCGGCGCGAGGCGGACGACCGTCTCGATCAGCTCGTCGGTGTCGGTCACGTCCAGGCAGATCGGCACGGCGTCGACGCCGCCGAAGTGCTTGAACAGCATCGCCTTGCCCTCCATGACGGGCAGCGCCGCCTTGGCCCCGATGTCCCCGAGCCCGAGCACCGCGGTGCCGTCGGTGACCACGGCGACCGTCCGGGACATCCACGTGTAGTCGTAGATGAGGTCGGGCTCCTCGGCAATGGCCGTACAGACCCGGGCGACGCCCGGCGTGTAGGCGAGCGAGAGGTCGTCGCGGGTCTCGAGCGGGACCGAGAGCGAGATCTCGATCTTGCCCCCGCGGTGGAGGGCGAAGGCAGGATCGTCGTCGCGGGACTCGGTGCTCACGACAGGTTGGTCCTCCAGGAAGGCAGTCACACGTGCTCCAAGGCAGCTGTCAGGGAAGGCGCGACAGCGGGTGGAGCGCGCGGAACGGTCGGGGATTGCCCGGTGCGTCCATCGTGTCACAGCCGCGTTCGGCGACGCACAGCAGGACGCCAGTGGGTGTTTCAGGAATCTGACAGATGCCTTTCTGGGCCAAGGGCGTGCAACCATGCGCGCGATCACGACCCGCGACCTGGAGGTCCTCCCGTGCGTGCCCGACTGCTCCGAAGCCTTCCGCTCCTCGCCGTAGTGCCTCTGGTCCTGACGTCCTGTGGCAGCAGTGGCAGCGACAACCCCACCGTCGCCGGTCCCTCGAGCACGGCGGCGCCGTTAGCGAGCCTGGTCCCCGCGGACATCAAGGCGAAGGGCAAGCTCGTCGTGGGCTCCGACGTGAACTACGCGCCGGTCGAGTTCGTCGGCACCGACGGCACGACGGCGACCGGCATCGACCCGGACCTCGCCAAGGCCATCGGCGACAAGCTCGGCATCAAGCTCGAGTTCGTCAACGGCACCTTTGACGGCCTCATCCCGCAGCTCACCACCAGCAAGCGCATCGACGTCATCATGAGCGCCATGAGCGACAACAAGAAGCGCCAGGCGACGGTCGACTTCGTCGACTACTTCTCCGCCGGCACCTCGATCATCGTCAAGAAGGGCAACCCGTCCAACATCAACACCCTCGACGACTTCTGCGGCAAGACGGTCGCCCTCCAGCGCGGCACCACCCAAGATGACGTGGCGACGGCCCAGCAGGCCAAGTGCAAGACAGCCGGCAAACCCTTGAACGTGCTGAAGTTCGACACCGACCCGGAGGCGCTGCAGCAGGTGAAGTCGGGGCGGGCGGTCGCAGACATGAACGACTTCCCGGTCGCCGCCTACACCGCCCAGAAGCAGGCGAGCAGCTTCGAGGTCGTCGGCCAGCAGCTGGAGGCCGGCCCCTACGGCATCGGGGTTCGCAAGTCCGACACGGCGCTCCGCGACGCGATCCAGAAGGCCGTGCAGGCCCTCATCGACGACGGGTCCTACGCGAAGATCCTGCAGAAGTGGAACGTCACTCAGGGCGCCTTGAAGACGGCGACGGTCAACGCCGGCACATGACCGACGGAGCAGCTGGGACCGGCGTCGACCCGATCGTCGCCATCCCGGTTCGCCACTGGGGGCGCTGGGTCGGCGCTGTCGGCGTCCTGGCGCTCGTCGCGCTGCTCGTCCGCGCCTTCGTCCAAGCGGACATCCACTACGGCGTCACCGGTGACTACCTCTTCTCCCACGTCGTCCTCGTAGGCGTCTGGCACACCCTGGAGATCAGCGTCGCCGCCCAGCTGCTGGGGGTGGGCCTCGGAGTGGTGGCCGCGGTCATGCGCCAGTCGAAGAACCCTGTCATGGGCGGCGTCGGCTGGTTCTACGTCTGGTTCTTCCGCGGTACGCCGCTGCTGCTGCAGTTGATCCTCTGGTACAACCTCGCCGCCATCTTCCCAACTCTGTCGATCCCGGGTCTGTGGCACGCGGACACCAACACCACCATCACCCCGTTCCTCGCTGCGCTGCTCGGGCTCGGCATCAACGAGGGCGCCTACATGGCGGAAATCGTGCGCGCTGGCATCGGCTCGGTCGACAGCGGCCAGACCGAGGCGTCCCAGGCGCTCGGCATGACACAGGGGCTCACGCTGCGCCGGATCGTGCTGCCGCAGGCGATGCGCGTCATCATCCCGCCGACCGGCAACGAGTTCATCAACATGCTCAAGTCGAGCTCGCTGGCCACCGCCGCACAGTTCACAGAGGTGCTACGGACCGTCCAGACCCTCGCCGGGCAGAACCTCGAGCTGATCCCGATGCTCTTCGTCGCCGCGATCTGGTACCTCGTGCTGACCAGCGTCTTCAGCGTCGGGCAGTACTACCTCGAGCGCCGCTTTGCACGGGGCGCCCAGCGCGAGCTCCCGGCCACCCCCTTCCAACGCGTGCTGCGCGGCATCCGTCCGGGACGCACATGACGACCCCGATGGTCCTCGCAGAGGGAGTGCGCAAGAGCTTCGGCAAGCTCGAGGTGCTGAAGGGCATCGACCTCGCCGTACAGCCCGGCGAGGTGTGCTGCCTGCTCGGCCCCTCAGGCTCGGGCAAGTCGACGTTCCTGCGCTGCATCAACCACCTCGAGCAGATCAACCGCGGACGGCTCTACGTCGACGGGGAGCTGGTCGGCTACCGCCAGCAGGGCGGCAGGCTGTACGAGCAGCGCGAGCACGAGACGGCGGCGAAGCGCGCGCACATCGGCATGGTCTTCCAGCGCTTCAACCTCTTCCCGCACATGACGGCGCTCGGCAACGTCATCGAGGCACCGGTGCGGGTGCTGAAGCAGAGCAAGGCCGAGGCCGTCGCCTCCGGCCACACCCTGCTCGAACGGGTGGGTCTGGCCGACAAGCTCAACGCCTACCCCGCCCAGCTCTCCGGCGGCCAGCAGCAGCGCGTCGCCATCGCCAGAGCGCTCGCGATGAAGCCGAAGCTGATGCTGTTCGACGAGCCGACCTCCGCCCTCGACCCCGAGCTCGTCGGCGAGGTCCTCGACGTCATGCGCGGCCTGGCCAAGGACGGCATGACGATGGTGGTGGTCACCCACGAGATGGGCTTCGCGCGCGACGTCGGCGACACGGTCGTGTTCATGGACGACGGCGTCGTCGTCGAGCAGGGCGACCCCAAGCAGGTCATCGACAACCCTCAGCACCCGCGCACGAAGGCCTTCCTCGGCAAGGTCCTCTGACCCACCCTTCTGTCGTGCACGACCTGCGGGCATCAGCGCCCGACAGCACGCTCAGGAAGCCCGCTCATCGAACCGATCAGGTGCACGACGGAAGGGACCCCCTCGACGCAGGGGCCAGTAGCGGAGCAGGACGCGGGCCTCGACGTCGGCGACCCCCGTCGGGCCGTCGACGAAGGGGTTGTCCGACGCCAGCTCCCACCCGCCGTCCACCGGACGCACCGCCCGCTTCACGACCAGCAGCGAGGGTCGCGAGCGGAACCGCGCCACCACCACCGAGCCCGGGCGCACCCGTCCACCGCGGACCACGACCAGGCAGTCGCCGTCGTGGAGCGCCGGCACCATCGAGGGCCCGCGGACGAGCACGGTCCCGATGCGCACCCGCGATCCCCCTCGGTCTAGGGTCGGGAGAGCACCCGATCCGGAAGGACACATCATGGCTTCCCTCAAGCCCACCACCGTCGTCAGCGCCCACTGCGACCTCCCCTGCGGTGTCTACGACCCCGCCCAGGCCCGCATCGAGGCCGAGTCGGTGAAGGCCGTCCAGGAGAAGTACCAGGGCAACGAGGACCCGACGTTCCGCTCCCGCGCGATCGGCATCAAGGAACAGCGCGCCGAGCTCGTGAAGCACCACCTCGATGTGCTCTGGACCGACTACTTCAAGCCCCCGCACTTCGAGAAGTACCCCGACCTGCACACCCTGTTCAACACCACCATCAAGCAGGCCTCGGCTTGCAAGCAGAGCAACGACCCGGCCGACGGCCAGAAGCTGCTCGACGGGATCGCGAAGATCGACGCCATCTTCTGGGAGACCAAGAAGACCTGACGTCCGGCCATGTCGTTGTGGGTGGTCCGGCACGGCGAGACCGAGTGGTCGCGCACCATGCAGCACACGGGCCGGACAGACATCCCACTCACGGAGCAGGGCGAGGCCCAGGCACGTGACCTGGCGCCTCGCCTCCGGCGTGACTGGGCGCTCGTCCTCGCTAGTCCCCTGCAGCGGGCCTGGCGGACCGCCGAGCTCGCTGGGCTCACACCCGAGCCCGAGCCCGACCTCATGGAGTGGGACTACGGCCACGCCGAGGGACTCACCACGGAGCAGCTGAGCGCCGAGAAGCCCTGGCGCGTCTGGGACGACCCGGACCTCGGCGAGACCCTCGAGCAGGTCGCCGAGCGGGTGCGACGGGTGCTGGCCCGCCTCCCGACGCACGGCGACACCTGCCTCGTCGCGCACGGCCACGTCCTGCGGATCCTGACCGCCATCTACCTCGAGCTGGAGCCCGTCGACGCCCAGCACCTGGTCCTCGAGCCGTGCGGCATCGGGATCCTGGGCAAGGAGCACGATTGGCCGGCCCTGAGAGGCTGGAACCTGTGATCCGCGAAGCCGTGCCCACCGACATCCCCGTGATCCGGCAGCTCGTGCAGGAGCTGGCCGACTACGAGAAGGAGCCGGACGCCGTCCACGCGACCGAGGCCGACCTGCACGCGGCCCTGTTCGGGGCGGATCCGGTCGCGAGCTGCCACGTCGCCGAGCTCGACGGCGAGGTCGTCGGCTTCGCGCTGTGGTATCGCACGTTCAGCACGTGGACCGGCAGGCCGGGGCTGTGGCTCGAGGACCTGTTCGTGCGTCCCGAGGCCCGCGGCACCGGGCTGGGCAGGGCACTGCTCGTCCGGCTCGCGCAGGTCTGCGTCGAGCGCGGCTGGACCCGCTTCGAGTGGTGGGTGCTCGACTGGAACGAACCCGCCCAGGGCTTCTACCGGTCGCTGGGGGCTCGTCCCGAGGACGACTGGACCGTGTGGCGCGTGGCCGGCGACGCACTCGCGGCGCTCGCCGACGCCGCCGGCGATCAACCGGCGACGTAGCGACCGAGCGCCGCTGCGCCGAGGCACAAGACGATCGTGGTCGCGACGTAGCGCCAGGAGCGGGTCTGCGCCGCCTCCACCGCGAAGGCCGAGAAGGTCGTGAGCGCACCGCAGAAGCCTGTCCCCACCAGGGCGTACGAGGAGGCCGACGGGTGCACGAGCAGCCCGAGCACCGCGCTGCCGGCCACGTTCACGAGCAGCGTCGCCCGTGGCCCCGGCAGCCACTGCGCGACGAGGAACCGCAAGGGGGCCCCGACGGACGCACCCAGGGCGACCAGCAGCGCGATCACGTCCGCAGCCCGACGACGGCAGCCGCGACGCCGAGGACCATCGAGGCCGCGAGGTAGCCGACCGCCGGACCTGCCGACGACGTCACCGTCTGCACCGCCAAAGCCGACATGGTCGTGAACCCGCCCAGGAACCCGGTGCCGAGCAGCGGCCGGGACCAGTGCCCGGCCGGCCGCCGCGCCACGAGGCAACCCAGCAGGAAGGCGCCGAGCACGTTGATGGCGAGCGTCGTGAGCAGATGGGGAGCTGCCTCGACCAGGCCGTAGCGGGTCAGGCTGCCGCCGACGCCGCCGACGGCAACCATCGCCAGCGGGCCAGCCATGCGGGGTGCGGCGTCCGGATCAGTCACGTCGGCAGCCTCTCAGGTCACCCCGGCGCTTGATCCACATCACAGGTGTAGGACGCTCACCTCAGGGGCAGGTTTGCCGACGAAGATCACGACGACGAGACGGGGGAACGTTGACCGCGACCGACCGCGACGACACGGTGGTCTTGAGGCTCCCGGCACAGGGGGCCTACCTGTCGGTGCTGCGCACCGCGACCGCGTCACTCGCGTCCCGACTCGACTTCACGATCGACGACATCGAGGACCTCCGGATCGCGGTCGACGAGGCCTGCGCGATGCTGCTGTCCCAGGCCGTCGCGGGCGCCGACCTGACCTGCCGCTTCGAGCTCGGTGGCGACGTGATGGCGGTGGCCGTCAGCGTGCCCACCGTCGACGGCGCCCTCCCCTCGCGCGACACCTTCGCCTGGACGGTCCTGACCGCCCTCGCCGGTGAGGTCGACAGCTCGGTCGACGGCGAGAAGGTCGTCACCCTGTCGCTCCGCAAGACCCGCGCAGACCTGCAGGCGCCGGTCCGGTGACGACGCCTCCCCCGCCCCCCAGCACGGACGAGGTCGAGGTCGACGCCACAGACCCGGACGTGGCCGCCGCGACCGAGGAGCTCACGTCCGGTCGCAACCAGCGCCTCGCGGCGGATCGCACCCGCGCCCGCGCCCTGTTCGTCCAGCTCAACGCGCTCCCCGAGGACGACGCGCAGCGGGCCCGGCTGCGCGACCAGCTGGTCGAGCTGCACCTGCCCCTGGTGGAATACCTCGCCCGCCGGTTCCGCAACCGCGGCGAGATGCTCGACGACCTCGTCCAGGTCGCCACCATCGGCCTCATCAAGTCGGTCGACCGCTTCGACCTCGAGCGTGGCGTGGAGTTCTCCACGTATGCGACCCCGACCATCGTCGGCGAGATCAAGCGGCACTTCCGAGACAAGGGCTGGGCCATCCGCGTCCCGCGCCGCCTCCAGGAGCTGAAGCTCGCGCTCACGAAGGCGACGAGCGAGCTGTCCCAGAAGAACGGCCGCGCCCCCACGGTCGCCGAGCTCGCGGGCCACCTCGGGCTGTCCGAGGAGGAGGTGCTCGAGGGCCTGGAGTCGGCGAACGCATACTCCGCGGTGTCGCTCGACGCCCCCGACGGCGGGGACGACGACTCCCCCGCGGTCGCCGACTCGCTCGGCATGGTCGACGAGGCGCTGGAGGGCGTGGAGTACCGCGAGTCCCTCAAGCCACTGCTGGAGAGGCTCCCGGCCCGCGAGAAGCGGATCCTGATGCTGCGGTTCTTCGGTGGCATGACCCAGTCCCAGATCGCCGGGGAGCTCGGCATCTCCCAGATGCACGTCTCCCGGCTGCTGGCGCGCACCCTCGCGCAGCTGCGCGAGGGCCTGCTCACCGAGGACTGAATCAGCGCTCCCGAAACGTCTCCCTGAGCTCGGGCGTCGCAAACAGGTAGAGCACGCTCCCGGCCAGGACCACCAGCGGGACGGCAACCCACCAGACGCCGGCGTTCAGCATCGACAGCGCCAGCGGGAACGGGAAGACGTTCAGCACCACGGCGGGCGAACGGGCCCAGCCGCGGCCGCGGTCGGTGCCCCGGGCGAGCAGCAGGAGGACGAGACCGGTGAGCACCGCCGCGCCGGCCCCCAGCTCGGCGGGCAGCCGCTCGCTGCGGTCGCCGAGGCTCGCGACGGCGTACCACGCGCCCACACCGACCAGGGCCAGCGCTTCGACGGCGAGCAGGAGCGCGAGTCTGCGGGTCAGCGGCACGGCGGCGAGGCTAGCCTTTGGTGGTGCGAGCGCTCCTTGTGGTCAACCCGAAGGCCACGACCACGACGGCGCGAGCGCGCGACGTGCTCGCACACGCGCTCGCCAGCGAGGTGAAGCTCGACGTCGCGGAGACCACTCACCGCGGCCATGCGACCGAGCTCGCGGCGCAGGCGACCGCCGACGGGTTGGACGTCGTGGTCGCCCTCGGCGGCGACGGCACCGTCAACGAGGTCGTCAACGGCCTGCTGCACGAGGGCCCCCAGCCGGGTCTGCCCGCGATGGCCGTCGTCCCGGCCGGCAGCACCAACGTCTTCGCCCGCGCGCTGGGGATGCCCAACAACGCCATCGAGGCCACCAGCCAGCTGCTCGACGCGCTGCTCGAGGACCGCCGGCGCACCATCGGGCTGGGCCTGGCCGACGACCGCTACTTCACGTTCAACGCCGGCCTGGGCATCGACGCCGGGGCGGTACGGCGGGTAGAGCGGGTCCGGGGCAAGGGCCGGGCCGCGAGTCAGGGGCTGTACGTCCGCTCGGCGGTGCGAGAGCACGTGTTCGGCCCCGGCCATCTGCTCACCCTCGACCTGCCCGGCGCGGCCGAGCCGCTCCGGCTCGCGCTGGCGCTGGTCTGCGCCGCAGACCCCTGGACCTATCTCGGGAGCCGACCGGTGCGGCCCTGCCCGGACGCGTCGTTCGACACCGGACTGGACCTGTTCGGACTCACCTCGACCCCGGCGTTCGCCGTGGTGCGCCACCTGTCCCAGATCCTGCGCAGCGGCCCGCACGGCAAGCGGGTGGTCCTCCTCCACGACCTTCCCGGGTTCACGCTCACCGCAGACGGCCCGCTGCCGTTCCAGCTGGACGGCGACGAACTCGGTGACCGGTTGTCCGTGGTCCTCAAGCGGGTGCCCCGGGCCCTGCAGGTCGTCGTCTGAGCCGCCGCTGTCACCCGCTGGGGTGATGCCCCTCACACCCACGGCTGCAAGATCGTCATCTCTTGACCCAGACGTGACGAAGGCGACACAGCTGTCGGCTCGACAGCGTTGCAGAAGCCTTGCCAGACGCCCGGGACGGATGATTGTGTAGAACCGCGTTCGGGTGGGCACGACGCCCCCGCAACGCAGCCGGTCTGTGGACTGATCGGCAAGATCGTGAAAGGTTTCACAAGCTCTCCCACACACGTCACAATGCCTGAGCCATCAGGCACCCCATGAGCCCGGCCGGCCAGGTCGGGCCGGACGCTGCCCCGCTCCCCGGGCGGTCAGCGAGCCCGAGGAGTTGGATCGCATGGACTGGCGCCACAGCGCGCTCTGCCGAGAGCAGGATCCCGAGCTCTTCTTCCCCATCGGCACGACAGGGCCGGCAGCGACCCAGGTGGACGAGGCCAAGGCCGTCTGCCGTCGGTGCCCCTCCCTGGAGCCCTGCCTGACCTGGGCCCTCGAGACCGGCCAGGACGCTGGCGTCTGGGGTGGGACCTCTGAAGACGAGCGCCGAGCCCTGAAGCGCAGGAGCACGCGCCTCCGAACGGCCTGACGATGCCCAGGGCAGCCGGCAAGGAGGCCTGGGTCCATCCGCCGGTGGTCGCCACCGAGCCGCCGTCGAAGCGGGCTGCGCTCTGGCGCTATCGGGTGATCTCGTTGCTGCTCCTGCTCGTCGTGGCGGCCGCCGTGGTGCTGCTCTTCCTCAAGTTCAGCAACGTGACCGGCGGCGAGGACCCCGGCATCGGCCTCAAGCGCCCCGCCCCGAGCCTGGTGACAGCGGCACGCTGAGCACCGCTCGGGTGCCGCGGGGCTCCCCTGCCTCCAGCGCGAGCGAGCCGCCGAGCTCGCCGGCGACCAGCGTGCGCACGATCTGCAGCCCCAACCGCGTGCTGGTCTGCAGGTCGAACCCCTCCGGCAGGCCCGCACCGTCGTCGACCACGTCGACGTCCAGCCGCTCCTCGTGCCGGGTCACCAGCACGTCGATCTCCCCCGATCGCCCGTCCGGGTAGGCGTGCTCGACCGCGTTCTGCACCAGCTCGGTGAGCGTCATGGCCAGGGGGGTCGCCACCTCCGCCGGCAGGATCCCGAAGGACCCCGACCGGCGGACGACCACGGGCGCCCCTGTCGCGGCGATCTCGGCGCACATCGCCAGCACCTTGTCCGCGATGACGTCGAAGTCGACCTCCTCATCGAGGGCCAGCGACAGGGTCTCGTGCACGACGGCGATGCTCCCCACCCGGCGCACCGACTCCTGCAGGGCCGCCTGTGCGGCCGGGTCGGTCATCCGGCGGGCCTGCATGCGCAGCAGCGCGGCGACGGTCTGCAGGTTGTTCTTCACCCGATGGTGGATCTCGCGGATGGTCGCGTCCTTGCCCATGATCGCCCGATCGCGGCGGCGTACCTCGGTCACGTCCCGCACCAGCACCAGCGCGCCGCGGGGCTCGCCGCCCGGGACGAGCGGCAGCGCCCGCAGCGACACGACGGCCGAGCGCGCCTCCACCTCCGACTCCCGCGGCTCCCGGAACCGCAGGGCGGCCGCCAGCGCCGCCGAGCCGCGTGGCTCATCGAGCCGTCCGGGCCCCGCGGACAGCCGAGCGATGGTGTGACCGAGGTGCGCGCCCAGCAGGTCCCCGGTCACCCCGAGGCGCCGGTAGGCCGAGAGCGCGTTCGGTGAGGCGTAGACGACGTGGCCGGTGCGGTCCAGCCTCATCAGCCCGTCGCCGACGCGAGGCGAGTGCTCGGGGTCGGGGTCCGTCCCCGGGAACGGGAACGTGCCCTCCCCCACCATCTGCATGAGCTCCCCGGCGCTCGACAGGTAGGCGAGCTCCAGCTGAGACGGCACCCGGGCAGAGGCCAGGTTCGTGTCGCGGGACAGCACGCCGACGACCCGCTCGCCGCGGCGGACGGGGACGGCTTCCCGTCGTACCTGGCTGTGCTCCTCGACCCGCGTACCGGAACTCGCGGCCAGGTCGAGGCGGCGGTCCTGCTCGGGCTCCTCGCCCACCACGTCGTCGGGGTAGGTCGTCGCTCCCGTCGTCGGGCGCATGTGGGCCGCGGCGAGCCAGTGGCCCTCGGTGGTCCGCACCCAGAGCACGAGGTCGGCGAAGGAGAGGTCCGCCAGCAGCTGCCACTCGGCGACCAGCCGCTGCAGGTGGTCGAGGTCGAGCGGGGTCAGCTCGGTACGCGACCGGACCAGCTCCGCGAGGGTGGACACGACCGGAAGCCTAGGGTTGCAGCGTGGGCGATCCCTGGCAGTGGCTCGACGAGGCACGGGCGAAGGTGCGCGCCCGCGGTCTCGTACGCCGGCTCGACCCGACGGAGGGGCTGCTCGACCTGGCCTCCAACGACTACCTCGGGCTGGCCCGGCACCCCGTCGTGGTCGACGGCGCCGTCGAGGCGGCGCGCCGCTTCGGGGCAGGCTCGACGGGCTCCCGTCTGGTCACCGGCACGACCTCCTTGCACCTGGCGCTGGAGGAGGCGCTCGCGGCCCGCTGCGGGGCGGAGACGGCCCTGGTCTTCTCCTCCGGCTACCTCGCCAACCTCGGTGCGGTGACGACGCTCGCGGGCCCGGGCACGCTCGTCGTGAGCGACCGCGGCAACCACGCCTCGCTGATCGACGCCTGCCGGCTGTCCCGGGCCACGGTTCAGGTCGTCGCGCACGGCGACGTCGCCGCGGTCGAGACCGCGCTCGCCGGCTGGGCCGGGCGGGCGGTGGTGGTCACCGATGCCGTGTTCAGCGTCGACGGCACGCTGGCACCGCTGGTGGCGCTGCACGATGTCGTACGGCGACACGGGGCACTTCTGGTCGTGGACGAGGCGCACGGCCTGGGGGTGCTCGGACCGCAGGGCGCAGGTGCCTGCGCGCTGCTCGGCCTCGACCGCGAGCCCGACGTCGTCCGGACGGTCACGCTGTCGAAGGCACTCGGCGCCCAGGGCGGCGCGGTCCTGGGTCCCGCGGCGCTGCGCGACCACCTGGTGGACACCGCGCGGTCCTTCGTGTTCGACACGGGACTCGCACCGGCATCCGTGGGCGCCGCGCTGGCGGCCCTCGACCTGGTGACCGACGAGCGGATCGGCCTGCTGGCTGCGGTCGGTGCGTCGCTGGCCGCGGCCCTCGACGTCGAGCCGACGCCCGGGGCGGTCGTGCGGCTGCTCGTCGGGGACCCGTTCCTCGCGTCCGAGGCACGCGACCGCTGCCGCGCCGAGAGGGTGCTCGTCGGCTGCTTCCGGCCGCCGTCCGTGCCGGTCGGTGAGGCCTGCCTGCGCGTGACGGCCCGCGCAGACCTCACCAGCGCCGAGGTCGCGCGAGCCGCTGCGGTCGTCCGATCGGCGCTCAGGCCGCCTGAGGGCTGAGGCGAGCCCGCAGCCAGGCGAGCCCGTCCTCGTCGTGGCGGTGGTCACGCCAGCCGTCGAGCAGGTGGTCGAGATCGTGCTCGGCGGGGATCACCGCGACCACGCGCACGTGCTGGCTGGGGCCGGGGTAGCCGCCGGACTCGCAGAGGTACAGCTCACCGGTCTCGCGGAGCCACGCCAGCCGCCAGGCGTCATCCGAACCCGCCGCCCGCCAGGTGGCGCCGAAGTCGATCTCGTCGCTGGTACGACGGCGGGGGTCGGCCGTCTGGAAGGCGGTCTCGTCCGCATAGCTGACCGTCATCGCGTGCCTCCTTGCAGGGTCGGGGGGAGTGTCTCGTCGTGCAGGTGAGACGCTCCACTCTCGGCAGCGGTTCTGTGCCCCGGGTAAACCCGGGCTGAACATCTGCGGTGAGCTGGGAGGGGACTGCTGGCGTGCTGTTCGTCACGGGCACGAGCACCGACGTCGGAAAGACCGTTGTCACCGCGGCGCTAGCCGCCCTCGGGCTCCAGCGCGGCTCCGTGGCAGTCGTGAAGCCCGGGCAGACCGGAGTCGCCGACGACGAGCCTGGCGACCTGGCTGAGGTCGGGCGGCTCGCGGGACCCGTGGCCTGCCACGAGCTGGTCAGGTATCCCGACCCGCTCTCCCCGGCAGCCGCGGCGCGGGCGTCCGGCCGACCACCACTGGACCCGGCGCGGCTCTACGACCTGTTGCTGGGCCTCACCGAGGACCTCGTGCTCGTCGAGGGCGCTGGCGGGCTGCTGGTCAGGTACGACGACGACGGCCTCACGCTCGCCGACATGGCCAAGGCGCTCGGGGCGCGGGTGCTCGTCGTGGTCGATCCGGCGCTCGGGACCCTGAACCACACAGCCCTCACGCTCGAGGCGCTGGCCCACCGCGGCGTGCTGCTCGAAGGGCTCGTGATCGGGTCGTGGCCGACCGCGCCCGGGCCGGCCGAGCGCTCGAACCTGCGCGACCTCGAGATGCTGGCCGCCCGGCCGCTGCTCGGCGCCCTTCCCGCGGGCGCGCCGTCGGCGCCCGACTTCCTCGAGGTTGCCCGCGCCTCGTTGTGCCCCCAGCTCGGCGGCAGCTGGAACCCCCGCGCCTTCCGCACCCGCTGGGACCCCTGACCCATGGAGGTGACCCCATCCCTTCACATCGACGGGGGTGGGGCCTGACAGACTGGGGGGCGTGACTGAGCTGCTGGTGGATGTGTTGGAACTCGCGCGTGAGCAGGTGCTCGAGCGCGGGGTGGGGCTGACCGAGAGCCAAGCGCTCGCGTGCCTGCAGCTCCCGGACGACCGGCTGCCTGAGCTGCTGCAGCTCGCCCACGAGGTCAGGATGGCGTGGTGCGGGCCCGAGGTCGAGGTCGAGGGCATCATCAGCCTGAAGACCGGCGGCTGCCCGGAGGACTGCCACTTCTGCTCGCAGTCCGGGCTGTTCCCGTCGCCGGTGCGGGCGGCGTGGCTCGACATCCCGTCGCTGGTCAAGGCTGCGGTCGAGACCCGCGCGACCGGGGCGACCGAGTTCTGCATCGTCGCTGCGGTGAGGGGCCCGGACGCGCGGCTGATGACCCAGGTGCGCGAGGGCGTCACGGCCATCCGCGAGGCCGTCGACATCCAGGTCGCGTGCAGCCTCGGCATGCTCACGCAGGAGCAGGTCGACGAGCTCGCCGCGATCGGCGTGCACCGCTACAACCACAACCTCGAGACCGCCCGCTCGCACTTCCCGAACGTCGTCACGACGCACACCTGGGAGGAGCGCTTCGACACGCTGTCGATGGTGCGCGCGGCCGGCATGGAGGTCTGCTGCGGCGGCATCCTCGGCATGGGCGAGACGCTCGAGCAGCGCGCGGAGTTCGCTGCGCAGCTGGCCGCACTGGAGCCCGACGAGGTACCGCTGAACTTCCTCAACCCCCGCCCCGGGACGCCCTTCGGGGACCTGCCAGTGATGGCCGCGAACGACGCGCTGCGGGCCATCGCGACCTTCCGGCTGGCGCTGCCCCGCACCATCCTGCGCTTCGCCGGCGGCCGTGAGATCACCCTCGGGGACCTGGCGAAGGACGGCATGCTCGGCGGCATCAACGCCGTCATCGTCGGAAACTACCTCACGACGCTCGGCCGTCCCGCGACCGAGGACCTCGACATGCTGCAGGACCTCAAGATGCCGCTGAAGGGGCTGTCATCCAGTCTCTGACGGCCCGCGACCAGCGGGTCCTCTGGCACCCCTACGCACCACCCCGGGCCGATCCCCTCTTCGCGGTCGTCGCTGCGGACGGCGTCCGCCTCACCCTCGACGACGGCCGCACCGTCGTCGACGGGATGTCGTCGTGGTGGGCCGCGATCCACGGCTACCGGCACCCGGTGCTGGACGCGGCCCTGCACGCGCAGGTCGACCGGTTCGCGCACGTCATGTTCGGCGGGCTGACGCACGCCCCGGCCGTCGAGCTGGCCGAGCTGCTCACCGGGATCACCGGCTTCGACCGGGTCTTCTTCGCCGACTCCGGGTCGGTCGCCGTCGAGGTCGCGCTCAAGATGTGCGTCCAGGCCACCGGCGTGCCAAGGGTCCTCACCGTCCGCGGCGGCTACCACGGAGACACCGCCGGCGCGATGTCGGTCACCGACCCGGACGGCATGCACGGGTTGTTCCGCGGCCACGTGGTCGAGCAGGTCTTCGTGTCCAAGCCCCCGTCGGAGCGCCACGACGGCGACCTCGACGAGGTGCGCGCGGCGCTGACCCGACCGTTGGCCTGCGTGATCGTCGAGCCCATCGTCCAGGGCGCCGGCGGAATGCGCTGGTACGACCCGACCTGGCTCGCCGAGCTCGTCGGGCTCGCGCGCGCCGCCGGCGTACTCGTGGTGTTCGACGAGATCGCCACCGGGTTCGGGCGGACCGGACAGCTGTGGGGCATGGACCACGCGCACGTCCGCCCCGACGTCATGTGCGTCGGCAAGGCGCTCACGGGCGGCACCATGACCCTCGGCGCGGTGCTCACCACCGACGAGCTCGGGGAGCGGATCGGCGGCGCCTTCATGCACGGGCCGACGTTCATGGCCAACCCGCTCGCGTGCGCGGTGGCCCGCGCCTCGGTCGAGCTGCTGCTCGACCAGGACTGGCGCGGGACCGTGGGCAGGATCAGTCAGGAGCTGTACGACGGATTGGCGCCCGCAGCCGACCTGCCGGGCGTGGCCGAGGTGCGGGTCATGGGCGCGATCGGGGTCATCGAGCTCGAGCAGGACTGCGACATGTCGGTGCTGCAGCCCAGACTCGTCGCTGAGGGCGCGTGGGTACGGCCCTTCGGACGGCTCGTCTACACGATGCCGCCCTATGTCTGCACGACGGAGGACATCGCGGTGATCACCGGAGCCATGGTGCGAGCCCTCGCATGAGGTGCTTCGGCGAGGGCGATCCGCTCTATGCGCCCTACCACGACACCGAGTGGGGCTGGCCCAAGACGACCACCCAGGAGCTGTACGAGAAGATCTGCCTCGAGGGCATGCAGGCGGGCCTCGCCTGGATCACCGTCCTGCGCAAGCGCGAGGCGTTCCGCGAGGTCTTCGAGGGGTTCGACCCCGCCCGCGTCGTCGACGTCGACATCGAACCGCTGCTGCAGGACGCCCGCATCATCCGGGCGCGGGCCAAGCTGCAGGCGTGCGTCACCAACGCGCACGCCGTGCTGGCCATGGACGGCGGGCTGCCGGAGCTGATCTGGTCCTATCGGGTGGATCGGCCGGCGCCCACGTCGTGGGCCGACGTGCCCGCGGTGACCCCTGCCTCGGTCGAGCTGTCGAAGAAGCTGAAGAAGCTGGGGTTCACCTTCGTGGGCCCGACCACCGTCTACTCACTGCTGCAGGCGACGGGGGTCGTCAACGACCACCTGGCCGGCTGCCTCGTGAGAGGCGAGGTCGAGAGGGCCCGTCAGGCCGTCTGACCGCTGAAGACCCTGGCGTAGGCGGACGGGGACGTGCCGCGCTCGCGGGCGAACGCCGACCGCAAGGTGGCGGCCGACCCGAAGCCGGCCCGGCGAGCGACCTCCTCGACGGCGAGACCCTGCTCGAGGAGCTGCTGGGCGTGCCCGACCCGCTGGGCGAGCACCCACTTGGCCGGCGTCACACCTGTCGCCTCGCGGAACCTGCGGGCAAAGGTCCGCGGCGACATGTGCGCCCGCCGCGCCAGGTCCTCGACCGCAAGGTCCTCGTGCGGGTGCTGGGCGATCCAGTCGAGCAGCGAGGCGAGCGCATCGGTGCCGGCCCGGCTCAGGAGGGGCACCGGCGCCTCGACGTACTGGGCCTGACCGCCGTCGCGGAAGGGCGGGACCACCATCCGGCGCGCGACCGCGTTGGCCACCGCGACCCCGTGCTCCTGCCGGACGACGTGCAGACAGGCGTCGATGCCGGCCGACGTGCCCGCAGAGGTGATGACGGGGCCGTCGTCGACATAGAGCACGTCCGGGTCGACGTCGATGGCCGGGTAGCGCTCGGCGAGGACGTCGGTGTACTTCCAGTGCGTCGTGGCCCGGCGTCCGTCGAGGACGCCCGCCGCCGCGAGGACGAAGGCGCCGGAGCAGACCGACAGCACCCGGGCGCCGCGCGCCACGGCGTCCCGGACGGCCTGCAGGAGCTCCTCAGGGGGCTGCTCGTCGATCGACCGCCAGGCCGGGATGCAGACCAGGTCGGCGGCAGCGACCCGCTCCAACCGATGGTCGGTGTCGAGCCGGTAGCCCTGGCCGGACTGCAGCGGCGGCTCCTCGGCGGCGACGACTGCGAAGTCATAGCCCGGCAGGCCCTCGTCGCTGCGGTCGAGACCGAAGACCTCGCACACGACCCCGAGCTCGAAGGCGGCGAACCCGTCGCAGACGACAGCGACGACGTTGTGGAGAGGCATGACGGAAGTGTGGCAGAAAAACGATGCAGCCGCACCTTTCTGCCACTGTTTCTCGCTTGCGCGAAGCGGGACGATCAAGGCATGACAGTGGCGATCTTCTTCCTGGCCCTGGCGGTCCTCGCGCCGCTGTTCGGCGCCGACAGTCGCGACGGCCGGGACTGGCAGCCCGGCTGGTGGGGCCACGGCCTGTTCCACCGGTAGGGATGCGATAGACCTGTCGCTGTGACGGAGCAGTCCTTCTGCGGCTTGTGCGGCGAGCCTGGCCGCCACCCCGACCACGACCGTGCGCTCGCGCTCGAGCCCCCGCGCTACTGCGCGCACTGCCGCCGGCGGATGGTCGTCCAGGTGCACCCGACGCGCTGGTCGGCCCGGTGCGTCGAGCACGGCACCGTCGAGGGCTGAGTGATCCACGGAGACCTGCTGCAGGATCCGCGGACCCGATCGGACTCCAACTCTCCGTGGATCACGGGGAGAGAGCGGGCTAGGCGACCAGCCCGAGGCGGCGGAGCTCGACGGTCAGGTCGTGCGGCGACGTCGAGGCGGCCATCGCGGCCTCCATCGTGATGACGCCGTCGCGGATGAACGAGACCAGGTGCTGGTCGAAGGTCTGCATGCCGTAGTAGGCGCCCTCGCCGATCAGCTGCGGGATCGAGCTGGTCTTGTCCGGGTCGGCGATCGCGTCAGCGATGCGGCCGGTGTTGACCGCGATCTCCATGACCACGCAGCGCCCCTCGCCGTCGGCCCGGGGCACCAGGCGCTGGCAGATGATGCCGCGCAGCGAGGCGGCGAGCGCGAGGCGCACCTGCTTCTGCTCGTGCGGCGGGAAGAAGTCGATGATGCGGTTGATGGTCTCCGACGCGTCGGTGGTGTGCAGCGTCGACATGACGAAGTGGCCCGTCTCGGCAGCCGCCAGGCCGGCCTTCACTGTCTCGTGGTCACGCATCTCGCCGACCAGGATGACGTCGGGGTCCTGCCGCATGGCGGCGCGCATCGCGGTCACGAAGTCCTCGGTGTCGACGCGGACCTCGCGCTGGTTGATCATCGCCATCTTGTCGAAGTGCAGGACCTCGATGGGGTCCTCGATCGTGACGACGTGGACCTCCTTGTTGCTGTTGATGTGGTCGATCATGCCGGCGAGCGTCGTGGTCTTGCCCGAGCCGGTCGGACCGGTGACGAGGACGAGCCCGCGGGGCTCCATCGCGAGCGACGCGAGGACCGGCGGCAGGCCGAGGTCCTGCAGCGGGATGGCACCGACGGACACCCGCCGGAAGACCAGCCCGGCCGACCCGCGGCTGCGGAACGCGTTCACGCGGAACCGGCCAACACCGGACAGCGAGTACGCGAAGTCGGCCTCGTTCGTGCGGAGGAAGTCCTCGACGAGGTCCTCCCGGAGCACCTCGTTGACCATCTGCTCGGTGTCCGACGCCGACAGGTCGCGCGTCTGCAGCTTGCGCAGCCGGCCGTCGATGCGGACACGGGGGGGCGAACCGACCTTGCAGTGAAGGTCAGACCCGCCGCACTCCACGAGCGCGCGCAGGAAGGGCTCGATCGAGGTCGTCACACAGGGTCTTTCGGCCGGTCGGAGCCCGACCTTGACCCATTCAGCGCTGTTGCGTGCTCTCCGCAAGCGCCGCCATCCAGCGCTCCACGCCGTCAGGATCACGCGGGAGCGCCGCCGAGAGGTTGCGGTGGCCGTCGTCGGTGATGAGCACGTCGTCCTCGATCCGGATGCCGGTCCCGCGCAGGTCCTCGGGGACGAGCAGGTCGTCGGGCTGGAAGTAGAGGCCCGGCTCGATCGTCAGGACGTGGCCGGGCTGAAGGGTGCCCTCGCGATAGAGCTCGTCGCGGGCGGCCGCGCAGTCGTGCACGTCGAGGCCGAGCATGTGGCTGACGCCGTGGATGGTCCAACGGCTGTAGCGCTTGTCGTCGACGGCCAGCACCTCCTCGGCGGAGGCGACGATCCCGAGGGCCTCGAGCCCCTCCGCCAGCACCTTCATGGCCGCGTCGTGGGGGGCGAGGAAGGGGTTGCCGGGCCGGCACTCGGCCAGCGCGGCCTCCTGCGAGCGGTAGACGAGGTCATAGACCTCGCGCTGGCGCGGCGTCCAGCTGCCGCCGACCGGCAGCGTCCGCGTGATGTCGGCGGTGTAGAGCTCGTGGCCCTCGACGCCCATGTCGAGCAGGATCAGCTCGCCCTCCCGCACGGGGCCGTCGTTGTCGGTCCAGTGCAGGACGCAGGCATGCGCACCGGCAGCGCAGATCGAGCCGTAGCCGACATCGTTGCCCTCGACCCGCGCGCGGAGCCCGAAGACGCCCTCGGCCCAGCGCTCGCTGGTCTCGACGGCTCGTGGCAGCTCACGCGCGACGTCCTCGAAGCCCTTGATCGTCGCGTCGACGGCCGCCTGCAGCTGCGCGACCTCCCACTCGTCCTTGATGAGCCGCGCCTCGCCCAGCCACCTCGCGAGCTCCTGGTCGGCGTCCTCGGCGGTCTCGAAGAGCTCGGCCGCCTTCCCGTCGTACCCCTGGAGGACCCGAGCCTTGGTGCCGCGGAGCTTCTCGATCTCCTCGAGGGGCCGGGTCGGGACCGCGAGCTCGATCGCCACGTCGTCGAGCGACGGCCGGGGACCGACCCAGAACTCGCCGTGGCGATCGGTGAAGAACGCCGGCGTCTCGCGGGTCCACGCCGGTGCCTGGTAGAGCGTGCCTTCGCCCTTCGCATCGATGACGAGCACCGCGTCCGGCTCCTTGGAGCCGACCAGCCAGGTGAAGTCGCTGCCCGGGCGAAACCTGAAGTCTGTGTCGTTCGCGCGCACCTTGTGGCCGCCGCTCGGCACGACCAGGACCTCACCGGGGAACTGCGCGGCGAGTCGGGCGCGACGCTCGGCACGCAGCGGCGACGCCTCCTGCGCCCCGGTCCGGGGACGCGGGCGGTCGGCCCACCCGGTGCTCATGAACTCCAGCAGCTTCGACGGCCGCTTCGGGTCGTGGCTCGCAGTGTTCTCCTGCGGGGTCTCCGTCATGCTTTCAGGGTACGGCGGTCAGCGGCCCTTCCACTCCGGCTTGCGCTTCCCGAGGAACGCCGCGATGCCCTCCGAGGCGTCCTCGGTGGAGTTGAGCAGCGACAGCTGCGCCTGCATCGCCTCGAGGCCCGCGTCGAGCGAGGACTCCATCGCCGACCGGAAGGCCGCCAAGCCGAGCCGCACCGCGACGGGCGGCTTGGCCACGAGCGCCGAGACCAGGGCGTCCGTCTCGGCGGGGAGGTCGGCGACCACCCGGCTGATGAGCCCCATCTCGAGGGCCTCTGCGGCGGGCACGCGGCGCGCGCTCAGCATCATCTCCATCGCCCGCTTGGGGCTGACGTGCCGGCCCAGCAGCGCGCTCACCATGAACGGCCAGATGCCGAGGTCGACCTCGGGCAGGCCGAACGCGGCGGTCTCCACGGCCAGCACGAGGTCGCACCCGAGGACGAGCGCGACCCCACCGGCGAGGCAGAGCCCCTGCACGCTCGCGACGACCGGCAGCGGGCAGTCGGCCATGGCCTGCACGAGCTCACGGATCCTGCCGCGGCCCTCGTGGACCTCGAGGCCGGTCGCGTCCGGAGCCATCTGCACCAGGTCGGCGCCGGAGCAGAACACGGTGCCGGCGCTCGTGATGAGGACGACCCGGGCGTCTCCCGGGTCCCTCAGCGCCGCGATCATGCCGGTGAGCACCTCGGCGTTGAGGGCGTTGCGCCTGCTCTCGCGGTCGATGTGCAGGTGCAGCACGTGGTCCGCGCGCGTCACGACGAGGTCTGAGGTCACGAGCGGCGACACTATCGGGGTGCTGTTCGCCCTGGCCGTGCTCGTGGGGGCCCTCGGTCTCGGGTATGCACGGGGCGGAAGCCTCGACCGCCTCGGGCACCTGCGGCTGCGGTCGAAGCGGCTGGTGGTGGGCGCGCTCCTGATCCAGGTGCTCGGTGGACTGGCCGGTGGCTGGCGCTACCCGGCAGGGCTCGCGGTGTCCGCGCTGCTCGTCGCAGGCTTCCTCATCCTCAACCGGGGGGTGCACGGCACCGGCCTCGTGGCGGCCGGGCTGCTCCTCAACGCCCTCGTCGTCGGCGTCAACGGCGCGATGCCCGTCAGCGGCGACGCGATGGGACGGGCCGGCCTGTCCACGCAGGACATCCTCAGCGGCGCCGACCCCCGACACGACCTGCTCGGCCCCGGGACGCACCTCGGGCTGCTCGGTGACAGGGTGCCCGTCTACCTGCCGCGGCACCCGGAGATCGTCAGCGCCGGCGACGTGCTGGTGGCCGCAGGCCTGGCCGAGCTGGTGGTCATCGGGATGGGATCGATGCCCCGCCGCCGACGCGCTCTGGCAGGATAGGAGCCTGTCGAGAGGAGACACCGATGGCCAAGAGAGGTCGCAAGCGCCGCGCGCGCAAGAAGAACGCTGCCAACCACGGCAAGCGCCCCAACGCCTAAGCCCTCCTGAACCCCCGCCCACGGCGGGGGTTCAGCGCTTCCGGGACCTGACCCACTCGATGGTCTGGGCCAGCCCCTGCTCGAGGCCGACGACCGGCTCCCACCCGAGGGCGCGGCGGGCCTGTCCGACGTCGAGGGTGATCGCCTGCAGCTCGCCGGCACGTGAGGGAGCGAACTCCGGCGCGTCCGGCGCGCCGACGGCCCGCGCCACCAGCGTGTGCAGCTGCCGGACGGTCGTACCCGTCCCGCTCCCGATGTTGAGCCGGCGGCCGTCCCCCTTGCCGCCGAGGCAGCGCACGAACGCGTCCACCACGTCGTCCACGTAGACGTAGTCGCGGCTGCTGGTGCCGTCGCCGAACACCTTGGTCGGCTGCCCCTTGGCGAGCGCTCCGGCGAAGATGCCCACGACGCCTGCCTCGCCGTGCGGGTCCTGCCGCGGACCGTAGACGTTGCCGAGCCGCAACGAGCAGCCGGCCAGCCCGTGCAGCCGCTGGTAGGCGGCGACGTAGGTCTCCCCCGCGGCCTTGGCCGACCCGTACGGCGACGTCGGGTGCAGCGTCATGCGCTCCGAGGCCGGCAGCTTCGGCGGCGTGCCGTAGACCGTGCCGCCGCTGCTCGCGAAGACGACCCGGGGTACTCCTGCGCGGGCACACGCCTCGAGCACGTTGACGGTGCCGAGCACGTTGGTCCGCGTGTCGTGCAACGGGTCGGCGACCGACTTGCGGACGTCCATCTGGGCCGCCAGGTGCAGCACCACGTCGGGCTCGTCGCGGGCCACCAGCACCGGCAGGTCACTGCTGGTGACGTCGAAGCGGTGGAAGCCGAACAGCTTGCTCTTGCGCGCGCCGCTGAGGTTCTCGAGCTTGCCGGTGCTGAGGTCGTCGAGCCCCGTGACGCGGTGGCCGTCGGCGACCAGCCGATCAGCGAGGTGGCTGCCGATGAAGCCGGCCGCCCCCGTGACGATCACCCTCACTGCTGACGGAGCTGCCAGCCCGCCCAGGCGCTCTCGACCATCTGCCTCAGGTCGTAGGTCGCCTGGAAGCCCAGGCCCTCCCGGATCCGGTCGACGCTGGCGACGACGCGTGCCGGGTCGCCCGGCCGACGTTCGACGACGTCGTAGGAGCAGTCGAGACCGGTCACCCGGTGGACCATGTCCAGCACCTCGAGCACGCTCGTACCCTCGCCCCGACCGATGTTGTACGTCGCCCCCGGCTGCCCGGCGTCGAGGGCTCGGGCCGCCGCCAGATGCGCGTCGGCGATGTCAGCGACATGGACGTAGTCACGCAGGCAGGTGCCGTCCGGTGTCGGGTAGTCGGCGCCGTACACCCTGGGGCGCTCGCCCTTCTGCAGCGCCTGGAAGATCAGCGGCACCAGGTTGAACACCCCCGGGTCGCCGAGCTCCGGAGACGCCGCGCCAGCGACGTTGAAGTACCGCAGGTTCATGACCTGCAGGCCGAACGCGGTCGAGCAGTCGTTCAGCAGCCACTCACCGACCAGCTTCGTCTCGCCGTACGGAGAGAGCGGCGCCTTCGAGATGTCCTCCGTGACGTACTCGACGTCCGGCATGCCGTAGGTGGCCGCGCTCGAGGAGAACACGAACCTGTCGACGCCTGCCGAGCGGCACTCCTCCAGCAGCGTGAGCAGGCCGTCGAGGTTCTCGCGGTAGTACCAGAGGGGCTCCGCGACCGACTCGCCCACCTGCTTCTTGGCCGCGACGTGCACGACACCTGCGACGCCCTGCAGGGCGCGGCGCAGCGCGTCCCGATCGAGGACCGACCCTTCGACGAACCGCGCACCGTCGTGGACGCGGCGACGGTCCCCCGTGCTGAGGTCGTCGAGCGCGACGACCTGCTGGCCGTCCTCGACCATCGCGCGCACGACGTGCGCCCCGATGTATCCGGCACCACCTGTGACCAGCCAGCTCATGCCAGCGACCCTAGTGCGCGCCGCCGCCTACTCGGCGCGGAACTCCACGTGCTCGATCTCGACACGCACCTGCTGGATCTTCAGCAGCACCCGGTCCCGGAGGTCGGCGGGCGCCTGCTCACGGCAGGAGCGGGCGACGAGCTTGATCACGGCCTGCTCCAGGCCGTACTTGCGCAGGCAGGGCGCGCACTCGTCGAGGTGGATGCGGATGTGGTCCTTGTCCTCCCCGTCGGCCTCCTGGTCGAGGTAGAGGTAGACCTTCTCCAGCACTTCGTCGCACGGGGTCTCGTGCGGTTCGCCGCAGCTCACGAGTCAGCCGCCTTCACCAGTCCGCGCTCGACGGCGTAGTCCGCCAGGAGCGTCTTCAACCCACGCCGACCGCGATGGAGGCGGGACATGACCGTCCCGATCGGCGTGCCCATGATCTCGGCGATCTCCTTGTAGGAGAAGCCCTCGACGTCGGCGAGGTAGACCGCCATGCGGAAGTCCTCGGGAAGCTGCTGCAGGGCTTCCTTGACGTCGGAGTCGGGGAGGTGGTC
>JAODND010000073.1 GCA_025465465.1 Frankiales bacterium | reverse complement strand
CTGCTCGTCGTGGCCGTCGATGGGGCCGTAGTACTTCAGCCCGAGGTCCTCGAAGAGCACCTGCGGCTGCAGGAGGTCCTTGATGCCGCGCTTGAGCCCGTGCAGGGCGGTGTACGCCGAAGGCCCGACGACCGGCGTCTTGTTGAGCGTCTCCTTAACCTTCGTGAGCGCTCGCTCGTACCCCTGCGTGGTGCGCAGGCCCGCCAGGTGCTCGGCGAGGCCGCCGATCGTCGGGGCGTACGACCGGCCGTTGTCGTTGACGACGATGACGACCGGCAGTCGGGCGGCCGCGATGTTGTTGAGGGCTTCCCAGCACATGCCGCCGGTCAGGGCACCGTCGCCGACGACGGCGACCACATGCCGTTGCTCGCCACGGAGCGCGAAGGCCTTCGACAGGCCGTCCGCGTAGGACAGCGCGGTCGACGCGTGGCTGTTCTCGATGACGTCGTGAACGGACTCGGCCGAGGAGGGGTAGCCGCTCATGCCGCCGCGTCGGCGCAGCGTGCCGAAGGAGCCGAGCCGGCCCGTCACGAGCTTGTGCACGTAGGCCTGGTGACCGGTGTCCCAGAGGACCTTGTCGCGCGGCGAGTCGAACACGCGGTGGATCGCGAGGGTGATCTCGACGACGCCGAGCGACGGACCGAGGTGGCCGCCGGTGCTGGAGACGACGTCGATCATCGTGTCGCGGATCTCCGACGCGAGCGTTGGCAGCTGGGACGCCGAAAGTCGCTTGAGGTCGTCCGGTCCGGTGATCGACGCAAGCAGGCTCACGCCTGCAGTCTAGAGCCGCGGGACCCATCTCTCCCCGCGGAGTGCGGCCTCGACCATCACCACCTGCCGACCGGCCTGCGCCAGCCGTCGCCCCTCCCGGTCGTACGCACCCAGCGCCGCGTCGACCACCTCAGGCGCGACGACGCCCAACAGGTCCGCGCGGGCAGTGCGATAGCCCTGCCGCGCGGCCGTCACCGCGGCGACCACGTGCTCACGTGCAAACCTGGCCAGGACGACCGGGTGCGCCCGCAGCACGTCATGGCTGCGGTAGTCCGGAGGGCACAGGTCGAACAGCCAGCCGACCGCCGTGCGCTCGAAGCCCTCGGAGTCCGGCGGGTGGACCTGCTCCGGCCAGCCAGGAGGGAGCGCATCGGGCACCTCGCCACGCTAAGGCTTCTCGCCCGATCGGCCGATACCCGCTGGGTGACTCGTGAGCCCGAGGAGCACGTGGAGCGGCTTCGTGCTGCGGTCCTTGCGCTCAAGGCACCGCAGGCCGCGAAGCGCGCGCCCGCCCCGACGTCGTCGGTGTTCGGCCGCGCGGCGCGCGCCGTTCCCGACGACGTGCGTCCGCGCACCTCGCGGGAGGCGCTGGCGTCGAAGTTCCGCAATGTCGAGACCAGCGCGCTCATGAGCGGTACGACGATGGTGCTGGTCGTGAACCCGGACCCAGGTCCGGTGTCCCCACAGACCTTGCGCACGCTCGAGCTGCTGGTGGCCGCGAAGACCGTCGTGATGGCGCTCGGGCCGGACATGCCGCGCGACGTCCCCTCCGACCGCAGCCGACCTCTCACTCTCCCGCTGCGCACCGATGACGACCTCGCCACCGAGTGGGCGCTGCTCGCGCTGGGGCCGCACAAGCGGGTCGCGTTCCTGGCCAGACGGGCCATCGACGGGTGGGACTGGATGATCACGAGGGACGCCGTCGCCGTGCACCGGGCCGGCACCGCCATCCTCGAGCGGGTGCCGCACCTAGGCCTTCGCGTGCCCCTCCTGCAGGACTGACTCGGCCGCGGGTCGTGCCGCCTCGCCCCAGGCGTCCACGAGGCTGAGCCTCGTCCGCCGCTCCAGCAGGTCCTCGACCGTCAGCGCGCCCTCGGCACGCAGGCCCCACTCGAGCTCGGCCCTCAGCACCGGCACGCCGTCGGCCACCGGCGTCATCGTGCCGCGGGCCACCGCTGCGGCCTCCGACCCATATCGCCGGCTGAGCCGGTCGCGACCGCTCGAGCCCGCGCCCACGAGCGGCAGGTCGGTCGTGCGGCACGGCACCTCGGTGAGCAGGTCGACGGCGTCCTGGGCCATCCGCCGGTAGGTCGTGAGCTTGCCGCCGATGACGGTGAGCAATCCGTCGTCGAGGGTGACGCTGTGCCGCCTCGAGAGGTCTGCCGTGCGTCCCTCCGCACCCGCGACGAGCGGGCGGACGCCGGCAAAGGAGCCGACGACGTCGCTGCGCTGGAGCGGGGTCTCCAGGCCACGGCTCAGGGTGTCGAGCAGAAAGGCGATCTCGGCCTCGTCTGCCGTCGGCACCTCGGGAAGCGGCCCGTCGAGGCGGTCGTCGGTGAGGCCGACGTGGATGATGCCGTCGGCGTGCGGCAGGGCGAACACATAGCGATTGGGCTCCAGGGGCACCGGCACGGTGATGGACGCCACGGGGAAGCCGAGGGTCTTGGCGGCGAGGACGACGTGCACGCCCTTGCTCGGGGTCACTCCTGGGGTCCATGCACCTGTCGCGAGGACGACCGTCTTCGCCTGGTAGCCAACCGATTCGCCGGTCATCCCGTCGGTCAGCTTGCCGGCGTCGTATCGGATCCGGGTCAGGATCCGGGCGCCGTGGGCGGCCGCTGTGCGAGCGATCGCGACGACCAAGCGGGCGTCGTCCTCGAGGTGGCCGTCCCAGTTGACCCAGGCACCGCGCAGGCCCGCTCGCCGCACCGCGGGCAGCAGCCGCTGCGTCTCGGCGATCCCGATCCGACGCGGCCCGGGCAGCACCGAGTGCGGTGTCCGGGTCATGGCCCGGAGCAGGTCGGCGGCCCTGGCGCCGGCGCCGATGAGCAGCTGATGCTGGCGGTCGATGTCGGTGCCCAGCGGGATCGCCATCGCCAGCGGACGGATGAGGTGGGGGGCGGTGCGGCGCATCAGCACCCCGCGCTCCCGGGCCGACTCCAGCGCGATCGCGACGTCGCCGCTCGCGAGATAGCGAAGGCCACCGTGGACCAGCTTGCTGCTCCACCGGCTGGTGCCGAACGCGAGGTCGTCCTTCTCGACGAGCGCGACCTGCAGCCCCCGGCTGGCGGCATCGAGGGCGATGCCGCACCCCGTGACGCCGCCCCCGACGACGAGCAGGTCGAGCTGCTCCGAGGGCAGCTGCTCGAGCTCGCGTTGCCGACGGGCGGCGTGGAGGTGGCTGCTCACCGCAGCGCCGCCACACCCAGATAGGACTCGAGCACGTGGCGGAGCTCCTTCATGGCGCCCTCGTCGACCAGCCGCGCGGAGAAGACGAACGACTGGCAGATCAGCTGGATCGTCGTGGCCGCGGCCTCGACGTCCAGGTCGCGGACCGAGCCGTCTCCGGCGCGCAGCTGCGCGGCGATCAGGTCACGAGAGGCCCGCTGGCTCGAGCCGAACCGGTCGAAGACGAACGGCATGAGCAGCTCGGGGTCGAGGTCCAGCAGCCGGGTGAACAGCGAGTGGTCCCGCAGCCGCTCGACGGTGCGCACGCAGGCCGCCACGAGCCGCTCCCGGGTCGTGGCGAGGGGTGCCACCTCGGCGTCGACCTCCGCGAGCAGCGCGGTGATCTCCCGGGTGAGCAGCGCCGCCACCAGCGTCTGCAGGTCGTCGAACTGGCGGTAGACCGTCATCCGGCTGACACCGGCCCGGCGGGCGACATCGGCCAGGGTCGTGCGCCGCAGCCCCACGTCGAGGATCGACGCCTGCGTGGCGTCGAGCAGGGTGTTACGGGTTGACGTCATCTGTCACACTGTAACCATGCCCACCACGATGGTCCATGCGGGCTGGGGCGACCCCGCCCGCCGCAAGGGGCTCCCCTCCGGTGCCGTCTCCTGGCTCACCTCGCGGGTGGGTCGCGGCACGCCGTCGGTGCCCGCCCCCCTCGCCGACCTGCCCCCCAGCCGACTCGACGCGGACCAGCTGGCAGCCCTGCGGTCGACCGGCGCCGACGTCGATCTGTCCGACGAAGCGCGGGTGTCCCGGGCCGCGGGCCGGTCCTACCTCGACCTGCTGTCCCTCCGCACCGGCGCCTTCCCCGTACCCGACGCCGTGGTCCGCCCCACTGCCGACCAGGTCGGCGCGGTGCTCCGCGCCGGGGTGTCCGTCGTGCCTTTCGGCGGTGGGACCTCGGTCGTGGGCGGCGTCGCTCCACTCGGGTCCCCCGTGGTCGCGCTCGACCTCTGCCGGCTGGACCGGCTCGTGTCGCTGTCGGAGCAGGACCGCACAGCCGTGCTCGAGCCGGGACTCACTGGACCGGCAGCCGAGGCCCTGCTCAACGCCCGTGGCTGGACCCTCGGGCACTTCCCGCAGTCGTTCGAGCTCGCCACGATCGGTGGCTTCGCCGCGACCCGCTCGGCCGGGCAGGCCTCGACCGGCTATGGCCGCTTCGACGCCCTGGTGGTCGCCATGACGGTCGAGACCCCCGCCGGACCGCTGTCGCTGGGCGGGCCGCCGTCGGCCGCCGGGCCGTCGCTGCTGCAGCTGTTCCTCGGCTCCGAGGGCGCGTTCGGCGTGATCACGTCAGTGACGGTGCGGATCAAGCCGCTCCCGGCGGTGCGACGGTACGACGCGTGGCTCGTGCGCTCGTGGGAGGACGGCATCCGCCAGCTGCGCGAGCTCGAGCAGAGCGGTGTCGTGCCGGAGGTGGCTCGGCTCTCCGATGTGGACGAGACCGCCACGTCGCTGCGCCTCTCCGCCCCGCGCGCTGTGCGGATGATCGGTCGGGGGCGGTGCCTGCTGGTGCTGGGCTGGGAGGGATCGCCCGCCTCGGTGCGGCGCCGACGCGTCCGGATGCGCGGTATCCCCCTGCCCGGCGCCGGCGAGAAGTGGGAGCACGGCCGCTACGACGGGCCCTACCTGCGCGACGACCTCATGGACGCCGGGTTCCTCGTGGAGACCCTCGAGACCTCGGCGTCCTGGTCATCGCTGCTGCCGGTCTGGACGGCGGTGCGCACGGCGTTGACGGAGGCGCTCGGCGAGTGCGTCGTGATGTGCCATGTCTCGCACCTCTACCCGCACGGCGCCTCGCTCTACTTCACCGTGCTCGCCTCCGCCGATCGCGAGTGGCCGCCGGCCAAGAAGGCAGCCACCGATGCGCTCGTCGCCACCGGCGCGACGATCACGCACCATCACGCCGTCGGCACCGACCACGCGCCGTGGATGTCGGCTGAGGTCGGCTCCCTCGGGGTGGAGGTGCTGCGCGCCGTGAAGCAGGTGGTAGACCCTTCCGGGGTCCTCAACCCCGGAAAGCTGATCCCCTAAGGAGTTCAGGTGCGGCTCCAGCTGGTCATCAACCCCTCGGCCGGCGGCGGCCGTGCCACCAAGCTGCTGCCCACCGTGCGTGCGGCGCTGAGTGGCCAGGACCTCGTCGTCTCGCCCACCTCCTCGCTGGCGCACGCCGACGAGCTGGTCGCAGCGGCCGTCGCCGACGACCGGGTCGTGGTCGCGATGGGGGGCGACGGCATCGTCGGCCGGGTGGCCGGTGCGGTGGCGGTCGCCGGTGGCGTGATGGGGGTCATCCCCGGCGGACGCGGCAACGACTTCTGCCGCGCCGTCGGCATCCCGCTCGACGTCGCCGGGGCCTGCGCCCTGCTGGCGACGGGCACCCCTCAGCCGGTCGATCTCGGATACGCCGACGGGAACGCCTTCATCGGCATCGCGTCGATCGGCTTCGACAGCGAGGTGCAGGAGCGGGCGCTGGTGTCCCGACTCCCCCTCGGCAACCTCATCTACCTCTGGTGCTCCGTCGCGACGGTCGTCCGGTGGCAGCCGGCCACCTTCACCGGCACGGTCGACGGGGCGCCGTTCGAGGTCCGCGGCTGGAACGTCGCGGTGTCCAACTCGGGCAGCTACGGCGGCGGCATGCGGCTCGCGCCCTCCGCCTCCGTGCGCGACGGTCTCCTCGACGTCGTCTCTGCCTCGGAGACCTCCAAGCTCAGGTTCCTCAAGGCGCTCCCCAAGCTCTTCAAGGGCACCCACGTCGACGAACCGGCCTTCTCGGTGCAGACCGCGTCCGCCGTGCACCTCGACGCCGACCGTCCCTTCCGCGTCTTCGCCGACGGCGACCCGATCGCCACCCTCCCCTGCGAGGTCACCGTGAAGCAGGCCGCGGTCCAGGTCCTGCTGCCGGGGTGAGGACGGCGAGCAGCTCGACGTGCTCGGTCTGGGGGTAGAGGTCCCAGCCGCGCAGCGAGGTCAGGGTCCAGCCCGCGTCGAGCAGCACCCGAAGGTCGCGGGCCAGTGTCGCGGCGTCGCAGGAGACATAGGCCAGCGCCCGCGGTCGCTGACGGGCCAGGGCAGCGGTGACCTCGAGGCCGGCGCCGGCACGAGGTGGGTCGAGCACCACGAGGTCGGTCGGCTTGAGGACGGCGGCGGTCACGGCCGCGGTCCGCACCCGGACCCACGGCAGGTCGTCGGTGTTTCGTGCGGCGTCGGCGCACGCACGCGTCGAGGCCTCGATCGCGAGCACCGACCCCGTGGGTCCGACGGCCGCGCCGAGGAACGCGGCGAACAGCCCGACGCCGGAGTAGAGGTCGAGGCACGACTCACCCGGCTGTGGGCCGAGCGCCTCGAGCACGGCGGTGACGAGCAGCTCCGGAGCCGCGACGTGCACCTGCCAGAAGCCACCCGCGGCGACCTCGAACCGGCGGTCCAGGACCGGGATCCGGGCTCCCCGGGAGTCGCCCAGCGACATCACCTCGACCACCCCGTCGGCGGGACCAGGTGGCAGGGGTGCCAGGGAGATCAGGCACGCGTCCACCGGGACGACCTCGTGCGAACGATGGGCGTGGAAGCCGACGCCCTGCGCCCACTGCGACCGCGTCCGCCACCCCCACTCGGGCGACACGGCCTCGACCGCGCCGTCCCACGCGAACCGTCCCACGCGGGACATCTGCTCACGGACGAGCGACGTCTTCAGCGACAGCTGCAGCTCGCGTGATGCGTGCTGCCAGTCGCAGCCGCCGCAGCGGCCGAAGTAGGGGCATGGCGGCTCGACCCGATCAGGCGACGGCTCCAGCACCTCGACCACCGACGCCCGGAGAAACCGGGACCCCGACGACTCGACGGACACCCTCACGGTCTCGCCCGGCAGGGCGCCGCGCACGAACACGACGCGTCCGTCGGGGTCCCGCCCGACGCACACCCCGCCCGCGCCGACGCCGGCGACGGTGAGGATCACGTGATGCGGCGGAACTGGCCCACGTCGCCGTCGTCGCGGCGGCGGTCGGACGACTCCAGCTGGTAGGGCACCGACGTCACCATGACGCCCGGCTGGAACAGCAGCCGGCCCTTGAGCCGGAGCGCACTCTGGTTGTGCAGCAGCTGTTCCCACCACCGGCCGACGACGTACTCGGGGATGAAGACGGTGACCACGTCACGCGGCGAGTCGATCCGGATCCGTCGCACGTAGTCGAGGATCGGCCGGGTGATCTCGCGGTAGGGCGAGTCGACGACCGTCAACGGGATGTCGATGCCACGGCGGTCCCACTCGGCCCGCAGCGCTTCGGTGTCGTCCGCGTCGACGGAGACCGTCAGCGCGGTGAGGTCATGGGGCCGCGTCGCCTTGGCATAGGACAGCGCCCGCAGCGTGGGCGCGTGGATCTTGGAGACCAGCACGACCGCGTGGTTGCGAGACGGAGCGGCGATGAGGTCGTCGGACGGCACGAGCTCCTCGCGGACCCGGTCGTAGTGCCGCTTGATGCTCCGCATGAGCAGGAACAGCACAGCCATCGCGGCCAGCGCGATCCAGGCGCCGCGCAGGAACTTGGTGATGAGGACGATGAGCAGGACGGTGCCCGTCATCCCGAGGCCGATGGCGTTGATGATCCGCGCGCGGACCATCCGCCGACGCACGGCCGGGTCCTGCTCGGTGGTCAGCAGCCGCGTCCAGTGCCGGACCATGCCGGTCTGCGAGAGCGTGAAGCTGATGAACACGCCGACGATGTAGAGCTGGATCAGCCGGGTGACCTGCGCGTCGAACGCCACGATGAGCGCCATCGCGAAGGTCGCCAGCAGCACGATGCCGTTGGAGTAGGCCAGTCGGTCACCGCGGGTGTGCAGCTGCCGCGGCAGGTAGCCGTCCTTGGCAAGGATCGAGCCCAGCACCGGAAACCCGTTGAAGGCGGTGTTGGCCGCGAGGATGAGGATGATCCCGGTGAAGGCGATCACGACGTAGGACAGCGCGTGCAGCGGGCCGCGGAAGACCGCGTCGGAGAGCTGGCTGATGACGGTCGGCTGGGTGTAGGAGTCACCCACCGGCTGCCCGTGCAGGAGCAGCTGCACCGCCGGGCGCTCGGCGAAGTGCAGGTGGGTGAGGTGGCCCAGGGTCAGGATGCCCATGAGCATCGTGACGGCGATCGTGCCCATCAGCAGCAGCGTGGTGGCGGCGTTCTTGGACTTCGGCTTCTTGAAGGCTGGTACGCCGTTGCTGATCGCCTCGACACCGGTGAGCGCAGCCGAGCCGGACGAGAAGGCGCGCAGCAGCAGGAACCCCCCGGCAAAGCCGGTGAACATGAAGCCGTGCTCGGGCCGGATCGTGTACTGGGCGCTGGAGACATCGGGAAGGGTGCCGAAGAAGTGCCGGCCCAGGCCGAACAGCGTCATGCCGATGATCGAGATCATGAAGCCGTAGGTCGGGATCGCGAAGGCCGCTCCCGACTCCTTGACCCCCCGCAGGTTCACGGCCGTGAGCAGCAGCACCAGGCCGACGGCGACCAGCGCCTCGTTGCCCTTGACGAAGCCGAGGGCCGAGGAGGCGTTCTGCACGCCCGACGACACCGAGACGGCGACGGTGAGCACGTAGTCCACGAGCAGCGCCGAGGCGACGGTGAGGCCGAAGCGATCGCCCAGGTTGACGGTGGCGACCTCGTAGTCGCCGCCGCCCGAGGGATAGGCATGCACGTTCTGCCGGTACGACGCGACGACGGTGAGCATCACCGCCGCGACGACCAGCCCGATCTTCCAGCTGTAGGAGTAGGCAGCCAGGCCGGCGACCGAGAGCGTCAGGAAGATCTCGTCCGGCGCATAGGCGACCGACGACAGCGCGTCGCTGGCGAAGACCGGCAGCGCGATCTTCTTCGGGAGGAGGGTCTCCCCCAACCTGTCGCTGCGCAGGGCACGGCCCAGCAGGAGCCGCTTTGCGAAGTCACCGATGCTGGGCACGAGCGACAAGCCTAGGGGTGCGCGCCGTGTAGCGTTTCGCGTCATGCACGTGGTGATCATGGGATGCGGTCGCGTGGGGTCCACGCTGGCCCGCATCCTGGAGCGAGGCGAGCACTCGGTGGCGATCATCGACCAGGACGCCGGGGCCTTCCGTCGGCTCTCGTCGGACTTCTCCGGGCTCCGCGTCACCGGGGTCGGCTTCGACCGCGACACCCTCGTCGAGGCCGGCATCGAGCGGGCCGAGGCGTTCGCCGCCGTGAGTTCGGGCGACAACTCCAACATCATCGCGGCCCGGGTCGCCCGGGAGACGTTCGGCGTCGAGAACGTCGTCGCCCGCATCTATGACCCGGCGCGCGCCGAGGTCTACCAGAAGCTCGGCATCCCCACGGTCGCCACGGTCCGCTGGACCGCTGACCAGGTGCTCCGCCGGCTGCTCCCGACCGGGATGCTCAGCGAATGGCGCGACCCGAGCGGCAGGATCGTGCTGGCGGAGCTCGCCTTCGACCCGAAGTGGATCGGTCACAAGGTCAGCATCATGGAGGAGGAGTCCGGAGCCCGGGTCGCGATGCTGACCCGCCTGGGCGAGGGCATGCTGCCCGGGCGGGGCGCGGTCATCCAGGACGGCGACCTCATCCACGTGACGATGGCCTGGGACCAGCGCGAGGCGGTCGAGCGGGTCTTCGCCGCCGGCCCGACGGAAGGGCACTAGGTGAGCAGCTGATGCGCGTCGCCATCGCCGGAGCCGGCAACGTCGGCCGGTCCATCGCCCTCGAGCTCCTCGAGAACGGGCACAGCGTGCTCCTTGTCGAGCGCGAGCAGCGAGCCATGAAGGTGCAGACGGTCCCCACCGCGGAGTGGCTGCTCGGCGACGCCTGCGAGATCGCGACCCTGCAGACCGCCCGGCTCGAGGAGTGCGACGTGGTGGTCGCCAGCACCGGCGACGACAAGGTCAACCTCGTGATGAGCCTGCTCGCGAAGACGGAGTTCGGCGTGCCGCGGGTGGTGGCCCGCGTCAACCATCCCAAGAACGAGTGGCTGTTCAACGAGTCGTGGGGCGTCGACGTCAGCGTCTCCAGCCCGCGGCTGCTCGCGGCGGTCGTCGAGGAAGCGGTCAGCGTCGGTGACCTGGTGCGGCTGCTGACCTTCCGGCAGGGCCAGGCCAACCTCGTCGAGCTCACCCTCGCCCCTGACGCCGATCTCGTCGGCAAGCTGCTCGGCACGATCAGCTGGCCCGCCGACTCCGCGCTCGTCGCGATCCTGCGCGAGGGGCGGGTCATCACGCCCAGCACGGATGTCGCTCTGGAGGCGGGTGACGAGCTGCTGCTCGTCGCCACCGCTGAGGTCGAGGACGAGCTGGACGCCCTGCTGACGAAGGCCGCTCAGGCCTGAGGCACCGGCGCGACGGGGACCCGCCGCACGGCCCACACCGTGAAGAAGGCGGCTCCCAGCAGCAAGGCGTAGCGCTCGACCTGGATGACGCCGAACAGGATCGCGTTGTCCTTGGCGTTGTCACCGACGGTGAGCGCGACCGCCGTGGCGACCGCTGAGCGGATCAGGAACGACGCGGCCCAGACCCAGGTCGACAGCACGCAGGCGCGGCGTAGCGCCGGGTCGGTCTTCCAGGTCTCGTACTTCGCGTCGATGGCGACGAGGGTCAGGGCGACAGCGGGCTGCTTCACGACGTTGGACAGGGCGAAGCCGATCCCACTGAGGGCTGTCAGCACGATGCCCGGCAGGAAGAAGCCCTTGCCCGTGCCGGTCGCCTTCGCGATGGCCACCGCCACGAGCAGGCCGAAGAAGCCGCTGAGGCAGTACTGCAACGACTCGCCCCTGGCGCGCCGGTAGGCCATGACCAGCAGCCCCACCGCGACGGCAGCGACGATGCCGGTGTTGAGGTCGCTCAGCAGCCGCACGACGATGAAGACGACCGCCGGCACGCTGCTGTCGAAGACGCCCTTCGCCCCGCCCATCAGGGCGAGGAAGTGACCGACCCGCAGCTCTTCCGAGTCAGCCACCGACGGCCTTGAGCTCGTACTCCGGGTTGAACAGGGTGACCTTCCCCTCGCGCTTGGTCAGCCGGCCACGGGCCACCAGTGAGCGGCCCGGGTCGATGCCGCGGATCCGCCGGCGACCGAGCCAGACGAGGGTGACGGTCCCCGTCCCGTCATACAGCTCGGCCTCGAGGGTCGGCACTCCGGCGAGGGGCCGCAGGACGACCGCGCGCAGCGTGCCGGCGACGCAGACGGGCTTTCCCATGGAGCACAGGTCGACGGTGGTCGCGCCAGACTTCTCGACCTCGGCGCGCAGCTCTTCGCTGTGCATCTCCTCCTCGTCGGCGGTCAGCCGATGGAGGGCGCGCTTGATGCGGGACACACCTCAGATGCTACGCCGCGGCCGGCGTCGCTAGCGGATCTCGGTGATCTCCGGGCCCCGCTCCGGCATCTGGAAGCCCTGCTGCTGAGCCGCTTCCGCGGCGGCCTCGGCGGCGGCCTCCACTGCATCGGCCGGCAGCCGCAGCGGCAGCGGCTCCCGTACGACCATCGCCTCGTCGCCGCGCGAGACCGCGACCTGCCGGAAGGCGGCGACCAGAGGCGCCAGCAGCTCGTCGTCCTGCGCCGCCGGTCCTGTGACGAGGCCTCGCAGGAACCAGCGCGGGCCGTCGATGCCGAGGAAGCGCGCCGGCGACAGGACCACACCCTGGCCCGGGACCTCGGCAGGAACCGAGGCATGCAGCTCGGGCCCGAAGACGCCCTCGACATCGGTCGCCTGACCGCCGCCGGAGTTCAGTGCGTCCCGGATCTCCGCGCGGACCTCCACCCAGATGCCGGCGCGCCGCGGGGCGGCGAAGGCGTTGAGCTGCAGCGCCGACTCGCCGTGCACGAGGGTCGCGGCCACGACCTCGCCCTCGGGGTTCACCTCGAGCCGCACGTCGGTGTCGGGCAGCACGGGCACGTGCAGGCTGCCGAGGTCGAGCCGCTCGGGGTCGGTCGCCGGCGCGTCCGGGAGGTCCCACGGACCCTGCGGACGGACCAGCTCCCGCACCTGCTCCCCGGCACCCTCTCCGGCACCGACGTCGTCGACGTCGCCCGCCTGCTCAGCCGCGAGCTCGCGCAGCAGCTCGGCATCCTCGGCCGCACGCTGCTCGTCGTCGAGGTCGTCGACGAAGCTGTCGATGTCCTCGTCGGTGACCTCGTCGATCTCGACCTCGATGCCGCGGTCACGTCGTCCGAACAGAGCCATCTCAACAACCTCCGAATCCGCCGGTGGAACCATGCCCACCTGCGCCGCGCTCCGACTCGGGG
Source organism: Frankiales bacterium (assembly GCA_025465465.1). Classification (GTDB taxonomy): domain Bacteria; phylum Actinomycetota; class Actinomycetes; order Mycobacteriales; family SCTD01; genus RYN-111. The sequence continues at coordinate 42,906 of JAODND010000073.1, read as the reverse complement.
AGCGACTCCGTCTCACGCCACACGACCTGCTCGACCCGCTGGACGACGAGCTGCGCGACCCGGTCCAGCCGCTTGAGCCGCACCGTCTCGTGCTGGTCGTGGTTGACCAGGATCACCTTCACCTCGCCCCGGTACCCCGCGTCAATCGTGCCGGGCGCGTTGACCAGCCCGACGCCGTGCTTGACGGCCAGGCCGGAACGCGGGTGCACGAAGGCGGCATACCCCTCCGGCAGGGCGACCGAGATCCCGGTGGGCAGCAGCACCCGCTCCCCCGGCCGCACCTCGGCGTCGACCGTCGTGACCAGGTCGCAGCCGGCGTCGCCGGGGCGCGCGTAGGCGGGCAGCGGGACCTCAGGGTCCAGCCGCACGATGTCCACGAGCAGGCGTTGTTGAGTCATCCCTGCGAGACCGTACCGTTGGCGCATGCCGACCTACCAGGAACGCCTGTGGGCTCCGCTGTCGTGGGCCGCCATCGCGCTCGGCTGTGCGGTCCTCGTGGCCGTCAGCTTCCGCGAGAACCTGCTGCTGCTGGCCGGCCTGCCCGCCCTCGGCGTCGTCGCCCTGTTGGCGCTGAGCCGCGACCAGCTCCGGGTCGAGGGCGGCGTCCTGCACGTGCCGGGTGCCCGGGCGCCGCTGACTGCCTTCGGTCCTGCCCAGGTGCTCGATCGGGCCCAGCTGCGCGAGCGGATGGGGATCCGGGCGCACCGGGATGCCTGGGTCAGGGTCAAGCCGTGGGCACGCGCAGCCGTCCTGCTGACCGTGGACGACCCCGGCGACGACACCCCGTACTGGCTGATCGGCACCCGCCACCCGATGGACCTGGCTGTCGCCATGGCCCAGTTCCCCACCAGACGCAGCTCGGAGACCACGACCCCATGACGACCTCATGACGACCACCCTCGACGAGGAGACCATCGCGTTCGCGGGGGTCTCCGGCCAGCGCCGGCTGCTGCGGGACGGCACCCTCACAGCCGTCGAGCTGCTCGAGGTGTGCCTGCGTCGCATCGAGCGCCTCGACCCGCAGCTGCTCGCCTTCCACACCGTCTTCGACGACAGTGCGCACGCCGAGGCCCAAGCGGCCGACGAGGCCCTCGCCGCAGGCGACGACCGCCCGCTGCTGGGCATCCCGATCGCGGTGAAGGACTCGATGGCGGTCGCCGGCCACAGCGGGTCGCTCGGCACCGGATCCCCCGAGCCCCCGGCTCATCACGACTCCGAGGTGGTGCGACGCCTCCGGGCCGCTGGTGCCGTCATCGTCGGCACGACGAAGCTGCCCGAGCTTGCCCTCTGGCCGTTCACCGAGTCGGCCACCTTCGGTACGACGCGCAACCCGTGGGCCCTCGACCGGACGCCCGGCGGGTCCTCCGGCGGGTCCGCCGCCGCCGTGGCCGCCGGCCTGGTGGCGGCCGCGACAGCGAGCGACGGCGGCGGCTCGATCCGCATCCCCGCAGCCTGCTGCGGGCTGGTCGGCCTGAAGCCGACGCGCGGCCTGGTGTCGCTGGCCCCGCACAAGGAGCACTGGCACGGGCTGTCCGTCGCGGGGGTCCTGACCCGTTCCGTCGAGGACACCGTGACGGTCCTGAACGTGCTGCAGGACGAGCCGCTCAGCACCACCGCACCCGGCCGCCTCCGGATCGCGTGGTCCATGAAGCCGGTCACGCCGACACCGGTCACGGCCGAGGTCAAGGCCGCGCTCCGGCAGGTCGTCGGGCGCCTCCACGACCTGGGCCACGACCTCGTGCATGCCGATCCCGACGTGTCGGGCATCCCCGAGTCGTTCCTCGTGCACTTCACGACCGGCACCGCCGACGACCTCGACGGACTCGTCGACCCGACCGCGACCGAGTCCCGCACCCGAGCGGTCGCCGGCGTCGGCCGCCGGCTCCGCGGCAGGCCGTTCGCCAGGGCGATGCGCCTGCGGCAGCGGGCGACCCAGCGACTCGCCGCAGCACCGGCCGGCGCCGACCTGCTGCTCACCCCGACGCTGCCGAGCACACCCCCGCGGGTCGAGTCCATGACCGGACTCAAGACGCTCGCTCTCGCGGGCCGCCGGGCGGTGTTCACCTCGGCCTGGAACGTCACCGGCCAGCCGGCCCTGTCGATCCCGGTCGGCCTGTCCGCGGACGGGCTGCCGCTCGCTGTACAGCTGATCGGTCCGGCACACAGCGAGTCGCTGCTGCTCTCCGTCGGCGCCCAGCTGGAGAACGTCTGCAGGCCCCCTCTGTGACAACCCTGCGGGGCGCCGACCTCGACGCCCTGCTGGCCAGCCGGCTGCGCCGCACACTGTCCGACGGCGTGCTCGACGACCGGACAGCGACCGTCGTGTTCGACGACGGCTTCAGCCAGTGGACGGTCGAGCTCGACAAGGGCCGTGGCCGGGTCCGGCGAGGCGCGGCCCCGCAGCCGACGCTCGTCGTGCGTGGTCGGGCGAGCGTGATCGCCGACGTCGTCGCCGGCCAGGCGTCCGGCGTCCAGGCGTTCCTTGACGGCGACATCACGATCCGAGGCGACCTGGGGCTGTCGCTGCAGCTCGATGGCCTGTTCGGTGGGGACGACCGGCCCGCACAGTTCCCCCAGGCGCGGTACGCCGACGTCATGGGGATCCGGACGTCCTACCTCGAGGCGGGACCACGCGACGCACCCCCGGTTCTGCTTCTGCACGGACTCGGCGCCACCAACGCCTCCCTGCTCCCGGTCCTCGCCGACCTGGCCGTCGACCACCGCGTCGTCGCCCCCGACCTGCCAGGGTTCGGCAACACCGCGGCACCCTCCGCGTCCTACAGCGCGGCGTGGTTCGCCGCCTGGGTCGAGGCCCTGCAGCACTCCGTCGGGATGCGCCGGGCCGTTCTGCTCGGCAACTCCCTCGGCGGCCGGATCGCCCTGGAGCAGGCCCTCACCCGCCCGCGGTCGGTGACCGGGCTCGCCCTGCTCACGCCGTCACCCGCGTTCCGTCGGCTGCGTCAGCTGGTGCCGGTCGTCCGGCTGCTGCGCCCCGAGCTCGGCGGCGTCCCGATGCGGCTCAGCCACGCGGTGGTCGTCGAGGCGGTGCGCGCGATGTTCAGCGACCCCGACCGGCTCCCGAAGGCGTGGTACGACGCGGCAGCCGACGAGTGCGTACGCGTGTTCCGGTCCAGGGCACACCGCGTCGCGTTCTTCGCCTCGGCCCGGCAGATCTTCCTCGAGGAGGCGCACGGCCGGCACGGCTTCTGGGACCGGCTGCCCGGCCTGGCGCCGCCCGCCCTGTTCGTGTGGGGGGACCGCGACCGGCTGGTGCCGTCGACGTTCGCCGCGCATGTCGCCGACGCTCTGCCGGACGCCGGTTCGATCGTGCTGGAGGACTGCGGTCACGTGCCGCAGTTCGAGCACCCGGCCGAGACGATGGCCATCGTGAGGGGATTCCTGTCGCAGCTGTCGTGACGCCCGGCTAGCGTGCCTCGGGTGACGACTGCTGTCCGCAAGGAGATCCACCCCAACGCGGTCCTGGCCATCGTGCTGACCGCCGTCTTCATGAACCTGCTGGACGTCTCGATCGTCAACGTCGCGATCCCGTCGATCCAGAAGGACCTGGGCGCGTCCTTCGCAGAGATCCAGCTGGTGCTCGCGGGCTACCAGCTCGCGTTCGCCTGCCTGCTCATCACCGGCGGCCGGCTCGGCGACATCTATGGCCGGCGGCGGCTGTTCGTGCTCGGCATGTCGCTGTTCACCCTGGCGTCGCTGGCCTGCGGTCTGGCACCGCACGCGGTGGTGCTCATCCTCTCCCGTGTCATCCAGGGCGCGGGTGCCGGTCTGATGGTCCCCCAGGTCCTGTCCACCATCCAGGTGACGATCCCGCCGAAGGAGCGCGGCCGGGCGTTCGGGCTGTTCGGCGCGACCATCGGCATCGCCACCATCCTCGGTCCGCTGGTGGGCGGGGCGCTGATCGCCCTCAACCTCTTCGGCACCGACTGGCGCATGATCTTCCTCGTCAACATCCCGGTCGGGCTGGGCTCGGTCGCCGCCGCCATGCGGTTCCTGCCGGAGACCAAGGCTCCCGACGCTCCTCGGCTCGACATCCCCGGGGCGATCCTCGTCACCAGCGGTCTGTTCCTGGTGGTCTACCCCCTCACCGAGGGCCGCGAGAAGGGCTGGCCGACCTGGCTGGTCGCGATGCTCGTCGTCGCGATCCCGGTCCTGATCGCGTTCGTGCTGCTGCAGCAGCGCAAGACCCGCGAGCAGCGCAGCCCGCTGGTGCTCATGTCGCTGTTCTCCAACCCGAGCTTCCGCGTCGGGCTGGTCGTGAGCCTGGTCTTCTTCGCGGGCATCCCCGCCTTCTTCTTCACGTTCGGGCTGTACCTCCAGATCGGGCTCGGCTACTCCGCGCTGCACGCCGGCCTCACCGGTTTTCCGTTCGCGCTCGGCACCGCCCTCGCGTCCTCCCGCTCCGACGCCCTGGCGAGGCGGTTCGGCAAGAACCTGCTCCGCTTCGGCGCCGGTCTGCTGGCCGTGACGATGGTCGTCAACATCCTGGTGCTGGACCACTTCGGCACCGAGCTCAAGTCGTGGGACATCGCGCCGTTCCTGCTCTTCAGCGGCGTGGGTCTCGGGTGCTTCATCGCGCCGCTGACCAACCTGATCCTGGCAGGCATCGAGGGCCGAGAGGCCGGCTCGGCCAGCGGGGTGCTCACGACCGGCCAGCAGGTCGGCGGTGCGCTGGGGGTGGCCGTCATCGGCATCGTCTTCTTCGGACTGCTCAGCAGCCACGCGCCCCAGGCGGCGCGCGACGCAGCCCCGCGGCTGCCGGCGCAGATCCCGGTCACGCTGTTCGAGCACTGCTTCGTCGAGCAGGCCAAGGCCCCGGACCCCGCTGTGGCTCCCGCAGACTGCCCGCAGCCCAGCTCGCCGCTGGCCGCGGCCGACTACGGCCGTCGGCTGGACTACCTCTACGCCTTCGAGCGGGCCCTGGTCTACGAGGTGGGCGTCTTCCTGCTGGCTGCGCTGCTCATCGGCTTCCTGCCCAGGACCAGGCCGTAGCGGTCAGCTGCCCTGGATCTGGCGGAGCTGCTCGGCTGCGCGCTGGGCGGTGACGACCGCCAGGGTGACGACCGGGGCGAAGGCCAGCACCGCCAGGCGGTCGGCCTCCCGGAAGGCATCCACCTTGGTCGAGTCGACCTGCAGCACACCGATCGGCCGGCCCTCGGCGATCAGTGGTACGCCGAACCAGCTGCGCACCCCTGTCGAGGCGCTCTGGCTGCGTCGGATCGCGGTCACGGTGCTGGCGATGGTGATGTCCGGCAGGTAGCGCGGCTCACCCGTCACCGCGATCGACCCCGAGATGCCCTGGCCCAGCGGGATGCGGGCCGCCATCGCCTCAGGGGTGGGTGCGGGCAGGCCGGCGGCGATCCGGACCTGCTGGTCCTCGACCAGGAGGATCGCACCACCCTCGAACTCGACGGACGCGGCGAGCGTCGTGAACGCGTGCTGCAGCACCGACTCCAGGTCGAGGCGACCGGTGACAGCTTTGGCTCCCTCGACGAGCAGGGTGGTGTGGCGTACCTCCTCGGTGGAGGGCAGCGTCGGGTCCGCGAGGTCGATCTTGCCGTCCCGCGGCTGCGGGACGGTGCCGTCGAGGTCGCGGCGGCGAACCAGGAAGGCCAGTTCCTGCTGGCTCATGGGCACGCCGAGCAGAAAGCCCTGTACGGCGTCGCAGCCCATCTCGCGCAGGGCCGCCAGCTGGGTCTCCGTCTCGACCCCTTCGGCAATCACCCGCAGGTCGAAGGTGTGCGCCATCCCGACGACGCCACCGACGATGGCTGCGCTGCCCGCATCGACACCGAGCCCCGCGACGAACGACTGGTCGATCTTGACCTGGTCGACGGGGAACCGCGCGAGGTAGGTCAGCGAGGCGTGCCCGGTGCCGAAGTCGTCGATGGACAGCCGCACGCCGACGTCGCGCAGCTTCTCGAGCACCTCGACCACTGGCTCGACGTCGCCGACGAGAACGGTCTCGGTCACCTCCAGGCACAACCGGGACGGCTCGACACCCGACGCAGCGAGCAACTCGGCGACCCGCGCCGGGAACCCGGCGCTGACCAGCTGACGGAGGCTGACGTTCACGGCGACGGTGGGGGGCTGGCCCCCGTCGGAGGCGGGCCACAGCGCGATGTCGGACAGCGCCTGCTGCAGGACGTAGTCGCCGAGCTCGAGGATGAGGTCGCTCTGCTCGGCGACGGCCACGAACTCCGTCGGTGACACGTCGCCGCGCCCGAGGTGGTTCCAGCGAACCAGTGCCTCGCAGCCGAGGACTCGCCCGTAGGCCAGGCTGATGACCGGCTGGTAGACGACCCGCAGCTCGCGGGCGCGCAGTGCCGCCCGCAGGTCGACCTCGAGCTCGTGCCGGTGGATCGCTGCCTCGCGCAGCTCGGTGCTGAAGAAGCGCAACCGGCCCCCGCCGGCCTGCTTGGCCGCATACATGGCGGTGTCGGCGTCGCGCAGCACGAGCTCGCCGCTGTCGCCGGAGCCGGCGAGCGCGATGCCGATGCTGCCCCCGATGACGAGCTCGCCACCGTTGGCAGTCGTCATGGGCCGGTTGAGGACGTCGAGGACGCGCTGCGCGACGGTGCCGGAGGCGCTCTCGTCCGCGTGCCGGCAGAGCACGACGAACTCGTCCCCGCCGAGCCGGGCGACCATGTCGTCGGGCCGCATCACCTCGCGGAGCCGGATCGCGACCTGGACGAGCAGCAGGTCGCCGGCGGCGTGGCCGAGCCCGTCGTTGACGACCTTGAAGCGGTCGAGGTCGAGGAAGAGCACGCCCACCTGCTCACCGCGGGACAGCGCCGCGTCCAGCCGTGCCAGCAGCAAGCTCCGGTTGGGCAGGTCCGTGAGCGAGTCGTGGGCCGCGGCGTGGCTGAGCATGGCCTCCGAGCGCTTGCGCTCGGTGATGTTCTCGATCTGCACGACGATCCGGGACGGCACCCCACCGGTGCCGCGGAGCAGGGTGGCCGACACGTGACCCCACCGCAGGCCGCCGTCGGGGCGCCGGAGCCGCACCTCGAGCCGCACGCTCGGCTCAGCGGTGCTGAGGCTGCGCAAGGCGGCCGCCGCGCGGTCTCGGTCGAGGGCGTCGACGGTGTGGTCGATCGGCGACCCGATGAGTGCCGTGGGCGGTTCCCCGACCAGCAGCGCCAGCGAGCGGTTGAGCTGCAGCACCGTGAGCTCGAGGTCGACGAGCGCCATCCCGATCGAGGCGTGCTCGAAAGCCGCCGAGAACTGCAGCTCCGCCTGGCGCAGCCGGGCGCTGCCGCGCATGACGAGTGCCCGCAGCACGATCGCCGGAAGCGCGAACAGCACGCACAGCAGCACCACCTGGTTGGCACTGGTGGTCTGACCCGTCGCGTCGAGCTGCGGCCAGATGACGGCAACCGCCCCGACGGGAACGACAGTGGCCAGCAGGCCCCAGGCGCCGTAGCGGATGGGGCCCTCCAGCAGGACGAACACCCCCAGCAGCGAGCCGGCGCCCGGACGGTCGGCCAGCAGCGCGCTGTACGCGGCGTAGATGGCGACGTCGCCCACCGTCGACCAACCGCCGATGGCCCGGGCACGGGCTGGTGTCGCCGCCCTGGCGACCCAGGTCGCGAGAGCGAGCGACGCCACCGCGATGGCGACGTTGAGGACCGCAGGCAGCACGAGCCCGGGATGGACGTCTCCCGTCACCAGGAGCAGGGCACCGCCGGACAGGCAGATCGCGGTGCGCAGGACGGCCAGCACCGCCTCGTACCGGGCCTCGGGGAGACCGTCCACGAGCCGAGCGGACACACGTCTCGCCCGGCTCTGCACACGCGTTCGGGTCGTCTGCATCTGGGCCTGTCGCCGAAGAGTGAGGGGGCGAGCCGACGGTATGTCCGCAATTCAGGCTGTCGACATCGCCCTCGGGAACCCCCTCGGGCTGGTCATCATTGACTAGGGAGCGGCCTAGTGGGGTCGGCGGAGATCGCGCTGCAGCGCTTCACCGAGGGCCCGGGTCTCGCGCCGGTTGAGCTCGGCGCCGGCGACAGCGCCCGCGAGGAACGGCGCGAACGACGAGAGATTGCGCCGCAGCCGCCTGACCACGCGCTGCCGGACCTGCTGCCGGGTGGCGGTGCTGAGGACATCGGCCAGCGAAGGGCCGCCGGTGCTGGCGTCGAGGCCGCGCTTGGAGGCCCACGAGGTGAGGTAGGCCAAGGCCAGCTGACGTCGCGTGCCGTGCGGCGCCCGGCCGTAGACCACATGCAGCTCGGCGACCAGCTTCAGCTCGACGGCGACGACGGCCAGGGTCTCGGCGGCGAGCTGAGCGGGCACCGTCAGCAGGGCGGGCGGCGTGGCCAGCTCGACGGCAGCCAGGGCCCCCGCGGCCGCCCCGATACCGGCGGTCGTCATCGCGGCGTTGCGCGTGAGGGCAGCGGCCAGGTCATCGCCCGACAACCCGTGGTGATGGTCACGCAGGGTGAGCAGGTCGCGGACCGGCAGGTGCGGCGCGAGATCGTCGGCCAGCAGGTCGGCGAGGCGCTTCCCGGAGGCGCCCAGCTCGGGCCGCTTCAGGTTGTTCACCTGCTAGGCGGCGCACTCGCGGCAGATGAGGCGTCCACCCTTGTCGCTCGCAAGCTGGCTGCGGTGGTGCACGAGGAAGCATGACGAGCAGGTGAACTCGTCGCTCTGCTTGGGGAGCACCTTGACGGTGAGCTCCTCACCGGACAGGTCGGCTCCCGGCAGCTCGAGCGCCTCGGCCAGCTCGGTCTCGTCGATGTCGACGCTGCCGCTCTGCGCCTCGGCGCGGCGCGCCTTCAGCTCCTCGAGGCTGTCCTCGCCCATGTCGTCGGCATCGTTGCGCCGTGGGGTGTCGTAGTCGGTGGCCATGGTCCTGGGCTCTCCTTCGTTCACGTCCTGCGCGGTGGTAACGCTCGAGGACGCTGTTCTGTGCCCGCGATCGGGCACCTTGTGCTCGTGTGTGGAGCGGCAGAGGGTAGCGGGTCGCGACGCGGGTGCCCTACCCCTTTCAGGCGTTCCTCACCAGGGTGACGCGGGTCACTCGTGCGCGGCGGCGCTCGCGAGTCCGTACGCGCCCCACAGCAGGTCCGTCAGCTGGCTGCCGAGGGTGTCTCGCGAGCAGTCCCGGACCTCGAGCCAGCGCTCCCCGGCGGCCTGCACCATGCCCAGGATCGCGGCCGCCCAGATGCCCGCCCTCTCGTCCTCCGGCTCCAGCCGCAGCTCGTGGCTGATCCCGGCCGCAAGCAGCTCCTGCAGCCGCCGCAGGAAACCCCGCACCGGCCCCTTGGCAGGGGCTGCCTCTTCGGACTCGACGAGGAACCGGTAGACCTGCGGCTCGGCCTCGATGACCGACAGGTAGGTGTCGATGGTCCGGTGCACCCGTTCGCGCGACGTCCCGCCGGCGGTCAGGGCGTCGACGAGGGCGTCGAGCAGCCGGTCGGTGTGGCGCTCGGCGAGCGCGGCGTACAGCCCGCTCTTGTCCCCGAAGTGCCGGTACAGGATGGGCTTGGTGATGCCCGCCTCGGCCGCGATGGCGGCCATCGATGCCGAGGCGCCGTCCCGCTGCACGACCAGGTCCGCCGCGACGAGCAGCGACTCCCGCCGGGCGTCCCGGTCCGCAGCGATCGTCACCCGCTCACGGGATCTGGTGGCCGGAGATCGCGCGGCTGATGATGAGCCGCTGGATCTCGCTGGTGCCCTCGAAGATCGTGTAGATCTTCGCGTCGCGGTGCCACCGCTCCACCGGGTACTCCCGGGTGTAGCCGTTGCCGCCCAGGATCTGGATGGCCTTGTCGGTCACCTCGACCGCGGTCTCGCCGGCGTAGAGCTTCGACATCGAGCCCTCCCCCGAGGTGAAGGGCACGCCGTTGCGGCCCATCCAGGCGGCCCGCCAGACCAGCAGTCGCGACGCGTCGATCTTGGTCTTCATGTCGGCGAGCTGGAACGCGATGCCCTGGTTCTGCACGATGGGGCGGCCGAACTGCTCCCGGGTGCCGGCGTACTCCAGCGCGTACTCATAGGCGGCGCGGGCGATGCCGACGGCCTGCGCGCCGACCGACGGCCGGGAGGCCTCGAAGGTCGCCATGGCGGCCTGGCCGCCCTTCTCGCGCGCTGAGGCCTGGCTCTCGCCGCGCGCGATCGCGGCCATCCGCTCGCGCCCTTTCGCCAGCCGGGCGTCGAGCTTCTCCTTGCCGCCGAGCAGCTGCGAGCCGGGGATGCGGCAGTTGTCGAGGATGACCTCGGAGGTGTGCGAGGCCCTGATGCCGTGCTTCTTGAACTTCTGGCCCTGGGCCAGCCCCTTGCCCTTCGAGTCGGGACCGATCACGAACGACGCCTGGCCGCGGGCCTTGAGCGCAGGGTCGACGGACGCGACCACCACGTGCACGTCGGCGATGCCACCGTTGGTGATCCAGGTCTTCACGCCGTTGAGGACCCACTCGTCGGTCTTCTCGTCGTACACGGCTGTCGTCTTCATGGAGGAGACGTCGGATCCGGCGTTGGGCTCGGACACCGCGAGTGCGCACAGCCGGGGGTCCTCCGGCGTCCCGAAACACTGCGGCGCCCACTCGGCGAGCTGCTCGGGAGTGCCGTTGCCGAGGATGCCGGCGAGCCCGAGGGTGCTGCCGACGATCGACAGGCCGATGCCGGCATCACCCCAGAACAGCTCCTCCATCGTGATGGGGAGGCTGATGCCGGTCTCGTCGCCCCACGTGCTCGCGAAGAAGTCGAGGGAGTAGATGCCGGCCTTCGCGGCCTCCTGGATGATCGGCCAGGGGGTCTCCTCGCGCTCGTCCCACTCGGAGGCGGCGGGACGGATGACGTTCACCGAGAACTCGTGCAGCCACTTCTGGAGGGTCTGCTGGTCCTCGTTGAGCTCGAGGCTGAAGGCGGGCATGTCAGGTGCTCCTGTGGGTGATCGAACCGGTCGTGAACGTGGGCTTGGTGCCCGGGAAGTAGCGCGACGCCGTCAGCTCGGACGACGGCAGGAACTGCGGGAAGCGCGAGTCTCGTTGTGATCGGTCCACCAGCGCCTTCTCCTTGAGGACGGAGTTGTACTGGTCGGCGAGCGCCTCGGGCGTGTTGGTGTTCAGGACCACCTCGCGGCCCCAGGTGCGGGCACCCTTGGCCATGCCGGGGATCTTCGAGTGCTCCGGAGCCATGGCTTCGACGGCGATGACGTTCTCGCTGACGGCCCAGATGCCGTCCGTCGTCGAGAGCACCAGCGACTGGTTGCCCAGGGCGTGACCGGGTGTCGCCACGAGAGCGACACCGGGACCGAGGAGCACGTCACCGTCGAGGCCGGCGATCGCGTCGACGCGGAGGTCGACATAGGTGTCCGGCTGGTACCACTGCCGCTGCAGCGGGTGCAGGTCGGCCATCGCCTCGAGCTCCTGGCGTTGTACGACGAGCTTCGCGTTCGGGAACGCGGCCGGCTCGGAGCTGGTGCCGATCCATCGTCGTACGTCCTGGGTGTGCAGGTGGTCGAACGCGAGGTAGGTGACCTCCTCGGGCGCGATGCCCGCGGCCGCGAGGTTCTCCACGACCGTCGCGTGGCGCGTGACGACGCGCTTCTGCACCAGAGCCGGCGTCTGGTCGTTGAGCCGGGCGAAGTACGGGGTGTACTCGCCGCGCTCGTGGTCGCTCGGCTCGAAGACCAGCACGTTGCCCGGCCACCGCACGATGAGCATGCGGTTCGTGATCGAGACGTACGGCGACGGGGTGACCGCGGCCATCCAGAGGCCGAACCGACTGGGGTAGGGCAGCGTCACCAGATCGTGGGTGCTCACGCTCGTCGGCTGGCCGGTGCCGAGCAGGTCGCGGCGGAACGCCTCGGCGGCGGTCTGCCCCTGGCGGAGCTGGACGCCATAGGGAGCGCTGCGGTCCACCGCGTCGAACGCGTCGAGCCGGGTGCCGACCGGGGCGGCCTGGCGCAGATCACTGACGGACACGGGAGACCTCCTCTGTTACCGCCGGTAACAGTCGCGTGCCGCGGCGGGGTGTGTCAAGCCTCTCTTGACATCTGTTACCGGCGGTAACAGCCTGGGCTGATGGCTGACGTCACCCGGCACACCCAGCTCGTCCACGGTCACGAGGTGCGCTACGCGCAGGCCGGCACGACCGGCCCCGTCGTCGCCCTCGTGCACGGCATCGCGTCCCGCGCCGCGCAGTGGGAACAGGTCATGGCCATCCTCGGCGACCGCTTCCGGGTCATCGCACCCGACCTGCTCGGCCACGGGATGTCCGCCAAGCCGCGCGGCGACTACTCGCTCGGTGCGCAGGCCTGCGGCATCCGCGACCTGCTCGCCTCGCTCGGGCACGACCGGGTGTCGCTGGTCGGCCACTCGCTCGGCGGCGGCATCGCCATGCAGTTCGCCTACCAGTTCCCGGAGCGCGTCGAGCGGCTCGCGCTCGTCAGCTCCGGCGGCCTCGGCCGCGAGGTCTCGGTGTTCCTGCGCGCCGCGACCCTGCCCGGCTCCGAGCTCGTGCTGCCGGTCATCGCCGGCTCGTGGGTCCGCTCTGCGGGTCGGCGCCTCGACCAGGCGGTCGGTCGCTTCGTACCCGCCGGTCTCCACGAGGCGCTCGTCGGGTTCGGCTCCCTCGGGGATGCGTCGACCCGCTCCGCCTTCGTGCACACCGCCCGCTCGGTGATCGACATCAGCGGGCAGCGGGTCGACGGCCGCGACCGGCTCTACCTCGCGGCGGACCTCCCGCTGCTCGTGGTCTGGGGCGCCAAGGACGCGATCCTGCCCGTCGCCCATGGTCGCGCGCTCGCCGAGCAGTTGCCGTCCGCGCGCTACGAGGAGTTCCCGAGAAGCGGCCACTTCCCGCACCTCACCGAACCGCGCCGGCTCGGTGAGCTGATCGCCGACTGGCTCACCACCACCGTGGCAGCGCACCTCGACCCGACGATCCTGACGGAGAGACTCCGGGCTACTGGTTCTGCTGGTCGAAGCTGAGCGCCTGCTCCAGGGTCACCCCGGTCGACGCGCAGCCGACGCCCTTCTCGCCGCCCTGGTCACCGCCGGCATAGGTGCGGATGAACTGCACGATCCGCGGGTCGTCCGCGGTCTGCACGTCCAGCTGCAGACCCCACGCCGTCACCACGACCGGGCTCGTCTGACCCGCGTACGGGCTCACCATGACGAACTCCTTGTTGACCCCGACGAGCTGGTCGAGGGTCGTCACCTGCGCCGCCGGCAGCGCCGGTTGGTAGGTGATCCAGATGCCGCCGTGCTCGAGGGAGTGGACGGCGTTCACCTTCGGCAGCTCGACGCTGTAGGCCTGGCACTTCAGCCACGCCTGGCTGTGCGCACCCCCGACGGGCGGCGACTGCGGGTACGTGATGCCGTACTCGCCCTTCGCCAGGTGGACGTGACTCAGGTTGGTGTAGACCTGCACGCCTGCGATCGTCGGGCTGGGCGCCGGTGTGACCTTCTTGGCGGTACCTGTGCAGCCGGTGAGAGACAGGAGGCAAACGGCTGCGATGAGGGCTCGAGGCACACGGACGACCCTACGCTGGCACGGTGAGAGTCCCGTTCGCCCTGATCGTCCTGCTGCTCGCCGCGGCGTGCGGGAGCGGCAGCCCGCCGGCTGCGGCACCTACCGGCACGCCCTCGTCATCACCGACCGCGAGCCCGACCCCGTCACCTACGCCAACGCCAACGCCGACGCCGGCGCTCGTCGTCAAGCCGACCCACCCGCCGAGCGAGACCACCCTCAAGCCGGTCGCCCCCAGCCAGCCGCCCGCCGCCACCCACCCAGCACTCCGGTACGTCTTCCCGATCCGCGGCTGCACGGTGAGCTACGGCCACAGCCACCACGACTATCCGGCGACCGACATGTTCGCGGCCAAGGGCTGCGCGATCGTCGCGACGACGAGCGGCCGCATCGACGAGGTCAGCACGAAGGACGTCTGGAACAGCTCCACGAACCGCGGCTCCGAGCGCGGCGGCGTCTCCTACTCCCTCGTCGGTGACGATGGCGTCCGCTACTACGGCTCGCACTTGTCCGCCCTCTACGTCCGGGCCGGCCAGCGGGTGACGGCCGGACAGCTCCTCGGCCGGGTCGGCAACTCCGGTGACGCCAGGGGCGGAGCGACCCATCAGCACTACGGCATGTCGTGGCCGACCCGGCCCGGCGTCTGGTGGGTGCGTCGGGGCGAGGTCTACCCGTGGCCGTACCTGGACTCGTGGCGGGCCGGCGGCCAGAAGTCGCCGGTCGCGGCAGTGGCCGCGAAGCATCGTCAGCTCGGCGATGTGCCACCCTGCAGAACCGACTGCTAAGGGGATCCTCGATGGTGGACGTGCTCTACACAGCGGCAGCCACGGCGCGTGGCGGCCGGGAGGGGGAGGTCGTCAGCGATGACGGCGTCCTGGACGTGATGCTCGCCATGCCGAAGGAGCTGGGCGGACCCGGCGGCGACTTCACCAACCCCGAGCAGCTGTTTGCGGCCGGGTACTCGGCGTGCTTCCACTCGGCACTGAAGCGGGTCGCCGGCATGGAGAAGGTCGACGTCGACGGCTCCTCGATCACCGCGCACGTGTCGCTCGGCATCGACGGCCAGGCGTTCGGTCTCGCGGTCACCCTCGAGGGACGGTTTCCGAACCTCGACGCGGCGGCCGGTCACGAGATGATGGAGAAGGCGCATCAGGTGTGTCCCTACTCGCGTGCCACCCGGGGCAACATCGAGGTCCAGCTCACTGTTGCGTCCTAGCGCCGGAGGCTAGGCGAGCACCTGCTCGCCCTTGCCGAGCACCACGATTCCCGAGTCGGTCACGGTGAAGCCTCGGGCCCGATCCTCGTCGGGGTCGACGCCGATCCTGGCGCCCGGCCAGACCACGACGTTCTTGTCGAGGATCGCGTTGCGGACGACCGCGCCCTGACCGACGTCGACGTTGTGCATCAGCACCGAGGCCTCGACCTCGGCACGGCTGTGCAACCGCACGCCGGGACTGAGGATCGACTTGCGGACGTTGGCCCCGGACACGATCACGCCCTGGCTCACCAGTGAGTCGACCGCGGTCCCCACCCTCCCTGGTTCGCTGTGCACGAACTTAGCCGGCGGCAGCGCCGGGACACTCGAGAGGATCGGCCACTTGCGGTTGTAGAGGTTGAAGACCGGGTGCACCGACACGAGATCCATGTGTGCGTCGTAGTAGGCGTCGAGCGTCCCCACGTCGCGCCAGTAGTGCTGGTCGCGCTCGGTCGACCCTGGAACGTCGTTGTCGTTGAAGTCGTAGACCTGCGCCGCGCCCTTGCTGACGAGCATCGGGATGATGTTGCCGCCCATGTCGTGCACCGAGCCCTCGTCGCCGGCGTCGAGCTTGACGGCCGCCAGCAGCGCCTCGGTGCTGAACACGTAGTTGCCCATCGACGCATACACCGTGTCCGGGTCGTCCGGGAGACCGGGCGGGTCTGCGGGCTTCTCGAGGAAGGCGTCGATGTTGCGGCCGTCGGCTGTCTGGATGACGCCGAACCCCTTGGCCTCCGACCTGGGGACGCGGATGCCGGCGACCGTCACCCCGGCGCCGCTGGCGACGTGCTGGTCGACCATCTGCCGCGGGTCCATCCGGTAGACGTGGTCGGCGCCGAAGACCACGACGTGTTCCGGCTGCTCGTCGTACACCAGGTTGAGGCTCTGATGAATGGCATCGGCGGACCCGCTGAACCACTGCGGTCCCAGCCGCTGCTGCGCCGGCACGGGTGTGACGTAGTTGCCGAGCAGCGTCGACATGCGCCAGGTCGTCGTGATGTGCCGGTCGAGGGAGTGGCTCTTGTACTGCGTCAGCACGACGATCCGCAGGTAGTTCGCGTTGACGAGGTTGCTGAGCACGAAGTCCACCAGCCGGTAGATGCCCCCGAAGGGCACCGCCGGCTTGGCGCGGTCGGCGGTCAGGGGGTTGAGCCGCTTGCCCTCTCCGCCCGCGAGGACGATGCCAAGGACCCTGGGTTCTGCCATGGCCTCATCCTCTCCCGATAGTTTCGTCTGCATGCGCATCGGGATCTTGACACGCGAGTGGCCGCCGGAGGTCTATGGCGGCGCAGGAGTTCACGTGGAGTACCTCACGCGATCGCTGGCGAGCCTGGTCGACGTGTCCGTGCACGCCTTCGGTGGCGAGGGCGCAACCGTCCACTCCCCCGACCCGGGACTCGCCTCCGCCAACCCCGCGCTCCGGACCCTGTCGGTGGACCTGCGGATGGCCGATGCCGTCGGCGACTGCGACGTGCTGCACTCCCACACCTGGTACGCCGACCTCGCCGGCCACCTCGGATCGCTGCTGCATGACGTACCGCACGTCGTCACCACGCACTCGCTCGAGCCGCATCGTCCGTGGAAGGCCGAGCAGCTCGGCGGCGGCTACCGGATCTCGTCCTGGGCGGAGAAGGTCGCCCTGCACGACGCCGCCGCCGTCATCGCCGTGTCCAACGGGATGCGCGACTCGGTGCTCGACGCCTATCCGGAGCTGGACCCCGCGCGCCTGCACGTCGTGCACAACGGGATCGACACCGAGGAGTACCGGCCGGTCCCCTCGACCGGGGTGCTGGCCCGGCTCGGTATCGACGAGTCGCAGCCGTACGCGATCTTCGTCGGGCGGATCACCCGGCAGAAGGGCGTCGAGGCGCTGCTCCGGTCCGCCGTCTCCTGGCCGGGCCAGCTGCTGGTCTGCGCCTCCTCACCCGACACCCCGGAGATCGCGGCGTCGGTCGGCGCGCTGATGAAGGAGCTGCAGACCTCTCGCACCGGTGTCGTGTGGGTCTCCGAGATGCTGCCGCGGGCCGAGCTCATCGAGGTGCTCGCCCTCGCCACCGTCTTCGTCTGCCCGTCGATCTATGAGCCCCTCGGCATCGTCAACCTCGAAGCCATGGCCTGCGGCACTGCCGTCGTCGCCTCCCGCGTCGGCGGCATCCCGGAGGTTGTCGACGACGGCGTCTCCGGCTTCCTCGTCGACCTCGGCGACGGCTTCGACGAGCGCCTCGCGCAAGCCGTCGTGCCGTTGCTGGAGGACCCCGCCCGGGCCGCCGAGCTGGGCGCTGCCGGACGCAGGCGGGCCGTCGCCGACTTCGGCTGGGACGCCATCGCCGCGCGCACCGTCGAGGTGTACCGCTCCGTCCTCTAAAACCCGCCCCGCCCCGCCCCGCCCCGCCCCGCCCCGCCCCGCCCCGCCCCGCCCCGAACAAGGAAACCGCGACACGCCCTGACCGGTCGAAGCATCCATCTTCTAACCGCTGACGAGCTGCGCCTTCGCTTCCTTCACCTGCAGCGGTGTGCCATCGCCCGTCGTGGTCGCCGTGCCGATGACGTCGAGCGCCGCGCCACCGTCCACGGTGAAGGTTCCCGACCAGGTGATCACGACGTAGGGGTTCACCGTGCCCTTGTCGGTGTAGGTGTGCGCCACGTCCGTCGCCCCGTGCCGACCCGGACCGGAATCCATCGCCGCTGCGCCGTCGCCGAAGTACCAGTCGAACCGCTCAGGCATGGCGGTCACCACGACCGTGTGACCGAGGATCTGCACTGGCGCCAACACATAGGTCTTCGCGTCCGTCCAGAACCCGTTGTCAAAGTTGACCAGCGTCGACCCGTGCGGATCCACGTGCGCGACACCCTTCACGACCACCAGGTCCTTGAAGTCCCGCACCAAGATCCCGCCGATCGCCGCGACTGCCGGTACGCCCTGTTGGGCGGGCCCGAAGCACACGGTCCCCGGCTGCTGCACCCATCCCGGCGGGTCGAGTACCTTGCCGGTCCTCCCGTCGACCGTCACCGCCCAGATCCAGTAGCGCACGAACCCCTGCCCAGCCGGCTGGCACGTCTGCATGGCACCGCCGCAGGTCTTGTTGGCGTCCAGGCGCGTGTTCCCGGTGCAGGTCGGCGCGTACTCGTGCACCGTGTACGTGCCCGACAATCCGACGGCCGCCCCCGTAGACCCACCCCCACCGGGACTCCCGGGGCCGCCATTGCCGCTGCCGAAGACGAAGCCGTTGTCCGCGCCGTAACCGCACACTTGCGCCTGAGGATGCAACTTGCAGTACCCGGGAGTTCCAGGTGCAGGCTCGGCGCTGGCCCCGAACGAGGTACTGACGCCAACAAGCAGTAGCAGCGTCACTAACAATGATGTGCGCCTCATTTGTTGATCCGAATTGCGCGAACCAGCCAGCCCTTGTTGGTACGAAGCGCAGCCACCGTGAAGTTGAACGCTCCCTCGTCCGGCAACGACTTGAGTAGGCGACCGTCGCGGGCCACCAACTCCCTGGGCGGAACACGTCCAAACACACTGACGTAGGAGCCGCCTGAGGCAAGAGGGGACGCGGCCACCGACTCAACTGCGAACGACTGGCCCCGGATGACACTCGACGGATCCGCCTTCAGCGCTTTGACGTAGTTGCTGCATGTCCCACAGTTGGCATCAATCAAGGGCTCGATCCGCGAGGCGTCGGAGTCGCTGAAGGCTGCATTGAGCTGGCCGAAGAAGAACCGGACGAACGCCTCCGCACCCTGCGGAGACTCAACGGTCGCGGCGGGTGGGATGGCAACCGGTGTGGCGGAGGCACTGGGGGTCGGGGTGAGGCTGGGGAGGGTCTGGGGCGTGGAACCGCCGCTGCAGGCGGCCGCCAGGGCAAGGGCCACCAACGGGGCGGTCACCGAGCGCGGTCTCACGGGCCGGAACGGTACGACAAACCGGACGCGCCTCGCGCCCCTCCTGTGGACGGGCGCCAGGCGTCAGATGCGCAGGAAGTCCTGGACGGCGTACACCTGGTGGTCGGAGCCGCGAACGGCACCGATCCCGATGTGGGTGTACCTGGTGGACAGGATGTTGGCGCGGTGGGCGGACGAGCCCATCCACATCTCGACCATGCGGCCGGGCGTGACGTTGGCCCTGGCGATGTTCTCGCCGGCGGCACTGCCATGGCAGTACGACATGAACGGTGAGAGCGGCTGGTGGGAGAGCTCGTGCCGAGCGGCGAGGTGTCGAGCCCACGGGTCGGCGAAGCGGCCCTTGAGGCAGTACGAGATCTTCAGCGGCGGCAGGTGATACTTGGCGCGCTGGGCATTCGTGTAACGCACCAGCTCCGAGTCATAGGTCGTGGTGGCCGACGCGGGTGGCGTGAGGAAGGCGAACAGCAGGAGCAAGGGCAGCAGGAGGGCGAAGCGCTTCACGCGGTCTTCATCGGCACAACGCGCGATCAGATGAGCGGATCGGCATCGGCATCTCCGGCCTCGAGCAGTGCGAGCAGCTCCGCGACGACGCCCGGTCCGGCCGCGACGACCAGGTCATGGCCTGCAGGCCGCCCCCGCAGGCCAGTGACGACGGCGCCGGCCTCGGCGGCGATCAGGCCGCCGGCGGAGAGGTCCCACGGCGACAGCCCCTGCTCGAAGTACGCGTCCAGCCGTCCGGCCGCCACCGAGCACAGGTCGAGGGAGCCGGCCCCCAGGCGGCGGATGTCACGCACGGCCGGCAGCAGCGAGGGAAGCAGCCGGGCCTGGACAGCGCGGCGCTTCTCGTCGTACCCGAAGCCGGTGCCGACCAGCGCGCCCGCGAGCGAGCCGACCGACGAGCAGGACAGTCGTACGCCGTTCAGCCACGCGCCGGAACCACGAACCGCCTGCCAGAGCTCGCCCTTCGCGGGGTCGAAGACGACGCCGACGGCCGTACCGGCGGAGTCCTCGACCCCGATGGACACCGCCCACTGCGGGATCCCGTAGAGGTAGTTCACCGTGCCGTCGATCGGGTCCACGACCCAGCGGTAGCCCGAGGTACCTGGCGTGCCGGCGCCCTCCTCGCCGAGGATTCCGTCCTCGGGACGGGCGGCCGTGATGCGGTCGACGAGGAGAGCCTCGACCGCCTTGTCCGCTGCCGTCACGACATCGGTCGGCGAGGACTTGGTCTCGAGGACCCCGATGCCGGCCCGCATCGACAGGGCCAGCGCACCCGCCTCCTGTGCCAGGTCGAGGGCAAGGGCGAGGGTCGCGTCGAGGTCCACCTGGAGATTGTGGCAAAGTAGAACGCGATTCGGTTTTGGCGTGACGGAGCCCACACAGGAGGACACAGAAGTGGACCTGACCTTCAGCAAGGAGGACGAGGACTTCCGGTCCGAGTTCCGCAGCTGGCTCGACACGAACCTTCCGGCGCAGATGCGCACCGTGGACTGGTGGCGTCCCAAGAGCGAGGCCGAGCAGTTCCAGATCCGCCGCGACTGGGAGGCCAAGAAGGCCGCGGCCGGCTTCTGCGGCATCCAGTGGCCGACCGAGTACGGCGGCCGCGGTGGCAGCCCGACGATGAAGGCGATCTACGACGAGGAGATGGCCAAGGCGCACGCGCCGCGGACCGTCAACCCGCTCGGCCTCGCCTTCCTCGGCCCGACCGTCATGGCGATCGGCACCGACGACCAGAAGCGCGACATCATCAAGCCGCTGCTGCACACCGAGACCATCTGGTGCCAGGGCTTCTCCGAGCCCGGCGCCGGCTCCGACCTCGCGGCCCTGCAGATGAAGGCCGAGCCGCAGGGCGACTCCTATGTCCTGAACGGCCAGAAGATCTGGACGACCAACGCCATGCACGGCGACAAGATCTTCACCTTGGCCCGCACCAGCTCGCCCGACGGCGGCAAGCGGCACGCCGGCATCTCGATGCTGTTGGTCGACATGCGCCAGCCAGGGGTCGAGGCCCGGCCGCTCAAGCAGATGACCGGCGAGAGCGAGTTCGGCGAGGTCTTCTTCACCGACGCGCTCTGCCCGCAGACCGAGGTGCTCGGCGGCGAGGGCAACGGCTGGATGACCGCGATGCTGCTGCTCTCCTTCGAGCGCGGCTCGTCGGCCATCGGCCAGTACACCGAGTTCAAGGGCCAGTGGGACGCGGTCGTCGACGTCGCCAAGCAGGTCGACCGCGGCAGCGGGAAGGCCGTCGAGGACCCGGTGCTCCGGCAGAAGCTGGCGAACAGCCTCATCGAGCTCGAGTGCCTGAAGTACCACTCCTGGCACGTCCTCACCCAGACGTCCCAGGGCAAGGACCTCGGCTTCGAGGCATCGATGACGAAGATCATGTGGAGCGAGACCTTCCGCAAGGTGAGCGACACCTACGAGGCCGTGCTCGGAACGGGCTACCAGGTCCCCGACCCGCAACCCGGCCTGTCCCTGGAGGAGCTCACGACCATGTCCCTGTGGTCGCGCTCCTGCACCATCTGGGGCGGCTCGCAGCAGGTCCAGCGCTCCATCGTCGCCGAGCGCGTGCTCGGCCTGCCCCGCTAGGAGACGGCGTTGAAGTTCCAACTCACCGACGAGCAGCGCGCCCTCCAGGAGGCCGTGCGCGACTACCTCGGCGACAGGTTCGGCCAGAAGCAGGTCCGCGAGCTCTACGAGAGCCCTGAGTCCGACGGCATCCCCGAGGGTCTCTGGAAGGCCATCGGCGAGCAGGGCTGGCTGGCGGTCATGGTGCCCGAGGAGCACGACGGCATCGGCCTCGGGCTGCTCGACGCAGCCGTCATCGCACGGGCCTTCGGCGCCGGCACGGTCCCCGGTCCGTGGCTCGGCACCGTCCTCGTCGGCGAGGCCGTCCGTCTCGCCGGATCGCCTGATCAGCAGGCGAAGTGGCTCCCCCGCATCGCGTCGGGCCAGGTCAAGGGCGCGGTCGCCCTCCTCAAGCCAGGTACGCAGGACCAGCCGGTCGCGACCGTCAGCGGCGGGTCCCTGTCCGGTGACCTCGGCCTCGTCGAGTACGCCGCCCAGGCCGACGTCCTGGTGGTCTCCGCGGCCGACGGGCTGTATCTCGTCGACCCGGCTGCCGCGGCCATCACGCCGCACGAGGTCCTGGACCGCACCACCCGCCTCGCGTCAGTCACCCTCGACGGTGCTGCGGGCGAGAAGCTGACCGCCGGCAACCCGCTCGCCGAGCTCGTCGACCGGGCCGCGGTGCTCGTCGCCAACGACCTCACCGGCATCGCGCGCAAGGCGCTGTCGGACACGGTCGAGTACGACAAGACGCGCGTCCAGTTCGGCAAGCCGGTCGGCTCGTTCCAGGCCATCAAGCACGACCTCGCGGACATCCACCTGGCCGTCACGATGGCCGAGCATGCAGGGTTCTACGCCGCGCACGCCCAGGACATCGACGCGCCGGACAAGACGCTGGC
Source organism: Frankiales bacterium (assembly GCA_025465465.1). Classification (GTDB taxonomy): domain Bacteria; phylum Actinomycetota; class Actinomycetes; order Mycobacteriales; family SCTD01; genus RYN-111. The sequence goes on along the minus strand of JAODND010000073.1, from coordinate 20,784 downwards.
CGCCAGCATCGCCAAGGCCAAGGCCGGCGACACCGCCAGCGCCGCGACCAGCGCGATGATCCAGTACCACGGTGGGATCGGCTACACCTGGGAGCACGACGCGCACTTCTACCTCAAGCGCGCCAAGCGCCTGGAGTACGCGTTCGGTGACGCCACGCAGCACCGCGAGCGCATCGCAAGCATCGCGCTGTGACGACGACCCTCATCACCGGAGCCGCGTCGGGCTTCGGCCGGGAGGTCGCACGCCAACTCGTCCGGCGCGGCGAGCAGGTCGTGCTCCTCGACGTCAACGATGCCGACGGCCAAGCCGTGGCTGACGAGCTCGGGGCGCCCTACCTGCACTGCGATGTCAGCGACTACGACGAGGTGCTGGCGACCACGGCGAAGGCCGAGGAGGTCGCCGGTGGCATCGACGCGTTCTTCCTCAACGCCGGCATCTCGAGCGGCTTCACCCTCGGCCCGGACTTCGACCTCGCCAGCTACCGCAGGGCGATGGGCATCAACCTCGATGGCGTCGTGTTCGGGGCGCAGGCCGCGATCCCCGTCCTGCAGCGCCGTGGCGGTGGCTCGATCGTCTGCACCGCGAGCATGGCCGGACTGACGGGCACTCCGTTCGACCCGGTCTACGGCGCCAACAAGCACGCAGTGGTCGGACTCGTGCGCGCCCTCGGGCCGGCCCTGGCGCCGTTGGGGATCCGCGTGAACGCGTTCTGCCCCGGCTTCGCCGAGACGAAGATCATCGTCGACATCAAGGAGCACCTGCAGGGCGTCGGAGTGCCGATCATCCCCGTCGAGAAGGCCGGTGCGTCGGTGCTGCAGATCTTCGACAGCGGCGAGACGGGTCAGGCCTGGCTGCTGCAGGCCGGTCGCGACGTGATGCCGTACCTGTTCCGCGGCATCCCTGGCCCGCTGTCGGACGAGGGCGATCGAGCAGGGGTCCTCGACCCGACGGCCGTACCCGGCCCGTAGGCCGTCCGGTCAGGTGCGCACCAGCGAGGCCGGTGAGAGATCCGACAGCGACGCGTGGCCGGACAACCCGAGCTGCAGGTCGAGGTCGGCGAGAAAGCAGCGCAGCACGTGCTCGACGCCCGCCTGTCCGCCGAGGCCGAGGCCATAGACCCACGGCCGCGCGAGCAGCACGGCCCGCGCACCCAGGGCGAGCGCCTTCACCGCGTCCGCACCGGTGCGGATCCCCGAGTCGAACAGCACGGGCAGCTCACCTGCGGCGTCGACGATGCCGGGCAGCGCGTCGAGCGACCCGATGGCGCCGTCCACCTGGCGACCACCGTGGTTGCTGCAGATCACGGCCTGCACGCCGGCGTCGAGGGCGCGCCGCACGTCGTCCGGGTGCTGGAGGCCCTTGAGCACGATCGGCAGGGTCGTGAGCGACCGCAGCCAGTCCAGGTCCTTCCACGTCAGCGCCGGGTTGTTGAACATGCCGAGGAAGTGCAGGACCGCGGCGTTCGGGTCCTCCTCGGGACTGGCCACCAGTCCGGCCCGGAAGGCCGGGTCGCTCGTGTAGTTGGCGATGCCCTCGCCCTGCAGGAACGGCAGGTACGCCGTGTCGAGGTCCCGTGGCCGCCAGCCCAGCTGCCAGGTGTCGAGGGTGACCACCAGCGCCTGGTAGCCGGCCTTCTCGGCGCGCCCCACCAGGGAGGCAGCGACGTCCGGGTCCTTCGGCCAGTAGAGCTGATACCAGCCGGGGCTGCCGGCGAGCTCCTCCTGGATGTCCTCGAGGCAGGTGCTCGCCGCGGTCGAGAGCACCATCGGCAGGCCGAGGGTCCGGGCCGCCCGGGCGACGGCCCGCTCGGCGTCGGCGTGCACGATCGACAGCACCCCGACAGGTCCGAGCAGGACGGGCGCCGGGCTGATGGTGCCGAGCAGGTCGACGGACAGGTCCCGTTCCGCGGGGATCCCGCCGAGCATCCGTGGCTGCAGGCGCCAGCGGTCGAAGGCCTCCCTGTTGGCGCGCATGGTGTCCTCGGCCCCGGCACCGCCGCTGACGTATCCGACGGCGCCAGGCGTCATGACCTGCTCGGCCGCGGCCTGCAAGGCACGATGGTCGAACGGCATCGTCGGCTGCTCGCCAAACAGGCCCTTGAGGTAGACGTCGTTCTGGAACCCCGCATAGGACATGACCCCGAACCTAGCGGCAGCGCGGCTAGGCGTACTCGGCTGCGAGGGCCAAGACCTCCCGCACATACCAGTCTGCGTGGTTGTAGTTGAAGATCGCGTCGTAGAGCGCCTGACCACCCCGGCCGGCGCCGTTGCGGCACAGATAGAGCGCGGCCGCGGGCACGGCGTCGTAGGGGCTCATGATGTCGGCCTTGCCGTCACCGTCGCCGTCGACGCCATAGGCGGCCCAGGTCGCCGGCATGAACTGCATCGGCCCGAGCGCGCCGGCGCTGGACGGCCCGACGTTGCGCCCGTGCCCGCTCTCCACCTGGCCGATCGCCGCCAGGACCTTCCACGACAGGCCTGGGCAATAGCCCGCCGAGAGCTGGTAGAGCTCGCGGTAGGTCGCGGGCCGGCGGTCCACGATCGTGGCGGGACGCAACTCGGCGAAGACCACGTGGCGGCCGACCGCGTCGCGAATCTCGCCCTCGAGGCGGCCCAGCCGACGCTCTGGCGCTGCCAGGATGACGGTGTTCAGGGCCAGGCCGATCTCGCGTCCCCTGGCGCGGCTCATGACGAGAGCGGAGCCGGGCAGGTCATAGGCAGCGACGGCACCTATGCGCGCGTCCGCGTCGTGCCTGCCGAAGACGTGCACGGTGCTGCCCAACGGGAGCTTGGCTGCGTACGACGCGGCGAGGTCGCCGCGTGCAACCGCTGTCCACAGCGCGTCCGACCGCGCGGTCTCTCGCGGCGTGAAGGCGCGGAAGCTCGACGGGTCGACGGCCATCGCGTTGACCGCCCGGTGGCCGACCCGCACCGCGCCCGTGCTGATCGTCGACGTCCAGGTGATCCCGCGCAGCGCGAGGATCCGGCTCAGCTGCTGCTGGGTCAGCGGTGCCCTCGTCGTGACCATGAGGTCGGGCGTGACGAGCGTCCGGAGCGGCTTGACCGCCAGCGGTGTCCGGGACCGCGACGCCTGCTGCACGGGCACGTCCCGCGGCACGGGCGAAGGCGCGGCGACGGACTGCGGGCTGGTCCGCGGCGCGGGGAAGCCGGCGGCGGCAGCGAAGGCCAGCCCGCCCGCGACGAGCACGGCCAGCGTGGCGGCCACCAGGAACCGGCCGACCGGCACGGTCGCGCGCATCAGCTCGGCGATCCCTCCTCTGGTAGGCAGTCCGACGTGCTCAACGAGCCGCGTGGGCGCGGGCGACCTGAACCGGTTTCTCCGCTGTTACCCCGATCCTCCCACGGGAACCCTCCATGACGGGCGTGTGGGACCTGGCTGTGGTCGGAGCAGGCCCGGCCGGTGCGGCCGCGGCGCGCGCGGCCGCCGAGGCAGGTGCGCGGGTCCTGCTGCTCGAGAAGGCCGAGATCCCTCGCTACAAGCGATGCGGCGGCGGTCTGATCGGGCCCGCTCAGCGGGCGCTGGCCGACAGCGGCGTGGACGTCTCGGGACTGGCCCGGGACCTCGTGGGTCGCTTCACGTTCACGCACCGGGGCGGGCGTGCGTTCACGCGCGAGGCCGTGCCGTTCCTGCCGATGGTGCTCCGCTCGGAGCTGGACGCCACGCTGGTCGGCCTGGCTCGGGAGGCCGGCACGGAGCTCACGACCGGGGTCACCGTCGGCGCGTACGCCGAACAGGACGGCCTGGTCACCCTCGGCACGTCCGGAGGACCCGTCCTTGCGCGCGCCGTGGTGGCGGCCGACGGCTCAGCCTCGCGCGCCTCGGCGTACGTCGGGGTGCACTGCGACCTCGTCGACATCGGGCTCGAGGCGGAGCTGCCCCGGCCGCCCGGGTCGGACTGGGACGGTCACGTGCTGCTCGACTGGGGGCCTGTCCCCGGCAGCTACGGCTGGGTGTTCCCCAAGGGTGACGTCCTCACGGTCGGCGTCATCGGGTCACGCGACCAGGGGCCGGCGATGCGCGACTACTACCGGGCCTTCGTCGCGTCGCTCGGCCTCGACCTCGGTACGGCGATCCACGACGGCGGCCACCAGACCCGGGTACGGACAGCGGGCTCACCCCTGCGTCGGGGGCAGGTGCTCGTCGCCGGGGACGCGGCCGGTCTGCTCGAGCCCTGGACCCGGGAGGGGATCTCCTTCGCGCTGCGGTCCGGTCGGCTCGCCGGACTGGCCGCGGTTGGCGAGCTGCCGTCCTACGAGCAGGCTGTCGAGTCCGTGCTGGGGGCGGAGGTGGCCGCGGGGCGACGGGCCCTGGCGGTGTTCACGCGGCGTCCCGGAGTGGTGCACCGGGTGATGCGCACACCGCCGCTGTGGCCGCTGCTGCAGGAGCTCGTCAGCGGGCGCACCACGATGGCCGACCAACTGGAGCGACGGCGGGTGCGCTGGCTGGTCTCGCTCGTCGAGTAGTGCCAGGCGGTCACGCGAACTCGGCGCGGATCGCGGCGCCGTGCTGGTCGAGCATCGGCTCCGCGGGACGTGACCCCGCGTCCGGCCAGGCGGACAGCTTCACCGGGTTGCCGGGCACCGGGACTCCCCCGGCGTCCACCACCATCTGCCGTGCCTTCGACTGCTCGGACCCGACAGCCTCCGCGACGTCGCAGATCGGGCCGCAGGGCACGCCGGCGCGGTCGAGCACCTCGAGCCAGTGCGACCCGGACTCCTGTCGGAGCTCGCTCTCGAGCAGCAGCTTGAGGGTGTCGCGGTGCCGGTGGCGCAGGGCGTTCGTCGCGAACCGGTCGTCCGTGAGCAGCGCGGGCAGGCCCAGCGCGGAGCAGAGCGCCCCGAACAGCAGGTCGTTGGCCGCGCAGATGGTGATGTCGCGGTCGGCACAGCTGAAGGTGTCGAAGGGCGCGATCGCGAAGTGCGCGTTGCCGATCCGCCCGGGTTCCACACCCGTGGCCAGCCAGCTCAGGGCAGCGCCCTCGAGCAGCGAGACCGTGGCGTCGTACATCGCGACGTCGAGGTGGGTGCCCTTGCCTCCGCGGAGCGCGGCGCAGATCCCACCGAACGCGTAGAGGCCCGCGGACAGGTCCGCCACCGGAGAGCCCGGCTTCACCGGTGGGCCGTCGGCGGCACCGGTGATCGCCATCAGCCCGCTCATCCCCTGGACGACCGCGTCGTAAGCCGGGCGCTGCGACCACGGTCCGGTGTGCCCGAAGCCACTGATCGAGCAGTACAGGAGACCGGGGTTGAGGGCGCGGCAGTCGTCGTAGCCGAGCCCCAGGCGTGCCATCACGCCGGGGCGGAAGTTCTCGACGAGCACGTCGGCGCGCGCCACCAACCGCAGGACCAGCGCGAGGTCAGCCGGGTCCCGGAGATCCGCCCCGAGCGACTCCTTGCCGTGGTTCACCCGGGCGAAGTACAGCGACCTGTCGTCGAGGAACGGCCCGTAGCTGCGCGAATCATCCCCGGTGTCCGGTTTCTCCACCTTGATCACGCGCGCACCGAGGTCCGCCAGCATCATCGTCGCGAACGGCCCCGCCAGCACACGAGAGAAGTCCACGACCAGCAGACCCGTGAGGGGACCCTCAACCGTCTTGTGAACACCGTGTTGCGACACGCCGCACATCCTGCCCCGAGTGGGAACGAAGGCCGGAAGTGTGGTGTTGTGATGAACGTGACCGGAACTGTGACACCCACCGCCCCCGCCACCCTGACCAATGCCGACCGTTGCGACCGCTGCGGCGCCCAGGCCCGGGTGCGGGTCGTCCTGGCTTCCGGCGACCTGCTCTTCTGCGCCCACCACGCCAAGGCCTACGAGCCCAACCTCCGCGACTCCGCCCTCCAGTGGGTTGACGAGAGCGCGCAGCTCGTCGACGCCGTGGAGACCACCGTCGAGCCGTAGTCGTCGCTTCGACCTTCAGGGCACGCCGAAGCGCGCCGTCCAGCGCCCGTCGGTCGAGCTCGCCTGCAGGGGGATCCCGAACGCCTGCGTCAGCAGCGGCCCGGTGATCACGTCGGCGATCGGACCCGACGCCACGACCCGGCCGCGCGACAGCAGCAGCGCGTGCGTGGTCCCGACCGGGATCTCCTCGACGTGGTGCGTGACCAGCACGGTCGGGGGCGCCCCGGGACTGGTGAGCCGGGTGAGCAGCCGCAGCAGCGCCTCGCGCGCGCCCAGGTCGAGACCCGCCGCCGGCTCGTCGAGGAGCAGCAGCTCGGGGTCGGTCATGAGGGCGCGTGCGAGCAGCACCCGCTTGCGCTCCCCCTCCGACAGCGTGCCGTAGCGGCGGTCCGCGAAGGCCCGCAGCCCGACTCTCGCCAGCAGGTCGGTGGCCCGGGCGACGTCTCCCGGGTCGTAGCCGGTGGGCCAGCGGCCGATCACGCCGTGCGCCGCGGTGACCACGACGTCGACAGCTCGCTCCTGCGGCGGCACCCGGTCCGACAGGGCGGCGCTCGAGAGCCCGACGCGGGTGCGCAGCTCACCGAGATCGGCCTCGCCGTAGGTCTCGCCGAGCAGCGTCACTGTGCCGCCGCTCGGGAAGAGCGCGGCTCCGGCCACCGCCAACAGCGTCGTCTTGCCCGCTCCGTTCGGTCCGAGCAGCGCCCAGCGCTGGCCCTCCTCGACCTCCCAGTCGATCCCAGCGAGCAGCGTCACCCCCTCGCGCACGACGCTCACGCCGGACATCGACAAGACAGTCACCCGATCGACGCTACTCAGCGGTACGGCAGGATCGTGGGATGACCGCCGCTCACAAGACCTATGCGTGCTTCGACGTCGAGATCGCCGACAACGTCGCGCACGTGCGCATGAACCGCCCCGACGAGTACAACTCCATGACGGCTGCCTTCTGGGCCGAGCTTCCCGAGATCGTCGACGGGATCAGCGCCGAGGCGAGTGCCCGGGCGATCGTGCTCTCCAGCACCGGCAAGCACTTCTGCGCCGGGATGGACCTCGCAGTGTTCGCCGGTCGGCAGGACGACGGCGACATCGAGCTCGGCCGCAGGCACGCCCGCACGCGCGGCACCGCGAAGACGCTGCAGCACACCGCCTCGTGCCTCGAACAGGCCCGGATGCCCGTCCTCGTCGCCGTCCAGGGCGGCTGCATCGGCGGGGCGCTCGACCTCGCCACCGCGGCCGACCTTCGCTACTGCAGCGCGGATGCCTTCTTCGTCGTGCAGGAGATCAACATCGGCATGACCGCGGACATCGGCACCCTGCAGCGCCTCGGGAAGTGCATTCCGGAGGGTGTCGCCCGCGAGCTTGCCTACACCGGCCGGCGGATGCCGGCGCAGCGGGCGTACGAGGTCGGGCTCGTCCAGGAGGTGTACGCCGATCACGCGTCGCTGGTCGACGGGGTGCTCGAGACCGCCAGGGAGATCGCTGGCAAGTCGCCGCTGGCCATCCACGGGACGAAGGTCGCCATGAACTTCGCGCGCGACCACACCGTCGCCGACTCCCTGGACCAGATCGCGACCTGGCAGGCCGGCATGTTCCAGCCCGGCGACATGGTGGAGTCGTTCAGCGCCAAGGCCGAGAAGCGCCAGGCGACGTATCCGGACCTGCTCCCGGAGCAACCGCACCTCTGAGGCACAGCTGGGTGCTGTGCCGCATCGTCACCGACATCCGGGCGCCGGAAGCGTTCTTCTGCCGCGGCACGCTGTGCTCGTAGTCGTGCTGCATCGCACCGCCCATGACCATGAGGTCGCCCTGCCCTGGGGCGTACTCCTTGAGGACCGGCCCGCCGCCCTTTCGGCGTACCAGGAAGCGCCGCGAGGCACCGAGCGACACCGTGACGACCATCGGGTCGCGGAGCGTCTTGCGCACCGTGTCGCCGTGCCACGCGACCGCGTCGTTGCCGTCGCGGTAGAGGTTGACCAGACACGAGTCGAACTCGATGCCGTAGCGACCCGACACCGCAATCCGGAGCTCCTCCAGCGACGGCGGCAGGGCGCCCTCGAACCAGGCGGTCAGGCGCGGCTCGAGGACCTCGCGCTCCCACATGACGCGAGTGCGCTGGTGCCAGGGGGCATCACGGAGCAGCTCAGCGAACAGGTCGGCGTGGTCGGGCACCCAGCCCGGCACCAGGTCGACCCACGAGGCGCTGTCGAGGTGGTCCCGGCGCACCCCGTCGAACGACAGGCGGTCGTGCCCGAGCACCAGAAGGCTGTCCTGCCAGGCGACGTCCACCCGACCAGGATAGAACAGATGTTCTAGCCGCGCCCGTGCAGCAGCCGGATCACCTTCAGCAGCAGGTTGTCGGTCTTGGCCGTCCGCTCGAAGCTCATGATCGGCATCGGCAGGGCGAACCGCTGGCGGGTGATCGCCTTGGCTCGGGTGAACTCGCGCAGACCGTCGTCGCCGTGGATGCGGCCGAAGCCGCTGTCGCCCGAACCGCCGAACGGCAGGCCCGGGACGCCAGCGAAGGCCAGCACGCTGTTGACGCTGGTCATGCCCGACCGGAGCTGCCGGGCGATCTCCATCCCCCGCCGCTTCGCGAAGACGGCGCCCGCGAGGCCGTAGGTCGTGGCGTTGGTCAGCCGGATCGCCTCGTCGGCGTCCTTCACCTTGGTGACCGTGATGGTCGGGCCGAAGGTCTCCTCCGTGACGGCCTTGGAGTCCTCGGGGACACCGGTGAGGATCGTGGGCTGCACGATGGTGCCGTCGATGTCGCCGCCGGTGACCGCCGTACCGCCCTTGGCCAGGGCATCGGCGATGTGCTCGCGGATGATGTCGACCTGGCTCGGCATGGTGATCGGCCCGTAGGAGACGCCTGCCTCGATCTTCTTGGCCTTCTCGGTCAGCGCCGAAAGGAAGCCGTCGTAGGCCTTCTCGGTGGCGTAGACCCGCTCGATGCCGATGCAGGTCTGACCGGCGTTGCTCATGCCGCCCCAGAGTGCCGCGTCGGCGGCCGCCGTCAGGTCGGCGTCGTCGTCGACGATCATCGCGTCCTTGCCGCCGCACTCCATGAGCACCGGCACGAGGTTCTCGGCGCACGCGGCCATCACCTTCTTGCCGGTCCGTGCCGAGCCGGTGAAGGCGATCTTGTCGACGCCCGCGCGGCACAGCGCGGCGCCCGTCTCGCCGAGCCCGGTGATCAGCTGGAAGACGTCGTGGTCGGGCACGACCTCGGCGAAGGTGTCGACGAGCCACTTGCCGACAGCCGGGGTGTATTCACTGGGCTTGAAGACGACGCAGTTGCCGGCGGCGAGGGCATAGGCGATCGAGCCCATCGGCGTGAGCACCGGGTAGTTCCACGGACCGATCACACCGACGACGCCGAACGACTGGTACTCCAAGGAGGCGGCCTGGTTGGCCATCATCATCCCGCTCGGGATCCGACGCGGCCCGAGCACGCGGCGGGCGTTCTTGCCGGCCCAGGCGATGTGGTCGACCGCGATACCGGCCTCGAGCTGTGCGTCGCCGACCGGCTTGCCGTTCTCGCGGTGGACGAGCTCGCCGAGCTCCGGCAGGCGCTTGGCCAGGATCGCCTTCCAGGCGTCGAGCTTGTCCTTGCGCCCGCTGAACCCGAGCCCCTGCCACCACGCGTGCGCCGCGCGGGCGCGACCCACTGCGGCCTCGACCTCGGCGGCGGAGTGGATCGGGAAGCTGGCGTGGACCTGGCCCGTCGCGGGCTCGAGCGAGTCGAAGCTCGGTTGCGTGGGGCGTTCCTGGGCGATCGTCATCAAACCTCCACAGACGGCGGGTGACGCACAACGGTACGCGCGAAGCGCGCCATGCCTCCAGGGCGCACACTGGTGACGTGTCCTCCGATCCTGTGCGCGTCACCTCGGCCGGTCTGTCGGCGACCGAGGAGCGTCAGGCCAGGATGCGTCGCTATGCCCTGACCCAGCTCGTGCGGGCCGGCTGCTTCGTCCTCGCCGTCGCGCTGCCGGTGCCGATCTGGGCCAAGCTGCTGCTGGTCCTGGGGGCGCTCGTCCTCCCCTGGATGGGCGTCGTCGCCGCCAACGCAGCGCCCTCGCGGGAGCGGGTCGGCGACAACGCCATGGTCGGGCGCATCGAGCCGGTCCGGCTCCAGCTCGACCCGGGTCGCACCATCGACCAGGAGGACTAGGTCTTGCTCTTCAGCGCAGCTTTCTGCTGCTGCTTGTAGGCCCGCACCTGGAGCAGCGTCTCCTTGCTCGTCACGTCGGCCACCGAGCGAAACGCTCCCTGCTCGCCATACGCGCCTGCTGCGTCGCGCCACCCCGTGGGCTGCACGTTCAGCCGCTTGCCCAGCAGCGCCAGGAAGATCTTCGCCTTCTGCTCGCCGAAGCCCGGGAGCGCCTTGAGCCGCGCGAGCAGCTCATCGCCGGTCTTGACGCCGTTCCAGACGTTGTCGGCCTTGCCGCCGTGGTGCTCGACGAGGAAGCGGCACAGGTCCTGCACACGGCCGGCCATCGACCCGGGAAAGCGGTGGATCGCCGGTGGTGTCGCGAAGACGGTGCCGAGGTCGGGGTGCTCGGCGATCTCGACGGCATCGAGCTTCCCGATCCTCCCGAGCAGGTCGTAGGGACCGCGGAACGCCTTCTCCATCGGGATCTGCTGGTCCAGCAGCATGGCGAGGAGCAGGGCGAGGGGATCGCGGCTGATGAGCGCGTCGGCCTCGGCGTCACCGCTGATGTGAAGGTCAGGCATGACGGCACTTTCGCACGGGCGGTGGAGGCGAGGAAGGCGCCGGGACGGCCAGCCCCAGCGCGGCCGCCTCCGCCCAGGTCGACATGACGCGTGGATCTCTTCCCCGATAACTCGACGTGACGGGTCGGTGACATGCGAAGATTCGACACCGCCGTGTCAGCCTGGGAGGGCACCCGTCTTGCGCACCATCCTCGACTTTCTCAAGGCAGAGCATGCAGCCGTCCTCGTGGGAGTGCACACCGCTCTCGGCGCGAAGATCGCCGAGGAGGCCGGCGTCGACGGCCTCTGGATCTCCAGCTTCGAGGTGCACGCAGCGGCCCGGCTGCCGGACGCGGACATCCTCGGCACACAGGACTACCTGGAGATCGCGAACCGGATCGTCGACCGGGTGCAGAGCCCGGTCCTGGTCGACGGCAACGCGGGCGGTGGCAACGCCATCAACACGATCCGGATGGTGCGCGAGTTCTACAAGGCCGGCACGAGCGGCATCTGCATCGAGGACAACGTCTTTCCCAAGCGGTGCACCTTCTACGACGGCATGCAGGAGGACATCGAGAAGACCTCGACCTTCTGCGGCAAGCTCGACGCGGCCCTCGACTCACGCCCGGACGAAGGCTTCGCGGTCATCGCCCGGACCGAGGCGCTCACGAAGGGCCTGGGCCTGGACGTCGCCCTCGAGCGCTGCCACGCCTACGCCGAGCGAGGCGTCGACGGCATCCTGATCCACCACAAGGGCAAGGACAAGGAGGCCGTGCTCGAGTTCGCCGAGAAGTGGCGGGTCGACCACGAGACGCCCCTCGTCTGCGTCCCGACGACCTATGGCGGGGTGACCTACGACGAGCTCGACCAGGCGGGCTTCCGCCTCATCATCATGGCGAACGCGGGGATCCGCGCCCAGGTCCGGGCGCTGCAGAGCACCATGCAGGGTCTGATGGCCCACCGCAGGCTGGCCGACGTCGAGGAGCAGATCGTCCCGATGGACGAGATCTTCCGGCTGGTCTACGTCGACGAGCTGAGGGCCAATGAAGACCGTTACGTCCGCTGACGGGCTCGCCCAGCAGCTGGTCGGCGAGGGGTACCGGTTGTTCGTCGGCGTGCCCGACAGCGGCCTGCGTGGCTTCATCGAGGACGTCGACGCGCTGGACGGCGTCGAGCACGTCATCGCGACCTGGGAGGCGGAGGCCGTGGCCATCGCCGCCGGCGCCGAGCTCGCCGGCACCAAGGCCTGCGTCTACCTGCAGAACGCCGGGCTCGGGCACGCCATCAACCCGCTGACCTCGCTGTGCATCCCGTATGGCCTGACGCCGCTGCTGGTCGTCGGGCACCGGCACACGCTGCCGCAACACGAGGTCATGGGCCGGGTCGACGCGGCTCTGCTCGAGCTGATCGACTATCCCCTCGCGATCCTCGTCCACGGGCCGAACAATGAAGGCTGAGCCCAGCTCGCGGTCCGCCGCGATCCGGCAGGTGCTCGGGCGGCACGGCACGGACGCGATCTACGTCGCCTCGACCGGCTACGTCTCCCGCGCGGTCGCGGCCGAGGTGAGTCCTGAGCACGTGGTGCTCTACATGCAGGGCAGCATGGGCCTCGCCCCGGCTATCGGGCTCGGCATCGTGCTGGGGTCGGACCGGACCGTCGTCGTCCTCAACGGGGACGGCGCCCTGCTGATGTCCCTGGGCACCACCCACACCATCCGCGACCGCGCCCCCGCAGACCGGTTCTTCCACTACGTGCTGGACAACGGCTGCCACGAGTCGGTCGGCGGCCAGCCGTGCGCTCCGCTCGAGTCGAGCTACCCCGGCGTCACGGCGATCCTCCCGATCACCCGCGACGGCAAGCCGCCTCGCGTCCCCGTCTCCCCGCCGGACAACGTGGCTCAGGTGCGGGCGAGGATCGCCCGATGAGGCTGGCGCCCCGGACCCAGGTGCTTTTCAACCCAGGTCCCGTGAACCTCGACGCCGAGGTTCGCAACCACCTGTTCGACGTGGAGCTGTGCCACCGGCAGGAGGAGTTCGAGCGCCTGCTCGACGCGGTTGAGCGGGGGCTGTTCGCCGCTGCGGAGCTCAGCCCGGAGACCTACGCGCTGGGGCTGCTCCACGGGTCCGGCAGCCTGGCGGTGGACGCGGCACTGGCGACCTTCGTCCGCGGCAAGGTGCTGGTCCTGGACAACGGGGTCTACTGCACCCGGCTGGCGACCACCTCGGCGGCGCTGGGCAACGAGGTGGTCCCCGTCGCGCTCGGCACCGGCACGCCGGTCGACCTGGACGCCGCGGCCGCCGCACTGGCCGAGCACCGGCCGGACTGGCTGTTGGTCGTCCACCACGAGACGACCACGGGCCTGCTCAACCCGCTCGCTGCACTCGCCGCCCTGGCGCGCGAGCACGGCGCCAAGGTCCTCGTCGACGCGGTCAGCTCGCTGGGGGTGCACGCCGTCGACGTGGACGCCGACGTCGTGTGCTTCAACTCGGGCAAGTGCCTCGAGGCGCTGCCAGGTGTCGCCGGTGTCTTCCACCGCCGCGGGCTTGTGCACCACCCGACCGTGCCGGTGCTCGATGTGGTCGCGCACACCGGCGCCCTGCCCTCCACCCCCAACGTCGCGGCATTCGTCTCCCTCGGCATCGTGCTCGACCTGCACAGCACGGCCAGCCGGCGGGACAGATACGCGCGGCTCGCCCGGCACGTCTGGGCTGCAGGGGCCGGCGCCGGGTTCACCCCGCTGCTCGCGGAGGAGCACCGTTCCCACGTGCTCGCTGCCTTTCGGCTGCCGGACGCCAACGCCGACGAGCTCGCGGCCCGGGCGCTCACGCACGGCTATGTCGTCTACCACGGCCAGGGCGCGCTGCGGGGTTCGGTGCTGCGCGTGGCCAACATGGGAGCGGCCGTCGACGAGGCGGTCATCACCGACCTGTTCCGCGTGCTCAGCTCATGACGAGGGTCTACGCGGACATGGTCGCCGACCTGTTCCATGCCGGGCACGTGGCCTTCCTGCGCCAGGCCCGGTCGCTCGGCGACGAGCTCGTCGTCGGCATCCACTCCGACGACGACGTCGCCTCCTACAAGCGGTCGCCGATCTGCTCGATGCAGGAACGGATCGCCGTCGTCGAGGCGTGCTCGCTGGTCGACGAGGTGCTGCCGAACGCCCCGCTCTCGGTCGACGAGGCCTGGATCGACCTGCATGGGCTCGACGTGGTCGTGCACGGCAACGACTTCGACCCCGCGAAGCTCTCCGAGTTCTACCCGGGCGCGGTGCGGCGCGGAATCGTCCGCACCGTCCCGTACACGCCGGGCATCTCCACCTCCGACATCCTGTCCCGCATCGCCGCCCGGGGGGCCTGAGTGGCCATGGTGTGGGAGTCGGTCCTGCTGCCGCCGTACGCCGCACTGCGCCGGCTGAAGGGATACGCCGCTGTCGAGCAGCGGCTCCAGTACCCGAGGTACCTCAAAGCCCTTTCACAGCTGCACTCCGTGCTGCAGAGCACCCCGCTCGCCGGCCACTACGTCCTGACCGGCGGTCTGCTGCTGGGGTGGCGGCGAGAAGGCCGAGCGCTGCCCTGGGACTGCTGGGACATCGACCTCGAGGTGGGCGAGGAGGACAGCGACCGGCTGTTCGCGTCCCTGCCGGCGCTGCGGGCTGCCGGTTGGCGACACCGTCGCTCCTGGGCTCACAACGGAGGCGGCCTGGCCGAGGTGCGCTGCACCCGCGGTGCGATCGGACTCGACTTCTTCATCACCCGTCGCCTCGGCGACGAGCTGGCGAGCTGGGTCTTCGCCAAGCGCGACGGCACTTGGTTGCAAGCCGAGCAGCGGGTCCCCGTCGGGTCGCTGCAGGAGATCACGTTCCTCGGGTCGACCTGGCAGGTCCCGGACCCCGTGGAACCTGCACTGCGAGCGATGTACGGCACCTGGGAGGTCGCGGACCCCGGATGGGACTACATGGAGTCGAGCTCGATCGTCAGCCGAGAGCCCTGGAACCGACCGCCACCTCCCGCGCCCTGGGGCTAGCTGTCCTGTCATCGTCCTCGAGACGGTGCCGAGCGTGATGCCTGCGAGAATGGAGGCATGCAACCCGATGGCGACCGCTTCTCCGGCCTGGGTCTCCGTCCGGAGCTCCTCGACGCGCTGAGCGCGCTCGGCTACGAGGAGCCGACACCCATCCAGAGCGAGGCCATCCCTGCGCTGCTCACCGGCCAGGACCTCGTCGGCCAAGCGGCGACGGGCACCGGAAAGACCGCGGCGTTCGCGCTGCCCATCCTCAACGCCCTCGCCGACGGCGCCCGCGGCAAGCGACCGAAGGCCCTCGTGCTCGCGCCGACCCGTGAGCTGGCGATGCAGGTCGCGAACGCCATCGAGAACTACGGCCGCACCCTCGGTGCCCGGGTTCTCGCCGTCTACGGCGGACAGCCGATCACGCCCCAGCTGAAGGCACTGAGCCGCGGGGTCGACGTCGTGGTCGGTACGCCGGGGCGGGTGGTCGACCACCTCGAGCGCGGGTCCCTCAAGCTCGACGAGCTCACGACGGTCGTGCTCGACGAAGCCGACGAGATGCTCGACATGGGCTTCGCCGACGAGCTCGACGCGATCCTGAGCCAGGTGCCCGAGCAGCGCCAGACGGTGCTGTTCTCCGCGACGCTGCCGCCGAAGATCGCGCGGATGGCCAAGAAGCACCTCAACGACCCGGTGCGTGTGCAGATCGAGCGCGAGAACGTCCTCGCGGGCGAGACGCCCAAGGTCACGCAGACCGCCCACCTCGTCTTCCGCGAGAACAAGGCGGCGACCCTCGCCCGCGTGCTGGCGGTCCAGAAGCCGACCGCCGCGATCGTGTTCTGCCGGACCCGCGAGGAGGTCGACTCCCTCACCGAGGCCCTGAAGGGCAAGGACGTCCGCGCGGAGGCCCTGCACGGCGGCATGACCCAGGCCGAGCGCGACCGCGTGATGAACCGCCTGCGAGGCGGCACGGCGGACCTGCTCGTGGCCACCGACGTCGCCGCCCGCGGTCTCGACGTCGACCACCTGACGCACGTCGTCAACTACAACGTGCCGTCGGCGCCCGAGACCTATGTCCACCGCATCGGCCGGGTCGGCCGCGCGGGTCGCGAGGGCGTCGCGATCACCCTGGTCGAGCCCCGCGAGCGCCGCATGGTCGAGTCGGTCGAGCACCTCACCAAGACCAAGATCCCCTACGCGCCGATCCCGAGCGTCGCCGACCTCCGGGCCAGCCGGCTCGCGGCCACGACCGGTGCCTTGATCGAGGCGCTCGGCACCGATCTCGCCGACGCCCGCAAGGTCGTGACCGCGCTGGCCAAGGACCACGACCCGCTCGACCTCGCCGCTGCCGCCCTCTCGCTCGTGCACGCGAGCACCGAGGAGCAAGAGATCCCGGTGGTGCCCCCGCGTCAGCCCCGCCCCGAGCGCGACGACGCCCGGCCCTCGACGTCGCGCGGCGGCGCGCCACGGACCGGGCCGCCGCAGCGCAAGGGTCCCGCGGCCGGCATGGCCAAGGTCTACATCGGTGCCGGACGGGCCGCGAAGGTCGCCCCCAAGGACCTGGTGGGGGCCATCGCCGGCGAGACGCACCTGTCGGGCAAGCAGATCGGCAGCATCGAGATCACCGAGCGCTTCTCGCTCGTCGAGGTGCCCGCGAACGAGCTCGACACCGTCGTCAAGGCGCTGCGAGCGAGCGTCATCAAGGGCCGCAAGGTCCCGGTGCGCCCCGACCGCGACAGCTGACCCGACGTTGCAAGACGGACGTACGGTTTGGTAGACTGACGGCATGCCGAAGGTCCCCGAGGAGCAGCTGGCCGCGCGGCGCGCGGAGATCCTCGGCGGCGCCCGTCGCGCCTTCGCCCGGCACGGCTACGAAGGCGCGACCGTCAAGGTCCTGGAGGCCGAGACAGGCCTGTCCCGGGGCGCGATCTTCCACCACTTCCGCGACAAGGACGCCCTGTTCCTGGCGCTCGCCGAGGACGACGCCGCGGCGATGTCCGAGACGGTCGCCGCCCACGGGCTGGTCCAGGTCATGCGCGACCTGCAGGACAAGGACGCAGGCTGGCTGGGCGTCCAGCTCGAGGTACGACGAAGGCTCCGCACCGACCCCGCGTTCGCGGCCCAGTGGGCCGAGCATCAGTCCGCCATCACCGGCGCCACGACGGCTCGCCTCCAGCGGCAGCGCCGGGCCGGTGTCGTCCGCGACGACGTACCCCTCGCGATCCTCGTGGACTTCCTCCGGCTCGTCCTCGACGGCCTCGTGTCGGGCCTCGCGTCGGGCATGCCCACCGACCACCTGGCCGGCGTCCTCGACCTGGTCGAAGGGGCCGTCAGATCTCGCACTAGCGTCACAGCCGACCAACACCAAGGAGCACCCGCATGAGTCTCGACAGCTTCGGCGCCAAGGGCAGCCTGACCGTGGGAGACCAGACCTACGACGTCTTCCGGCTCAGTGCTGTGGACGGCGCGGCTGACCTTCCCTACTCCCTGAAGGTGCTCCTCGAGAACCTGCTCCGCACCGAGGACGGCGCCGACATCACCGCTGACCACGTGCGCGCGCTGGCCGGTTGGGACCCGACCGCCGAACCCGACACCGAGATCCAGTTCACCCCGGCCCGCGTCCTCATGCAGGACTTCACCGGCGTGCCCTGCGTCGTCGACCTCGCCACGATGCGGGAGGCGATGGCCGACCTCGGTGGCGACCCGCGCAAGATCAACCCGCTCGCGCCGGCTGAGATGGTCATCGACCACTCCGTGGTCGCCGACTTCTTCGGTACGGCGGACGCGCTCGGGCTCAACGGGGCGCTGGAGTACGAGCGCAACCGCGAGCGCTACGAGTTCCTGAAGTGGGGGCAGACGGCCTTCACCGACTTCGCGGTCGTGCCGCCGAACACCGGCATCGTGCACCAGGTCAACCTCGAGCGGCTGGCGCGTGTGGTCTTCGAGCGCGACGGTGTCGCCTACCCCGACACCCTGGTGGGCACCGACTCCCACACCACGATGATCAACGGCCTCGGCGTCCTGGGCTGGGGCGTCGGCGGCATCGAGGCCGAGGCGGCCATGCTCGGCCAGCCGGTGTCGATGCTGATCCCGCGGGTCGTCGGCTTCAAGCTGGTGGGCCAGCTGCCGGCCGGCGCGACCGCGACCGACCTGTGCCTCACCATCACGGAGCTGCTCCGCAAGCAGGGCGTCGTCGGGAAGTTCGTCGAGTTCTACGGCCCCGGCGTCACCAACGTCCCGCTCGCCGACCGCGCCACGATCGGCAACATGAGCCCCGAGTACGGCTCGACCTGCGCGATCTTCCCGATCGACGACGAGACCCTCGCGTACATGCGGCTCACCGGCCGCTCGGAGCAGCAGCTGGCCCTGACCGAGGCCTACGCCAAGGCGCAGGGCATGTGGCACGACGCGGCGGCCGAGCCGCGGTTTTCCGAGACCCTCACCCTCGACCTCGCGACCGTGGTGCCGTCACTGGCCGGCCCGAAGCGCCCCCAGGACCGGGTCTCGCTGTCCAACGCCAAGGCCAGCTTCCGGACCGCCCTGCGCGACTACGCCGCCACCGGCAACGGCCACAGCGCCGTCACCGACGGCGGCATCGACGAGGCGAGCAGCGAGTCCTTCCCGGCCTCCGACCCGCCGGCGCCGAGCGAGAGCAAGCCCTCCGACCAGCCCATCAGCGTCAACGTCGGCGAGCTCGGCGACCGGCCGAGCAATCCGGTGCCCGCGGTCCTCGCCGACGGCTCGAAGGTCGAGCTCGACCACGGCGCGGTCGCGATCGCCGCGATCACGAGCTGCACCAACACCAGCAACCCCTACGTCATGGTCGCGGCCGGGCTGCTCGCGAAGGCCGCGGTCGAGAAGGGCCTGACCAGCAAGCCGTGGGTCAAGACGACCCTCGCGCCGGGCTCCAAGGTCGTCACCGACTACTACGAGAAGGCCGGTCTCAACCCCTACCTCGACAAGCTCGGCTTCAACACCGTCGGCTATGGCTGCACGACCTGCATCGGCAACTCCGGTCCGCTCCCGGCCGAGGTGGCCGCGGCCGTCAACGAGGGCGACCTCGCCGTCGTGTCGGTGCTGTCCGGCAACCGCAACTTCGAGGGTCGCATCAACCCCGACGTCAAGATGAACTACCTGGCGAGCCCGCCGCTCGTCGTCGCCTACGCGCTCGCCGGCACGATGGACATGGACATCACCACCGAGTCGCTGGGCGACGACCCCGACGGCAACCCGGTCTACCTGAAGGACATCTGGCCGTCCCCGGCCGAGGTGGCACGCGTCGTGGGCGAGGCCATCTCCCAGGACATGTACGCCTCGTCGTACAAGGACGTCTTCGCGGGTGACGAGCGCTGGAAGGCGATCTCGGTGCCTGCTGGTGACGCGTTCACCTGGGACCCGACGTCCACCTATGTGCGCAAGCCTCCGTACTTCGACGGCATGGGCAAGGACCCCAAGCCGCTGACGAACATCACGGGGGCGCGGGTGCTGGCTGTTCTCGGTGACTCGGTGACGACCGACCACATCAGCCCGGCCGGCTCGATCAAGAAGGACTCTCCCGCCGGCTCCTACCTGCAGGACAACGGGGTCGACACCAAGGACTTCAACAGCTATGGCTCGCGCCGCGGCAACCACGAGGTCATGATCCGTGGCACGTTCGCCAACATCCGGCTCCGCAACCAGCTCGCCCCCGGCACCGAGGGCGGCGTCACCGTGAAGGACGGGGAGCAGCTCTCGATCTACGACGCCTCCGTCGCCTACCAGGCCGAGGGCACCCCGCTGATGATCCTCGCAGGCAAGGAGTACGGCTCCGGCTCGTCGCGCGACTGGGCGGCCAAGGGGACGGCGCTGCTCGGCGTCCGTGCCGTCATCGCGGAGTCCTATGAGCGGATCCACCGGTCGAACCTCATCGGCATGGGGGTCCTGCCGTTGCAGTACAACGACGGTGACACGGCCGCGTCCCTGGGTCTGACCGGGTTCGAGACCTTCACGATCGAGGGGGTGGCCGGTGGCGGGGACGTCCCACGCGAGCTGACCGTCAAGGCCGACGACAAGACCTTCACCGTCACGGTGCGCATCGACACCCCGGGCGAGCAGGGCTACTACCGGCACGGCGGGATCATGCAGTACGTCCTGCGCTCCCTGCTGTAGTCAGGAACAGCTCCCTCGGGTACAGCGAAGTCACAGGTCGTCTCAGGGAACCCTGCAGGTCCGTCCGGTGTTCTAGGAGTACAGAAGAGCACCGGAAGGCCCCCTCATGACGATCGCTCCCCCCGAACACGACCTGGAGGACGACCTCGACGAGCAGCCGCACGCGGAAGCCAGCGTCAGTGCCGACCTGGTCCGTGCGTACCTCAAGGAGATCGGCAAGACCCCCCTGCTGTCCGCCGAGCAGGAGGTGCTCCTCAGCCAGCGCATCGAAGCCGGCCTGTTCGCGACCCACAAGCTGCAGCAGAAGGGCCTGTCGGCTTCCCTGCGACATGACCTCGAGTGGCTCGTCCGCGACGGCGAGAAGGCCAAGAAGCACCTGCTCGAGGCCAACCTCCGGCTGGTCGTCAGCATCGCGAAGCGCTACCTCGGCCGGGGAATGCTGTTCCTCGACCTGATCCAGGAGGGCAACCTCGGCCTGATCCGTGCGGTCGAGAAGTTCGACTACACCAAGGGCTTCAAGTTCTCGACCTACGCCACCTGGTGGATCCGGCAGGCCATCACCCGCGCCATGGCCGACCAGGCCCGCACCATCCGGATCCCGGTGCACATGGTCGAGCAGATCAACAAGGTCGCCCGGCTGCAGCGCGAGAAGCTCATGACGCTGGGCCGGGACGCGACGCCCGAGGAGATCGCCACCGAGCTCGACCTCACCGTCGAGAAGGTGCTGGAGATCCAGCGGTACGCCCGCGAGCCGATCTCGCTGCAGGCCGTGGTCGGCGACGAGGGCGACAGCAACCTGGGCGACTTCATCGAGGACGCCGATGCCCCGGTGGCCGTCGACGTGGTGTCGTTCACCCTGATGCAGGAGCAGCTGCACGACGTCCTCACCACCCTCACCGAGCGCGAGGCAGCGGTCGTGAAGATGCGGTTCGGGCTCACCGACGGCCAGCAGCACACCCTCGATGAGATCGGGCGCGAGTTCGGGCTCACCCGT
>JAODND010000069.1 GCA_025465465.1 Frankiales bacterium | reverse complement strand
ACGGGTTCCAGTCCTTGCAGGACGGCACCCAGTACCTCTACGGGTTCGAGTCGGAGTGGGTGCCCGGCATGACCGGCAAGGCGGTCACGCCCATCGACCCCGCGCTCGGCATCGACTGGCCGCTGGCAATCGACACCGACGACCGGGCGATGCTGAGCGTGAAGGACCGCGACGCCCCCCTGCTCGCCGACGTCCTCCGCTAGCCCCCCGAGGAGGGTCAGCCGATGGACTTCCGGAGCTCCTCGACGAAGGCCTGGACCTGGGCCTGCAGCAACGGGTCGGACGGGTCGGTGCCCGGCTGCCAGACCGTCTGCCAGGTCAGCACTTCCTGATCGGGGACGCGGCGGCCGACCAACCGCACGGCTCCGTCCGGGGACAGCTTCCGGACGTCGGACCAGGCCACCGACGCCGTCACCCGCTCGCGGATGGTCTCCGCCAGGCCGTGGTCCTCGGCGAGCTCCCAGAGGTGGACGGCACCGGTGCCCTCGACCTCGGCGATCTCGGTGAGGCGGAGCGTCGGGGTCGCCCAGCCGACCTTCTCGACCGAGGTCCAGTCGATCCGCACACCGCCCACATGCAGGCACGTCGGGGACGCCACCAGAGCGACACCCTGGTCGGTGACGGCCCAGGCGAGGCGCCGGTCGGTCACCGCGCGCACGGCATCGGGGATCGGTCGCCGGAGCCTCACAGGTTGCTGATGCCGCCCTCGCGGTGGCCGCGGGCCGTCGCCTCGAGACGGATGAGCTCGCCGTAGGTCCTGTTGTAGAGCTCGGGCTCCTCGACCGGGTTTATGCGCTGCAGCCGGCCCTTCAGCTCGGTGATCTGGCGGGTCGCGGCGTGCATCTGGAGCTGCGAGAGCGTCGCCGCCGCATAGCGGTCGAGCTCCCAGTCGGTCAGCGGGGCCTCGACCGCGAGCGCCATCACCGCCGAGCGGATGAGGTCGTCGGGCGCGGCCTCGAGCAGCGCCGCGACCCACGGCTCCCCTGCGACGGCCGTCGAGACGCCGCCAGCCTTGTGCACCGCGTCGAGCACCATCCGGTGCGTCTCGTCGGTGAAGACCTCGGCGTCGAGGGCGTCGAAGATCGGCGCGACCGAGACGGGCGCCTGGACGGCGAGCTTGAGCGCCTCGCGCTCGAGCCGCAGCAGCGCGGCGTCGGCCTGCGGCGGGGCGGCACGCCGCTGCGCCGGGGCACCGCCGGTCAGCTCGGAGACCCGCGCCGTGACGGCCTCGACCTCCATGCCGAGCCAGCCGGCGAGTCGGCGGGCGTACTCCGGCCGCAGTGAGCGGTCCTTGATCCTCGCGACCATCGGCGCGCTGTGGGTGAGGGCCTGCACCCGACCCTCTGCGGTCTCCAGGTCGTAGGCCGCCAGGCCGGCCCTGATCGCGAACTCGACGAGGGGGACGCGGGACGCCACCAGGTCGCGGACGGCGTTGTCGCCCTTGGCCAGCCGGAGCTCGCACGGGTCCATGCCCCCGGGGCTGACGGCGATGAACGTCTGCGACACGAAGCGCTGGTCGTCACCGAACGCCTTGAGCGCCGCCTTCTGCCCGGCCGCGTCGCCGTCGAAGGTGAAGATGACCTCGCCGCGGAACTCGTCCTGGTCCATCAGCAGCCGCCGGATGACGGCGATGTGGTCGGCGCCGAACGCGGTGCCGCAGGTGGCGACGGCGGTCGGCACACCGGACAGGTGCGCCGCCATCACGTCGGTGTAGCCCTCGACCACGACCGCCTGGTGCCGACGCGCGATCTCCTTCTTGGCGAGGTCGATGCCGTAGAGCACGGAGGACTTCTTGTAGATCGGCGTCTCAGCGGTGTTGAGGTACTTGGGCCCGTTGTCGTCCTCGCGCAGCTTGCGGGCGCCGAACCCGATGACCTCGCCGCCGATGTCGCGGATCGGCCAGAGCAGGCGACCGCGGAACTTGTCGATCAGCGAGCCCTTGCTCGACTGCCCGACGAGGCCGCCCGCCTGCAGCTCCTCGGGCGTGAAGCCCTTCTGCCGCAGGTGCTTGGTGACGACGTCCCAGCCGGTCGGCGCGTAGCCGACGCCGTAGACCTCGGCGTGGGCCTGGTCGAAGCCCCGCTCGGCCAGGAACTGCCGGGCGATCACGGCCTCCGCAGACCCGAGCTGTCCGGCGTAGAACTCCTGGGCGGCCTTGTGCGCCTGGATGAGCCGGGTGCGCTGCGACGTCGAGGAGCGCGCGGCCGAGCCGCCCTCCTCATATTGCAGGTCGATGCCGTAGCGCCGGGCGAGGTGCTCGACCGCCTCCGGGAAGCTCATGTGGTCGTGCTTGGTGACGAAGCTGATGACGTTGCCGGACTCGCCGCAGCCGAAGCACATGTAGTAGCCGTTGGCCGGGTTGACGTTGAAGCTCGGCGTCTTCTCGTCGTGGAAGGGGCAGAGCCCCTTGAGCCGGCCGCCGCCGGCGTTGCGCAGCGCGACCCCCGCTTCGACGATGACCTGGTCGATCGCCGCGCGCTCGCGGACGAGCTGGATGCTCTCGTCCCGGATGCGACCTGCCACGAGCAGAGTCTAGGTCTGTACCCTCCCGGTGGAACACGTTCTAGGGAGAGCCTGTGCGCTACGCCGTCGTGCTGTTCACGTCCGACCGCGGGATCACCCCCCGCGACGCCGCCAGGGCCGCGGAGGACAACGGGTTCGACACGTTCTACGTGCCGGAGCACACCCACATCCCGGTCAAGCGGGAGGCCGCGCACCCGGGCACGGGTACGGCGGAACTGCCGGACGACCGGTACTCCCGCACCCTCGACCCCTGGGTGTCCCTGGCGACGGCCGCTGCCGTGACCGAGCGCATCCGGCTCTCGACGGCCGTCGCGCTGCCGGTGGAGTCTGACCCGATCACCCTCGCGAAGGCGATCGCGACCCTCGACCACCTCTCAGGCGGCCGGGTGCAGCTCGGCGTCGGGTTCGGCTGGAACACCGACGAGCTCACCGACCACCACGTGCCGGCCGGCAAGCGTCGTACCGTCCTGCGCGAGTACCTCGAGGCGATGCGCGCCCTCTGGACCCAGGAGGAGGCCGCGTACGACGGGGAGTTCGTCTCGTTCGGCGCGAGCTGGGCCTATCCGAAGCCGGTGCAGGCGCACGTGCCGGTCCTGGTCGGCGCGGGCGGCACCGACAAGACCTTCGACTGGATCTGCGCGAACGCCGACGGCTGGATCAACACGCCGCGCGAGCAGGACGTCACCGAGCAGGTGCTGGCGCTCCGAAAGAAGTGGGCGGAGGCCGGGCGCAGCGGCGACCCGCAGATCGTCTTCCTCGGCGGCAAACCCGACTCCGACAACATCAGGAAGCTCGAGGACATCGGCGTCACGGAGTGCGCCTTCGGCATGCCCGACAAGGAGCCGGCCGAGGTGGTCGGCTACCTCGAGCGACTGGCGGGAAAGCTCCCCCGCTAGCCCGACAGGCGGGTGTGGAGGCGCACCGCTGCGGCGTCCGTGAGGGCCGCGACCTGGTCGACGACGACCCGCAGCTTCGCGTCCTCGTCGGTCGCCGCGTCCCACTGCTCTTTGTAGAACGGCTCCAGTGCCGCCCGGTCGCGCACCAGCGGCACCAGCTCGCTGATGACCTCGCGCTCGCGTGCCTGCAGAGCCGACGCCTCCGGCCGCCCCATGACATATCGCAGCGTCACGGCTTTCAGCAGCGCGACCTCGGCCCGCTCGACGGCAGGGACCACGAGGTCGGCGGCGTATTCGAAGAGGTCCGTGCTGCCGAACCTGGCCCTGGTCGCCTTCTCCGCCGCCAGGCAGAAGCGGCCGATCAGCGTCGACGTGGTGCGCTTGAGGGCGACCAGGTCGCGGCCTGACCCGGTGAAGTCGAGCGGCCACCACGGCTCGTCGAGCAGCGTGGCCCACACCTGTTCGAGCTCCTCGGCCGACATCTCCGAGAAGTGCTGGGAGGCCAGGTCGGCGACGGCTTCCCGCTCGGCAGCCCGGCGCAGGACGTCGAGATCGATGAGACCACCCAGCACCCCGTCCTCGAAGTCGTGCACGGAGTAGGCGACGTCGTCGGACCAGTCCATGACCTGCGACTCCAGCGGCCTGGTCTCGTCGGTCCTCCCGGAGCGGACCCAGGTGAACGCCTCCAGGTCGTCGTCGTAGACGCCGAACTTCCGCCGGTCGCCCTTGGGCCATGGGTACTTGGTCGCGGCGTCCAGCGAGCCACGGGTGAGGTTGAGGCCGGCGCCCTCCACCTTGACCTCGAGGCGGGTGAGCAGCCGGAACGACTGCGCGTTGCCCTCGAACCCGCCGCAGGCCGCGGCGGCCTCGTCGAGGGCGATCTCGCCGTTGTGACCGAAGGGCGGGTGCCCGAGGTCGTGGGCGAGGCAGGCGGTGTCGACCAGGTCCGGGTCGCAGCCGAGGGCAGCGCCGAGCTCGCGCCCGACCTGGCTGCACTCGAGCGAGTGGGTCAGCCGGGTCCTCGGGACCATCGCCTGTACGCCGATCGGCTCGACGACCTGCGTCTTGCCGGCCAGCCGGCGGAGCGCGCCGGAGTGCAGCACCCGCGCGCGGTCGCGCTGGAAGGCCGTGCGCCCCGTGCGGTGGTCTGGCTCGTCGACCCGCCGCTCTCGCGCCGCCTCGTCATAAGCCACCGCCCCAGTCAACTACGTGACAGATTCCGGAAAGCACTAGGTTGCCCGACATGACACGAATCGAGATGTCCGGAGCCGCCCTGCTGACGCTGGCTCTCCTCACGTCAGGCTGTGGCACCACAAAGGACACGCCACCGACCAAGGCCCAGGGGACCGCAGCCGCAAAGGCGATCAACCTCGTGAAGGCCGACCTCGGCGCCGGCTACACCAGCACCCCCAGCGATCCCAGCGGCAAGAGTGGCGCCATCCCGGCGGATGTCGCGACGTGCCTCGGGCTCAGCGGGTCCGCCGCCGCCGACAGCACCAGTCTCGTCGACATCAGCTCCGACGACTTCGCCAAGGGCGCTCCCCCGAACGGCGTGCAGCTCAGCTCTGAGGTCGAGGTGGTCGCCTCCACGAAGGACGCCCACAAGCAGCTCACCGCGTTCCAGAGCGACAAGGCGTCGACGTGCCTCGGGACGAGCTTCGAGAAGACGCTCAAGCAGCAGGTGGGTGCCAGCACCAAGGGTGTCACCGTGGGGAAGGTCAAGGTCGCCAAGCTCTCGCCGTCGGACGCCAACACCGACGGCGCCTTCGGGTTCAGCCTCACGATCCCCGTCCAGGGCCCCGGCATCACGATCAACGTCATGACCGAGATCCGCGGGTTCCTCAAGAAGCACACGGAGGTCACGCTGCTGTCGCTCACCTACGGCTCAGGCGAGTCGTTGGACAGCAACGCGCTCTACGGCAAGCTCGTCGACCGCGCCAAGGCATCGGCCGTCTAGGAGCTCCCCCAGCCGCGGCTCATGGCAGGCTGCCCGTCGTGAGGGTCCTGCACGTCAACGACCATCCCCCAGGCGACGGTCATGGCGGCGCAGAGGTCTTCCTGTCCCGTCTGCTCGCTGCCCAGCGCGAGCGGGGTCACGCCGTCGACGTGCTCGCCGGTGACGGCAGCCACCATGGGCCACGCGCCGTGCTCGACCTGTGGGACCCGCGCGCCGCGCGACGCCTGCAGGACCGCATCGGGCTGTTCCGGCCAGACGTCGTTCACGTGCACAACGTCCTGCGTGAGCTCTCCCCTTCCGTGCTGCGCCCGACCGGCATACCGACCGTGCTGACCGTGCACGACCTGCGCTCCTTCGGCGGGTCGGAGCACCGGCTGCCGGACCCGCGCGCCGTGACCGGTCTGGCTCTGGACCCCCTGGTACGACGGATGGCCGGCCGCATCGCGGCGGTGGTCGGTGTGTCCGAGGTCGTCGCTTCGACTCTGCGGCGCGCCGGACTGCCTGAGGCACAGGCGATCCCGGTGCCGGTGCCCGTGCCGACGGGGCCACTGCTGCCGATCGAGCAGTGCCACGACGTGGTCTTCGCCGGGCGGCTCTCGGAGGACAAGGGGATCAAGGTGCTGCTCGAGGCCTTCCGTCGTGTGAGCGGCGGCAGGCTGGTCGTCGCGGGCGACGGGCCGCTGTCGGTGCCGGGAGCGCGACGGATGACGCAGGCGGAGGTGTCGGCCACGATGGGCCGGGCGCGCGTGGTCGTCGTGCCCTCCTTGCCAGGACTGCGTCGTGAGGGCAGCTCGCTCACCGCGGCGGAGTCGGCCCGGCACGGCCGGCCGCTCATTGCCAGCGACGATCCCGCAGTGGCTGAGGTCGCTGCAACGGTCGGTGGTGACGTCGTGCGCGCCGGTGACGTGGCCGCACTGGCGGCCAGGATCCAGCACTGGCTGGACTCCCCCACCGAGGCCGCGGTCGCGGGTGCTGCAGCCGCGGAGGCGGCCGTCGTCTTCGACCCGGCTCGGGTGAGCGAGCGCTACGACGAGGTCTACGCCAGGATCCGGTGATGCGCCGCCCCGCGATCGTGGTCTCTGCCGTCACCGGTATCGTCCTGCTGCTGCTCTCCGGCCGTTACGGCTACCACCGCGACGAGCTCTACTTCCTCCAGGCCGGTCACCACCTCGACTGGGGCTACCCCGACCAGCCGCCGCTGACGCCGTTGCTGGCCCGGGCCATGTCGGCGATCGCGCCGCACTCGCTCGTGGTGCTGCGGCTGCCGTCGACGATCAGCGCTGCGCTCGTCGTGCTGCTGGGTGGTCTGCTCGCAGAGCGGCTGGGTGCCAGGCGGTCCGGTCAGTGGTTCGCGGCGTTGTCGACCGCGCTGTGCGGCTTCGTCCTCGGCGTCGGACACCTGCTGTCGACAGCGACGACGGCGCTGCTCGGCGGCGTGCTGATCAGCTATCTGGTCGTCCGCATCCTCCAGGGCGGCGACCGGCGGCTGTGGCTGCTCGTCGGAGTGGTCGGAGGCATCACGTTTCAGGCCAATGTCCTGGTCGGCTTCCTCCTGCTGGCTCTCGCGGTGGCGCTGCCGCGACGGCCGGGACCAGTGGTGGCCGGGGCGATCGCCTTGGTCATCGGCCTGCCGTACCTCGCCTGGCAGGCCGCGCACGACTGGCCGCAGCTCGAGATCTCGCGCAACATCGCAGCCGGTGGCAGCACGAGCTCCGTACCGCGTGCGCTGTTTGTCGTCCTCGTCGTCCTGCAGATCGGGCCGTGGCTGCTGCCGGTCTGGGGCAGCGGGCTGGTGCGGGTGCTGAGCGACCAGCGCCTGCGCTGCTTCGGGGTCGCCTTCCTGCTGCTCACCGGCACCTTCGTCGCGCTGGGAGGGAAGCCCTACTACGTCTCCGGTCTCGTGCCACTGCTTCTCGCCGCCGGCGCCCAGCCAGTCGTGGACCGGCTGCCCCGCTGGGGTCCCGCGGTGCTGCTGCTGCTCAGCGCACCCGCGCTGCCGATCACGCTGTCGGTCCTGCCCGTCGCGAGCACCGGGTGGGTGCTCGCGATCGACCCGGACGTCGGCGAGACGATCGGCTGGCCGTCGTTCGCCCAGCAGGTGCGGGCTGTCGTCCCGGCAGGGGATGTGGTGGTCACCAGCAACTACGGCGAGGCAGGGGCACTGCAGAGATACACGTCGCTGCCGGTGTTCAGCGGCCACAACGGCTATGCCCTCTGGGGCGTCCCACCTGGGTCCACACCGGCACTCACCGTGGGCATGGACCCTGCGCTGCTCTCGCGCATCTGCTCACGGCTGGTTGAGGTCGGCAGGATCCACAGTCCCGTCGACAACGACGAGAACGGCGCCGTGCTGCGGACCTGCGTCCCCCAGCGCCCGTGGTCACAGCTCTGGCCCCATGTGCGGCACTTCGACTAGGGGTTCCCTCGAGAGCGGCCGTCGTGAGGTCGCACCTCCTCAACCCAGGCGAAGGGTCAGCCCGTCGTCCGGCGACGGCGCTGCACGACCGCAAGCCCGAGCAGCAGAAGCAGAGCGAACGCCGGCAGGACCCGATCGAGGCCCGTCGCCGCCAGGCCACCACCCGTGTTCTTCGACCCGGGTGGCGTGGTGGTCTTCGTGCCAGGCACCGTCACCGGTGGGATGACGGTCGTGGAGGTGTCGTAGGCGGACTGCCCGCCGACCTGCTTGGCCCACACGACGCGGCCCTTGGTGCCGGTGAACGTGCCCGCGTTGTCGGAGTACGCGATCTGCGCCATCCCGTCCGGCCCGATGGCGAGCTCGATGAAGTCGGCGAGGCTGCGGTCCCCACCGGCGATGCAGAGCAGCCCGTTGAGGCAGATGTTGCCCTTGTGCATGGGGTCCCCGGGCGCGACGAGGCGGCGCGTGATGGCCGGGTGTGGGGAGAGCGCGTTGCGCACCTGCGCGAAGTGGATGTCCCACACCGCACTGTTGTCCGCGGGGCTGCTTGCGTTGTCGCTGCCGTACCACGCGAGGTCGAGGACGCCCTTCGCACCCGCGGCACCGGTCGCGTAGATCTGCGCGCCCTTGGTGAGGGGCGTGTCGTCGACCTTGACCGGCACGCTCCACGTCTTGGTCTTGTCGGTCGAGACCACGTAGTAGGTGTGGAAGTGCCCTGGCGACCCCTTGTCGGAGTTGAAGAGCACATAGACGTTGCCGGCCTTGTCGATCGTCCCCCAGGGGAAGATCGCGCCGTTGGTCGCCGTGCCGTCGCTCGTGACCGCGTAGCGGTTGGTGAACGACCCGGTCTCGGAGCCCTTGTGCGCCACCACGATGCCGCGCGTCGGGCCGAAGGGCGGGATGCCGTCGACGACGTTGCTCTTCGCGTCCGAGATCGAGTACATGACATACATGTCGCGGCCGTCCGGGCTGATGAGCATCGGGCCGCTGAAGGTGTTGACACCCTGGTCGACGATCGACGCCGGGTCACCCGCGCGACCCGCGCCGTTGCCCGGCAACGCGACCTGGTCGGCGTTGGTGATCGGCTGCGCGGCCAGCGCCGTCGGCCACGTGATGCCCCCGTCGGGGCTCTCGGCGTAGAACTCGGCCTCGGCCGCGAAGTCGTGGTAGACGAGGTAGGCGGTCTTGCCGTCCTTCGAGTGCGCGAACCACTGGCGGTCCTGCTCGATCCCGGCGGTCTGGGTGCCCTGCCAGGTCTTGCCGAAGTCCTTGGAGTAGCGGATCGCCGAGTCGCTGACCTCGAGGTCGGCGTTGAGCAGCGTGCCGTTGGGCATGAAGTCCAGCTCGCAGTCACCACCGCCGTTGTCGGAGTTGGTGTGAGACGTGTCGAAGGTGTGGCCGTCGTCGGAGGAGTACCAGACGGACGTGGTGCCCGTCCCTCCTGGCACGCAGACGGCGATGTGCTTGCCGTCGCGCGTGATCGCGACGGACGGCTCGCCGTACTGCTTCTGGTCCTGCAGGACGTTACGGCGGAAGCTCAGCGGCTTCGTCGCGGCGCCGGCGGGCAGGGTCATCGCCAGGACAGCGGTGGTCGCGGTCAACGCCAGAGGCACGATGGTGCGTCGTCTCATGCAACCCGTTTCGACACGACTGTCCGTTCTCCTGCGGCGGACCCGGCGTGTTCCCTCTGCCGATCAAGCAGCGGGGGTCAGACAGCGCGGGGGCCGGCGTCGCTGCTGCGGTGGAAGATCCGGTAGTAGAGATAGGCCGCGGTCTCGCGCAGGACGTAGCGGATCTCCGTGGAGGTGCTGGCGTTGGCAGGGCCGGTACGGGTGGGCGACGTGGCGGCCTTGATGCCCAGGTCCTGGGCCATCCGGCGGGAGCGCAGCGAGTGCCAGGGGTCCGTCACGAGCACCGCGCTGTGCCAGCCCCGCTGGCCGTAGACCTTGGCGAGGCCCTTGAGCGACTGCAGCGTGTCGCTGCCGACGCCGACCGCCACCACGGACGTCACGCCCTGGGTCGCGAGGTAGCGCTTGCCGGCCTCCGCCTCGGTGAAGCGGTCGCCGGGGCGGCCGCCGCCGACGGTGACGATCCGGGGCGCGATGCCGTCCCTGTACAGCGCAGCCGCGTGGTCGAGTCGCGCCCGGAAGACGGCGCTGGGTCGCCCATCGAACTGCGAGGCGCCGAGCACCACGATGGCGTCGGAGCGCGGGCGGTCGTCCTCACGTGCGACCCACCACACCCGCACCGCCGTGCCGGCGAGGACGAGCACAGGGATGAGGACCAGCGCCGCCACGAGGCGACGCACTGTCTTGGAAAACAGGAGGAGCACTACCGGGTGTCGCTGCCGGCCGCCTCGAGCGCGGCACGGCCGGCCTCGAGGCGGGCGACGGGGACGCGAAACGGCGAGCAGCTGACGTAGTCGAGGCCGACGTCGTGGAAGAAGTGCACGGAGTCGGGGTCCCCACCGTGCTCGCCGCACACACCCAGGTGCAGGTCCGGACGGGTCGCGCGACCCTCTTCGACGGCGATCCGCACCAGCCGTCCGATCCCGTCGCGGTCGAGCGACTCGAACGGCGAGACACCGAAGATGCCGAGGTCGAGGTAGCGGCTGAAGAACGCCGCCTCCACGTCGTCGCGACTGAAGCCCCAGCCCATCTGCGTGAGGTCGTTGGTGCCGAAGGAGAAGAACTCGGCCGCCTCGGCGATCTGGCCGGCCGTCAGCGCGGCCCGGGGCACTTCGATCATCGTGCCGATGGCCGCCTCGACGCCGACCTCGGCAAGGATCGCCTCGGCCTCCTCGCGCACCAGCTCGAGCTCCTGGACAGCGCCGACCAGCGGCACCATCACCTCAGGCCGGGGATCGAGCCCCTCGTCCTTCAGCGCCTTGGCGGCCTCGGCGAGCGCCCGCACCTGCAACGCGAACAGGCCCGGGATGACCAGGCCGAGACGGACACCGCGCAGGCCGAGCATCGGGTTCATCTCGTGGAGGCGTTGCACCTCCTCGAGCAGCCGACGGCGCTTGGGGTCGACACTCTCGCCCTTGGCCTCGGCGACCGCCACCTCGACGCAGAGGCTGGTCAGGTCCGGAAGGAACTCGTGCAGGGGCGGATCGATGAGCCGGACCGTCACCGGAAGCCCGTCCATCGCGCGGAGGATCTCGAGGAAGTCGCTGCGCTGCAGCGGGAGCAGGGCGTCCAGCGCCCGCCTCTTCTCGTCATCGGTGTCCGCGAGGATGAGGTCCTCGACGAGCTGACGGCGGTCACCGAGGAACATGTGCTCGGTGCGGCACAGGCCGATGCCCTGCGCACCGAAGCGTCGCGCCCGGGCGGCGTCCTCGGCGTTGTCGGCGTTCGTCCGGACCTTGAGCCGGCGCTTGGCGTCGGCGTGCGTCGCGAGCCGGTCGACGGCCTGCACCAGGTCATCGCCGTCGGCGGCCGCGAGGGTGCCCTCGAAGTACTGCACGACGGGCGAGGGCGTCACCGCGACCTCGCCGAGGAAGACCGCGCCGGAGGTGCCGTCGATCGACAGCACGTCACCCTCGTTGACGACCGTGCCGTCCCGGAGGGTGATCGTGAGCGCCTTGACGTCGACGTCGAGCTCCTCGGCTCCGCAGACGCAGGTCTTGCCCATGCCGCGGGCGACGACGGCGGCATGGGAGGTCTTGCCGCCTCGGCTCGTGAGGATCCCCCTCGCCGCGATCATGCCTGCCAGGTCGTCGGGGTTGGTCTCCCGTCGTACGAGGATGACGTCCTCGCCGCGGGCCGCCCACTCCTCGGCGGCGGGACTGGAGAAGACCGCCTTTCCGACCGCTGCACCCGGGCTGGCGCCCATGCCCTTGGTCAGCAGGCGCGCACCGGAGGTGTCGCCGAACTTCGGGAACATCAGCTGGGCGAGCTGGGCTCCGGTGACACGGAGCAGCGCCTCGTCCAGCTCGATCAGGCCCTCCTCGACGAGCTGCGTGGCGATGCGGAACGCCGCACCGGCAGTCCGCTTGCCGACGCGGGTCTGCAGCATCCAGAGCTTGCCGCGCTCGATGGTGAACTCGATGTCGCACAGGTCGCGGTAGTGATGCTCGAGGGTGCTCATGATGTCCATGAGCTGGTCGTAGGACGTCTTGTCGAGACCCTCGAGGTCCTGCAGGGCCAGCGTGTTCCTGATGCCGGCGACGACATCCTCTCCCTGCGCGTTCTGGAGGTAGTCGCCGTAGACGCCTTGCGCACCTGAGCCGGGGTCACGGGTGAACGCGACGCCGGTGCCACTGTCCATGCCGAGGTTGCCGAAGACCATGGAGCACACGTTGACGGCGGTGCCGAGATCGGCAGGGATGCGCTCCTGGCGACGGTAGAGCCGCGCCCGGTCGCCGTTCCAGGAGTCGAAGACCGCCCTGGTCGCGAGGTCCATCTGCTCGCGCGGGTCCTGCGGGAAGTCGCGGCCGGTGGCGTCCCGGACGATCGCCTTGAACGCGTCGACCAGGGCCAGCAGGTCGGCAGCGTCGAGGTCGAGGTCGTCGGTGGAGCCCTTTGCCTTCTTGGCCTCGTCGTGCGCGTGCTCGAACAGCTCACCGTCGACGCCGAGGACGGTCTTGCCAAACATCTGCAGCAGGCGTCGGTAGGAGTCCCAGGCGAACCGCTCCGACCCGGACTGCTTCGCGAGTCCCTGCACGGACTCGTCGTTGAGGCCGATGTTCAGAACCGTGTCCATCATGCCGGGCATCGAGAACTTGGCGCCCGAGCGGACGCTCACGAGCAGCGGGTCGTCGGCCTGACCGAGCTTCTTGCCCATCGCCTTCTCGAGCGCGTCGAGGTGCTCGGTCACCTCGGCCTCGAGCGCGCTCGGCACCTCGCCGTCGGCCAGGTAGGCGGTGCACGCCGCTGTGGTGATGACGAACCCGGGCGGGACGGGGAGGCCGAGGTTGGTCATCTCCGCGAGGTTGGCGCCCTTGCCCCCGAGCAGGTCCTTCATGTCGCGGGAACCCTCGGAGAAGTCGTACACGTACTTGGTCATGGCCGACCTCTCTAGAGCGGACCGAGCTTGTCGTTGAGGTAGCGCTCCACCTGGTCGAGCGACACGCGCTCCTGCGACATGGTGTCGCGCTCGCGGACGGTGACGGCCTGGTCCTCGAGGCTGTCGAAGTCGACGGTGACGCAGAACGGCGTGCCGATCTCGTCCTGCCGGCGGTAGCGGCGGCCGATGGCACCGGCGTCGTCGAAGTCGGTGTTCCAGTGCTGGCGCAGGGTCGCGGCGAGGTCGCGCGCGACCGGCGACAGGTCGGCATTGCGGGACAGCGGGAGCACGGCGGCCTTCACGGGCGCGAGCCGAGGGTCGAGCTTGAGCACGACCCGCTTCTCGAGAACACCCTTGGCGTTCGGTGCCTCGTCCTCGTTGTAGGCATCGAGCAGGAAGACCAGCGCAGACCGGTCGACACCGACGGCGGGCTCGATGACGTAGGGCGTGAAGCGCTCGCCGCTCTCCTGGTCGAAGTACGAGAGGTCGGTGCCCGTCGCCTTGCTGTGGACCGTCAGGTCGTAGTCGGTGCGGTTGGCGATGCCCTCGAGCTCGCCCCACTCGGTGCCGGTGAAGTTGAACCGGTACTCGATGTCGACGGTGCGCGTCGAGTAGTGGCTGAGCTTCTCCGTGGGGTGCTCGTAGAGCCGCAGGTCGTCAGGGTCGACGCCGAGGTCCGTGAACCACTTCAGCCGGGTGTCGATCCAGTACTGGTGCCACTCCTTGTCCTCCCCCGGCTTGACGAAGAACTCCATCTCCATCTGCTCGAACTCCCGGGTGCGGAAGATGAAGTTGCCGGGCGTGATCTCGTTGCGGAAGCTCTTGCCGATCTGGCCGATGCCGAAGGGCGGCTTCTTGCGCGCGGACTGCTGCACGTTGAGGTAGTTGATGAAGATGCCCTGGGCCGTCTCGGGCCGCAGGTAGGCCAGGCCGGTCTCGTCCTCGACCGGGCCGAGGTAGGTCTTCAGCAGGCCGCTGAACTGTCGCGGATCCGTGAAGGTCCCGCGGTTTCCGCAGTTGGGGCAGGCGATCTCGGCCAGCGTCTTGCCGGGCTGAGCCTCCTCGAGGTGGTCGGCCCGATAGCGCTTGTGG
Organism: Frankiales bacterium; assembly: GCA_025465465.1. GTDB lineage: Bacteria > Actinomycetota > Actinomycetes > Mycobacteriales > SCTD01 > RYN-111. The sequence continues at coordinate 29,051 of JAODND010000069.1, read as the reverse complement.
CAGCTCGTGCACTCGGTGAGCGGGTCGCTGAACGTCGCGACGTGGCCGCTGGTCTCCCAGACCTCGCGCGCAAGGATCACGCACGAGTCGAGTCCGACGACGTCGTCTCGGCCCTGCACGACGGACTTCCACCACTGGCGCTTGACGTTGTTCTTCAGCTCCACCCCGAGCGGGCCGTAGTCCCAGCTGGCCCGCAGACCGCCGTAGATCTCGCTCGACGGGTAGACGAGGCCGCGCCGCTTGCTCAACGAGACGATGGTGTCCATGCGATCGGGCGTCTTCGACTTGCTCATGAGCGGCGGCTCCAGTCCGGCTGGCGGTCGGCGGAATAACTGAGGCGGGCCTGCGACCCGAGTGGTCCGACCCTACGGCCTGGCAACAACGGTGTTGCCTAGAGGTTCAGCTTGTAGCGGATCGTCACGTGACCGGGGCAGGTGGCGAGTGGTGCGACCTTCAGGGTCCCGGTCTGCAGCGGCGGAAACTTCGAGAACTGCGCCTCCGCCTCGACGGACTCCTGGTCGGTGCCGTCGATCTTCCAGCCGGCCGCCTTCAGCGCGGTCACGTAGTCGTCCCGGACCTTCACGAAGTCCGTCGTCGCGAGCAGCCCGTAGACGATGTGGGTCTTGCCCTGGGTGCTCGGTTCGTAGAGCACCTGCCCGTCGACGGCGGGCAGTCCGGCCGGCATCACCGCGACCGGGTCGGCCGTGGGCAGGCCGGTGCAGGCCGCCTTGGAGCTGTTCCCGGACGTGCCGCTGCAGGCCGCGAGAGCGACCGCCCCCAACAGGACGGCGGAGACCTTGGTCGTCATCGCGCGCAGCATGCTCAGTCCCGGGCTCGCTGGCTAGGGGAGGACACCGGCGGCTGCGCGAGGTCGACGGCGTGCAGGACCTCAAAAGCGCTCGGCTCGTCCCGGCCCTGGGACAGCAGCGTCGTGGCGACAACCTTCACCTCGTACGACGAGAGGCTGCGCCGATAGCTCCCCACGCTGTCCCACTCGGTGCTCAGCAGCCACGCGGTCGGCTCGTCAGCGGCCCGTCCGACCCGACCCCGGACGAAGCCGGGTCGGGTGGCCAGCACGTCGAGGGCTGCCGCCGCCCGGTCGGCGAAGTCGGCATCGGTCACGTCGAAGCGGGTCACCACCATCACGTGGTGCAGGCTAGTGACGTGTCGTTCCGCCGCTCCGTCGAGCTCAAGGCAGGCCCCGTCGTCGTGCTCCTCGGCCGGGCGCCTCGCTGGGTGCCCTTTGCCGTCGTGCTCGGGTGCGTCGTCGGGGGCCTGCTCCTGCACGGGCCGATGTCGGCCGTGCTGCTGGCCGTGGTCTTCGCCCTGCTCGGGCTCCAGCTGTTCTTCGCCTGGCCGGTGCTGCTGCCCCCGCAACGGGCGCTGCGGGTGATCGTCCTGGGCATGCTCGTCGTCGCGGCCTCCAGTCGACTTTGACAACGGTTTCCATTTCGGGTTGGGTGGTGTCATGCGTCGCGCCCGCCTCTGCCTGCTGCTCCTCCTCACCGGCTGCTCGGCCGGCCTCGCCCACGACGGCAAGGTGCAGGTCGTCGCCTCCGCCTACCCCTTCGCCTGGCTGGCCCAGCGCGTGGGCGGACCGACCGTGGACGTGACCGATCTCGTGCCTCCCGGGGCCGAGCCGCACGACGTCGAGCTGTCGCCACAGCAGGTCGGGCTCGTCTCGCAGGCCGCCGTCGTCGTCTACCTGCACGGCTTCCAGCCGTCCGTGGACGACGCCCTCGGGTCGGGCAAGCAGGGGTTCGACCTCGGCACCGTCGTCACCCAGCAGCCGCTCACCACGGGCGGCGAGCAGACGTCCAAGGACCCGCACATCTGGCTCGACCCGGTGCGGATGGAGGCCGCCGCCGACGCGCTCGCCGACCGGCTGGCTGCCAAGGACCCCAGCCATGCCGCGGACTACCGGGCCCGCGCCGCCGCTGTGAACAAGGACCTCAAGGCCGTGGACCTGCTCTTCCGATCGGACCTGACGGGCTGCGCCCGCCACGAGATCGTGACCAGCCACAGCGCGTTCGGCTATCTCGGCGCCCGCTACGGGCTGGTGCAGCTGGGCATCACCGGCGTCTCCCCCGATGAGGAGCCGACGCCGAGGAAGATCGTGGAGGTGGCGCAGTACGCCAAGGCGCACCACGTCACCACCATCTTCTTCGAGTCGCTCGTGGACCCCAAGGTCGCAAAGACCGTCGCCGCGGAGATCGGGGCGAAGACCGCCGTGCTCGACCCCGTCGAGGGCGTGCACGGCAGCGACGACTACCTGTCCGTCCAGCGCCGCAACGCGGCCGCCCTCCACACGGCGCTGGGCTGCGCGTGAGCGTCTTCGACCTGCAGCACGGCACCGTCGTCCTCGGCGGCCGACGCATCCTCGAGGAGGTCAGCGTCACCGTCGACGAGGGCGAGTTCGTCGCGATCCTCGGCGCCAACGGCTCCGGGAAGACGACGCTGGTCCGCACGCTCGTCGGGCTCAACCCGCTGGAGGCAGGGACCTTGACCGTCTTCGGCACCCCGCTGGCCCGCTTTCGCGAGTGGCCCCGCCTCGGCTATGTGCCGCAGCGGCTGTCGGTCGGAGGTGGCGTCCCGGCCACCGTCGGCGAGGTCGTGGCCTCGGGCCGCACCGGCCGGTTGTCGCGGTTCCGCAGGTTCTCGCGCGACGACCGTGCCGCCGTGGCACACGCACTGGAGGACGTCGGCCTCTCCGACCGCGCCGGCGACCCGGTCGCCACCCTGTCCGGGGGCCAGCAGCAGCGCGTGCTGATCGCCCGGGCGCTCGCCGGGGAGCCCGAGGTGCTCGTCCTCGACGAGCCGACCGCAGGCGTCGACGCAGACAGCCAGGACACTCTCGCCGGCGCCCTCGGGCACCTGTCGAACAACGGCGGCTCGGTCGTGCTCGTCGCTCACGAGCTCGGTCCGCTCGCCGGCCTTATCGGCCGCGCGGTCGTCCTCTCCCACGGGCAGGTGCAGTCCGACGGTCCGCCGCCCCAGCCCGAGGGACACCACGCCGCGCCAGGCCACGTGCATGTTCACCCACACGCCGACGAGCAGCCGCCCTCGACGTTCGGACTCGACCGATGACGATCCTCGCCTTCGACTTCATGCGTCGGGGCCTCATCGCCGCCCTCCTCGTCGGGTTTGCCGCCCCCTCGATCGGCACGTTCCTGGTGCAGCGCAGGCTGTCGCTGACCGGGGACGGCATCGGCCACGTCGCCTTCACCGGCGTCGGGCTCGGCGTCCTGCTGCGCACCTCGCCGGTCCTCACCGCGGTCGTCGTGAGCATCCTGGGCGCCGTGCTCATCGAGGTCGTGCGCGAGCGCGCCCAGGCCAGCGGCGACGTGGCCCTCGCGTTGCTCTTCTACGGAGGTCTGGCGGGCGGCTCGATCCTCATCAAGCTCGCCGGCGGGACCAACAGCGCCCTCGGTGGATATCTGTTCGGCTCGCTGTCCAGCGTGAGCTCCGGCGACCTCGCCGTCATCGTGACGCTCTCCCTCGTGGTGCTCGCCACGATGCTGGTGTTCCTGCGCGAGCTGTTCGCTGTGTGCCAGGACGAGGACGTCGCCCACGTCTCCGGGCTGCCGGTACGGTTCCTCAACCTGCTCGTCGCGGTCGGCGCAGCCGTCACCGTCACGGTCGCGATGCGCACTGTGGGCCTGCTGCTGGTCAGCGCGCTGATGGTCGTTCCCGTCGCCACCGTGCAGCTGCTGTCCCGGTCCTTCCGTGGCACGCTCTATGGGGCCTGCCTGCTCGGCGCCGTCATGAGCGTCGGCGGTCTCGTCCTCAGCTACTACGCCGACGTACCCCCCGGAGGGTCGATCGTCGTGCTGTCACTGACCGGGTTCCTGGTGGCCGCGATCGCTGCCTCCGTCCGGAAGCGGGTGGTGCGGTGAAGACGACCCGGCAGCGGACAGCCGTGGCGACCGCCCTCAGCAGGCTCGACGGGTTCACGAGCGCGCAGGCGCTGCACGACGTGCTCCGGCACGAGGGTGAGTCGGTCGGCCTGACGACGGTCTATCGGCATCTGCAGGCGCTGGCTGAGGCCGGTGAGGTCGACGTGCTGCGCACCGCGGAGGGCGAGTCGGTCTACCGCGCGTGCGCCGGCGACGACCACCATCACCACCTGGTCTGCCGCTCCTGCGGGGCGACCGTCGAGGTCACCGGCCCAGCCGTGGAGGCGTGGGCCGAGACGATCGCTGCCGAGCACGGCTATCGCGACGTGAGCCACACCCTCGAGGTCTTCGGCACCTGCTCCGCGTGCCGATAACGCCCTACTTCGCGCCGCCGTAGCGGCGATCCCGGTCGGCGTAGTCCTGGCATGCCCGCCAGAGGACCCGCCGGTCGACGTCCGGCCACAGCTCCGGCACGAACACCAGCTCGGCGTACGCCGACTGCCACAGCAGGAAGTTGGACGTGCGCTGCTCCCCCGACGTGCGCAGGAAGAGGTCGACGTCGGGCATGTCCGGCTCGTCGAGGTACTTCGCGAGCAGCCGTTCGTCCACCTTGTCCGGATTGACCTTTCCAGCGGCCACGTCGAGGGCGAGAAGCCTTGCTGCGTCGGCGATCTCAGCGCGGCCGCCGTAGTTGACGCACATCGTCAGCGTCAGGGTCTTGTTGCGCTTCGTGAGGCGCTCCGCCTCCTCGAGCTCGGCGATGACCGACCGCCACAGCCGCGGCCGCCGGCCCGCCCAGCGGACCCGGACACCAAGCTCGTGCATCTCGTCGCGGCGGCGCCGGATGACGTCACGGTTGAACCCCATGAGGAACCGGACCTCCTCAGGCGAGCGCCGCCAGTTCTCCGTGGAGAAGGCATAGGCGGACACCCACTGCACGCCGAGCTCGATGGCCCCCTCGACCAGGTCGAACAGCGAGTGCTCGCCGGCCTCGTGCCCGGCGGTCCGCGGCAGCCCGCGCTCCTTGGCCCAGCGACCGTTGCCGTCCATGACGACGGCGACGTGCCGGGGGACGACGGCCAGCTTCGGGGGACGCGCTCCGGACGGGTGCGGGGTGGGGGCTCTCATGCTCTCTCGACCAGCGGGAGCGAGCGAAGGCCGCGCTCCAGGTGCCACTGGAGGTGCGCGGCCGTGAGGCCGCTGGCATCGCGACGGGCCCGGGCGTCGGTGGCCTCGGCCGCGTCCCAGTCACCCTCGAGCAGCGCGGACATCAGCGAGAGCGCCACCGGGCTGGGCGTCGAGGCGCCAGGCGGGCGACAGGCCGCGCAGACCACACCGCCCGCCGGCACCGAGAACGAGCGGTGCGGACCCGCGGCAGCGCAGCGCGCGCACTCCTCGAGCGCGGGCGCGTAGCCGGACACCGACATGGCCCGGAGCAGGAACGCGTCCAGGACCAGCGACGGGTCTCGCTCGCTCAGCGCGCGCAGGGCACCGAGTACGAGGAGGAACAGCCGCAGCGACGGCTCACCCTCCTCGGCGGTCAGTCGCTCGGCGGTCTCGAGGACAGCCGTCCCCGCGGTGTAGCGGCCGTAGTCCTGCACGAGCCCGTCGCCGTAGGAGGTGATCGACTCGGCCTGCGTGACGATGTCGAGGGAGCGGCCCTCATAGAGCTGCACGTCCACGTGGCTGAACGGCTCGACGGTCGCGCCGAACTTCGACCGGGTGCGCCGGACGCCCTTGGCGACCGCCCGGACGCGCCCGTGCCGCTTCGTCAGCAGGGTGATGATCCGGTCGGCCTCGCCGAGCTTCTGCACGCGCAGGACGACACCCTCGTCGCGGTACAGAACCATGGCCCCACGGTAGTCCGCGAACATCCCTCGAGACGGGCGGCGCGCGTGACAGGGTGTGCCCCGTGACGTCTGCCCCCGTCGAGCGCCCAGGGCGCTGGGCGCTTCCTCCGGAGCCTCCGGAGACGTGGGTGGGCACGAACGCGACGGTCGTCGTGATCGTGCTGGCCGCGGTCGCGGTCGGCGTCCCTGGCCTGGTGCTGCTGCCGGGAGCTGGAGGCTCCACCTTCCTGCTGGCCGCGATCTATGCCGTGGGCGGGATGCTCGCTCTCGGCAACGCCTACCTGCTCATCCTGCAGGCGACCGTGACGCAAGACCGCCGGCTGCTGTGGGCCGCAGCCGGTTTCGCGACCCTGCTCGGCATCTACATCGTGCGGTCGATCGATCCAGCCGTACCCGGCACTCCCGCCGCCGACGTCGACCTGCGGCTGGCCGCGGCACTGTCCGTCACGTGGCTGCTCACCCTCCCGATCACCGTGCTGACAGCCACCCTCCCGAGGCAGCAGCTCTGGCTCTTTCCCGTCCCGCTCGTCGTGCTCTCCGCGGCAGGGTGGGCGGCGTTCGAGACACCGCTGGTACGCGGGTCGGACGTGCGCCTCACCGGCCAGGGCCGGGGGGTGCTGCTGGGCTGCGCGGTCATGGGGGTGCTGGCAGCCCTGTGGTGGCGGCAGCGCGTTCCGAAGGGCAACCGCGGGGTCTGGGGCTGGGTCGGTGCCGCCCTGCTGCTGACCCCGATGGTGGCGGTGCTGCGCGGCTTCAGCCTGGGCCGGCACGACCCCACCTCCTGGCCCGCCCTCGCCGTCGAGCTGGTGACGCTGGTGGTCCCGTTCACGGGTCTCTACATCGTCAGCCTGCGCGGCTACCTCAGGCAGGCGCGGCACTGGCACGAGCTCGAAGCCGAGGTCCGGAGGCTGCGGGCATCCTCGGCCCTGCTCCCCGGCCTGTCGATCACTCCGGAGGACGACGCCGGGCTTCCCGAGAGCGACGAGGTCGCCGACCTCATCGCGCGAGCCGACAACCAGGTCGCCCTGCAGCCGGTGTATGACCTCGCGACGATGAAGGTCGTCGGGCAGGAGGCGCTCGCCCGCTTCGGCGGACGCGTGCCCACCGACCGGTGGTTCCGGGCCGCGGTGCTGCACGGGCAGGGGCCCGAGCTCGAGCGGCTGACGCTGGCCAAGGCGCTCGCGACGCTGGCGTCGATGCCGGCCGACCAGTTCCTCGCCATCAACGCCGCGCCCGCCTGCCTGCACGACGACAAGGTGCTCGAGCTGCTGGAGGGCAGCGACCTCGCCCGGCTGGTCGTCGAGATCACGGAGCACGACGCCGTCAACGACTACGGCCTGACGCGCGAGGCCCTCGCCGTACTCCGCACCCGCGGCGCGCTGATCGCCGTCGACGACGTCGGGGCCGGCTTCGCCAGCCTGCGGCATGTGCTGCTGCTGCAACCGGACGTCGTCAAGCTCGACACCTCCCTGACACGTGACGTGCACGACAACCAGCGCCAGCTGGCGATCGTCACGGCGCTGGTCCGGTTCTCCACCGAGGTGGGGGCGACCGTGCTGGCCGAGGGCATCGAGGTGGCCGAACAGATCCCGGCGCTGCTCGACGCCGGCGTCACCCTGGGGCAGGGCTGGCACCTCGGCGTGCCCGTGCAGCAGGGAACGACCGTCTGACGTCGAACCCTTCCCCATGGGTCGACTGCGCACCGTCCTCGTCGCCGCCGCGCTCGTGCTGCCGTTGAGCAGCGTGCCTTCGCGTGCGGCTCCCCCGCCGGCCGGCGACATCAGCGGCGGCGTCACCTTCCTCACCAACCTCCCCGAGCTGAGGGCGGCCATCTCGCTGAACTTCATCGGCAGCACGATGTTCGCCTCCACGGTCACCGGCATCTACAGCTACGACATCAGCAACCCCGCCAGCCCGAAGCTGCTCGGTGCGCTCCCCCAGTACATCTGGGAGAACGAGGACGTCGACGTGGACGCCAAGCGGCACCTGTTGTTCCTGTCCCGCGACCCACGCGGCTTCACGTCCCCGGCCACGACCGCGTTCCCCTACGGCGCCGTCCAGGTCATCGACGTCTCGAACCCGCGGGTCCTGCGGGAGCTGTCGGTGACCCTGCTGCCGAGCGGTCACACGACCTCGTGCGTCGACTCCTGCCACTACACCTGGACCGCCGGTCCCGCCAAGGCCGCCACTGACCCCGCTGACTGGGGTGGGCGGCCGGTCTGGGCGCTCGACATGACCGATCCCGCGCACCCCAAGAAGTGCCCCAACCCGATCGACGCGGACGAGAACGACGGCAAGACCGACTACACCCACGACGTGCAGGTCGACTCCAGGGGCATCGCCTGGATCAGCGGTAGCGGCGCGGTGCGGGGTTACTGGGTCACCGGCACGCACCGCAACGCCAAGACCGGCCGCCTGCAGAAGGCGACCGGGTGCGCCCCCGTCCCCTATGCAGGTGGTGGCACCGAGCTGGGGCAGCTCACCAGCCGCGGAGGCGTGATGCACAACTCGCTGCGACCGGCCTACCTCGGCGGCAACGTGGTCCTCGCGACCGAGGAGGTCACGGGAACGAGCGACTGCCAGAAGGCCGGGCACCTCGCTGCCTACGACATCTCCAACACCTACGGCGGTGCCGGCTTCCGCTCGAGCCCCTCGCACAGGTTTCGCATGACCCTGCTGTCGACCTGGACGACCGAGAAGGCTGTCGGCTCCTCGGCCTGCGACAGCGCGCACTACTTCACCGACAACGGGAAGGGCCTGCTCGCGGCGGCGTTCTACAGCCAGGGCACGCGGTTCCTCGACGTCCGCGACCCGAGACACATCCGGCAGGTCGGCTTCTACCGGCCGACCGACGCCAACACGTGGGCGTCCTACTGGCGGCCCGGCGGCTATGTCTTCGTCGCCGACTTCACGCGCGGTGTCGACGTCCTGAAGATCGGTGCGCTCACGAACACCGTGGCTGCGCCGGCCTCGACTCGTCGCGTCTCACCCAACACGGCGAGCGCGGCGTTCGGCTGGGTGTGCCAGGTCCCGAAGGACCTGCCGACGGTGGGCAGCGGTCGGCTCAGAAGCCCAGCTTCTTGAGCTGCTTGGGATCGCGCTGCCAGTCCTTGGCGACGGTGACGCGGAGGTCGAGATAGATCGGGGTGCCCAGCAGCGTCTCGATCTGCTTGCGCGCGGTCGTCCCGACGTCACGCAACCGGGTGCCCCCCTTGCCGAGCACGATCGCCTTCTGCGAGTCGCGCTCCACGTGGATGAGGGCATAGACGTCGAGCAGCGGCTTGTCGGCCGGCCGGTCGCCGCGGGGCAGCATCTCCTCGATCGTGACGGCGATCGAGTGGGGCAGCTCGTCGCGTACGCCCTCGAGCACCGCCTCCCGGATCATCTCCGCGGCGAGCACCTGCTCGGGCTCGTCCGTGAGCTCGCCGTCGGGGTACAGCGCGGGACCTTCGGGCAGCTTCGACACCAGCAGGTCGGCGAGGTACTCGACCTGGAACCCGTCGACGGCCGACGTCGGGACGACGTCCTCCCAGTCGTGCAGCTGCGAGATGGCGAGCAGCTGCTCCCCCACCTGCTGCTTGCCGACCTTGTCGGTCTTCGTCACGACCGCGATCACCGGCGTGCGCACCTGGGCGAGTTCAGCCGCGATGAACCTGTCACCCGGGCCGAGCTTGTCGTCGGCCGTCACGCAGAAGCAGATGACGTCCACACCGGCGTAGGTCTCCCGCACCAGGTCGTTGAGCCGCTCTCCCAGCAGGGTCCGCGGCTTGTGCAGTCCCGGGGTGTCGACGACGACCAGCTGCGCGTCGTCGCGGTGCACGATGCCGCGGATCGCGTGCCTGGTCGTCTGCGGCCGCGACGAGGTGATGGCGACCTTGGTACCGATGAGGGCATTGGTCAGGGTCGACTTGCCCGCGTTCGGACGCCCGACGAAGCACGCGAAGCCGGACCGGTAGGTCATGAGTGGTGCGTCTCGCGCAGGGTGCCGTCAGGACCCGCGATCAGCAGCGGGACCCCGGGGCCGAACTCGCGCAGCACGGCGAGGTCGGCGTCGGAGACGAGACCCTCGGTCACGAGGGCGGCGGCCTCGAAGGTGCGTGCCCCGCTGGAGGCAGCGGCCGCGACCGCTGCTCGCAGTGCGGAGGTGGTGAGGCACGGGTCGCTGTTCTCGACCGTCGCCGCCGCATAGGTCCGGCCGTCGCTGTCGCGCACGGCTGCCCCCTCGGCGATGCCGGTGTGGGGCGCATGCGCCCTGATCCTCGTGGCCCGGGCCAGGGTCACGATCTTCTCGTCTTCCGTCACTTCTCTTCTTCCTCGGTACGGCGGACCAGCACGGTCCCGATCTGGTTGCGACGCCCCTTGGCGCTCTCGGCGACGAGCTTCAGGCCACCCACCTCGACGGTGGCACCCGGGATCGGCACCCGGCCGAGCTGTGTCGCGAGCAGGCCGCCGACGGTCTCGACGTCCTCGTGCGGCAGCTCGACGCCATACATCTCCTCGAGGTCCTCGACAGGGAGGCGGGCTGTGACGCGGCAGCTCCCGTCGTTGAGGTGCTCGACAGTCGGGACGTCGCGGTCGTACTCGTCGGTGATCTCACCGACGACCTCCTCCACGATGTCCTCGAGGGTGACGAGACCCGCGGTGCCGCCGTACTCGTCGACGACGATCGCGATGTGACCGAGGCGCTCCTGCATCTCGCGAAGCAGGTCGTCGACGGGCTTGCTCTCGGGAACGAAGACGCCCGACCGCATGACCTCTTCGACCTTGACCCCGCCGCCGCCCTCGCGCTCCTTCTTCACGAGGTCCTTCAGGTAGGCCACCCCGACCACGTCGTCGTTGTTCTCACCGACGACGGGTACGCGGCTGAACCCGCTGCGAAGCAGGAGGTTCACAGCCTGCTTGACGGTCTTGCCGCGCTCGACCACCACGATGTCGGTGCGTGGCACCATGACCTCGCGCACCAGGGTGTCGCCGAGGTCGAACACCGACTGGATCATGTCGCGCTCGGACTGCTCCACGACGCCGCGTGCGTTCGCGCGCTCGACGAGGTCGCGGAGCTCGGCCTCCGTCGCAAACGGTCCCTCGCGGAACCCCTTGCCCGGCGTGAGCGCGTTGCCGACGAGGATGAGCAGCGCGGCCAACGGGCTGAGGACCGACGTGAGCACGCTGACCGGACCCGCGCTGAGCAGTGCGACCTGCTCGGCGTGCTGGCGCCCGATGGTGCGCGGCGACACCCCCACGAACACGTAGTGCACGACGACCATGACGGCGATGGCCAGGATGAGACCGCCGTCCCCGGGGAGGCGGTCGAGCGTGTAGCGCGTGACGACGGCGACCGCGGCGACCTCGCAGAGCAGCCTGAGCAGCAGCACGATGTTGACGGGCCGAGCCGCGTCGCCGAGCAGCTTCAGCAGCCGGGGGGCGCCGCTGACGCCCTTCTCGACGAGCTCCTCGACCCGCACCCGCGAGATCCGCGAGAGCGCTACCTCGACCGACGCGAACACTCCGGCGAGCACGACGAAGACGACCGCGAGCACCAGCGGCAGCACCTCGGAGGTGGGGCTCACGTGGACCGCGAGGCCTTCCACGACTCGAGCAGCTCGCCCTGCAGGCCGAACATCTCGGCGTGCTCCTCCGGCTCGGCGTGGTCGAACCCGACCAGGTGCAGGATCCCGTGCGTCGTCAGCAGGTGCAGCTCTTCCTCGAAGGAGTGGCCCGCCTCCTTGGCCTGCTTCTGAGCCACCTCAGGACAGAGCACGACATCGCCGAGCATCATCGGCGCCGTGTCGTCCGGCTTCTCCTCGTGGGCGTGCCCGGCACCGCGGGACCCGCGCAGGTCGAGCTCGTCCATCGGGAAGGACAGCACGTCCGTCGGGCCGGGTTCGCCCATCCACTTCACGTGCAGCTCCGTCATGTGGTCGACGTCGACCAGCGTGATGGCGAGCTCCGCCAGCGGCGAGACACCCAGGGACTCGAGGACGTGCCGCGCGACCCGGACCAGGTCCTCCTCGTGCACGAGGCTGTCCGTCTCGTTCATGACCTCGACGCTCATGACGACGCCACTTCAGTGAAGGTCTTCGGCTCACGGGTGAAGGCATAGCCGGCGAACATCAGCCGCTGCACGGCCGCGTCGGTCCTCACGACGCGCAGCCGCTCGCCGGCCTCACGTCCGTGTGCCGCACGCCACTCGTCCGGGCCGGCCGCCTCGAAGCGGGTGCGCCGCCACTCGGCTCCGCCGCGTCCGATCATCGTCAGCTCACCCTCACGCCACTCGACGAGGAACTCCGACCCCTCGGACCACCATGGCCCGAGCAGCTCACGCAGCTCCGCGGGGATGTCGGAGGCGGCCCATGCCGGCTTGCGCCGCGGGTCCGCGTCGAGGGCCGCGTTCAGCAGCTCACCTGCCAGTCCCTCTGCGTCGGCGGCGCGGCCGGTGTTGGTGAGGACGACAGCCCCCGCTCGCTCGAGGTCGTCCCGGTAGGCGTAGCAGCCGGCGAGGAAGCCCGGCATCGCGCCACCGTGGCCGTGGTGCACCCGCTTGTCGCGGCGCCACAGCATGAGGCCTCCGCCCCACGCCAGCAGCCAGGTCGCGGGGTCGAACACGACCACCGGCCGGCGCATCCCCTCGAGCGTCTCGACCGCGAGCACGTCGGGATTGGGGTCGGCCAGGAAGGCCGCCCACCGCACCAGGTCGTTGGCCGTCGACCAGAGCTGGCCCGCCGGGGCCGTCGACCCGAGATCGCTGTCGGGCTCGGGACGCACTGCGTCTGCGAACGGTTCGGACAGATAGCCGATCGCGCGCGGTCCCACCGGCTGCAACGTCGTGCGCGACATGCCCAGTGGCCGCAACAGGCGGTGCTCGAGCTGCTGGGACCAGGTGCTGCTGGTCGCCCGCCCGACGACCTCGCCAAGGATGGCGTACGCGAGGTTGCTGTAGTGGTGCGAGGTCTGGGTGGGGAGCACCTGCTGCGCGGCCTCGAACCCCGCGAGCAGGTCGTCGCGGTCGGGCACCTCGAGCGTCGCCCACATGTCGCCGAGCTCGCGCTGCAGACCACTCGCATGCGCCAGCAGCCGGCGCAGCGTGACACCCGCATGCCGGCTGTCGGGGATCCACCGGTCAAGCGGGTCGTCGAGGTCGAGGACGCCTTCGTCGCGCAGCTGGTGCACCAGCACCGCCGTGAACGTCTTCGTGATGCTGCCGAGCCGGTACTGCACGTCCGGCCCTGCCGCGAGTCCGCCGACGACGGCCGATCCGACAGCGCCGGACCAGGTGACCTCGCCGTCGCGGACGACGGCGGCAACGACGCTCGGTGCACGCCAGGCCAGCTGCGCGTCGGCCAGCAAGGTGTCGAGGTCCTTCTTGTACGGCGCCTCGGTCACCGAGAGCCGCGCTTGCTGTCGTCACGTCGACCCGGTGCACGGACGGTGCTTGCGATCTCGGCGTCGTAGTGCGCATAGGCGTCGACGATGCGCCCGACGAGCCGGTGCCGCACGACATCGTCGCTCGTGAGGGTCAGGAAGGCCACGTCGTCGAGCCCGTCGAGGATGTCCCTCACGACCCGCAACCCGCTGACCGTCCCGCCGGGGAGATCGACCTGCGTGATGTCGCCGGTGACCACGATCTTCGACCCGAACCCGAGCCGGGTCAGGAACATCTTCATCTGCTCCGGCGAGGTGTTCTGCGCTTCGTCGAGGATGATGAACGCGTCGTTGAGGGTGCGGCCACGCATGTAGGCCAACGGCGCGACCTCGATGGTGCCGGCAGCCATCAGGCGCGGGATCGACTCCGGGTCGATCATGTCGTGCAGGGCGTCGTACAGCGGCCGCAGGTAGGGGTCGATCTTGTCGTAGAGGGTGCCCGGCAGGAACCCGAGTCGCTCGCCGGCCTCGACCGCTGGACGCGTGAGGATGATGCGGGTGACGCGCTTGGCCTGCAGGGCTTGGACGGCCTTGGCCATCGCGAGATAGGTCTTGCCGGTGCCGGCGGGACCGATGCCGAAGACGATGGTGTGGTCGTCGATCGCCTCGACGTACTTCTTCTGGTTGACGGTCTTCGGCCGGATCGTGCGGCCGCGGTTGCTGACGATGTTGAGCGTGAGCACGTCGGCGGGGCGGTCGTTGCCCCCGCTGGTGAGCATCGCCATCGAGCGCTCGACGGCGTCCGTGGTGAGCGGCTGACCCTTCTCGAGCAGCCCGAGCAGCGCGTCGATGAGCCGGGTCGCGATGGCGTTGTCGGCTGCGGAGCCGGTGATCGTGATCTCGTTGCCGCGCACGTGCACGTCGCTGACGAGAGCCTTCTCGATCACCTGCAGCAGCTCGTCGCGGCTCCCGAGAAGGGCCACCATGGACAGTGCTTCGGGCACGACGATCTTCGTCGTCACCTGCTCGGGCCCGGTCATGCCTCCAGGCTATCCGGCGAGCGCGCCCAGGTTCTTGCCACCGAGCACGTGGACGTGCACGTGGAACACGGTCTGGCCGCTGTCGGGGCCGGTGTTGGTCAGGATCCGGTAGCCGCCGGTGAGCCCCTCCTGGACCGCCACGTCGGTCGCGGCGCGGAGGACCTCGCCGAGGTAGGCCGGGTCCTTGTGCGCGATGTCGAAGGTGTCCGTGAAGTGCTCCTTCGGCACCACGACGACGTGCGTCGGAGCGTGCGGCGCGATGTCGCGGAAGGCCAGCACCCGATCGGTCTCGAGCACCTTGGTCGAGGGGATGTCGCCGGCCACGATCGAGCAGAACAGGCAGTCGCTCATGCCGTCATCATGCGCGGTGGCGCGTGAGGTAGAGGCCGGCGCCCCCGCCGATCCCCAGCAGGACCGCACCGCCGATGACGATCCAGCCGAGCTGCGACAGCTTGCTGCCGGTGCTGCTCGAGGCCGACCTCGCCTTCACCGGCGTCGGGGACGGCGAGGCCGAGTCGGTGAACCCGGGGAGAGGTCCCGTGTCGACCGGCGTCCCCGTCGAGGTTGCCGTGGGCTGCGCCGTGATGGACGCGACCGGCTTCGGGGTGCTGGTGCGCCGGGCGGCGGTCGGGGACTGCGTAGCCCTCGGTGTCGGCGAGTGCGTCGGCCTGGGCGTCGGCGAGTGGGTCGGTGTCGCTGACGGCGTTGGGCTCACCGGGGGCAGCGAGATGATCGGCGTCGGTGTCGGGGTCGCGGAGGGGTCCGCGCTTGCCGTGCCGGGCACCGCCAGGAAGACGGCCACGCACGCGACGAGAAGGGCCGCGGCGCGCCGTGCTGGTGCCATCCGATGAGGATACGAGCCACGCCCCGGAGTCGGGTGTAAACCGATCTCGGGGCCTCGGCGTCATCAGGTCATGAGCACGGTCACCGGCAGAGCGTGGACAGGGACAGGGGGTGGGACGGTGGCTGTCGAGACGGCGGAGGACCGCCTCACCGAGCTCTACACCGCGCACTTCCGGTCCCTCGTCCGACTTGCGGCTTTCCTCACCGGCGACCGCGACAACGCCGAGGAAGTCGTGCAAGACGCCTACGTCAAGGTGCACGGCTCCTGGCGAGGGCTGCGCGAGCCGGACAAGGCCGAGGCCTACCTCCGTACCGCGGTGGTGAACCTCTCGCGGTCGCGGCTGCGCCGCCGCCAGGTGGCCGCGAAGCACCGGCCCGAGCCGCTCCGTGACGTCGCCTCGGCAGAGTCCAGCGCGATGCGGACGGTACAGCGCGAAGCCGTGCTGCACGCTCTGCAGCAGCTGCCCCGCCGGCAGCGCGAGGCCGTGGTCCTGCGCTACTACGGCGACCTGTCGGAGGCCCAGACGGCCGACGCCATGGGCTGCAGCGTCGGGGCAGTCAAGAGCCACACGTCGCGCGCCATGGCGGCGCTGCGACCACTGCTGGAGGACCCGTCATGACCACCCCCGAGGACAAGCTGGCCGCGCTGCTGCGCGAGCAGGCCGAGACCGTCGTGCCCTCGGGCGGCGGCCTCTCCACGATCCAGGCCCGCGTCGCTCGCCGGCGCCGGACCCGCTGGGCGGTCCTCCCGGGCGCCGCCCTCGTCACCGCCGCTGCCGTCGCTGCGTTCTTTGTCTTCGCCGACGGCGACGGCCAGAGTGCGCTGAAGCAGGTGCCGGGTCCGGGCACGTCGCCGTCCGTGTCGGAGACACCGCACCCCTCCCCCACACCGACGGTCGCGGGGGGCGGGCTCGACCACGCCTTCGAGAACCCCGCCCTGTGGCCCTTCACGTCCGGGCAGCAGATCGCCGGCTGGAAGACCGACTACCCCTACGCAGATGACAAGCTGGCGCTCGTCGGGCACTACCTCAACGACGAGCTGAAGCTCACCGGGCTGACGACGAGCACCAACTGCGAGTCCTGCGACGTCGTCGTCATCAGCAACGGCACCCGCAAGGTCGGCGAGGCCTCGCTGGAGCGGTTCTGGGTCGACGGGCACGAGGTCTTCACGATCAGCGTCATCGGTGAGACCGACCTCAAGGTCCTGACGCCCAGCTACGGCGCGGCGATCAGCAGCCCCACAGCCGTGACCGGGCTCATCACGGGTGTCGATGAGAACGTCAACCTCTCGCTGGTCACCCAGGCCGGTCAGCAGATCGCTGCGGCCGGTGCACCCGCCGGTTCGGCCGTGCCCTGGAACGGTTCGTTGACCTGGACCGACACCGGCTGGACCCATGGCGGCATCGTCGCCAGGACGTTCTCGGCGAAGGACGGCTCCCTCAACCGGCTCACCGCGATTCCGGTGACACGCGACAGCCAAGCGGCGGGCACCAGCCCGACCTTCGCGGGCGTCCGCAGTGGTCGGATCGACCTGTTCGACGCGACGACCGGTGCGTTCCAGAGGCACCTGACCTTCCCGCCCGCGGGCAAGACCGACACCGATGCCGCCTGGTCGAGCGGCAGACTGCTCTGGCTTCGCGCCCAACCGACCGGGTGCAACGACGCGCTGTACCGGATGGACGGGACCACCGTCTCGACGGTCGTCGGCCCCGGCGGACCCGACCACCTGGGATCGCCGCGGCTCTCCCCGGACGGCCGGACCATGGCCTGGCTGAGCAGCCCCTGCAGCGGCGGTGCGCCGAGCGTCGTCGTGAAGAGCCCCGCCGGCATCCGACGGGTGCGCGTCTCCCCCGGCGGCTCCGTCGCCGTACAAGACCTCACCGACGACGGCCGTCTGCTCGTGTCGGTCCGGGTCAACGGGTCAGCCCCGCTGATGCGGCTGCTGTCGGCGACGGAGGCTGCCGTCGACGACGGCCGCGCCATCGGGTTCTCCCACTGCACCGCCCAGGCGGCCTCGTTCGACGGTGCCGACCCGGTCCTGTGGGTCAGCTGTCACACCGGCGCTGCCCGGCTGGCCCGCTTCCAGGCGTCCGGTGACCTCACGACCACCGGGCCGGACCTGCCGCTCGACCGGGTCGACGCGACGAGCGTCCGTCAGGGGTCCGTCCTGGTCGTCGGCAGCGCGCCCCAGAGCGGGCTGGTCCGGGTGTGGCGATACGAGCAGGGGCGGCTCACCGCCGTCACCACCGGCGACGCCGTCCGAGTCGCCGACTGGTGAGTGCCACGTAGGGTTCGTCTGTGGCCGGGTTCATCGACAGTGTGCTCACCGGCTTCCCGGTCTGGGCGCTGTACCTGATCGTCTTCCTGCTCCCGTTTCTCGAGGCCTCGGTCCTGCTCGGCTTCGTCTTCCCTGGCGAGACAGCGCTGATCTTCGGGGGCGCGGTGGGTACGCAGAACGGCGCCAGCCTCACGCTGCTGATGGTCCTCGCCGTCGTCGGCGCCGTCTCCGGCGATGCGGTTGGCTACGCCGTCGGGCGCCGCTGGGGACCGAGACTGCAGGCCACCCGGCTCGGGAGGTTCGTCGGCGAGGAGCGCTGGGTGGTCACCGAGGCGTTCCTCCTGAAGCGCGGCGGCACAGCGGTCTTCTTCGGGCGCTGGACCGCGCTGCTCCGCGCGATGGTCCCGGGTGCGGCCGGCATGGCGCGGCTTCCCTACAGGACCTTTTTCGTCTACAACGCCCTCGGCGGCACCCTCTGGGCGGTCGCGTGCGTCCTCGGCGGCTACCTCGTGGGCTCGGCCGTCGGCCGCTATGTCACGAGCTTCGGCTATGTGATCCTCGGACTGGTCGTGCTCGCGATCACCGTCGCTCTCGTCCACCGCCGCCGCAAGCGCCACTCGCCCGCCAGTCCCTGAGCTCTCACGCACGCCCTCCTGCAGTCTGACGCGCGCCCGGGCCGCCCCTGAGCGTGGCCGCGAGGGCGAGAGTTAAGGAAGGGGTCACCAGCGAGCGGTGCGGGCGCTGATGACTGCAGCGGCCGCGGCACCGGCGGTCGAGGTGCGCAGCACCGTGGGCCCGAGCCGCACCGGCGTACCACCGAGGGCGTCGAGCTCCTCGGGCGTGACCCCGCCCTCAGGCCCCACCACGAGCACGACGTCACCCGACAGCTCGACCGTCGACAGCGGCAGGGCGGCCTGCTCGTGGAGAACGAGCAGCTGACCCGCAAGACCAGCGACGTCAGCCGTCGCGGCCACCTCGCTGACCGACGGAAACCAGGCGCGGCGGGACTGCTTGGCAGCTTCCTGCGCGGTCGATCGCCAGCGCTGCAGCGACTTGTCGGTCCACTTCGCGATGCACCGTGACGCCGCCCACGGGACGATCGCGTCGACGCCGACCTCCGTCATCAGCTCCACAGCCAGCTCACCCCGGTCGCCCTTGGCCAGAGCTTGCACGACGGTCAGCCGGGGGGACGGGGGCGGCTCGAGCGACCGTGACGCGACCGCCACGGTCACCGTGTCCTTGGTGGTCGTCATGACCGTGCCGGTGACGCGAGTGCCGGCACCGTCGACGAGATCGACCGTCTCTCCGGCGCGCAGCCGCTTGACCAGTGCAGCATGCCGGCCTTCGGGACCGTCGAGCAGCACCGTGTCGCCCTCGAGGTCCGGGCAGAGGAAGACCGGGTTGGTCACCGGCCGTCGAAGGCGTCGCGCAGCTTGCCGAACAGCCCGCCGGTCTTGGCGACGAGCCCCGGCCGCTCCTCGTCACGCAGGGCGGCGAGCTTCCTGAGCAGCTCGATCTGGTCGTCGTCGAGCTTGGTCGGCACCTGCACGTCGAGGTGCACGTGCAGGTTGCCCCGACCCGTTCCTCGCAGGTGCGGCACGCCCCGCGCGCGGAGCGTGAAGACCTCGTCCGGCTGGGTGCCCGGCGGGACGTCGAGGGTCTCCTCGCCGTCGAGGGTCTCGAGGGGGACCGAGGTGCCGAGCGCTGCCGCCGTCATCGGCAGGGTGATCGTGCAGTGCAGGTCGTCGCCGTTGCGGGTGAAGATCGGATGCCGCTTCTCGTGCACCTCGACATAGAGGTCGCCGGGCGGGCCGCCTCCTGGACCGACCTCGCCCTCGCCCGCGAGCCGGATGCGCATGCCGTCCTCGACGCCGGCCGGGATCTTCACGGTCAGGGTCCGGCGGGAGCGCACCCGGCCGTCGCCGTGGCACTCGCCGCAGGGGTGCTCGATGACCGTGCCCATGCCAGCGCAGCGCGGGCAGATGCGACTGGTCATCACCTGGCCGAGGAAGCTCTTCTGCACCTGCTGGATCTCGCCGCGACCGCGGCAGGTCTCGCACGTGGTCGGCAAGGTGCCCGAGGCCGTCCCCTGGCCGTCGCAGGTGCCGCAGCGGACGGCGGTCTCGATGGTCAGCTCGCGCTGCGCACCGAAGGTCGTCTCGGACAGCTCGCAGTCGACCCGGATGAGCGCGTCGCTGCCCTGCTGGACGCGGCTGCGCGGCCCACGCTGGCCGCCACCACCGAAGAACGCGTCCATGATGTCGCTGAGGCCACCGAAGCCCTGGTTGAACCCGCCGGCACCGCCTCCGCCTCCCGGGGAAAGCGGGTCGCCACCGAGGTCGACGATCTGGCGCTTCTGCGGGTCGGACAGGACCTCGTAGGCCTTCGTGACCTCCTTGAACCGCTCCTGCGCCGACGGGTCCGGGTTGACGTCCGGGTGCAGCTCACGCGCCAGCTTGCGGTAGGCCTTCTTGATCTCGTCGTCGGTCGCTCCCTGCGCGACGCCCAGGATGCCGTAGTAGTCGGCCATCAGGAACCGGCCAGCAGGTCGCCGACATAGCGAGCGACAGCTCGCACACTGCCCATGTTGGTGCTGTAGTCCATGCGCGTCGGGCCGAGGACACCGAGCCCGCCCGGGCCGTAGTTCATCGTCACGACCGACGTGGACCGCAGGCCCTCCACGCTGTTCTCCTCACCGATCTTCACGTGCACGGTGGTGGGGTCGTTCACCTCACCGATGAGCTTGAGCAGCACGACCTGCTCCTCGAGGGCCTCCAGCACTGGGCGCAGGGTCATGGGGAAGTCGAGGGCGTGCCGCGTGAGGTTGGCGGTGCCGCCGATGGCGATCCGCTCCTCCGGACGCTCGACCAGGGTGCCGAGCACGACCGACAGCACGCTGGTCAGCACCGGGCGCAGCGCCGGTGGTGCAGCCTCCGGGAGGTCGCTCAGGGCCCTCGGTGCGTCGACGAGCCGGGCGCCGTGCAGGCGTTGTCCGAAGACGCTGCGCAGCTGGCTCACCTCGTCGTCGCTCACGACGGCCGGCAGCTCGAGCACGCGCTGCTCGACGCGGCCGCTGTCGGTGATGAGCACGAGCATCAGGCGGTTCGGCGCGAGGTGCACGATCTCGAGGTGGCGCACCTCGGCGCGGCTCAGCGAGGGGTACTGCACCACAGCGACCTGCTGCGTCAGCTGGCTCAGCAGCCTGACGCTGCGCGTCACGACGTCATCGAGGTCGACGGCGCCCTCGAGGAAGCTCTGGATGGCCCGGCGTTCCGCAGACGACAGCGGCTTGACCTGGCTCAACCTGTCGACGAACAGCCGGTAGCCCTTGTCGGTCGGGATCCGCCCGGCGCTGGTGTGGAGGTGGGTGATGTAGCCCTCGTCCTCGAGCGCCGCCATGTCGTTGCGGACGGTGGCCGGGCTGACGCCCAGCCCGTGCCGCTCGGCAAGGGTCTTCGAGCCCACCGGCTCGTTCGTGTCGACGAAGTCCTCCACGATGGCGCGGAGCACCTCGAGCTTGCGGTCGTCCAGCACTGGCACTCCTTCCTCGTGAGTGCCAAGTGTATGTCGCACCGAGCGTGCTGGCACGATGGCCCGGTGAAGCCCAGCGACGTCGCGCGCGCCAGTCACCCGCGTACGGCGGCAGCGCGCACCCAGGTCGTCGTGCTGCTCCTGGCCGTCCTGCTGGGCCTCGGCTTCGGCGCACTGCTGCGCTATGCCGACGACCGCTCGTGGTCCGGCGCGACGACCACCACCGCCGTCATCACGGGGCTCCGGTCGGACGGGGTGCACGCCATGGCGGGCGGAGCAGATGTCGTGCTCCACCTGGCGAAGGTCCCGGCACCCGGCACGGAGCTGGCGGTCGAGGTGCGCCCCGACGGCCGCGCGCGGCCCGTGTCCTACCGGCAGACGTGGGGCGGAGCGCTGCTGCAGGGCACCGGACTGGCGGTCGGGCTGACCATCGTGGTGCAGCTGTACCGCTATGCCGTGACGGGTCGGAAGCCCGCGAGCTAGACGAGGTCGCGGACCACCGCGTCCGCGAGCAGCCGGCCGCGCAACGTCAGCACGAAGCGTTCGCCCTGCTCCTCGAGCAGCCCCCCTTCCACGTGGCGCCGGGCCGCCGCCAGGCCGTCCGGACGCAGCACGTCAGCGGACAGCCCGTCGCTCAACCGGAGCTCGAGCAGGACTCGCTCGACCCTGCGATCCTCGGCCGACAGGGTCTCCCTGGCGTGCGCCGGGCTGATGCCGTCGGTGAGCCGCTGGGCGTAGGCGGTGGGGTGCTTGACGTTCCACCAGCGGACGCCACCGACATGGCTGTGCGCGCCAGGACCGGCGCCCCACCAGTCGTGGCCCCGCCAGTAGGCCAGGTTGTGTCGGCACGGCTCGCCCCAGTTGGAGACCTCATACCAACCGAGGCCGCCGAGGGCTTCCTCCGCCATCAGATAGCGGTCGGCGAGCACATCGTCGTCCGGCATCGGGACCTCGCCTCGGGCCACCTGCCGACCGAGTCGCGTGCCGTCCTCCACGATGAGGGAGTAGGCACTCACGTGGGTCGGTTCCGCGGTCAGCGCGGCGTCGAGCGAGGTCTGCCAGTCGGCGTCGGACTCCCCGGGTCCCCCATAGATGAGGTCCAGCGAGACCTGCTCGAAGCCGACCCGCCGGGCCTCCTCGACAGCCTCCTGCGGTCGGCCCGGCGTGTGCGTCCGGTCGAGCGCGGCGAGCACGTGCGGCACGGCAGACTGCATGCCGAAGCTGATGCGGGTGAAGCCGGCCTCCCGCAGCATCGCCAGCGACCGCTCGTCCACCGAGTCGGGGTTGGCCTCCGTGGTCACCTCTGCCCCGGGCGCGAGCTCGATCGAGGACAGGATCCGGGCGAGGTCGGCCGGCGGCAGCAGCGTCGGGGTCCCGCCCCCGAAGAACACCGTGTCGGCGGCCGGAGGCGCCGCCACCCGACGCATCAGGTCGAGCTCGGCGACGACCACGGACGCATACGTCGACTGCTGGCCGCCGAGGTCGGTGTAGGTGTTGAAGTCGCAGTAGCCGCAACGCGTCGTGCAGAACGGCACGTGGACATACACGCTGAAGGGGCCACGCGCCGGCCCGGGCAGCGCACCGTCGGGCGGCGGGGCGTCGCCGTCGGGGAGGGCACCGGGCACGAGCCCCACGCTAGTGGCGCTGCTCGTCGGTCAGCCGTCGCGGCAGGTAGACAGCACCGACGCCGCGGGTCCCCGCGACGTCGGACGGGTTGGAGATCGCGCACCTGCGCAGCGACAGGCAGCCACAGCCGATACAGGAGTCGAGGCCCTCCCGCAGCGCGCGGAGCGCGCGGATCTGCTCGTCGAGCCGGGCGCTCCACGCCCTGCTCAGTCGCGCCCAGTCGGCCTTGGTCGGAGTGCGGCTGCCGGGCAGGGTGTCGAGCGCTTCACGCACCTCCTCCAGCGAGAGCCCGATGTTGCGCGCAGCCCTGATGAAGGCGAGCCGACGGAGCACCGACCGCTCGTAGCGACGCTGCCCCCCGGCGGTGCGGGTCGCGGAGATCAACGTCTCCCGCTCGTAGTACCTGAGGGCGGAGGTCGCGAAGCCACTGCGGTGCGCCACCTCGCCGACGGTCAGCAGGTCATCCGGACCCATCACACATCTCCCCTTGACATGAAGTTGACTTCAAGTTCCACGATAGTCGCAACCCGACATCGAGGAGAGCACGATGCCCACAGCACTCATCACCGGCGCGTCCAAGGGGCTTGGCCTCGCCCTCGCCCGCGCCCTCGCAGGCGACGGATGGCAGCTGGTCCTCGACGCTCGTGACGGCGAGCTGCTTCGGAGCAAGGCGCCGGCCGGGGCCATCCTCGTCCCGGGCGACGTGTCCGACCGCGCACACCAGCTCGCCCTGCACGCCGCCGTGGGGCCGCGGCTCGACCTGCTGGTCAACAACGCGAGCTCCCTGGGACCGTCGCCGATGCCCCCGCTCGTGGACTACCCGCTCGACGAGCTGCGCCGCGTCTACGAGGTCGACGTCTTCGCGCCGGTCGCCCTCATCCAGCTGCTCCGTCCGACAACGGTCGTCAACGTGAGCTCGGACGCCGCAGTCGAGGCCTACGAGGGCTGGAGCGGCTACGGCTCGGCCAAGGCCGCCCTCGACCACCTCACCGCCGTGCTGGCGCAGGAGCAGCCGCAGCTGCGGGTGCTGGCATTCGACCCCGGGGACATGCGCACCGACATGCACCAGGCCGCCTTCCCGGGCGAGGACATCACCGACCGGCCGCTGCCGGAGACCGTCGTCCCGGCCTTCCTGCGGCTGCTCGAGCAGCCCAGCGGCCGCTACCGCGCCGCGGACCTGACCGCACTGGAGCTCGCATGAGCACCCACACCACCAACAACGCCACCGAGCCGGCCGAGTCCCGCGGTCTCGAGAGGGACGAGGTGCGGCTGCTGGTGGCCGCACCCGAGCGGCTCACGGACGCGGTCTTCCTCGAGCTGCCCGATCTCCTCGAGCCCGGCGACCTGGTGGTCGTCAATCGCAGTGCGACGCTGGCGGCAAGCGTCGACGCGCGCCGGGGTGGTGCCGAGGTGGAGGTGCACTTCGCGAGCGCGCTGGACGACGGCACCTGGGTCGTCGAGGTGCGACCCGCTGGTCTGTCCTTCGGGCCGGTCACCGACATCGCCGTCGGCGAGCGGCTCGAGCTGCCGGCGGGCGCCTGGCTCGACGTGCTCGAGACCCTGCCTGACCAGCTCCGGCTGCACCGCGTGGCGGTCGCGGTCGAGGGACCCGTCACCGCGCTGCTCGAGCGGCACGGACGACCCATCGCCTACGGCTACATCCCGCAGCGGTGGCCGCTCTCGGCATACCAGACCGTGTTCGCACGCGAGCCGGGGTCTGCGGAGATGCCGAGCGCGGCGCGGCCCTTCACCCACCGGACGGTCACCGACCTCGCGACCCGAGGGATCCTGCTCGCCCCGGTCACCCTGCACACCGACGTCTCCTCGCCGGAGATCGGTGAGCCGCCGAACCCCGAGCGCTTCGAGGTGCCAGCCGCCACAGCCGCGCTGGTCAACCACGTCAGGTGGCGCGGCGGCCGCGTCGTCGCCGTCGGCACGACCGTGACCCGCGCGCTCGAGACGGTGACGGACGACAGCGGTTTCGTGCGCGCCGGCAAGGGCTGGACGGAGCTCATCCTCGGCGACCAGCGTCCGGCGCGCGTCGTCAACGGCCTTGTGACCGGCTGGCACGAACCGGGCGCGAGTCACGTGCACCTGCTCGAGGCGGTCGCGGGACCGGAGCTGGTGCAGCAGGCCTACGAGCACGCCGCGGCCGAGCACTACCTCTGGCACGAGTTCGGGGACAGCTGCCTGCTGCTCCCTGGGTGAGCGGACGCGTGTCGACTGGTGATTAGTCTGCCGTGACATGGAGCTCGTCCTCGTCCGCCACGCGCTGCCCGTGCGCGTCGACGCCACCGAGCACGGCGGACCCGCCGACCCCGGCCTCTCGGATGTCGGTTGGCAGCAGGCGGTCCGGATCCTGGAGGCCCTGGCACTCGACGAGGTCACGCACCTCTACAGCAGTCCTGCGGCGCGAGCGCTGGAGACCGCGGAGCCCCTCGTCGCAAAGCTCGCGCTCCCGCTCGAGGTGGACGAGGGGCTGGGAGAGTTCGACCGCGAGCATGCGTCCTACGTCCCGGTCGAGGAGCTCCGCGCCGAGAACGACCCACGGTGGCACGCACTGGTGAAGGGCGAGCTGCTGGACTCGGGCATCGACCCGCAGGCCTTCCGAGCCGGCGTCGTCCAGGCGATCGAGGCGATCGCCGCGCGCCATCCGGGTGGTCGAGCCGTGCTCTTCACGCACGCAGGCGTCATCAACGCCTACGCCGGGCACGTGGCCGGCCAGGCGCGGGTCCTGTGGTTCGCGCCGGCCTACGCCTCGCTGACGAGGGTCGGTGCGTCGCGGGACGGACGGCGCGGCCTCGTCAGCCTCAACGAGACCGGGCACGTCCGCGACCTGCTCACCCGCTGACGTCGCGCCGCACGAAGCTGGTCGCTCCCGCCGCGAGCAGCGCCACCGCGACGGCGCCGCCCAGGACGAGCCCGCGGCCGTAGGTCGTGGTCACCGTGCCGCCGGAGGCGACCGCGTCGAAGAGCAGCCCCGGAAACCAGCGGGCAGCGTCAGCCCAGGCGTTCTGGATGATGTGCTCGAGCGGCAGCAGCCAGGCCAGCCCGAGGGCGAGCCCGACCGACGTCGATCGCACTAGGACGCCGACCGCCGTGCCCATCGCGCCGAACAAGGTGGCTGCGAGCAGCGCGTTGAGGTAGTCGCCGCCGGCCTGCTGCAGACCGGCGCCCGTCCACCATGCCGAGATGCCGACGCCCCGGTTGTCCACCAGCGCGGCCGACAGACCGATGCTGAGCACCTCGGCAAGCAGCAGTGACCCGGCGACCAGCGACAGCACAGCCGCGAGCTTGCCGAGCAGCAGGCGCCCGCGGCGCGGCTCGCGAAGGAGCATCGTCCGGAGCGTGCCCTGGACATACTCGCTGCTGAAGCTGGTGAGGAAGAGCGTGAAGACCAGGATCCCGAGGAAGCCCTTCGAGGCCCGGAACCCTGCTGTGATGCCGAGGCTGGAGCCGAGCTGGGCGAGCGAGGGCTCGAAGCCGTCAGCGGCAGCGACGACAGCCCGGTCCGTGGCGTTGAGGATGACCAGCGTCGTCGCGAGCAGTGCGAGGAACGGCAGGACGGCACCCGCAGCGAGCAGCGTCGTCCGGCGGCCGAGCTTCACGAGCTCCGACCGATAGGCATTCACGCCGCACCGACCAGGGAGGCATAGCGGTCCTCGAGAGTGCCTGCGGTGACGGCGATCTCGACCAGGACGATGGCCTCGCCCATCGCCGCGCGGTTGACGCCGGCGAGGAAGGTGGTCACGTCGTCGACCCCGCCCAGCGGGACGTGCACCTTGCGGCCCTGCCGGGACGCGAGCGCACCGAGTGCCTGCACGATCGCGACGAGGCGGTCCAGGTCGCGCGAGTGCTCGGTCGCCAGCACCAGCCGGTCGCTGCCCGCAGCGAGCAGCTGGGACGTCGTGCCCTGGAAGACCTGCCGTCCGGCGTCGACCATGACGAGCCAGTCGCAGACCTGCTCCAGCTCGACGAGCTGATGGCTCGACACCAGGACGGTGAGCCCGGTGTCGGCGACCTGCCGCAGCAGCTCGCGCATGTCGCGGATACCGGTGGGGTCGAGGCCGTTGGTCGGCTCGTCGAGGACGAGCAGCTCCGGCTCGCCGAGCAGCGCCGACGCGATGCCGAGCCGCTGCTTCATCCCGAGGGAGTAGCTCTTGTATGCGTCGCCACCCCGATCGGCCAGCCCGACCACCTCCAGCACCTCGGGGATGCGCCGCTCGGGGATGCCGCCGAGGGACGTCTGGACCTTCAGGTTCCGCTCCCCCGACAGCCCGGGATAGAAGGCGGGGCTCTCGATGAGGGCGCCGACCTTCCGCAGGTACGACGAGGGATCACCGAGATCGTGCCCCAGCACCGTCGCCGTGCCCGCCGACGGACGCACCAGTCCGAGCAGCATCCGGAGGGTGGTCGTCTTGCCCGCGCC
Organism: Frankiales bacterium; assembly: GCA_025465465.1. Classification (GTDB taxonomy): domain Bacteria; phylum Actinomycetota; class Actinomycetes; order Mycobacteriales; family SCTD01; genus RYN-111. The sequence goes on along the minus strand of JAODND010000069.1, from coordinate 2,199 downwards.
GTTCGCGCCGATGAAGCCCGCGACCACCCCGGCGGGCACGTGCATGTCGAGGCCGTCGACGGCGGTGCGCTGTCCGTAGCGCTTGGTCAGGCTGTGCGTCACGACCACGGGTTCTGTCATGAGCTCCAGCATGTCGGCGGAGGCCGCGCCCGTCGTCGTACCAGGGAGGGCAGTCGGTGTACGACTGCGGGACTACAGCCAGCCCGGCTTGACGAGACCCGACTCGTAGGCGAGGACGACGAGCTGCGCGCGGTCGCGGACGCCGAGCTTCACCATCGCCCGCGAGACGTGCGTCTTCGAGGTCGCCGGTGACACGACCAGCCGCTGGGCGATCTCGTCGTTGGTGAGCCCCTCGGCAGCGAGCGCGACGACCTCGCGCTCGCGGTCGGTGAGGCGGCCGAGCTCCGGGGCGAGCGGCGCGCTGCGGGAGCGGATCGCGTACTCCTCGACGAGGCGCCGGGTGATCGACGGCGACAGCAGCGCCTCGCCCTCGGAGACGACGTGGACGGCGCGCAGGAGCTCGACCGGCTCGGTGTCCTTGAGCAGGAACCCCGACGCGCCGGCGCGGAGCGCCTCGAAGACGTACTCGTCCAGCTCGAAGGTCGTCACGATGATGACGCGCACGGCTGACAGCCGTGGGTCGGCTGCGATCCGGCGGGTCGCCTCGAGGCCGTCGACCTGCGGCATGCGGACGTCCATGAGCACCACGTCCGGCAGCAGCTCGACGGCGAGTCGGACCGCCTCCGCGCCGTCACCGGCCTCCCCCACGACGGAGATGCCGTCGGACGCGTCGAGCAGCGCCCGGAAGCCGGCCCGGACCAGGGCCTGGTCATCAGCCAGCAGGACCGTGATCAGACCGGCAGCACCCCTCGGACCCGGAAGCCGCCCTCGGCCCGCGGCCCGGCAGACAGCGAGCCTCCCAGGGCGACCGCGCGCTCCTGCATGCCGGTCAGCCCGTTGCCGGCCGCGACCGGCTCGCAGCCCCGCCCGTCGTCGGTGACCTCTACGGTCAGCTCGTGGTCGCCGTAGGAGACGACGACCTCGGCATGCGTCGCTGCGGCGTGCCTGGTCACGTTGGTCAGCGCCTCCTGCACGATGCGGTAGGCGGCCAGGTCGACCGCCGCGGGAAGCGGCCGCACGGCGCCGCCGAGCCGGGTGCGGACATCGACGCCGGCCGCGATCACACCGGACACCAGCGCCGGCAGCGCATCGAGACCCGGGGCCGGCCGCAGGGGCACCTCCTCGGCGGGTGCCCGCAACGCGCCGACCGTGGCGCGCAGCTCGGTGAGGGTGTCGCGACTCGCGTCCCGGATCGTCTCGAGCGAGGTCCGCGCCTGGTCGGGGTCGGTGTCCAGCAGGTGCAGGGCGACGCCGGCGTGCACGCTGATCAGAGAGACGCTGTGAGCCAGGACGTCGTGCAGCTCACGCGCCACCTGCAGCCGCTCCTCCGAGGCACGTCGGTGCCTGTGCTCCAGCACCTGCTGCCGCCTCATGCGCACCTGCTCGGCGACGGTGACGACGACGATCAGCCAGGCCGACCCACCCAGCGCCGGCCCGAGGTCGTGCGCCCCGAAGGCCCACGCCACCCAGAGCCCGACGACGCCGGCCGCGACCGCCCACCAGGCCTCGACCCGATGGCCCGACAGCACGCTGATGAGGACCGCGACCACGAAGGCCGCCGGCACCGGGCCGCCGGGGTAGCCGAGCGCGAACCACGTGACCGCAGCACCGAGGGAGCAGCCGAGTGACACCCACGGGGCCCGCCGGACCACGAGCAGCGACAGCGGGCCCGCCACGAGCAGGAGGTAGCCGCCGACCGGGAACCGCTGGCCCTGTGCGTGCGCCGCACCCACCGTCCCGACCACCTGGAAGGCGGTCAGCAGCAGGACGCGGACGAGGGCAGGCACCTGCCGACCGTACGTGGCTCCGGCTCGGCCCGGCATCGTCCCGGGGAGGGCGACGGTCCTGCTCCCAGGGGCGCAGGGTCGTGGCAGGAGCTAGCGGTAGGACCAGACGTAGACGTCGGCGATGGACAGCCGGACCTCGCCGGTAGTGCTGGGCTGGCTGGTGGCGGCCGTCTGGATGGCCAGCTTCATGGTCTGGTGCGGGACGGCGCTGCCGGTCATGACGGCCCAGCCGCGGCCGTCGATCGTGAACAGCAGCCGGGTGGGGGTCCACTCGACGCCGTAGGTGTGCCAC
>JAODND010000065.1 GCA_025465465.1 Frankiales bacterium | reverse complement strand
GCAGGCACCGACGGCGCCGCTGAGCCGCGCGCCGCCCAGCCAGAGGCGACCGTGGCGGGGGTGCAATGCCGCGGCCACCGCCTCCTCGAGGGCGCAGGCCTGGGTGGCGGGATCGAGGTCGACGACGACCTCGGTGCGCTCATGGGTGCACGCGTCCTCGAGCGTCAGTGGGGTGCGCACCCGCTGCGGCGGCTCCCGGACCCGCAGGCCGGTCATGCCGCCCTCCGCCGGGCCCGCTCGGCCCGCAGGTCGACTGGCCGCGGGGGCGGTTGCGGTGCGGGTCGACGCCGACTGGCCAGCAGGGTCAGCCCGACGACCAGCGTCCCGGCGGCCGCGAGCGTGCCCACGGGCCGGCCGGCTGTCGCCTCCCCGCCGGCGGCCTGCAGGGCCGGGACGGGAGACGCGGGGGTGCCGAGCGGCAGCAGCCTCACCGGCTGCTCCATCAGCAGACCCAGCGGGTCGAGATAGGTGTCCCCTCGCAGCAGCCCCCAGTGCAGGCACGCGGTGCCCGCCCGGCACGACGCGTGGCCCGACCCGAGGGTCCCCAACGGCGTCCCGCGGGCGACGGCCTGCCCGACCCGCACCAGGGCGGTCACCGGCTCGTAGGTCGTCCGCAGGCCACCGCTGTGGGTCACCGTGACGACGCCTCGACCGGCGAGCAGGCCGGCATACGTCACCCGGCCCGGGCCGGCTGCCAGCACCGTCTCCCCGGACTCGCCGCGCAGGTCGACTCCCCGGTGACCGGCACCCCAGGCGCTCGCGGGCGGCTGGAACCGGCGGTCGACAGTGGGCGCCCCGGGCAGCGGCCAGCCGAAACCGGGCCGGGGCTCGGCGCCGGCAGGAGGTGCGAGCAGCACGGCCATGGCGAGCACGACGAGAGGGGCGAGGCGGCGCATGGGCACAGCCTGCGCTGCCCGGAGCACGCGCAGGACGGCCGTACCGGATCTGTGGACAGCTATGCTGGAGCCAGCACAGGTCTCGGCCTGTGACTTCGCGCGCCCATCGATGCGAAGCACCCCGGTCCTCTTGGGGAAGGTGCGGAGCAGGGCGCTAGGGCAGGCGGCCGACCGGCCGTCGGCGTTGAACCGGACAAGAAGGACGCCCCATGGCTGTCGTCACCATGCGCCACCTCCTCGAGAGTGGCACCCACTTCGGTCACCAGACCAAGCGCTGGAACCCGAAGATGAAGCGCTTCATCCTCACTGAGCGCAACGGCATCTACATCATCGACCTGCAGCAGACGCTCGGGTACATCGACCGCGCCTATGACTTCGTCAAGGAGACGGTCGCCCACGGCGGGACGATCATGTTCATCGGCACCAAGCGCCAGGCGCAGGAGTCGATCGCCGAGCAGGCCACCCGGGTCGGCATGCCGTATGTCACGGAGCGCTGGCTCGGCGGCATGCTCACCAACTTCCAGACCGTCTACAAGCGGCTGCAGCGCCTGAAGGAGCTCGAGCTGATCGAGCAGACCGGTGGCGCCACCGTGCTGACGAAGAAGGAGGCGCTCGTCCTCGACCGCGAGCGCAAGAAGCTGCTGCGCACCCTCGGCGGCATCCGTGAGATGACCAGGACGCCCTCCGCCGTGTGGATCGTGGACACGAACAAGGAGCACCTGGCCGTCAACGAGGCCCGCAAGCTCAACATCCCGGTCGTCGCGATCCTCGACACCAACTGCGACCCCGACGTCGTGGACTACAAGATCCCGGGCAACGACGACGCGATCCGCAGCATCGGCACCCTCACCCGGGTCATCGCCGACGCCGTCGCGGAGGGCCTGATGGCCCGGGCCGGTGCGCAGGCAAACGCCGGTGCCGACGTGAAGCCCGAGGCCGGCCAGCTCGGCACCGACGAGCCGCTCCCGGCGTGGGAGCAGGAACTGCTCTCCGGCGACGCCGCCGCCGTCACGGGCGACGGTCCGGTCGAGGGTGCGGGCGCCGCTGAGGCGACCACCGCCGACGCCGGCACCGCCACCCCCGCCTCCTGACCGCCCCTCTCGAAGGAATCCACGAACATGGCGATCTCTGCCGCTGACATCAAGAAGCTCCGCGAGGCCACCGGCGCGGGCATGACCGACTGCAAGAACGCGCTCGTCGAGGCCGACGGCGAGTTCGAGAAGGCCGTCGAGATCCTGCGCATCAAGGGCCAGAAGGGCGTCGCGAAGCGCGAGGGCCGAGCTGCCTCCAACGGGCTCGTCACGCTCTCGGTGACCGGCCCCGGCAAGGCCACCCTGCTCGAGCTCAACTGCGAGACCGACTTCGTCGCCAAGAGCGACACGTTCATCGCGCTGGCCGAGCAGGTCGTCGCCGCTGCCGCTGCGGTGAGTGCCAACGACCCGAAGGACATCGTGGTCGACGGGAAGGACCTGCAGACCGTCCTCGACGACGCGAACGCTGCGCTCGGCGAGAAGATCGAGGTTCGTCGCGTGGTCACGCTCGAAGGAACCTACGTCGGCAGCTACCTGCACAAGACCAACCCCGACCTGCCCCCGCAGCTCGGTGTCCTGGTCGCCCTCACGGCCGAGAAGCCCGAGGTCGCCAAGGACCTCGCGCAGCACGTCGCCGCGTTCAACCCGCTCTACACGACGCGCGAGGAGGTCTCGGAGGAGGCCGTCGCCAACGAGCGCCGGGTCGCCCGCGAGATCGCGATCAGCGAGGGCAAGCCCGAGGCTTCGCTCGACAAGATCGTCGAGGGTCGCATCACGGGCTTCTTCAAGGAGGCCGTGCTCACCGAGCAGGCCTTCGCGAAGGACAACAAGAAGTCCGTCGCCAAGGTCCTCGAGGAGGCCGGCACCGACGTCACGTCGTTCGCCCGCTTCAAGGTCGGCCAGGCCTAGTTGTAGCCGCCGCGCCATCAGGATCCCCAGCACTCACTAGAGTGCTGGGGATTCTGCATTTGTCATCGAGTGCACTGCGTCATGCTTCATGTGCTTGCCAGAGGAGGACGGCGTGCCCGCGTACGACCGAGTGCTGCTGAAGCTCTCCGGTGAGGCGTTCGCCGGTGGCGGCACGATGGGTGTCGCACCCGAGACGGTGCGGGGCATCGCCGCCAACATCGCCGAGGTCGTCCGGAGCGGCGCACAGGTCGCCGTGGTCGTCGGAGGTGGCAACTACTTCCGGGGCGCTGAGCTCACCGAGCAGGGCCTCGAGCGGTCACGGGCCGACTACATGGGCATGCTCGGCACCGTCATCAACTGCCTGGCGTTGCAGGACTTCCTGGAGAAGCAGGGCATCGACACCCGGGTGCAGACGGCGATCGCGATGGGGCAGGTCGCCGAGCCCTACGTCCCTCGCCGCGCGATCCGGCACCTCGAGAAGGGCCGGGTCGTCATCTTCGGGGCCGGCCTCGGCGTCCCGTTCTTCTCCACCGACACCTGTGCTGCCCAGCGCGCCCTCGAGATCGGGGCGCAGGTCGTCCTCATGGCCAAGCAGGTCGACGGGGTCTACGACGACGATCCCCGCAAGAACCCCGCCGCCGTCCGCTTCGACGCGCTCTCCTACGCCGAGGTGCTCGAGCGCCGGCTCAAGGTGGCCGACGCCACCGCGATCTCGTTGTGCATGGACAACGACCTGCCGCTGGTGGTCTTCGACATCTTCGCGCCCGGCGGCATCGCGCGCGCCGTGAGCGGTGACAAGATCGGCACACTCGTTTCTTCGAAAGGCATGTAGATGATCGACGAGACGCTCCTCGACGCGGAGGAGCGCATGGAGAAGGCCGTCGAGGTCGCGAAAGACGACTTCGGTGGCATCCGCGCCGGCCGCGCGACGCCGCAGATGTTCCAGAAGATCGTGGTCGACTACTACGACACGATGACGCCCATCAACCAGCTCGCGAGCATCACCGTGCCCGAGCCGCGGATGGCGCTCGTGACGCCTTACGACAAGGGCACCCTCGGCATCATCGAACGAGCCATCCGAGACTCCGACCTCGGGGTCAACCCCTCGAACGACGGAGCGGTCATCCGCATCTCCATCCCGCAGCTCACCGAAGAGCGGCGCAAGGAGTTCATTAAGGTCGCACGCACCAAGGCGGAGGACGCCAAGGTGTCGATCCGCAACATCCGCCGCAAGGCCAAGGACGAGCTCGACAGGCTGTCCAAGGACGGCAAGGCCGGCGAGGACGACGTCAACCGCGCGGAGAAGGAGCTCGACAAGACCACGAACGCCTACGTGGCCCGCATCGACGAGCTGCTGAAGCACAAGGAAGCCGAGCTGCTCGAGGTCTGATGGAGACCGCCTCTGATGCCCCGCCGATGGCGCCGGGGCGCGCCGGCCGCAACCTCCCCGCGGCGATCGCCGTGGGGCTCCTGCTGGGCGGAGCAGTCCTCGGGTCGGTCTATTCGCCGTACCGCTGGACCTTCGTCGTCGTCGTCGCCGCTGCGATCCTGCTCGGCACGGTCGAGGTCGTGCGTTCGCTGCGCACCCTGGGTGCCAACCCACCGCTGCTCCCGCTGCTGGTCGGGGGAGCCGTGATGGTGGGCATCGCCTACCACTCCGGTGCCGACGACCTCTTCCTCGCCTTTGTGCTCACCGTGCTCGGCATCGTCGTCTGGCGACTCGCCGATCCGGCCGAGGGGACGCTGCGCGACGTCACCGCGGCGGTCTTCACCGCGGCCTACGTGCCCTTCCTCGCCGGCTTCGCGGCGCTGCTCGCGGCGCCGCCCGACGGGCCGCGTCGGGTCACGGCCTTCATCGCGACAGTCGTCTGCTCGGACGTCGGTGGCTACGTCGCCGGCGTCTTCCTCGGGAAGCACCCGATGGCGCCGAGTGTCTCGCCCAAGAAGTCCTGGGAGGGCTTCGTCGGATCGGCGGTCTCCTGCGCCGCCGCCGGCGCGCTGTTCTTCCACTTCCTCTTCCACGTGGAGTGGTGGCAGGGGGGCGGCTACGGACTCTGCGTGGTGGCGTCCGCCACGCTCGGCGACCTCGGCGAGTCGATGATCAAGCGCGACATCGGCATCAAGGACATGGGCAACCTGCTGCCCGGCCACGGCGGCATCATGGACCGCCTCGACTCGCTGCTCCCGACCGCCCCCATCGCCTGGCTGCTGCTGATCGCCTTCGTCGGCTGACGTCTGCCCGCTTGCGTCCGCCCGGCCGAGCGGGCCCGTAGCCTGGAGCGGTGAGCCTTCCCCTGGTCTTCGAGGCGCCGAAGCGGGCGTTCCCGCCGCGGCACCTTGCCGACATGACCGCCGACGAGCGCCGCGAGGCCGTCGTCGGCCTCGGGGAGAAGGCCTTCCGGGCCGAGCAGCTCAGCCGCGGCTACTTCGCGGGCAAGACCCTCGCCGACATGACCGAGCTCTCCGCTGCCAGCCGCGAGCGGCTCGCCCAAGTGCTGCCGCCTCTCTGGACCCGGGTGCGCGACGTCTCCTGCGACGACGGTGCCACGGTGAAGTCGCTCTGGCGCGCGCACGACAGCACGCTCGTCGAGTCGGTCACCATGAGATACAAGGACCGCACGACCGTCTGCATCTCGTCGCAGGCCGGGTGTGGCATGGCGTGCCCGTTCTGCGCGACCGGTCAAGGGGGTCTCACCCGCAACCTGTCGACGGCGGAGATCGTCGACCAGGTCGTGCGCGCCAACGCCGACGAGCTCGCCCGCGGTGAGCGCGGCGTCTCCAACGTGGTGTTCATGGGCATGGGTGAGCCGCTCGCCAACTACAACCGCGTGATCGCAGCGGTACGCCGGATGGTCGAGCCGTCGCCGGCCGGGCTCGGGATGTCGCAGCGCAACATCGTGGTGTCGACCGTCGGCGTCGTGCCCGCGATCCAGAAGCTGACCGAGGAGGGCCTGCAGGTCACCCTCGCGCTGTCGCTGCACGCACCCGACGACGAGCTGCGCGACACCCTGGTGCCGGTCAACACCCGCTGGCCGGTGCGCGAGGTGCTCCGGACCGCGATGGACTACACGAGGAAGACCGGGCGGCGGCTGTCCATCGAGTACGCGCTCATCAAGGACGTCAACGACCAGCCCTGGCGTGCGGACATGCTTGCCAAGAAGCTCAAGGGCAAGCTCGTGCACGTGAACCTCATCCCGCTGAACCCGACGCCCGGGTCCGAGTGGGACGCCTCGCCCAAGGAGGCCGAGCGAGAGTTCGTGAAGCGGCTGCGGGACGGCGGAGTCAACGCGACCGTCCGTGACACCCGCGGCCGCGAGATCGCCGGCGCCTGCGGCCAGCTCGCCGCCCTCGAAGAGCCCGTGCCGTTCGCCTGAGCACGCTCGGAACGGGCCTCGGTGAGGTCGCCAGGGTCAGCTGAGCGGGCCGGACGTTTCGTAGGTCTTGATGTCGGCAGGGCCTGCCAACGCGTCGCCGAGCGCGCCGAACAGCTCCGCGAGGTGCGGCTGGGTGAAGTGCGCGTCGAGGGACGCCTTGTCCTCCCAGGTCTCGACCGACACGAACCGGTCGGGGTCCTCGACATCCTGCGCGAACGCATAGGACAGGCAGCCGGCGTCCCCGCGGCTGGCCGCGGCGGCCTTGGCGAGGGCGCCGACGATGTCCTGGCGACGTTCGGGCTTGCCTGCGAGGGTGGCGATCACGACGAGCACAGGGCCTCCAAGGGTCAGGACAGGCACAATAGACACATGCCCCGCGACGTCGTACTGCTCGGGTCGACCGGGTCGGTCGGCACCCAGGCTCTCGATGTCGTGCGCGCCAACCCCGATCGCTTCCGGGTCGTCGGTCTCGGCGCGGGTGGTGGCCGGGTCGACCTGTTGGCGCAGCAGGCGCTCGAGCTCGGCGTCGAGGTGGTCGCTGTCGCCCAGGCGACGGCGGCGCAGGACCTTCAGCTGGCCTTCTACGCCGCTGCCCAGGCGCGCGGCTACAGCAGCGGCGACTACCCCATCCCGAAGGTGCTCGCGGGCCCGGACGCCCTGGCGGAGCTGGCGGCCTGGCCCTGTGACGTCGTCCTCAACGGCATGACCGGCTCCGTCGGCCTCGCGCCGACGCTGGCGGCCCTCGAGGCAGGCCGCACCGTGGCGCTGGCCAACAAGGAGAGCCTGATCGCGGGTGGGCCGCTGGTCACGCCGTACCTCTCCCAGATCACGCCCGTCGACAGCGAGCACTCAGCCCTGGCGCAGTGCCTGCGCGGCGGGAGCAGGCAGGAGGTGGCGAAGCTGATCCTGACCGCGTCGGGCGGGCCCTTCCGCGGCCGCAGCGACCTGAGCGGCGTGAGCTACGAGCAGGCGATGGCGCACCCGACCTGGGACATGGGGCCGGTCATCACCATCAACAGCGCCACCCTCATGAACAAGGGGCTCGAGCTGATCGAGGCGCACCTGCTCTTCGACGTGCCCTACGACCGCATCGACGTCGTGGTGCACCCGCAGTCGGTGATCCACTCGATGGTGGAGTTCGTGGACGGCTCGACGCTCGCCCAGGCGAGCCCGCCCGACATGCGGCTTCCGATAGCTCTTGCCCTGGGTTGGCCCGACAGGGTCCCCGCCGCGACCACGCCGGTCGACTGGGCACAGGCACACTCCTGGACCTTCGAGCCGCTCGACCATGAGGTCTTCCCGGCGGTTGGGCTGTGTCGTGAGGCCGGTGCGACGGGAGGCACTGCGCCCGCGGCCCTGAACGCCGCGAACGAGGTCTGCGTCAACGCGTTCCGGGAGGGCCGGCTGGACTTCGCGGCCATCACCGACACCGTGGCCCAGGTTGTCTCGGAGCACCCCCTCAGGGAACGTCCCGCTCTTGTCGACATTCTAGAGACAGAGACCTGGGCGCGAACGCGCGCCTCCGAGCTGACCGTAGGAGACTGACCCTCGTGAACGCCTTGGGGATCCTGGCCTTCGCCGTGGCCATGCTGCTGTCGATCATGCTGCACGAGGCTGGGCACTTCCTCACCGCGCGGCACTACGGCATGAAGGCCACGCAGTTCTTCGTCGGCTTCGGACCGACGATCTGGTCCCGCACCAAGGGCGAGACCGAGTACGGCGTGAAGGCTGTCCCGCTCGGTGGCTTCGTGAAGATCATCGGGATGACCCCTCTCGAGCCGGTCGAGCCCGGTGACGAGGACCGGGTGTTCTACAAGCGCAAGACCTGGCCCCGGTTCGTCGTCCTCGTCGCCGGTTCGACCGTGCACTTCCTGATCTGCCTCGTGCTGATCTTCCTCGCGGTCCTCACCCTCGGGGTGCCGCAGCCGTCGGCCCCGATCCTCAGCAAGCCTGCCGACTGCGTGCCGCTGTCGGTGCCGCTGAAGGGCGACAGCGCCAGCAGCGCGAAGTTCTCCAGCGTCGACTCCAGCGGCCAGTGCGCGGGTCGGGCGGCCGGGCAGGCGAAGGCGGCGAAGTTCCAGACCGGGGACCGGGTCGTCAGCGTCAACGGCACGAAGATCGACACCTACACGCAGCTCACCACCGTGGTCCGTGCCAACGCCGGCCACGACCTCGCCGTCGTGGTGCTCCGTCACGGCAAGGACGTGACGCTGCACGTCACCCCGATCCCCGTCGAGCGCTACCCGTTGACGGGCGCCAACAGCGTGGACACGACCAAGGCCGTGCCGGTCGGTGCCATCGGCATCACCCAGGACCCGACGGTCCTGAAGCACGTGGGCATCGTCGACGCTGTCCCCGAGACGGGCCGCCAGCTCTCGACCATCGTGTCCGGTACGTGGACCACCATCACGACGAAGCTGGGCTCGATCGCCGGCATCTACGGACCCAACCGTGACCCCAACGGCCTCGTCGGGCTCGTGGGCGCCGGCCGGATCAGCGGTGAGGTCTTCGCGCTGCCGGTGCCGTTCTCGTACACGCTGTTGAACTTCTTGTTCATCATCGCGTCGCTCAACCTGTTCGTCGGCGTCTTCAACCTGCTGCCGCTGCTTCCCCTCGACGGGGGTCATATCGCCGTCGTGTTCTTCGAGGGGGTCCGCGATCGCATCAAGCGCGCCCGCGGCTATGTCGGCGATGTCATCCATGTCGACTACAACAAGCTCATGCCCCTGACCTTCGCGGTGGTCGCGCTGTTCGTGACGGCCACCGTCTGGATCCTCGGAGCCGACATCGTCAACCCGATCAAGCTCGGCCAGTGACCATCTCGCTCGGGATGCCCGAGGTGCCCCGCCGGCTGGCGGAGCGCCGCAAGACCCGACAGCTCGACGTCGGCGGGGTCCTCGTCGGCGGTGACGCGCCGGTCAGTGTGCAGTCGATGACGACGACCAAGACCTACGAGATCAACGAGACGCTGCAGCAGATCGCAGCGCTGACCGCCTCCGGCTGCCAGATCGTGCGGGTCGCCTGCCCCACGAAGAAGGACGCCGAGGCACTGCGCGAGATCGCGCAGCACAGCCAGATCCCGGTCATCGCCGACATCCACTTCCAGCTCGAGTACGTCTTCGCCGCGATCGAGGCCGGCTGTGCCGCCGTACGCGTGAACCCCGGCAACATCAAGGAGTTCGACGGCAACGTCGGGGACGTGGCGCGCGCCGCCAAGAATGCGGGAATCCCGATCCGCATCGGCGTCAACGCCGGGTCCCTCGACAAGCGCATCCTGACCAAGCACGGCAAGGCGACGCCCGAGGCGCTCGTCGAGTCGGCGCTGTGGGAGTGCTCGTTGTTCGAGGAGCACGACTTCACCGACATCAAGATCTCGGTGAAGCACAACGACCCGGTCGTGATGGTCGAGGCCTACCGGCAGCTCTCCGCGGCCTGCGACTACCCGCTGCACCTCGGCGTGACCGAGGCAGGCCCAGCCTTCCAGGGGACGATCAAGTCAGCGGTCGCGTTCGGCGCGCTGCTGTCGCAGGGCATCGGCGACACCATTCGCGTCTCGCTGTCCGCCCCGCCCGTGGAGGAGGTCAAGGTCGGGCTGCAGATCCTCGAGTCGTTGAACCTCCGGCAGCGCGGGCTCGAGATCGTGAGCTGTCCCTCCTGCGGTCGTGCGCAGGTCGACGTCTACACGCTCGCCGAACAGGTGACGGCCGGGCTCGAGGGCATCGACGTGCCGCTGCGCGTCGCCGTCATGGGTTGCGTCGTCAACGGGCCGGGGGAGGCCCGCGAGGCCGACCTGGGCGTCGCGAGCGGCAACGGCAAGGGCCAGATCTTCGTGAAGGGCGAGGTCATCAAGACCGTCCCGGAGGCGCAGATCGTCGAGACGCTCATCGAGGAGGCGCTGCGACTCGCAGAGTCGTACAACGGGCCTCCTGGCGAAGCGACCATCTCCACGTAGGCTCCTTTCGTGCTGCGGACCTCTGCCACCAGGGTCCTCGACGCGCGCGACCTCGACGAGGCGCGCGCGCTCGTCCGGCGCGACCACGTGAGCGACGTCTTCGTGGCCTCGCGTCTCGACGCCGGTGGTCTCGACCCGTGGCGCCTCGGTGCCGAGGTCTGGGGCTACGGCGAGCGCGGGCGGCTCGAGTCGCTGTGCTACTCCGGCGCCAACCTGGTCCCTGTGCAGGCGCACGGTGAGGCCGTTCGCGCCTTCGCCGAGCGGGCCCGCCGCCAGGGCCGACGCTGCTCCTCGATCGTCGGTCCCGCCGGCGCCGTCGAAGAGCTGTGGCAGCTGCTCAAACCGCACTGGGGCTGGGCCCGCGACGTGCGGGCCCGGCAGCCGGTGATGGCGATCGACGAGGACCCGTCCGTCGAGTCCGACACCGGCGTCCGCCTCGTCCAGCCGCACGAGCTCGACCTGCTGCTCCCGGCGTGCGTGTCCATGTTCACCGAGGAGGTCGGCGTCTCGCCGCTGGCCGGCGACGGGGGCGCCCTCTACCGGGCGCGTGTCGAGGAGCTCATCGCGCTGCACCGGGCCTGGGCCCGCGTCGAAGGTGGCCGGGTCGTGTTCAAGGCCGAGATCGGCGCCACGACGGCCGAGGTCTGTCAGGTGCAGGGCGTGTGGGTCGATCCCACCCTGCGCGGCAGGGGCCTGGGGACGAGGGGGACAGCCGCCGTGGTCGAGCAGGCCCGGGCCACGATCGCGCCGGTGGTGTCGCTCTACGTCAACGACTTCAACGCGGCGGCCCGCCGGGCGTACGAGAAGGTCGGCTTCGCCCAGGTCGGTACCTTCGCCAGCGTCCTGTTCTGACCCCCGTGGATGTGGACAGAGGGGGTGGCTCGAGCCACTCGCACAACCCCCTATGTCCACATCCACCCGGGGTCGGGGTCTCAGGATGTGGGATGGGCGTCCCGAGTGCTGTTCGTCACGCTGTCCCGGACTTGATTCGGGGGCAGGTCGTCAGTCACTCTTCGCCATCCGGTGCCCCCACCGGTGCAACGTGCATGCAACTGCTGAGGAGCCCTCCGTGACGCTCTCCCTCAAGCCCGGTACCTCCTGGGAGGACGCCTACGGTCGTGCGCGTGCGCTGGCGCCGGAGGCCTTCGACGCCGACCGGATCCTCAATCTCATCGGGGGCGAGTGGCAGCGCCTCGGCGATCCTGGCGAGCACGTCACCCCTGTCGACGGGTCCGCCATCCAGGGCCCGCCGCGGATCGGTCACGACGACGCGGTCGCGGCGGTCGCGCAGGCGGCCGACGAGCACAAGGCATGGGGGGCCATCGACCTCGACGAGCGGAAGAGTCGCGTGAAGGCCGCCGTCGACGAGATGCGCGAGCACCGCGAGACGCTGGCGCTGCTGCTGGTCTGGGAGATCGGCAAGCCGTGGCGACTCGCGTGCGCCGACGTCGACCGCGCCCTGGATGGCGTCGACTGGTACATCGAGGAGATCGAGCGGCAGATCGCCGGCCGTCAGCCGCTGCCCGGTCCGGTCAGCATCATCGCGTCCTGGAACTACCCGATGTCGGTGCAGGTCCACGCCGAGCTCGTGCAGGCTCTCGCCGGCAACGCCGTCGTCGCGAAGACGCCTTCGCAGGGCGGCTTCCACACCCTCACGCTGGCGCACGCGATCATGCGGCGCAACGGGCTGCCCGTCACGCTGCTCTCCGGCGTCGGGTCCGCGCTCGGCAACGCGCTCATCAGCGCCCCGGAGATCGGCGCCCTCGCCTTCGTCGGCGGCCGGGCCAACGGCCGCAAGGCCGCGACGACGCTGGCCGACACCGGCAAGCGGCACTTCCTCGAGCAGGAGGGCCTCAACACCTGGGGCATCTGGGGCTTCAGCGACTGGTCCTCGCTGAGCGGGCACCTGAAGAAGGGCTTCGAGTACGCCAAGCAGCGCTGCACGGCCTACCCCCGGTACGTCGTCCAGCGCGAGCTGTTCCCCGAGTTCCTGGAGATGTACCTGCCCGTGGTGCAGTCCCTGCGGTTCGGTCACCCGCTCGCCGTCGAGACCTCCTTCGACCCGCTGCCCGAGCTCGACTTCGGCCCCGTCATCCACGCCACCAAGGCTGCGGAGCTGCGCGAGCACTACGAAGCAGCGGTCAAGGGCGGCGCGATCCCGCTCTACCGCGGCGAGCTCGCCGACGGCCGTTTCGTACCCGGCCAGGACACCAGCGCCTATGTCGCTCCGTCGGCCGTGCTCGCGCCGCCGACGAACTGGGCGCTGCACCACGCCGAGCCGTTCGGCCCGCTCGACAGCGTCATCATTGTCGACACCGAGAACGAGCTGCTCGCAGCGATGAACGCCTCCAACGGCTCGCTGGTCGGCTCCATCGCCACCGACGACGCGGAGTTCGCGGCGCGCATCGGTGAGCAGCTGCAGTCGTTCAAGGTCGGCGTCAACAAGCCCCGCAGTCGCGGCGACCGCGACGAGGTCTTCGGTGGCAAGGGCGCCTCGTGGAAGGGCGCCTTCGTCGGTGGCGACCTGCTCGTCCAGGCCGTCACCGAAGGCCCCGAGGGTGAGCAGCTGTTCGGCAACTTCCCGACCTACTCGCGCTACCCCGAGAGCGTCTGAGCAGCTACACCCCGCGCAGCGGCAGGCCGGCCGCGGTGTAGATGTCGTCGACCAGGCTCATCGTCTGCACGGCGTCCTCGGGCGTCGTCGGGAACGGCTCGCCCCGCAGCACCGCGCCGGCGAAGGCGCGCAGCTGGTAGGTGTAGGTCGGGTCGCCTGGCACCCGCTCGCGGGTCGTCCTCCCGTCCACCGTCAGCGTCAGGCGGTTGCGCAGGTGCGGCGCCACGAAGTTGAAGACCTTGAGCTCGCCACGGTCGCCCTTCACCCGGGCGCGGATCTGCAGCAGCTTGCTCGACCACATCGAGGCCTCGAGGTGGCCGGTCGCGCCCCCCTCGTAGCCGAGCTCGACGCTCATCGCGCGGTCGACCTGGGGGCTGCGCAGCTTGGCCCGGGCCGTCACGACATGTGGCTCGCTCGGGCCCAGCAGCCGCAGGCAGGTGAGCGGATAGACGCCCGCATCCATCATCGCGCCACCCGCCAAGGAGTAGTCGTAGCGGATGTCGCTGAACTTCGGCAGCGGGAAGCACAGCGACGCGCTGACCGAGCGGATCGTCCCGAGCTCGCCGCTGTGCGCGATCGACCGCATCCGCTCGGCGAGCGGGTGGTAGCGGTAGTGGAACGCCTCCATGACGACCAGACCTGCAGCCTTCGCCGCCTCGGCGACGGTCCTGGCCTGCGCCGCGTTCGCCGTGAACGGCTTCTCGCACAGCACGTGCTTGCCCGCTGCCAGGGCCTTCAGCGTCCACTCGGCATGCAGCCCGTTGGGCAACGGGTTGTACACGGCGTCCACATCGGGGTCGTCCAGCACTGCCTGGTACGACGCCAGGGTGCGCGGGATCCCGTGCTTGCGCGCAAAGGCGTCGGCCCGGCCGGGGTCACGAGCGGCGACTGCGGTGACCTCCACCTCGGCCACGGCCCGAGCCGGCCGCACCAGCGCCGGCGGCGCGATCTTCGCTGCGCCGAGGATCCCGATCCGGAGCATGGTCCCTTTCCTTCATCGACGGTTGATCGACGGAGAGTTGCACTGCTCTGAGGTGCCCAAGGAGTGCGGCAACTCTCCGTGGATCATGCCGCGAGGGGTACCCGTACCGGATCGGCGGGGGTGGGGGACCAGCCCGGGCCGTGGAGCAGGAAGCCGGCCCGGTCACGCCAGCACCCGGCCGTACGCAGGTCGCGCCAGAGGGCGACGTACTCGTGCGTGGCGACGCGCAGCGGGTTGTAGGTCTCGATGTTCTTGGTGAGCCCGTAGACGACCCGCTCGCCCTCCGGCTCGAAGGTCCTGAACAGCCGGTCCCACACGATGAGGACGCCGGCGTAGTTGCGGTCGAGGTACTGCGACTGCGAGCCGTGGTGCACGCGGTGGTGCGAGGGCGTGTTGAACAGGAGCTCGAACCAGCCCCACATCGTGTCGATCGCCTCGGTGTGGATCCAGAACTGGTACAGCAGGTTGACCGACCAGCAGGCCAGCACGATCTCGATGGGCACGCCCATCAGGGCGACCGGCAGGAAGAACAGGACGGTGTACTCGCCGGTCCAGGTCTGGCGAAGCGCGGTCGAGAGGTTGTAGTGCTGCGAGCTGTGGTGCACGACGTGCGAGGCCCACAGCATCCGCACCCGGTGCCCGGCGCGGTGGTCCCAGTAGTAGAAGAAGTCGATGCCGATGATGCCGACGACCCAGGCCGCCCAGCCATGGCCGAGCGACCACGGCACGAGCGCGGCGGCCAGCCCGAGGACGACGACCTCCACGAGCCGCCAGCCACCGTTGACGACCAGCGAGCCGACGCCCATGGTGAGCGAGGTGCGCGAGTCGGCACGGTGGTAGCCGAGCAGCCGCGCCTCCTGCTGCTGACCGGCCCGCGTGACGGCCAGCTCGAGCAGCATCAGCCCCAGGAAGCCCGGGATTGCGAACAGCAGGATCGCATCAGCCATGACCCGAGGATGGCAGATAAAGAGTGAACTGTCACTATCTTGGGGCAAGCAGGTTGACGACCTGCTCCAAGGCGCCGAGCACGACGTCGTGGGAGGCGTCGACGACCGCGGCGCTCATGGCCGCGCCCTGCACCGCGGCGAGCGCCAGCTCCACGAAGTCCGAGAAGCCGGGCAGCGCGACCAGCCCCGGATCGAGGACCTGTACGGCGATCCGGTGCAGGTTCGCGCGGTGCGCGGGCTCGATCCGGGCGAGGGCGGCGGCGAGCTCGGGGTCGGTGCGCGCCGCGACGTAGAGCTCGACGGCAGCCTGGAGGTCGGGCTGACGGTAGGTCTCCCAGAGGCCCTCGAGCGCCTCCCGGGCACCCACGCCGCCGCGGCCGGCGAAGGCCTGCTCGTAGGCCTCGGTGACCCGGCCCAGCAGGTGCTTCGCCGCGTCGGCGAGCAGCTCGCCCTTGGTGGGCCAGTAGCGGAACAGCGCACCCTGGGACACCCCCGCGCGCTTGCAGATCTCGGTGGTGGAGGCACCCGCGTACCCCACGTGCACCAGGGCCTCGACGGTCGCGTCGAGGATCTTGGCCTGCGTCGAGGCGCGCCGCTCCGCCTGGGTCCTCGTCACCGCCCTGAGCCTAGGACCTTCTTGGACGACGGAAGGGGCCCCGGTCGTCGTGATCGGGGCCCCTTCCGTCGTACGTGCTAAGGCGTGACCGTCCAGATACCCCGGCCGTGGGTGGCCGCGTAGACCGTGCCGCCGGGGGCGACCTTGAGCTGCATCACGGTGACGTACGGGAAGCCGGCGACGCGCTTCCAGCTCGCTCCCGCGTTGGAGCTCGTGATGACCCCGAGGTCGGTGCCGAGGTACCAGGTGCCACCGCTGATGACGAGCGAGGAAGCCGGGACATCAGGCACCGAAGCACTGGCGTTGCTCCACGTGGTGCCGCCGTCCGTGGTCTTCCAGAGGTGGCCGAAACCCGTGCCGGGGCCTTCGGTGAACTGACGGCTGAAGCCGTTGACCACGAGGTAGGCCGTCTTGCCGGTGGCATCGGCGGGGTCGATCGTGACGCCTGCCAGATAGCGGTTCGGGACGTTCGTCGGCAACGAGACCTGGTGCCAGGTGCCTCCGACGTTGGTCGCCACGCCGCGGGTGAAGCCGGCGTTGTTGCAGGGGCCGCACCAGGTGACCCAGCCGACGCCGTTCTGCAGCGCGGTGGCCGTGATCGAGTGGCCGGCGCCGACGTCGAACTGCTTGGTCCAGTCCTGGCCGTTCTGGATGTTGTAGCCCTTCGACTGCGTCCAGACGAACTCACCTCCCGCGAGCCAGCTGTCCGGGTTGGCGGAGTCGGCCGTGAAGGGCGCGATGAAGCGCGCGCCGGGGTCGCCCGGGTCGATGTTGCGGATGGCCGAGGTCGTGCCGTCCGACCGTCCGCAGTTGTTGGTGACTGACATCGACAGGTAGACGTACTCGGCGACGATGTTGCAGGCCTTGCCCGGTCGCGGGTCGACGAGGGTGTCACCACCGTCGCCGCCGAACGGTGAACCGGCGTTCGTGTCGTCGGCGAGCTGGAGCAGCTGGCCGTTGTCCTGCAGGCCACCGCTGACCGCGAGCCCGTGGTCAGCCGTGGTGCCGACGCCGACCGAGTAGAACTGCAGCGTGTCGAGCCCGGCGTTCAGGCTCTTCCAGTCCTTGGCGTGGCCGTAGGCATCGAGCGCGCCGTTGACCGGCCGGCTGTAGACGCCGCCGTCGTTGCCGACGTAGACCCGTCCGCCCCCGACGGCCACGGCGTGCTGGTCGGAGTGCGTCGTCTTGCTGCAGGTGTTCTTGGCGGGGTCGAAGGACCAGCAGCTGAAGTAGAAGTTCCAGTAGGGACCGGGAGTGGTCCAGCTGCTGCCGCCGTTGGTGGTCTCATAGACCTCCTCGAGGCCCACCCAGACGTGGTTCGCGTTCGCTGGGTCGACCTGGATGAAGTTGTTGTACCAGGCCTGCACGCCCGGGCCGTAGCCCTTGCCGCCCACGGACTGCTTGAGCGCCGAGCCGCTGTTGGCGAGCTTGCTCGAGTCGGCGATGTTGCTCCACGGCCCGGCCACGCTGCCGCTGTTGCTGACGTAGACGCCGGCGAGGTAGCTGTTCACGGTGCCGGTGGCCTTGTTGTACAGCGCAGTCGACTCGAGGACGGTGTAGAGCTTCGAGCCGTCGGAGGAGTACGCGAACTCGGCGTTGCCGATCTCCTTGGGGTTGATCGCGCCGCTGGGGTTGACCTTGGTCCAGGTCGTGCCGCCGTCGTCGGAGCGGTAGAAGCCGTTGTAGGTGTCCCCGCCGCGCCAGGCGATGTCGGCGACCAGGTGCCTGCCGGTGCCGTCGGGCAGGGCCGCGATGTCGTTGACGATGTTCTTGTACGGCGCGTTTGGATCCGTGGCGGTGGCGCCGCCGGGCAGGTAGCCCGGGTTGGGGGCGTAGTTGAACGTCCAGGCGCCCGTGCCGACCGTTGCGCTGTGCGACCAGATGCCGCGGCTGCTGGCGGCGTAGACCTTGCCGGCCCCGTCGAAGCGGACCTTGTTGATGACGGTGCTCTCCAGCTCGGTGCCACCGACCCGGCTGCTCGGCGCGAAGCTGCTGCTCCACGGCGTGACGAGTCGGTAGACGCCGGAGCCGACGTAGGACGTCGCGCCGGTGTTGGCCTCGCCGGTGGCGTACCAGAGGGTCTGGGTCGCGCTGTCGTACTCCAGGTCACCGGTCGAGAGAGTCGGCAGCGCGTCGGAGATAGCGGTCCAGCTGGTCACGTCGCCGGTGTTCGACAGGGCACCGCGGAAGACGCCACCGTCAGCGCCACCCGCGTAGACCACGTGGTGCGCTGGGTCGGCGGCGAGACCGGTGATCCGGCCGGTGACCAGGCCCGAACCGCCGGTGCTGTTGGACGCGGCCGGGTCGCGGTAGCGGAGGTCGTCGCTGTTGTAGGGCTTGGTCGTCACCTCGGTCGCGCTGCCGCTCGCGGGCAGCCCGGCCAGCTGCGCGTAGGCCGCGGAGTAGGCGCCCGGGGCGACCTGGCCAGGAGCGGTGCGGGCCTGGGCGTACTGCTCGGCCTGCGACTTGAGCTCGGCCGACTCACCGCCACCTCCGCCGATGGTGCCGAAGCGCTCGGTCGTGGGTGACTGCGCGGCGCCGCGGAGGAGCGCCCGCAGCTCTGCGGTGTTCGCGCCCGGCACCGCAGCGGTCGTGGGGGAGGTGGCCGAGACGAGCAGGCCCGTGACGCTGAGAGCGACGGCCCCGGCAAGAATGCCGTGGCGAGGGCGGAAGGGCAGGGACATCAAGCCTCCGGTGCAGTGTTGCTGGGAGGGGCGGGGGGATATGCGAACCTACGCACGACGTCCTGGCGATGTCAGCGGGTTGACAGGAGATTGTGCGAAGTTCCCCCGATCGGACGCAAAGAACGGCGCCGGGTGACCAGGAGACCGCAAAGAGTTACTGCTCCTGGTCGGTCGGGCGGATGAGGATCTCGTTGACGGCCACGTGCGGGGGCTGCGTCACGGCGTAGAGCACCGCACGGGCGATGTCGTCGGCCTGCATCGGCGTCATCTGCTCGGCGCGCTTGCGCAGGCCCTCCTTCGCGGCGGCGTCGGTGATGTGGTCGCCCAGCTCGGTCGCGACCATGCCGGGCTCGATGAGCACGACCCGGACGCCGCGCGCCGTGACCTCCTGGCGAAGCGACTCGGAGAAGGCGTTCACCGCCCACTTGCTCGCGTTGTAGGCGCCGGAGCCCAGCCGCGCCACGCGGCCGGCGACACTGCTGACCTGGACCAGCGACCCCTTGGTCTCGAGCAGGTGGGGCAGGGCGGCGTGGCTCATGTACATCAGCCCGAGGACGTTGGTGTTGATCATCCGGCGCCAGTCCTCGGTGTCGGCGCCCTCGATCTTGCCGAGCAGCATGAGGCCGGCGTTGTTGACGACGATGTCGAGCCGGCCGAACGCCTCCACCGTGGCCACGACCGCGTTGTGGCACTGCGTCTCGTCAGTGACGTCGAGCTCGACCGCGATGGTGTCGCCGCCGAGCTTGTCGGCGAGCGCGTTGATGCGGTCGGTCCGGCGGGCGGCAAGCGCGACGCGAGCGCCTTCCGCAGCGAACGCGAGGGCGGTCGCCTCGCCGATGCCGGAGCTGGCGCCTGTAACGAGCACGACCTTGTCGTCGAGGAGTCCCATGCCGCCCAGCCTGCCCTGCCCGGCGGCTGTGAGCCAGGCCGCTCTGAATATGCCTTGACACACATATAACGCTCAGGGCATATTTCCTGGGTGCCCGCCGTCCTCGAGGTTCTTGCCGAGCCACACCGCCGCCAGATCCTCGACGCCCTCCGGCAGGGCGAGCAGCCCGTCGGGGTGCTGGTCGACGTGCTCGGCGCAAGCCAGCCGGCCGTCTCGAAGCACCTGCGGGTGCTTCGCGAGGCCGGCCTGGTCGACGTACGGCCGGAGGGCCAGCGCCGGCTGTACCGGCTGCGACCGGAGCCCTTGCTCGAGCTCGACGCGTGGCTCGAGCCCTACCGCCAGATGTGGCGGATCAGCCTCGACAAGCTCGAGGGACACCTCACACCAGGAGTACCCGATGCGTGAAGCGACCCTGCTCTCGACCGGCGACCGCCCCGTCCTGCGGTTCGAGCGGTTCCTGCCCCGTACGGTCGAGGACGTCTGGCGCGCCGTCACCGACCCCGCCGAGCTGAAGGCGTGGTTCCCGACCCGCATCGAGCTGGACCGGTGGGAGACGGGGATGCCGCTGGTGCACCACTTCGACGACCCGGCCTTCCCTGCCCTGCCCGGCGTCGTGGTGGCGTGCGACCCGCCACGTCGGCTGTCGTTCACCTGGGGTGAGGACACGATCGGGTTCGAGCTGACGCCGACTGAGGGCGGCACCACGTTCGTCCTGACCGAGGAGCTGGCGCGCACTCACGTCGCCCGCAATGCCGCCGGCTGGGAGGTCTGCCTCGACCGCCTCGTCGACGGTGTCGCCGAAGAGGGCTGGCAGTCACGGTTCGAGCGCTACACCGCGGTGTTCGAGCCGGAGCTGGGTCCGCAGGAGGGACCGCCCGAGAGCTCACCCGGCTGACGCCAGCACGTACAACCGCTCGGTGGTCTCGCCTTGGCTGGCGATCGGACCGCGGTGAAACCACCTGACGTCCGTCAGCCCCGCGGCGCGCACCGCCGCGAGCACGGCGTCTCGGTCGTGCCGGAAGAAGGTCAGGCCCACCTCGTGGCCGAACCACTCGGTCACCCGCCGGGTCCCGCCACCGGTCTGCGTGGCCAGCACCAGCCGACCGCCGGCCGCAAGCGGCCGCGCGAGCCCGGCGACGACCTCCGCGAGCTCCGACGGGGCAGTGTGGATCAGGCTGTACCAGGCGAGCACCGCCGACCATCCGGTCGCGTTCACCGGCCGCATCAGCTGGCGGAGGTCGCCGACGTCGTAGCTTCCTTCGGGAAAGCGTCGTCGCGCCTGGTCCACCATCGCCGGGGATACGTCCAGGCCTGAGGCGTCCGCGCCCTGGGCGGCCAAGAAGGCCGTCACGTGCCCAGGCCCGCAGCCGACCTCGACCACCGGGCCGTCGGCCTGCGACGCCACCTCGCTCAGCAGCCACCGCTCGAAGGGCAGCGTCCCGAGCTCGTCGACCAGGGCGTCGGCGTAGTCGGCCGCGACCTCGCCGTAGGTCGCGAGCACCTCGGTGTCCCGCTCGTCCGGTGCCAAGACCTCGATGACGTGGACCGGAGGGGGCGTGGTGTCCGCGAGTAAGTGCGTCCACCGGTTGTCGCGATCGCCAGCCCGGCGGGGGATCTCGGCGGCGAGCCCGCGCGACGCCATCTCGCGCAGGCAGCGCTCGACGGTCTCCCGGTCAAGGAACGCGTGGAGGCGCTCGGCGCGCGTCCTCAGCTCGCCGGGGGCCTGCGGTCCGCGGAGCAGCAGGACGGTGACGAGGGCCAGCTGGTCGCTCGGCAGCTCGATGAGTTCGGTGAGCAGCTGGTGGTACTTCAGGATGCGCCGGCCCTTGTCGGCCCACACGACTCGGACGAGGTCACGCTCGCGCAGTCGCCGGGCGATGGACTCGACGGTCGGCTCGTCCCAGTCGACGACGGGCTCCCGGCTGCTCGTCTGGTTGCAGGCAGTGCGCAACCCGTTGAGGGACAACGGATAGCTGTCCGGGACGGTGATCTGCTTCTCGAGCAGGCAGCCGAGGACCCGCTGCTCCTCAGCGTCGAGCACGGGCAGGGTCACGTCAGGTGTGCGGCTGTCCGACAGCGGCGATCGGCTTGTCGGCGGGGGAGCCCGAGCCGTCGCGTTTGCCGGTGGCCGGCGGCAGCTCGAGTGGGTCGCCGTTGGCCGCGGCCGCCCACGGGTTGGCACCCGCCCAGCCCAGCACCAGCAGCGCCTCACCGGACAGCAGCCGCTGGCAGCGGACGCCACCCGTGGCGCGGCCCTTGCGGGGGTACTCGCTCAGCGGCGTCACCTTCACCGACGACGCGATGCCGACGCCCTTGCCGCGACCCTCGGGAGGGAGGCCGCCCGCCGTCACGACGAGCGGCTCCTCGAAGAGCGTCTCGCCGCCGGCCAGTGGCACGGCGCTGAACCCGACGAGGAACGCCCCCGCGTCGAGCTTCATGCCGGCCATGCCACTGGCGCTGCGGCCCTGCGGCCGCACCGCCTCGGCGGGGAAGCGGAGCAGATCGCCTGAGCTGGCGAAGAAGACGAGCTCCTCCTCACCCGTGAGCAGCTCGACGGCGGCGATCACCTCGTCGCCCGCCTTGAGGCTGATGACGTCAACGGTGTCGGAGCGGACCGGCCACGCCTCGGCGGCGACGCGCTTCACCACCCCCTGCTTCGTGGCGATGGCGAGACCTGGGCCGTCCTCGCGGATGGTCGCGATGCCGACGACCCGCTCGTTGCGGTCGAGCGGCACGAACTCCGACGCGGAAGCCCCGCCGCGCAAGGAGATCGCGCCGGTCGTGACGGCCGGCACCTCCGGGATGTTGAGCACCTCGACCTTGACGAACTTGCCTGCGCTCGTGAGCATCCCGACGACGCCGCGCGTCGTGGTGCGTGCTGTCGCGACGATCGCGTCGTGCCGGTGCCGGCGCCCGCCGACCTGCTGCTCGCCCTCGTGGATCGGCGTGCGAGCCAGCAGTCCGGTGGTCGACATCAGCACGTCGCACGGTGCGTCGGCGACCTCGACGTCGCTGGCCTTGCGGGTCACCAGGGCCTTGAGGTCACCCCCGACGAGCACGGTACGACGGGGTGTGCCGTGCTCCTCGGCCACCTCGGCCAGCTCGTCGCCGATGAGGCGCGTGAGGACCTCGCGGTCGTTGAGGATCTCCAGGAGCGCGGCAATGGTCGCCTGCAGCTCGGCGAGCTCCTGCTCGAGCTTCTCGACCTCCAGTGCCACGAGCCGGCGCAGCTGCATGTCGAGCACATAGCCGGCCTGCACGTCGGAGAAGCCGAAGCGGTCGATGAGGCTGGTGCGGGCGGTGGCCACGTCCGGGCTGCTGCGGATGATCCGGACGACCTCGTCGATGTTGGCCAGCGCAAGCAGCAGGCCCTCGACGAGGTGCGCGCGTTCCTCGGCCTTGCGCAGCCGGTACCTGCTGCGACGCGTGACCACGTCGCGCCGGTGGTCGAGGAAGACCTCGAGCAGCTTCTTCAGGCCCAGGGTCACCGGCTGCCCGTCGACCAGCGCGAGGTTGTTGATGCCGAAGGACTCCTCGAGCGGCGTCAGCCGGTAGAGCTCGCCGAGCACCGCCTGCGGGTTGAAGCCGGCCTTGATCTCGAAGACCAGCTGGGTGCCGAGCGCCCGGTCGGTGAGGTCCTTGACGTCCGCGATGCCTTGCAGCCGCTTGCCGTTGACGAGCTCCTTCACCTTGGCGATGACGCGCTCGGTGCCGACGCCATAGGGCAGCTCCGTCACGGTGATGACCGACTTGCCGCGGGGCAACGGGCCGACCTCCGCGGTCGCGCGCATCCGGACCACGCCGCGGCCGGTCTCGTAGGCCTGCCGCACCTCGTCCATGCCGAGCAGCTGGCCGCCGGTGGGGAGGTCCGGTCCGGGTACGTGCCGCATCAGTTCGTCGAGGTCGGCGTCGGGGTTCTCGAGCAGGTGCCGCGCCGCGTCGACGACCTCGACGAGGTTGTGCGGGATCATGTTCGTCGCCATGCCGACGGCGATGCCGGCGGTGCCGTTGACGAGCAGGTTGGGGAACGCGGCAGGCAGCACCGACGGCTGCTGCTCCGACCCGTCGTAGTTGGGCTCGAAGTCGACGGTCTCCTCATCGAGGCCCGTGACGAGGGCCATGGCGGCCTGCTCGAGCCGGCATTCCGTGTATCGCTGGGCAGCTGGCGAGTCGTCGGGAGACCCGAAGTTGCCGTGGCCGTCGACCAACGGCACGCGCAGGGAGAACGGCTGCGCGAGTCGCACGAGAGCGTCGTAGATGGCGGTGTCGCCGTGCGGGTGGAAGCGCCCCATCGTGTCTCCGACGACCCGGGCCGACTTCACGTGGCCGCGGTCGGGACGCAGGCCGGCGTCGTACATCGAGTAGAGGATCCGGCGGTGCACTGGCTTCAGGCCGTCGCGGGCGTCGGGCAGGGCCCGGCTGTAGATGACGGAGTAGGAGTACTCGAGGTAGGACGACTCGATCTCGTCGACGACGCTGGTGTCGATGATCGTGCCCTCGCCCTCGAAGGGCGGGATGTCGGTGCGGGACTGGCGCTTACGTGGCGGCACGGGGTGGCATTCCTCTAAAGCGGTTAGGCGTCGATGGCGGCGCGGTCGACCCGGCCGGCGCTGTTGATGATGAACTCGCGGCGGGGAGCGACCTCGTTGCCCATCAGGAGCTCGAGCGAGTGCTCGGCCAGCTCGATGTCGTCGAGCTTGATGCGGCGCAGGGTGCGGCCGGCAGGGTGCATGGTCGTCTCGGCCAGCTGGTCGGGGTCCATCTCGCCGAGGCCCTTGTAGCGCTGGATCGGCTGCTTGACTCGTTTGCCGGAGTTCTCGAGCTTCTTGACCGTCTGGTGCAGCTGCTTCTCGGTGTAGGTGTAGATCGGCTCCTTCGAGCCCGACACCTCGATCCGGTGCAGCGGCGGCATGGCGGCGAACAGCCGCCCGGACTCGATGACCGGTCGCATGTAGCGGGCGAACAGGGTGATGAGCAGGCACCTGATGTGCGCTCCGTCGACGTCGGCGTCGGCCATCAGCACGATCTTGTGATAGCGCATCTGCTCGAGGTCGAACGTCCTGCCGGTGCCCGCACCGACGACCTGGATGATCGAGGCGCACTCGGCGTTCGCGAGCATCTCGCCGACGCCGGCCTTCTGGACGTTGAGGATCTTGCCGCGCAGCGGGAGCAGTGCCTGGAACTCGCTGTTGCGGGCGAGCTTGCCGGTGCCGAGGGCCGAGTCACCCTCGACCAGCCACAGCTCCGTCCTCGACACGTCCGTCGATCGGCAGTCGGCGAGCTTTGCCGGCAGCGTCGACGTCTCGAGCGCGGTCTTGCGGCGCGCCGCGTCCTTCGAGGCCTTGGCGGCCTGCCGGGTCTGCGCGGCGGCGCGCACCTTGTCGAGCACGACACGGGCCTGCGCCTTGCGCTTGCGGTTGTCGAGCAGCTCGGTCTTGATGCCCTTGGCGACGACGTCGGCGACGATGCGCGAGACGCCGGGGGTGCCGAGCTCGTCCTTGGTCTGGCCGAGGTACTGCGGCTCCGGGACCTTGACGGTGACGACAGCGGTGAGGCCCTCCATCACGTCGTCGGTGATGACGTCGTCGTCTTTGACCTTGAGCACCTTCGTGCTGCGCAGCGCCTCGTTGAGCGCCTTGGTCAGGGCGCGGTCGAAACCCTTCTGGTGCGAGCCCCCGTGGCCGGTGCGGACGACGTTGCAGAAGCTCTGGACGACGGTGTCGTAGCCCGTGCCCCACCGCAGCGCGATGTCGACCTCGCAGTGCCGCTCGACGGTCTGGGTCACCATGTGCCCCTGGTCGTCGAGGACTGGCACGGTCTCCTTGTAGTTGCCCGAGCCGAGGATCTGCACGGTGTCGCTGACGGCGCCGTCCTGAGCGAGGTGGTCGACGAAGTCCTTCACGCCGCCGTCGAAGCGGAACGTCTCCTCCTCGTGGCCCGCGCCGCGGATCGTGAGCGACAGGCCGGGGACGAGGAACGCGGTCTGGCGAAGGCGGTCCCGGATGGCCGTGACGTCGGCGGCTGAGCCCTTGGAGAACAGCACGCTGTCGGCCCACCAGCGGATCGACGTACCGGTCTGCTTGGCGGGTGCCTTGCCGGCGACGCTGATCCCGTCGCGGGGGGTGAAGCGCGACTGAGGGTCGTCGCCGGCGAAGACGCCCGGAACGCCGCGCTGGAAGCTCATCTGGTGGATGCGGCCGGACAAGCGGACGGTGACGTCCATCCGCGCGGACAGCGCGTTGACGACCGAGGCGCCGACCCCGTGCAGACCACCGGAGGTCTTGTAGCCCCCACCGCCGAACTTGCCGCCGGCGTGCAGCTTGGTCAGCACCAGCTCGACGCCCGTCAGTCCGGTCTTCGGGTTGATGTCGACGGGGATGCCGCGGCCGTCGTCGTGCACCTCGAGCGAGCCGTCGTCGTGCAGGACGACCTCGACGTGGTGGCAGTAGCCCGCCAGCGCCTCGTCGACGGCGTTGTCGATGATCTCGAAGGCCAGGTGCGTGAGGCCCTTGGAGTCGGTGCTGCCGATGTACATGCCAGGCCGCTTGCGGACCGCCTCGAGCCCCTCGAGGTGCTGGAGGTCCTTCGCGCTGTAGGAACCCCCGATGGGCCTCGGCGAGGCGGCTCCGGCCTGGGCGCTGCTGGTCACACTTCTCCTTGCGGGTGGGTGTCTCATCATCCCATGCACGACCCTAGGGACGTCGTGCGACACGAGTCCTGTGGAGGTCCGTGGGCGGTCCGTGGGCGGTGGATGGGCATAGTGGGGCGGTGGGCGATCTCAGGGCTCTGCCGAAGGCCCACCTGCACCTGCACCTGACGGGCGGGATGCGCCCGGCCACGCTCGTCGACCTGGCAGCGGAACAGGGCCGGAAGCTGCCGGCCGGGCTGCTCGACCCGGCCTCGGTCGACCTCGACGCGACCCAGCTCCGGGGCTGGCAGAAGTTCCAGCGGTTGTACGACGCGGCGCGCACCGTCCTGATCGGCCCGGCGGAGGTCCGGCGGGTCGTCCGGGAGATCGTCGAGGACCAGGCGGCGGCCGGCGTCGGCTGGCTGGAGCTGCAGGTCGACCCGTCGTCGTACGCGATCCGGCTCGGCGGGCTGCACGCCACCGTGGAGATCGTCCTGGACGCGCTGCGCAACGACCTCGGCGTCGGCACCGGGCTGGTCCTCGCCGGCAACCGCACCCGGCACCCGTCGGAGACGGAGACCCTCGCCCGGCTCGCGCGCCGGTTCGACGGCGTGGTCGGGCTGGGGCTGTCCAACGACGAGGCCCGCGGGGACACCCGCGACTTCGAGAAGGCCTTCCGGCTGGCCCGCGACGCCGGGCTGGTCGCCGTCCCCCACGCGGGGGAGCTCCGCGGTGCGGGCAGCGTCTCGCTGGCCGTGGACCGGCTCGGTGCCCAGCGGCTGGGCCACGGTGTCCGCGCGGTCGAGGACCCTGCCCTGCTCGAGCTGCTGGCCGACCTGGAGGTCTGCTGCGAGGTCAACCCGGTGTCCAACGTCGCGCTGCACGTGCACAAGACCGTCGAGGACAACCCGTGGCGGGCGCTCCGGGCCGCCGGGGTCCCGGTGGCCATCGGTGCCGACGACCCACTGCTGTTCCGCGCCGACCTGCTCGCCAACTATGCGGTGCTGGGCGCCTCCGACGACGAGCTGGCAGACCTGGCCCGTTGCAGCATCACCTCGTCGACGGCCCCGTCCGCCGTACAGGCCGCCCTGCTCGCCGGTGTCGAGAGCTGGCGCGCCCACCATGCGTGATCAACAGCGGATCCGTGGCGCGACATGCCGACGTGTCGGCCCACCGAGGGCCTGTTGATCACGGGGGGGCGTCGGAGACTGCCGGCGCGACACGCCTGGGGCTTCTGGGACAGGCGTGACGCTTCGTGGCAGGATGATCACCGAAGCTCGAGGCCGCTGGGGAAGGCGACCCTCGGGAGGAAGCGTGACCACGCCGATGACGCTGTCGTACGGCGCGACAGGGGTGCTCTACGTGCACTCCTGTCCTCCTGCGCTGTGCCCGCACGTCGAGTGGGCGATCGCGAGCGAGCTCGGCACCCGCGTGTCCTTGACGTGGACCGAGCAGCCCGCCGCGCCCGGGACGCTGCGCGCCGAGTCCAGCTGGCGCGGTCGACCCGGTACGGCGGGACGGCTGGCCGCGGTCCTCAAGAGCTGGAAGCTGCTCAGGTACGAGGTGACCGAGAACGCCTCCGTCGGCGTCGACGGCGAGCGGTACAGCGTCACCCCTGAGCTGGGCGTGTACCGCACGATGATCGGCGCGAACGGCGACATCGTGGTCGGGGAGGACCGGCTGCGGTCGCTGCTCGCGCAGGCCCAGGGCCCCCAGCTCGCCCACGGCATCGACGCACTGCTGGGGTCCGCGTGGGACGACGAGCTGGAGCCCTACCGCGAGGCGGGCGAGGGCGCGCCGGTCACGTTCCTGCACCAGGTCGTCTAGCAGAGCCGGTACCCACTGCTGCCACGAGGCGTGGATGATCGCCCGCGAGGGCAGAGCACCTGCGTGCTGACACGACTGGGAGCCCTCGACCGCCGCGCCTTCCGGGCTGCGCACCGGCTGGACAGCTCCACGCTCGACACGGTGCTGCCGCCGCTCACGTCGAGCGCCGACCGCGGCGGGCTGTGGCTGGCGGTCGCCGCCGCGCTGGCCCTCACCGGTCGCCGTCGGGCTGCGGTGCGCGGACTCGCGTCGCTGGGTGTGGCCAGCGCGGTGGCCAACGGCCCGGTCAAGCTGGCCGCCCGACGGTCGCGTCCAGGTCTGGAGGGCGTCCCGCTGCTGCGCCAACTCACGCTGCAGCCGCAGACGAGCAGCTTCCCCAGTGGCCACAGCGCCTCGGCCGCCGCCTTCGCGGTGGGGGTCGCGCTCGAGGAGCCGGCGCTGGCGGTGCCGGTGGGCGCCCTCGCTGCCGGCGTGGCGTGGGGCCGGGTGCACACCGGCGTGCACTACCCGGGAGATGTGGCGGCGGGGCTGGCCTTGGGGGCGGCCTCGGCGCTCGCGGTGAAGCGGGTCTGGCCTCGCCGGCCCGCCCGCCCGACGGCAGGGCAGGTCGCGGTCGACGCGCCTGCCCTGCCGGACGGGGCGGGGCTGGTGCTCGTTGCGAACGAAGGTGGCGGCTCAGCGGACCTCATCGACGCCGTCGAGAAGGCGATGTCGGAGCTATTGCCGCGGGCCGAGCTGGTCCGGGCGTCCGACGAGATCGAGGACGCGCTGCGGTCCGCTGCGTCCCGCGCGACGGTGCTCGGCTTGATGGGAGGCGACGGCACCGTGAACTGTGCGGCAGGCGTCGCGCTCGAGCACGGGCTGCCGCTGGCCGTGGTCCCCGGTGGCACGCTCAACCACTTCGCGGGCGAGCTCGGGCTGGAGTCCTTCGAGGATGTCGCCAGGGCGGTCAAGGAAGGCTCCGCCGTGCGCATCTCGGTGGGGAGCGCGGAGCCCGAGGGCGACGGGCTGTGGTTCCTCAACACCTTCGCCCTGGGCGTCTATCCCGACCTGGTGCGGGAGCGCGAGCGGCACGAGGACCGACTCGGCAAGTGGCCGGCCATGGCGCTCGCGACGGCCCGGGTCATGCGCAAGGCGCAGGCCGTCAAGGTCTGCGTCGACGGTGAGGATCGCGTGCTCTGGACGCTGTTCGCCGGCAATGGGCGCTACCACCCGAGCGGCTTCGCACCCAGCTGGCGCGAGCGGATGGATGACGGGTGCGTCGACATCCGGCTCGTCGACGCGACCAGCCCCTGGTCGCGGACGCGGATGACGCTGGCACTGCTCACCGGACGCCTCGGTCGGTCCCGGGTCTACGAGGAACGTGTCGTCGGCCGGCTGCAGGTGACCTCCAACCAGGGCGACCTGCGGATCGCCCGGGACGGCGAGGTCTCAGTGGGCCCGTCCGCCTTGCACCTGCGGGCCGCCCGGGTGCCGCTGGTCGTCTACCGACCGTGACCCGCGCCCAACGAGGCGCGCTGACCGCTGCCCTGCTCGTGGTGCTCGGGCTGCTGCTGCCGCTGACGATCCTGGTGAGGGACCACTGGGCCCCGCTGCGCGACGCGGACAACGAGACGACGCGCGCCCTGGCGCTCCGCCACGGGCTCGTCCGCGACGTGGTGCTCGGGCTGACACAGCTCGGGGCGCCCCTCGTGCTCGAGGTCGCGGCCGTCGTCATCGCGATCGCCCTGCGCACACGATGGCGGCTGGCCGGGTATGTCCTCGTCACCGTGTTCGGCGCGGAGCTCAGCTCCTCGGTCCTCAAGAGCACCATCGGGCGGTTGCGCCCCTGCCTCGACCTCGCCTCATGCCCGAGCACGTCGTCGTACCCGAGCGGTCATGCGGCCGGAGCCGCTGCCTTCTGGGGGGCGCTGGCAGTGCTGCTGCTGCCACGGATCGGCCTTCGAGCCTGGCTGCTGCTCGCCGTACCCGTGGTGGTGGCACTGACGCGGGTGCTGCTCGGGGTCCACTACCCCTCGGACGTGATCGCCGGGCTCCTCGTGGGAGGGTGCTGGGCGGCAGCGTGGACGGTGGTGCTCAAGGAGGCGACATGAGGGATCCCGCCGAGGATCTCCGGGCGATCGCCTTCGCACTCGAACGCGCCATGGAGCCGACGTATCGGGTGCAGGCGTTCCGGAAGGCCGCCAAGCTGGTCGACTCCCTCGACCGCTCCACCCTCGAGGAGCGGGCCACCGCGGGAACGCTGGAGGACCTCCCGGGCATCGGGAAGGTCACGGCCCTCGTCATCGGCGAGTCGATGCGCGGTGAGGAACCGAACTACCTGCGGCGCGTCAACGACCTCGAGGGCGTGCCCGTCGCCGAGGGGGCCCGTGCGCTGCGGGCCGCCCTCAAGGGTGACTGCCACGTCCACTCGGACTGGTCCGACGGCGGATCGCCGATCGACGAGATGGCCCGCGCCGCACGGGATCTCGGCCACGAGTACATGGTGCTGACCGACCACTCGCCGCGCCTCAAGATCGCTCGGGGGCTCTCGCCCGAGCGGCTGCGCGAGCAGCTCGAGGTGGTCGCGGCGCTCAACGAGTCGATGGCGCCGTTTCGGATCCTCACCGGCATCGAGTGCGACATCAACGAGGACGGCACCCTCGACCAGGACCCCGCGCTGCTGGCGCAGCTCGACCTCGTGGTCGGGTCGGTGCACTCGAAGCTGCGGATGCCGTCGGAGGAGATGACGCCGCGGATGGTCGCGGCCATCAGCAACCCGCACCTCGACGTGCTGGGGCACTGCACGGGTCGGATGGTGAAGGGCGCCCGCGGCCGCCCGGAGTCGGAGTTCGACGCGGACATCGTGTTCGCCGCCTGCGCACAGTTCGACGTGGCCGTCGAGATAAACAGCCGGCCCGAGCGGCTCGACCCGCCGAAGCGGCTGCTGAGGGTGGCGCTCGAGGCCGGCTGCAAGGTCGCCATCGACACCGATGCGCACGCGCCCGGTCAGCTCGACTGGCAGCTCGTGGGATGCGAGCGGGCCCACCTCACGGGCGTGACGCCGGCCCAGGTCATCAACACGCTGACGGCCGACGCCTTGCTCGCCTGGACCCGCTCGCGGGTCAGGTGATCTGGGTGGTGTCGATCACGAAGCGGTAGCGCACATCGCTGGCGACGACTCGGTCCCACGCCTCGTCGATCTGGTCGGGGCCGATCTTCTCGATCACGGCGGCGATGCCGTGCAGCGCGCAGAAGTCGAGCATCTCCTGGGTCTCCGGGATGCCACCGATGCTCGAGCCCGCCCAGCTGCGGCGGTTGCCCATGAGCGAGAAGGCGGGCACCTCCATCGGTTCTGAGGGTGCGCCGACGTTCACCATCGTGCCGTCGAGGCGCAGCATCGACAGGTAGCTGCGCATGGGCAGCGTCGCCGAGACGGTGTTGATGATGAGGTCGAAGCGGTTGCGCAGCCGCTTGTAGGTGCCGTCCTCGCTGGTCGCGTAGTAGTGCTCGGCGCCGAAGCGGCGGCCGTCCTCCTCCTTCGACCGGGTCTGCGAGATGACGGAGACCTCCGCGCCCATCGCACGCGCGATCTGCACGCCCATGTGTCCGAGCCCACCCATGCCGACGATCGCGACCTGCTTGCCGGGGCTCGCCTGCCAGTGGTTGAGCGGGGAGTAGACGGTGATCCCGGCACAGAGCAGCGGCGCTGCGGCGTCGAGCTCCAGGGCGTCGGGGATCGTCAGCGCGAAATCCTGGTCGACGACCAGCTGGGCGCTGTACCCGCCGTAGGTCGGCAGGCCGTCCTTGCCAGTGCTGTTGTAGGTGCCGACGGCGCCGTTCAGGCAGTACTGCTCGAGGCCCCGCTCGCAGTGCTCGCAGGTGCGGCAGGAGTCGACGAGGCAGCCGATGCCGACGCGATCGCCGACCCGGTGCCGGGTGACCTCGGAGCCGACCTCGGTGATGATCCCGGCGATCTCGTGACCGGGCACCAGTGGGTAGGTCGCGGGCCCCCACTCGTCGCGACCGGTGTGGATGTCGGAGTGGCAGATGCCGGCCGCTTTGATGTCGAGCAGCACGTCACGCGGACCGACGTCGCGGCGCTGCACGGTGGTGCGTTCGAAGGGTGCCTTGGCGGCGGGGGAGGCGTACGCGAGAACGTCCATGCCTCCGTTCTACCCGAGGCTCAGCCCGAGCGCTGCTCCGGGATCAGGTCCCGGACCGGACGGGTGAGCAGCGCGAGCAGCTCGTCGGGTACCGCGTCGGCGACGAGCAACGCGCACGCGGCATCCGACACGACCCCGAGGACGCGACTGACCTCGTTCGGGTCGGACGGCACGCTGCAGTCGTAGCAGGGCCGCGAGATGCCCTCGGCGCCGGAGCGCTCCACGAGTGCCCAGACCCGGCGGCGGCTCGTCATGACCGCCGCGTGGAAGGCGGAGTCGCGGGCACCCGCGCGGTCGGACTCGTCGACGTAGGACAGCTCGACGAGGGCGTCGAACAGGGCGCGCCCCTCGACGTCGTGGCAACGGGCGGCGAGCCGGGGCAGCGCGGCGAGGAGCGCCTTGACCCTCGCACCGGAGGGGCCCAGGTCGGGCTCGGCAACGCGGGCGACGGGGAACGCGGCCAGCCACGGCGCCATCATGGCGGCGAACTCGGGCTTGGTCAGGATCGGCTTGGCGTAGGCCGCAGCGATCGCGTCGCGGACCGCCTTCAGCGCGGTGGCGGTGACGGTCGGGTCGACGGTGACGTAGGCGGCTTCGCCGGCGAGGTCCTCGGAGAACAGGTCGGCGACCGCCTCGAACGCGGCGAGCACCTCCAGCACGAGTGGGCTCTCGGGGCTGAGAGCCCGGTCGCGGGCCGCGGCGAGCATGCCGTTGTTGGTCCAGGCCTCGGCGAGCACCCTGAGGTCCTCGTCACCGATGTGGGCCAGGTGCGCCAGCACCCCGAGGATCTCGGAGATGTTGGGGTGCTCCTCGAGGTGCTGCAGGGTCCGTCGCGCCATGCTCCAACTGTCGGCCCGCGGCGCCGAGAACTGGGGCGGATCGCCCGAAGATGGTCCTAAAGGACCACACTGGCCAGGTGGCGACCTGGGGCATGAGATTCGACCTGCGCAACCCCTCTGGCGAGGGCACGACCGAGCGGGTGCAGACGGTCCTCGACATGGCGCAATGGGCCGACGAGCACGGGTTCGCGGTGATCATCATCAGCGAGCACCACGGCAGCGCCGACGGCTACAACCCGTCGGCCCTGCTGCTCGCGTCCGCCGTCGCCGCCCGCACCCGTCACGTCGCGATCAGCGTGAGCGTGGTCCCAGCCCCGTTGTACGACGCACTGCAGCTCGCGGAGCAGATCGCCCTGCTCGACCACATCGCGGGTGGCCGGGCGTCGGTGGTGCTCGGCAACGGCTACGTGCCGAGTGAGTTCACGATGTTCGACAAGCCCATCGGGCGGCGCGGCCGGCTGCTCGACGAGGCGATCGAGACCTGCCTGGCTGCCTGGACGGGGGACCCGTTCGACTTCCACGGCCGCTCGGTCACCGTCCGGCCGACCCCCGCGACGGACCCCCGTCGGCTGCTCATGGTCGGCGGCAACTCCCGGCCGGCCGCGGACCGCGCCGTCCGCTACGGCCTGCGCTTCATGCCGTCGGGGCAGGCCGGCTGGGACCACTTCCGGGCCGCCCGGGCGGCTGCGGGCAAGAAGGACCCGGGCGAGCTCTACAGCGGCGGGACCGGCTTCCTGCACGTCGCGCGCGACCCGGACAAGGCGTGGGAGGTGATCGGGCCGGCAGCGATGCACGAGTCGCACGCCTACGGCCAGTGGGCGGAGCAGGCCGGGCAGGACACGGGCTGGGTGCGCTACGGCTCCCTGGCGGAGCTCAAGGCAGCGGGTCAGTACCGGGTGCTGACCCCTGCCGAGCTGGTCGCCGAGGCGGACGGGTTCGTCTCGCTGCACCCGCTGATGGGCGGCCTGCCGGTCGACGAGGCCTGGTCGTCGCTACGGCTCATCGAGTCCGAGGTGCTGCCCCGGCTCTGAGGTCAGTCGGGTCAGGCTTGCGGCGCATGCACGGCTCTACGTCACACTCCATGGGTGGCAGGGGATGTACGGCGGTCTGCGGACCGCTTCACGACGACGCGGCCGGGCTCGGTGACGCGGCACTCCTTCTCGTTCGGCGCCCACTACGACCCTGCCAACATCTCGTTCGGGCCGGTCGTCGCGGTCAACGACGAGAGGCTCGCGCCCGGGGCGGGGTTCGACGAGCACTCCCATGCCGGCCTGGTGCTGGTCACCTATGTCGTGAGCGGTTCCCTGGCCCACGAGGGCATCGTGTCCAGCACGGTGTCGGCTGGGCAGGTCGCCGTGCTGCGGGCGGGCACCGGCGTCCTGCACAGCGAGCGCAACCTCGGGGAGACGGAGCTCCGCTTCGTGCAGACCTGGATCAGCTGCCTGGAAGACAGCGTGTCCTATGAGGTCTTCGACGCGGGTGAGCTGGCACCCGTGGCGATCGTCAGGGACACGCGCGTGCTCGTCGGCACGCTGCGCGCCGGCTCGACGGTCGAGCTGTCCGGCCACCTGACCGTGGTGAGCGGTCACGTCGACGAGCTGGCCGAGGGCGATTCTTTGCGCGCCTCTCGACCTGTCGTGCTGACGGCCGGCACCGACGCCGTCCTGGTCGCTGTCACCTGGTAGTCGAGTCGGCCCCGCTCAGCCGGTGAGGGACTCCCAGACGTCGGCGAAGTTGTCGAACACCCGTCCCGCCGGAAGCCGGTCGACGCGCTCGAGGGCCCAGTCCGGACCGTGCTGCTCGCGCACCCGCCGCTGGATCGTCGTGCCGGTCGCCGGCCAGATCTCCTTGCCGAGCAACGCCGCGATCTCCGTGCGCTCGTCAACCGCCCCGTCGAGGTCCACGACGGGCTGGTCCTCGCCCGACGGCTCTGCCGACTTCCACTCCTCGACCCTCGGGTCGTGGCCGCCCGAGACGATGGGCCGGGTCTCCTTGCGGAGCTGCTCGTCGAGGCGCCGTCCGTGCTTGGCGCTGCCGCGTTCCATGCAGCGAGGGGTACCCGCGGATCCGCGGGGTACACGACCTCACATGAAGGTCCGACTCGTCGAGGTCCTCCCCGCCTTGCTGCTGGCAGGGCTGCTGGCCGCAGCGGGTGCCCCACCGCAGTCGGCCGCTGATCCGACCTACACGATGACGGTCACTCCCACCCGCTGATCAGGCGGTGCCGAGCTCCGGCTCGTCCGGGGTGACTTGGTCGTCGCGGAGCCGGTAGCGGTCCACGGCCTTGGCCGGCACGTCGGCCTCGACCTCGCCGCGGCGAGCCAGCTCCGCGAGGACGGCGGTCGCGATGGACTCGGCGTCGACGTGGAAGTGCCGGCGCAGGGCGGCCCGGGTGTCGGACCTCCCGAACCCGTCGGTGCCGAGGGACGTGTAGTCGCCCGGGATCCAGCGGCTGACCTGATCCTGGACGGCGCGCATCCAGTCGGACACGGCGACGACCGGCCCCGGCGCGCTCATCAGAGCCTCGGTGACATACGGCGACCGGGGCGCGTCCTCCGGGTGGAGCAGCGCATGCTGGTCGGCCTCGAGGGCATCTCGGCGCAGCTCGTTCCAGGACGTGACGGACCAGACGTCGGCGCCGACGCCCCAGTCCGAGCGCAGCAGCTCCTGCGCTGCCAGCGCGGACCGGACGGTGATGCCGGACGCGAGCACGGTCGCCTGCGCGGGCACGCCCTCGGACCGCTTGAGCGGGTAGAGCCCGCGCAGGATGCCCTCGCGCAGGCCGGGGATGTCCGGCAGCGGCGGGTGCGGATAGGGCTCGTTGTAGACGGTCAGGTAGTAGAAGACGTCCTCGGGGCTCTCGCCATACATCCGCCGCAGACCGTCCTCCACGATGAAGGCGAGCTCGTAGGCATAGGCCGGGTCGTAGGCGACGACGGCAGGGTTGGTCGAGGCGAGCAGCAGGGAGTGCCCGTCCTGGTGCTGCAGGCCCTCGCCGTTGAGGGTCGTGCGACCGGCTGTGGCACCGAGCAGGAAGCCCCGGCCGAGCTGGTCGGCCATCTGCCACATCTGGTCGCCGGTGCGCTGGAACCCGAACATCGAGTAGAAGATGTACACCGGGATCATCGGCTCGCCGTGCGTGGCGTACGACGTGCCCGCCGCGATCGTCGAGGCCATCGAACCGGCCTCCGTGATCCCCTCGTGCAGGATCTGGCCCTGCTCGGACTCCTTGTAGGACAGCAGCAGCTCGCGGTCGACGGCCTCGTACCGCTGGCCGAACGGCGAGTAGATCTTCGCCGTCGGGAACATCGCGTCCATGCCGAACGTGCGGGCCTCGTCCGGGATCACGGGGACGAAGCGGGCGCCGATCTCCTTGTCCTTCATGAGGTCCTTGAGCAGGCGGACGAACGCCATCGTCGTCGCGATCGGCTGCTTGCCCGAGCCGGCCTTGAGCTCGTCGTAGACCGCCGACGGCGGCTGCGGCAACGAAGCGCGGGTGACCCGGCGCGAGGGCAGCGATCCGCCCAGCGCCGTGCGGCGCTCGCGCATGTAGGCGATCTCGTTGGAGTGCGGTCCGGGGTGGAAGTACGGCGGCAGGCCGGACTCGAGGGCCTTGTCGCTGATGTCGATGTAGAGCCTGTCGCGCAGCTCCTTGAGCTCGTCGACCGTCAGCTTCTTCATCTGGTGCGTCGCGTTGCGGCCCTCGAAGTCCTTGCCGAGCGTCCAGCCCTTGATCGTGTGGGCGAGGATCACCGTCGGCTGGCCCACGTGCGTGGTCGCGGCGTCGAACGCGGCGTAGACCTTGCGGTAGTCGTGGCCGCCCCTGGGGAGCTTCTTGATGTCCTCGTCGGTCAGGTGCTCGACCATCTTGCGCAGCCGCGGGTCACCGCCGAAGAACTTCTCCCGGGTGTAGGCGCCGCCCTCGACGGAGTAGGTCTGGAACTGCCCGTCCGGCGTGGTGTTCATCTGGTTGACGAGGACGCCGTCGGTGTCGCGGGCGAGCAGGTCGTCCCACTCGCGTCCCCAGACGACCTTGATGACGTTCCACCCGGCGCCACGGAAGTACGACTCCAGCTCCTGGATGATCTTGCCGTTGCCACGGACCGGGCCGTCGAGGCGCTGCAGGTTGCAGTTGACGACGAAGACCAGGTTGTCGAGCTCCTCGCGGGCCGCGACACCGATCGCGCCGAGCGACTCGGGCTCGTCCATCTCGCCGTCGCCGAGGAAGCACCAGACCCGCTGGTCGCTGGTGTCCTTGATGCCGCGGTGCTGCAGGTAGCGGTTGAAGCGGGCCTGGTAGATCGCGCCGATGGGTCCCAGCCCCATCGACACGGTCGGAAACTCCCAGAAGTCCGGCATCAGCCGGGGGTGGGGGTAAGACGGGAGGCTCAGCGGCTTGCTCTCCTGGCGGAAGCCGTCGAGGTGCTCCTCCGAGAGGCGGCCCTCGAGGAAGGCCCTGGCGTAGATGCCGGGGGAGGCGTGGCCCTGGTAGTAGACCTGGTCCCCGCCACCGGGGTGGTCCTTGCCGCGGAAGAAGTGGTTGAAGCCGACCTCGTACAGCGAGGCGGCCGAGGCGTAGGTGGCGATGTGTCCGCCGACGCCGATCTCGGGCCGGTTGGCGCGAGAGACGGTCATCGCGGCGTTCCAGCGGACGTAGGCACGGATCCGGCGCTCGACGTGCTCGTCGCCCGGGAACCAGGGCTCGCGCTCGGGGGGGATGGTGTTGATGAAGTCGGTCGAGCGCAGGGGCGGGACGCCGACCGACTTCTCACGGGCCCGCTCGAGCAGCTTCAGCATGAGAAAGCGGGCGCGGCCGCGGCCGCTCGTCTCGACCAGGTCGTCGAAGCTGTCGAGCCATTCCTGGGTCTCGGAGGGGTCGACATCGGGCAGCTGGCTCGGCAATCCGTCACTGATGACGCTGAACCGCTCCGCGGGACGTTCACTCACGTGCGCAACCTCCTTGCTCACCCCCCATCCAACCTGCTACCCGCCAGTAGGCCACGCTGACGGAGGGAGACGTGACGGAGTCGACACTGCTGACGGGGCCGAACCGGCAACCGTGATGGCTCTGAATGTCGACAATGCGGACGGGCTTTGCTCAGGGGCTGGCGAGCGCCGTGGAGCGAGCAGCGGCATGCTCCTCGTCGCTGATGAGGCCGCGGGCGTGGAGGTCGTCGAGCTCGGCGAGCCGGCGCTCGAGCGGCCTGCTGCGGCCCTGCAGGAACTCTGCGGCCATCTGGACACCCGCTGTCGTCGGGTCGTAGCCGGCCCGCCTGAGCGCCTTGCGGTTGCGCACCAACGAGTAACCCGTGAACACGAAGCCGAGCGCGATCAACGCCGCCACGCCCCCGAAGAAGACCAGGAAACCGATCGGGGCGTCGCTCAGCATGACGCGCAACATACGGCTTGGGGCTTGCCTTCGCGGGTGCGGTTCGGTGGACTACTTGCAGTCACGCGCACCGGCGCGTGCCGAGGACAGGGAGTTCAACAGGTGAGCACGTCCGCGGACCAGACCGCGCCACGCGGTCTGGCCGAGCGCTTGGGCATCCAAGAGGGCCAGGTCGTGCAGGTCCTGGGGGACACCGACGACATCGACGACGAGCTGCTGGAAGACGTCGCCGCTCGTACCACCACGGAGCTGATCAAGGGCGACGACACCGATGAGGTCGTCGACGTCGTGCTGCTGTGGTGGCGGGAGGGCGACGGCGACCTGGTCGACGCGCTGGTCGACTCCCTGACCAACCTCGGCGACAGCGGGGTGGTGTGGCTGCTCACGCCCAAGGCTGGCCGCGACGGCCACGTCGAGCCGTCCGACATCGACGAGGCGGCGCCGACCGCGGGGCTTTCGAGCACCCGCAGCACCAGCGCCGCGCCCGAGTGGTCCGGCACCCGCCTGGTGTCGCCGAAGGCCGCGCGGGCCAAGCAGCGCCGCTGACCCCATCGCAGGCGCGGCTGCTGCTGTCCGCGGAGGGCCAGGCCGCGGTCGCTCGCGCGCACGGGCTCGACCTCCCCCCGATCGCCGCCGCCGAGGCCATGCGCCCGCTGGGCGAGGTCGGTCGGCTCGCGCTCGAGCAGGCGGCGCTCCGGCGCCGTGCGCTGGCGAAGCACCCCGACGGCGACCGGCTCTGGTG
This sequence comes from Frankiales bacterium, assembly GCA_025465465.1. GTDB lineage: Bacteria > Actinomycetota > Actinomycetes > Mycobacteriales > SCTD01 > RYN-111. The sequence continues at coordinate 4,363 of JAODND010000065.1, read as the reverse complement.
GACGGCTGAGGCCCTCGAGCAGTCGACGCCGCGCGCGGTTGCCCTGCACCACGCCCGGCGCTTCGACGGCGCACCACGGGTGCTCGACCTCGGCTGCTCGGTCGGCGGAGACCTGCTCGCGTTCGGTGCGCGCGGGATCGGGGTCGACCTGGACCTGGCCCGCTGCCTGCTGGCCCGCGCCAACACGGGCGCGCCGGTCGCGTGTGCTGACGTCACGCGCCTGAAACCGCGCGGGTGGGTGTTCGCCGACCCCGCTCGCCGGGCTTCGGGTCGGCGCGGTTTCGACCCGGCTTCCTGGTCGCCGCCGCTGTCAGAGGTGCTGTCGTGGGACGTCGAAGCGCTCGGGGTCAAGGTGGCGCCGGGCATCGACTACGACCAGTTGCCGGCGGACGTGGAGGTCGAGCTGGTGTCGCTCGACGGCGACGTCAAGGAGGCGATGCTCTGGCGCGGCGCCACCTGCCGCGGGCATCGCATGACCGCGACGCTGCTGCCGACCGGTGACCAGCTGGTGGGTGCCGGCGCCCTCGCCTCGGTCGGGGACGTCGGCCGCTTCCTGCTGGAGCCCGACGGTGCCGTGATCCGGGCCCACCTGGTTGCCGAGCTCTGCGACCTCGTGGACGGTCGGCTGCTCGATGCCACCATCGCCTACGTGACCGCGGACTCGGCCGTCCCGACGCCGTTCGGTCGTTGGTACGAGGTGCTCGACGTGCTGCCGTTCTCGCTCAAGCGGCTCCGGGAGCGGCTGCGCGGCGTCGGGGCGGTCACCATCAAGAAGCGGGGTACGGCGGTTGAGCCGGAGCAGCTCCGCCGGCAGCTGAAGCTGTCCGGGACCGGCGAGGCCACCGTCGTCCTCACCCGCGCCCGTGGCACCCAGATTGCGATGGTCGTCAGCCCGTTGGCAGTCCCGGATCCTCGCTAGCCTCTGGGATACGGACTCATAGCTCAGCTGGTAGAGCAGCGCCCTTACAAGGCGAAGGTCGGCGGTTCGATCCCGTCTGAGTCCACTGTCCTGCTTCGCGCCGGCAGGGTTCTGCGGAACAGCGTCGAAACGCATACGCATGAAGCGCGCGCTCGTCCTCGTCGCGGCCACCGCCCTGGCCACCACCGCTGTCCATGCGCAGGCCACCTCCGTGGCGTGGCACTACCAGAGCGTCGACCACCTGGCGGGCCAGGTGCAGGACCACGGCGTGCGACTGACCTGGACTCCGGTCCGGAGCAGCGTCGTGGTGGTTCGTGACGACCGCACGGTCGCCGCCCTGAAACCCGGCGCCACCGGGTGGCTGGACAGCGCCCCGCTCCCCGGCACGCACCGCTACGAGGTGGTCCGCCACGACCTGACGGGACCGGCACAGCCGCTGGTCGTGAACGCACCGGCGTACCTCGTCGGGGCGGCCAGCCGCGACATCACCCCGACCGGCGTCGTCAACCAGGGCGGCTATGGGCTCGGGGACGGCCGGCTCATCCCGCAAGCCGTCGTCGGTCGCGGTGGTCGCGACAGCGCGAAGGGCGAGCACATCAAGGCCCGGGCGTTCGTGGTCGACGACGGCAAGAACGCGATCGCGATCGCCGACATCGAGGTGCAGGGCTGGTTCGCGAAGTACGAGTTCGGCGCCGACGGGCTGCAGGACATGGCGGCGGCCGTCGCCAAGCAGGTCACTCGGCTGCCGGTCGGCCACATCGTCATTGCCAGCGACCACAGCCACGCGGCACCTGACACCCTCGGCGTGTGGGGTGGCCCGAACCCCGGCTACATGGACCTCGTCAAGGCACAGGTCGTCGCGGCGATCACCGACGCCTATGCCCAGCGCGGCTACGCCGACCTCAAGGCCGGCCACTCCGACGCCTCCGACCTCGTCTACAACCAGAGCTGCACCGAGGCGCTGAACCAGAGCAAGACGCCGGACTACCCCGGCCCGGACGTGTGCGCGACGCCCGGCAAGGACGGCATGGTGCGGGTGGTGCAGGCCACCGCGCCGAGCGGCAAGCACCCGCTGACGTGGATGGTCTACGCCGCGCACGCCACGGCGGGTGGTGGCAACGGCGTGCACGGGGACTGGCCGCAGTTCCTCAGCGACGCCATGACCACGCAGTACGGCGGTCAGGGCATCGCCATGGTGGGGGCCCTGGGCGGCACGCAGCCGTGCCGCACGGCGTGCGCGTTCACCAAGCCGTCGAACCCCGGCTACAACACCAAGGACCGCAAGACCGCGCTGGTCCTCAACTACGGCGCGCACGTCGCGGCCGCGCTTCGCACCGCTACGCCGGTCAGCGGTCCGGTGCTGGCTGTGCAGGGCTTCATCCGGGAGCCGATCGTCGGACCGGCGGTCACGGCGCTGTTCACGGCGGGCAAGTACGCCGGAGCCGAGCTGCTGCGCTCCCACGAGTCGCCGTGGGTGGTGGGTCAGACGATCCGTACGGTGGTCGGCGCGGTCCGGATCGGCGGGGTCGTCATCAACACCACACCGGGCGAGGGCTTCCCGCGGATCCGGCAGGACGTCGAGCACAGCCTCGGCAACCAGGCGCAGGAGGTCGTGCAGCTCGGGCTCGCGAACGACCAGCTCGGCTATCTGATCTCGCCCGCGTCGTATGTGCCGATCATCGCGGCCGAGGTGCCGGTCAACGACAACATCATCTTCAACGTGAGCCCGACGATCGGCGACCACGTGGCCTGCGCCGACATCCGGCTCATCTCCACCCTGAAGCTCGCCCCGGTGGTCCCGCCGACCTGCCTCGGCTATGGGGTCGTGGACGCGTCAGGCGATCCACTGGGTCAGGTCCCCGTGGGCGGCATCACGGTGCCGTGACGCGTGTCCTACCCGTCCAGATGATCAAGGACCGTTACCGTCCCGCTGATGGACCGCCCCGCCAGTGAGCTCGCGCCCGACCCCGAGACGTTCGCCCGCCACTTCTCGCTGGTGCAGGCGTATGTCAAGAGCCGTCCCGGATCGCACAGCGCCCTGATGGACGCCGCGCGGGCAGAGCCGGAGGAGATGACGATGTCGATCGTCGCGCTCGGCGCCGTGCTGCTCGACATCGCCGCCGGAGCCTTCAGCCTCACCCCCGAGCAGATGCTCGACAAGGTGGCGGAGAGCCTCGAGGGTCCCGCGGCCTAGGGTTCAGCGCGTGAGCGCGACCCTCGGCGATGTCGTCGCCGCCCTCGAGCAGCTCTATCCGCCTGAGCTCGCGGAGCCGTGGGATGCGGTCGGCCTGGCGGCCGGGGACCCGGACGCCCTGGTCTCCTCGGTGCTGTTCGCCGTGGATCCTGTCGAGGTCGTCGCCCGGGAGGCGCTCGGCCACCAGCTCCTCGTCACCCACCACCCGCTCTGGCTCGGCGGCACGACGAGTGTCGCGGCCGACGACCCCAAGGGTCGGGTGGCGCACGCACTCATCACGGGTGGCTGCGGGCTGTTCGTCGCGCACACGAACGCCGACCGCGCGCACCCGGACGGCGTGTCCGACGCACTGGCGGGGCTCTTCGGCCTGCAGGACACGGCGCCGCTGGAGGCGGTGCAGGAGCCGGTCGACAAGCTGGTGTTCTTCGTACCCGTCGGCGATGCCGCGAAGGTCACCGACGCCGTGACCGCCGCAGGCGGCGGCCGGATCGGCAGCTACGACTCGTGCACCTGGTCGACGACGGGGACCGGCACGTTCCGCCCCCTCGAGGGGGCGACGCCGACCCTCGGGTCGGTCGGCTCGCTGGAGTCGGTGGCGGAGTCCAGGGTGGAGACGGTGGTGCCACGGCGGGCGCGCGCTGCCGTCGTACAGGCGTTGCTGGCGGCGCATCCGTACGAGAGCCCGGCGTATGACCTGACCGAGCTCGTCGGGCTGCCGTCGCCGCAGGGCCTCGGGCGGGTCGGGGACCTGTCCGAGCCGATGCCGCTGGGCGACCTGGTGGCGCTGGCCGCAAGGGTGCTGCCGGCGACGGCCTGGGGGGTGCGGGCCTCCGGCGACCCCAGCGCCGTGGTGAGCCGGCTGGCCGTGATGGGAGGCTCCGGAAGCGACGCGATGGGACGGGCGGTCGCGGCGGGGGCGCAGGCGTTCCTCACCTCCGACCTCAAGCACCACAGCGCCTCGGAGGCACCCGAGGGACTGGCGCTCATCGACGCGGCGCACTGGGCGACCGAGCAGCCGTGGGTGAGCGCGGCCGCGGCAGCGCTGGCTAGGGTCGTGGGTGTCGCGACGTCCGTGTCGACGACGTGCACCGACCCGTTCACCACCGCTGTCAGGAGTCCCCAGGCGTGAAGGCCGACCCCTTCGTCCAGCTGCGGCTGCTCGAGCTCCAGGTGCTCGACAGCACCTTGGACCGCTTGGCGCACAAGCGGAAGACGTTGCCGGCGATCGCCGAGATCCAGAAGCGGGACGA
>JAODND010000061.1 GCA_025465465.1 Frankiales bacterium | reverse complement strand
ACGGCCGTCTCGAAGTCGGGCACGTCGTTCTACTACGACAGCTCGCAGGGTGGCCTGACCAGCACCGCCTGCTAGTCGTTGCTCGACCCGGAGGGCCCGCGCCGCTTGGCGCGGGCCCTCCGTCGTGCCGGGTGGCGCATGGCACCCAGATGGCATTTCAGGGTCAAGCCGGGCGCCTCCTCAGCCGATGTCACCGGGGACGAGAGGAGTTCGCCATGCGGCGGGGTAAGCGGACGGAACAGGGCTTCACGCTCATCGAGCTGCTCATCGTCATCCTCATCATCGGGATCCTGGCCGCGATCGCGATCCCGATCTTCCTCGGGCAGCGCCAGAAGGGCTACGACGCCCAGGCCAAGGCGGACCTCCGGGCGCTGGCGGACAACGAGGAGAGCTACCTCGTCTCCAACAACGCCTACGGCACCATTGCTGAGCTCCTGGCGTCCGGTGCGCAGATCTCGCGGAACCCGCAGGTCACGCTGTCGGTGGTCCGCTACACGCGCGAGGCGTCCTACTGCCTGTCCGCGAAGCACGCGGGCTCCCCGACGACCTGGTACTGGGACAGCCTTGGCGGTGGGCTCCAGCCCGCGACCGCCGGCAGCTGTCCCGCTGTCACGACGGGGACGACCGGGGACAGCCTGCCGTGATCATCCGACCCACTCACTCTCCGCAGTTCTTCACGACGAGGCGATCATGAGAACCCGTGCAACTGAGAACCTCCGCCGTCGCCTGGACGCCGGTGACGAGGGCTTCACGATGGTGGAAGCCGTCGTCGCTCTGGTCGTTGCCGCTCTCATCTTCACCGCCGTCGCCGCCGGCATGGTGCAGGCGATTCGCGCCACGCTGTTCGCCCGCCAGAACCAGCAGTCCGTCGACGTCGTCAGCCAGCAGATCGAGACGCTGCGCGGTGTCGACTACGCGTCGCTCAGCCTGAGCACCTCCGACTCGACGTTCTCGAGCGACTCCTCCATGAAGCAGGTGGGGGGCGCCTGGTACGCCGACATCGACGGCAAGGGCACCTACGAGCAGGTCGTGACGCTTGCGAGTGGTGCAGCGGTGCCGACGCACACCTCGACGGTGCTGCGCAACAACACCAGCTTCTCCATGAAGACGTATGTGACGACGCCTCCGACCGACAGCGCCGCCACCACCGACTCCTACCGGCGGCTCACGGTCGTCGCGAGCTGGAGCGCGGCTGGCAGCTCCCACACGCGTCGTACGTCGACCTTCGTGACGACGACGAGGCGTGGCCTGCCCCTTCCGAACTACACCTGGACCCAGTCCGGCATCACCAACCCGGTTGCCTACGCCCAGGGCTCGACGCAGCCGCTCGTCCTCGAGGGCGACCTCACCAACCGAGGTGCTCGTGACCGCTGGAGCCTGAGCGCCACGGTGAAGAGCCCGTCCGGCGTGACACTCCCGTGGACCTGGGTGTGGTACCTCGACGACGGGAACGGCACCTTCGGGCCCGAGGACACCCGGGCCGACACCAACGCCGACGGCACGTTCGACACAGGCACGATCAACACCGACGACGTCCGCAGGGCCTGGGCCGTGACCTACCTGTCACCGTCGGAAGCCCTGACGGCCAGCTGCAGCTCCGCCGCGCTCGCCAGCTGCGACGTCGTGTCCCTGAACGCCGTGTCGACGTCGATGCCCACGGATGTCGCCGACCAGAAGCCCCCGATCGTCAACCAGGTCAAGGTCTCGGCGCCGGTCTGCGTCCCCGTCAGCCCGACCTGCCTCTACAAGAACCTGTACCTGCACAACCTCGGCGGCACGTTGGCGGACGGGCCGGCCACAGTCTCGAGCAGCAGCAACCCGATGAGCGCCCAGGCGCCGTCGGCGACCACTCTGGTCAACTACGACAACGACCTCGATGCGCGTCCTGGCCGGGGCCTCGCCCCAGGCGGAAGCGGCTACACCGAGTCGTCCACCACGAAGTCCGTCATCTGGACCTACAGCACCGGCAACGCAGCGACCTTCTCCGGCCAGGCCGTCCTGGACCTCTTCGCTGTGCTTGCCAATGCCGACCCCACCGCGGCCGGGTCCATCTCCGCCTACGTCCGGCTCGAGACGACCGCAGGCAACTGGGTCAACGCAGGCACCGGCACCTTCACCGCGAATCCCTGGAACAGCAACGCACTCAGAGAGTTCACGATGCCGATCACGCTCACGACGACCAGCGTCTGCAAGGGGTGTCGCGTCGAGCTTCGGGTCGAGGTGCCGTCGACACAGCCCTCGTCGATGGACATCGCCTACGACACCACGAGCTATGACGCGCTGCTCTCCATGCCCTACACCACGACGAGCGTGACCCCGTGAACGCGCTGATGGCCAAGCACCGCGCGCGTCGCGACGATGCCGGTGTCACGCTGGTCGAACTGCTCGTGTCGATGATCCTGATGGGCGTCGTCGGGGCGCTGGTCGTCGCTGCCGCCTCCGGCTCTGCCCGGTCAGAGGTACGGCTGAGCGACGAGACGCAGGGCCTGACCGACATCCAGACCGTCGTCGAGAGACTGGGCCGTGACCTGCGCGAGGCACGTGGCGTCGAGACGAGCGCCACGCAGAGCCAGCTCACCCTCTGGCTCGACACCAACTCCGACTACACCGAGCAGTGCACCAGCGAGCGGATCACCTGGAAGCTCCAGGCAAACAGCGACGGCATGCACTACAACGTCGTCCGGCTCGTCGGCGACCCGGCCAGCCCGACCTCGACGATGCTGGTCGGGCACACCCTCGTCGACCTCGTCGCCTTCAGCTATGACGGCGCCGCGACGCCGGCAGCGCCGACGTCCGGACCGTTCGTCTGCGGCAGCACCCAGCGCATCGCGCCCACCGCGACGGTGGGGGTCACGATGACCTACGACGCCATTGCCAACGGCTTCACGAGCTCACGCAAGGCAATCTTCAGCACTCGCTTGAGGAATGTTCAGTGATCGGGACGAGGGACACCATGAGCAGGCGCCGCACTTTCCTGGACCGGCTGCGGCGAGACGATGAGGGCTTCGGTCTGATTCTCGTCATCGGCTTCGGCCTGGTCCTCACTGCCCTCGTGGTGGTCGCGACGACGTTGAGCACCAGGGCAATCCAGTCGGGACAGCGGCACGTCGTCTTCGCGCAGTCCGCCGACGCGGCTGAGGCCGGCGTCGACCAGTACGTCGCCCGGCTTCAGAAGAACACGACGTACGCCCCGGTCTCGCTGGCCCAGCCGGCTGCGTTCGACGGTGTTTCCGGATGGTCGTCTCCCACCGCCGAGCGCGACTGGGCACGGCAGACGCTGACGACCATGGCAGCCACGGCGAGCAACCTCCAGACCGTTCCTCAGGGCCAGTACATCGCGATCCGGCCGAGCTGGACCAACACCATCTACTCACTCGGCTGGGCCCCCAGCTTCGCCAAGGCGACCCGCACCCGGCTGATCAAGAGCGAGTACCTGTTCTCGACCTACCACCCTGCCAACGCGATCCTCACCAACGGCGACATCAGCTGCTGCCCGAGCTACAACGTCGGAAACGCCTCCGGCGTCTCCTCCGTCATCAGCATCCACACCAACGGCAGCCTCGGCGGGGTTCCGTCGCCCGCGAACGGCGAGACGGTCACGGCGTCGGCAACCGGCTCGTGCAGCTCGCCGTGCACGTCGGGAACGGCGAAGCAGAGCGTGCCGGTGATCGACCCGGAGCAGGTCTACAAGGCCGACGCCTCGAAGTACTCCGCCGCCTGGTACGACCTGTGCCCGGACGGGAAGGCGCACAAGCCGGACCTCACCAATTTCGTCCCGTGCGCAAACTCGGCGACCTGGCCGAGCACGAACGGGTGGTCGGCCTCGGGCACCCCGCCGAACATGACCTGGGACGCGTCGAGCACCCCGTCGGCCGGCGTCTACTACGCCTACAAGGCCGACGTGACCGTGGACAAGACCGACATGACCAACAGCGTCACGGTGATCACTGAGTCCAGCAACAACAACGCCTGCCCGAAGACCGACGGCGACATCACCGTCAAGCAGTCCGACTGGTCCAACGGCAGCACCCACACGCCCTACATCCCAGGACTGATGGCGGTGGCGGGCGGCAGCTTCTACCAGACCACCCAGACGACCATGCGCTCCGGTGCGGTGCTCGCCCAAGGCAGCGTCAACCAGCACACGAGTGCCCAGGACTACCTCCAGGGGCTGCTGATCGCCCAGGACCTGTGCGGGGAGAGCAACGACCTGCAGGGCTCGATCCTGTACTACGACGGCGGGGACGACCTGCCGATCGCGCCGCTCGTGCGCACCACCCTCGAGCTGGAGCTGAACTAATAGGCTCTGCGGCGTGACGCTCCTGCTGGCAGTCCTCTGCGCCGTGTTGGGACTCGCGATCGGGAGCTTTCTCAACGTCGTCATCTGGCGGGTGCCGAGAGGTGAGTCGGTCGTCTCACCACCCAGCGCCTGCCCGCAGTGCGGCAACGCCATCCGCAACCGCGACAACGTGCCGGTGCTCGGTTGGCTGCTTCTCCGCGGCCGCTGCCGCGACTGCCGCAACCCCATCAGCCCCCGCTACCCGCTGGTGGAGGCGGCGACGGCAGCACTCTTCGCCGCGATGGCCTGGCGGTTCGGCGCCCAGGTGGCTCTCGTCGCCTACCTGTGGCTCGCCGCCGCCGGCCTCGCGCTGGCGCTGATCGACATCGACACGAAGCGCCTGCCGGACGTGCTCACGAAGCCGTCGTGGGCTGTTGTGGCGGTGGTGCTCGCGCTCGCCGCGCTGACGGACTCCGACTTCCATCACCTGGAACGAGCTGCCTTGGGTGCGCTTGCCCTGGGCGGGTTCTACGCCCTGCTCTGGTTCGTCTACCCGGGCGGAATGGGCTTCGGCGACGTGAAGCTGGCGCCGACGCTGGGAGCGTTGCTCGCCTGGGTGTCCTGGGGTGCGCTGGCGGTGGGCGCGTTTGCTGGTTTCCTGCTCGGCGGCCTGTTCGGCATCGCTGTGATCGTGGCAGGCAGGGGCGGCCGCAAGTCGAAGGTGCCGTTCGGCCCCTTCATGCTGCTCGGTGCCCTCGTCGGGATCATGTTCGGGCCCGCGCTGGCGCACGCCTACACCTCGACCCTGGTCGCCTGACGAACGTTGCGCCGACTGGCGGAGCCCAGTCGGCCCAATGACTCAAGGAGTGCCGCACAGCGACCGACATTTCTCTCGACACCGGTTTGCAGGCAGACCGGACCTCGCGACTGCGGTCGCACATCGAGGGGACGAGTAGTGGCAAGCAGAGTCGTGGGTCTCGACATCGGGACGTCTGGCGTCCGGGCGGCCGAGCTGACGCTGGGCAAGGGGACGGCCACCCTGGAGCGCTTCGGTCAGGTCGCCCTCCCGGTCGGCGCGGTGCGCGACGGGGAAGTCGCGGATCCTGACGCGGTGGCTGCCGCGATCCGCCAGCTGTGGGCCCAGGCGAAGTTCAGCACCCGCAAGGTGGTCGTCGGCGTGGCCAACCAGAAGGTGGTCGTCCGCCAGGTCGACCTGCCCTGGATGCCCGACGGCGAGCTGCGCAAGGCGCTCGCCTTCCAGGTCCAGGACTACGTACCCATGCCCGTCGACCAGGCGATCCTGGACTTCCACCGGCTCGAGGAGTTCACCAACGACTCCGGTGCGCGCATGCTGCGCGTCCTGCTCGTCGCCGCGGCCCGCGACATGGTCGGCTCGGCCATCGACGCCGTGACCCGCGCCGGCCTGCAGCCGACCATGGTCGACCTCACCTCCTTCGCCGTCCTCCGGTCGCTCGTGTCCCTCGAGCACGGCGGCTTCGAGCCGGCCGGGGCCGAGGCCCTCGTCGACGTCGGGGCCCAGGTCACGAACATCGTCATCCACCAGGGCGGCGTCCCGCGCTTCGTCCGCATCCTGCTGATGGGCGGCGGGGACATCACCGACGCGGTGGCGGAGCGCCTCGGCGTCCCTGCCGAGCAGGCCGAGTCCATCAAGCAGGAGTCCGGCATGGCGTCGGTCCCCGGTGGCGCCGAGTCCTCACCCGCGGGCCGTGCCATCGAGGGCACGGCGAACTCCTTCGTGGAGGAGGTGCGCGGCTCACTGGACTACTACATGGCCCAGCCGGGCGCAGCGCGCATCGACCGCGTTGTCCTCTCCGGAGGCGGCTCCCGCCTCACCGGCCTGGCTGACCGCCTCGCCACCGCGACCCGCCTGCCTGTGCAGGCCGCCCGACCTCTGTCCATGCTCAAGCTCGGCAAGACCGGCCTGACCCCCGACCAGCTCGCCTACGTCGAGCCCATGGTCGCGGTTCCGGTGGGCCTCGCCATGGGGGTGTCCTCGTGACCGTCGTCAGCTCCGAGGTGCGCCTCGGCATGACCAACTCGCAACTGCCGCGGGTCAACCTGCTGCCGCCGGAGATCGCCGAGACGGCGATGCTCCGCAAGGTGCAGGTCAGCCTCGGTGTCGGCCTCGTCGCCACCGTCGGCGTCGTCGGCCTGTTGTTCGTCTCCGCCTCGCACAGCGTGTCGTCGGCGAACAGCGACTTGGACAGGGCAAGCAGCCAGTCCACGAGCCTGATCAAGCAGAAGGCGTCCTACGCCAACGTGACGGCCACCTATGACGCCGCGGCTGCGGCGCAGGCTCAGCTCACGACGGCCATGGGTCAGGAGGTGCGCTACTCACAGCTGCTGCACGACCTGAGCCTCTCGGTCCCCAGCACGGTCTGGCTCAAGAGCCTCACCTACACGCAGGTGGCCCCCGCCGCTCCCGCCCCTGGCGCAGCCGGCACGGCTGCCGCCGCCTCCATCGGGACCCTCGCCGTGACCGGTGTCGGCTTCGACCACGACGACTTGGCCCTGTGGCTCGAGTCGCTGGGCGGTCAGAAGAACTACAGCGACCCCTACTTCTCGGCCTCCAACGAGACCTTGATGGGCACCCGCAAGACGGTCAACTTCACCTCGACCGCCAACCTGACGCCGGCCGCTCTGTCGGGCCGCTACACCAAGCCGCTCGGAGACTGACGTGAACTCGAAGATGAAGCAGTGGGTCGCGCTCGCCGCGGTCGCTGCCCTGGTGCTCGTGGCCGGAGGCTGGTTCCTCCTGGTCTCACCGAAGCGTGCGAACGCCGCCGCGCTGCGCACCCAGGTGAGCGAGAAGCAGCAGGCCAACCAGGTCCTGCAGACCCAGATCGCCGCGCTGAAGGCCCAGGCCAAGGACCTGCCCAAGCAGCAGGCGACGCTGGCTGCCGTTGCCGCAAAGATCCCGAACAACGGCGCGATGCCCACCCTCATCCGCTCGCTGAACTCGGCGGCGGACGACACGGGCGTCGAGCTCGTCTCGATGGCGCCGACCCCGCCGACCGCCGTCGCTCCCGCGACCGCGGCGACCGGATCGACGACCGCGGCGACCGCGGCGACGGGCACGGCCCGCCCCAGCGGTGCGGCCGCAGCGGCCGTCGGGAGTCTCGAGTCCGTCGGCGTGACGCTGAACGTGGTCGGCAGCTACTTCCAGGTGGCTGAGTACCTCGACCGTCTCGAGGGCCTCGCCCGCGCCTTCCGCGTCACGACCTTCTCGGTCGTGCCCGGCACCAACCCGGTCAAGCCGGCGGTGTCGCAGCCGTCGACCGACAGCGGCAAGGTCCTCACCGCCACCATCACCGGGTTGGTCTTCCAGACCCAGGGTGGTTCCACCGCAGCCCTCGCGACCGCGAAGTAGAGGCAGAGATGACTGACAACACATTCGCCGCGGTTCCTGACGCGACCGACGAGGGCTCGAACCGCAGGGTGCCGGTGCTCGTCGGCGGCGTCCTCGGTGTCGCCGTCCTCGCCGGCGCGGGGTTCTTCCTGCTGCACGGCGGGTCGAAGACCGACGCCAGCCTCAACGTCCCGGTAGCACGTGGTGTGCCGGCCAGGACCGTCGCGACGACGCCCGTCAAGACGACCCTGAACTCGCACGTCCCGACGACCGTCAAGCTGCCGGCCGCGTCGGCCATGAAGATCGGCCGTGATCCCTTCCTGGCGCTGTACATGATGCCCGTGGCCGTCGTCGCTCCGGCGACCACCACTGGCACGGGCACTGGCACGGGCACCGGCACGGGGACAGGCACGACAGGTACGACGGGCACGACGGGGACGACCGTTACGCCTGCCGCGCCCATCGCCACGACCTACCAGCTCAAGCTGCTGAAGGTCACTGGCTCCGGCTCGGGTCGGACCGCTGCCTTCTCGGTCGCAGGCAAGGCGCAGTACGCGCGGATCGGCAGCGTCTTCGGCCGCACGTCGGAGATCAAGCTGCTGTCCTTCCAGCAGTCCGCCAGAGGTGTCTGGTCGGTCACCGTCCAGGTCGGCGACGACGATCCCAAGGACATGACCGTCAACGAGGTCATCTCCGTCTTGTGACAGCCAGCATGGGAGACTGCTCCCATGCTGCGCTGGATCACCGCTGGGGAGTCCCACGGCCCCGCCCTCGTGGCGGTGCTCGAGGGGCTCCCCGCCGGCGTTGCGGTCACCACTGCCGACCTCGCAGCCGATCTGGCACGCCGGCGCCTCGGCTACGGCCGGGGTGCCAGGATGGCCTTCGAGCAGGACGTCGTGACGTTCCTCGGCGGGGTGCGACACGGACTGACACAAGGCGGCCCGGTGGCGGTCACGATCGGCAACACCGAGTGGCCGAAGTGGGAGACGGTCATGTCGGCGGACCCGGTCGACCCTGAGGTGCTCGAGGGACGCGCCCGCAACGCACCGCTGACCCGCCCCCGTCCTGGCCATGCCGACCTCGTCGGCATGCAGAAGTACGGCTTCGACGATGCGCGCCCCGTTCTCGAGCGGGCGAGCGCGCGCGAGACCGCTGCCCGCGTCGCCCTCGGCACCGTCGCCAGGCACTTCCTCAAGCAGGCCTTCGGCATCGAGGTGCTCAGCCACGTCGTCAGCATCGGCAGCGCGGCCGTCGGCGCGGGCGCGCAGCTGCCCGCACCTGAGGACCTGCCAGCCATCGATGCGAGCCCGGTGCGGGTCTTCGACAAGGAGGCCGAGACCCGCCTGGTCGCGGAGGTCGACGCCGCACACAGCGAGGGCGACACGCTCGGAGGAGTCGTCGAGGTGCTGGTCTACGGGCTGCCCCCCGGCCTCGGCAGCCATGTGCATTGGGACCGCCGCATCGACGCCAAGCTCGCCGCGGCGCTGATGGGCATCCAGGCCATCAAGGGCGTCGAGGTAGGCGACGGGTTCGAGGTCGCCCGCAAGCGGGGCAGCGAGGTCATGGACGAGATCGTGCACGGCGAGGACGGCCTGACGCGGACGAGCGGCAACCTCGGCGGGACCGAGGGCGGGATGACCTCGGGCGAGGTGCTGAGGGTGCGAGCCGCCATGAAGCCGATCAGCACGATCCCCCGGGCGCTCAGGACGATCGACACCGCGACGGGGGAGGAGGCCGTTGCCCACCACCAGCGGTCCGACGTCTGCGCCGTCCCTGCAGCGGGCGTCGTCGCCGAGGCGATGGTGGCGCTCGTGCTCGCCGACGCGGCACTGGAGAAGTTCGGCGGCGACTCCGTCGAGGAGAGCCGTCGCAACTGCGAGAGCTACCTGAAGAGCCTCACGATCCGGTGACCCGACCGAGGATCGTCCTCGTCGGTCCTCCCGGCGCGGGCAAGACGACCGTGGGCCGGCTGCTCGCCGAGCACCTCGCGGTGAGCTTCCGTGACACCGACCTCGACATCGAGCAGGCGGCGGGGAAGACCGTCGCCGAGATCTTCTTCGACGACACCGAGGAGCGCTTCCGCGAGCTCGAGCAGTCGGCGGTGGCGGCCGCGCTCGCCACGCACGACGGCGTACTCAGCCTCGGCGGTGGCGCCGTGCTCTCCGCCACGGCGCGCGAGCTGCTCGTGGGTCACCGGGTGGCCTTCCTCAATGTCGGGCTCGGCGCCGCGGCAAAACGGGTCGGGCTGGCCCGCGACCGACCTGTGCTCGCCCTCAACCCGCGCGCCTCGCTGCACCAGCTGCTCGAGGCGAGGCTTCCGCTGTACCGGGAGGTCGCGAGCTTCGAGGTGCTGACCGACGACTTGTCGCCTGAGGATGTGACACGAGAGGTTCTCATTCGCCTCTGAGTCTCAAGGTGCACCGGGTTCCCTGCCGACACTGCAGGCAGCCGTGACGCGCTTCGCCGTGTCTCGAACCCCGAGGAGCCCTGTGAAGACCACGTCGACCGCGCGCGCCTATGCCGCTGCCGCCACCGCGGCCGCGCTGCTCGCGTCAGCCGCGACCCTGAGCCTGGTAGGCACGGCTGCAGCCTCGACCGAGGTCGTCGCCGCGCCGCTCGCCGCGCCGCAGGCACTGGCTCCGGACGACAGCAGTGCGGCGCTGCCGCATGCCGTGCTCAAGACGGTCTCCCTCTCGTGGGGAGCCGTCTCGGGCGCGACCGGCTACCGCGTCCAGGTCGGGACCGACGGCACCTGGTCCGACGACAAGTCCGTGTCGTTCACGTCGGACGTCGCGGGTACTTCGGTCACGCTTCCGGTCTCGCTTCCGCACGCCACCTACGTGTGGCGGGTTGCCGCGCTGAAGGGCTCGGCCGTCGGCCACTGGAGCTCCGAGGAGGGCCAGGCGCACAGCGACGCGCAGTTCACGCGCGGCTGGCGCGACGCCCCCCAGGTCAACACGGTCACGTTCAGCGGGCTGCGCCCCAGCTTCTCCTGGTCGCCGGTGAAGTACGCGAGCGGCTACCAGATCCAGATCAGCAGCACGCCGTTCCCGGCGCCGGGTGTGTCCACGAGCGCCCCGGACACCACCCCGAGCCCGACCCAGCGCACCCAGGCGTCGATCGTCGACACCACCTGCTTCACGCCGCGCACCCGTCTCACCCCGTTCACCGGGGTGGCCGGCGACGGCGCGAAGGACAGCGTCGGCCAATGCGACTTCAACATCCCGGACCCCGGCACGACGCTGTACTGGCGGGTCCGGGCACTGGACAAGTGGAAGGGCGCGGCTGCGACCGGACCCACGGTCCCGGTGTCCCAGGCCGGCATCTCCTACCTGCCGCCGACCACCGACCCGAGTGGGGCCACCGCCGTCACGAGTGACTGCAACAGCCCGTCCGCGAGCCCATCCGCGTCCGCAACGGCATCCGCGTCGCCGACGTCGACGGCCAGCCCGTCGGCCTCCCCGGCAGCGGGCTCCGGCGAGACCGGCACCACCAACTGCGCCGACCCCTCCGAGGACAGTGAGCGCGGTGACTGGACCTCGCCGGCGACCTTCGTCTGGTCGCCGTCCGCGGCCGTCGCCGGCCTCGGTCTGGTGAAGACCGACTCGGTCAGCCAGGACCCCGACGGTCTGTGCACCGTGACGAACCCGGGCGCGGCCGATGCCGAGAAGGGTCTGTGCAGCGACTTCCCCACCATCAGCTGGAACGGTTCCGCGACGCAGGCCGCGCGTTACCGCGTCTACGTCGCCCTGGACGACGCGTTCACGAACATCCAGTCGATCGCCGAGACCTCGGGTCACCAGTGGACGCCGACCACGTCGTGGCGGGAGAGCAGCCCGTCGCTCTCCTACTACTACGCCGTCCAGGCCTGTGACGCCACAGCCTGCGGCCCGGTGACCAGTACGCCGCCGTCCTTCCGCAAGGTCACGCCGCGACCCCTCACCACGGGGACGCCTGCCGTCAAGGGCAACCTGGCGCTGAACTGGCAGTCCTACGCGGCCGATCTCGCCGCCGCCACCGGCAAGGCCGCGCCCGAGGACGCCTGGTACTACCACGTCGAGATCGCCACCTCCGACCACCCGTCCTACGACGCGACGGTGGCCGACGCCGCGGTGGACCAGGAGTCCTACACGCCGACCACTGACCTGGGCGACGGCAGCTTCGTGTGGCGCGTCCAGGCCGTCGACAGCTTCGGCAACATGCTGCCGTGGTCGAAGAGCCAGGCGTTCGTCCGCGACACGACCGCTCCCAGGGCCGTCAGGGCCACCCCGTCCGCTGGAGTGACGGCAAAGAAGGCCGTCGTGATCAGCTTCTCGGAGCCGGTCACCGGTCTGTCGTCCTCGACCCTGCTCGCGGTCACCTCCGGCGCCAACGCGCCGGTCTCGGTGAGTGTCGCCGGGGACCGTCGGTCCGCGACGCTGGTTCCGACCCGGCCGTGGGTTGCCGGCGCGTCGTACGCGGTTCGCGTCACGCCCTCGGTCAAGGATGCGGTCGGCAACTCTGCTGTGGCGACCGGTCCCAACTTCACGATCACCAAGACGGTCGACGACGCCAGCGGCGGTCTCGTCTTCGGGGCCGGTTGGTCGTCGCTCTCGTCCTCCAACGCGCATGGCGGCACCTTCCACCGCGGCGGCAGCTCGGGAGGCTCGCTGAGCATGACGTTCAACGGGTCGGCGGTGACGCTCGTCGGCTGCCTCGGCCCCAACAACGGATATGCCAATGTCGCCGTGGGTGGCGTGACCAAGCGCTTCGGCCTCTACCGCTCCTACAGCGGCTGCGGTGTCAGGCTCGGGACGCTCTCGGGCCTGGGCCGCGGCACCCACACCGTCAGGGTGTCGGTCGCCGGCACCCACCCGGCCGGCTCGCGGGGCAACAACGTCGACGTGGACTACCTCGCCGTCAGCTAGCAGCACGTCGTTAGGGTCATCCGGTGAGCACCCGGATCCGCGTCGCCACGGCGCGGCCCTATGACGTCGTCGTCGGCGAGGGGCTGCTCGGCGAGCTGCCGCCTCTGGTCGAGGGGGCGCAGCGCGTCGCGGTCGTGCACCCCAAGGCGCTGCGTGTCACGGGCGAGGCGATCGCTGCGGACCTGCGCGGCAAGGGCTTCGAGGCGCACAGCGTCGAGGTCCCGGACGGGGAGCAGGCCAAGGACCTCAAGGTCGCCGCCTACCTCTGGGACGTCCTGGGCCAGGCCGGCTTCACCCGCACCGACGCGGTCGTGGCTGTCGGTGGGGGAGCGACCACCGACCTCGCCGGCTTCGTCGCCGCCACGTGGCTGCGCGGGGTCGACGTCGTGCATGTGCCGACGACGCTGCTGGCCATGGTCGACGCCGCGGTCGGGGGCAAGACCGGCATCAACACGAGCGCGGGCAAGAACCTGGTCGGCGCGTTCCACGAGCCACGGGGGGTCCTCTGCGACCTCACCGCCCTGGAGACGCTGCCGCGTCACGATCTCGTCTCCGGCCTCGCGGAGGTCGTCAAGGTCGGGTTCACCCACGACCCACGGATCCTCGAGCTGATCGAGCAGGACGGCCCCGACGCGCACCTGCGCGAGCTGGTCGAGCGGGCGATCCGGGTGAAGGCTGCCGTCGTCGCTGACGACCTGACCGAGCAGGGCGGCCGGGAGACCCTGAACTACGGCCACACCCTGGGCCACGCGATCGAGAAGGTCGAGGACTACCGCTGGCGGCACGGGGCCGCCGTGAGCGTCGGCCTCGTCTTCGTCGCGGAGCTGGCCCGGCTGGCCGGTCGCCTCGACGACGACACGGCAGCGCGGCACGCGGCTGTGCTCGACAGCGTCGGTCTGCCGACGTCGTACGACGGTGACTGGGACCGGCTGCACGCCGCGATGCGCATCGACAAGAAGTCCCGCGCCAACCGGCTGCGCTTCGTCGTCCTGGACGCGCTCGCGAAGCCGCGCATCCTCGACGATCCCGACCCGACGCACCTCGTCGCGGCGTGGGAAGAGGTCAGACGCCCGGTCAGAGGCCCGAAGTCTGGCACCATCGACCTGTGAAGATCCTCGTCCTCAACGGGCCCAACCTGGGTCGGCTCGGCACCCGTCAGACCGACGTGTACGGGCTGACGACCTACGACGAGCTCGTGCAGATCTGCACCGAGGTCGAGCCGGAGGCCGATGTCCGGCAGACCGACGACGAGGCCACCATGATCGGCTGGTTGCACGAGGCCGCCGACACCGGCACCCCGGTCGTGCTCAACGCAGGCGCGTGGACGCACTACTCCTATGCCGTCCGCGATGCAGCCGCGCTGGCGCCCGCCGTCATCGAAGTGCACCTGAGCCAGATCGCGGCACGCGAGGAGTTCCGCCACCACAGCGTCGTGAGTGCCGTGACCCGGGGCACCATCACCGGCCTCGGCGTCGAGGGGTATCGCGCGGCGATCCGTGCGTTGCAACTCCACTAGTCTGGAGTGCATGGCTTCCACGAACGACCTGAAGAACGGCATGGTGCTCAGCCTCGACAACGGGCTCTGGGCCGTGGTCGAGTTCCAGCACGTCAAGCCCGGCAAGGGCGGTGCCTTCGTGCGCACCACGCTCAAGAACGTCGTCAGCGGCAAGGTCGTCGACAAGACCTTCAACGCCGGCACCAAGGTCGACGTGGCCCAGGTCGACAAGCGCGACATGTCCTACCTATACAAGGAGGGCACCGACTACGTCTTCATGGACAGCGACACGTTCGACCAGGTGTACGTCCCCGAGACCACGCTGGGCGACGGCAAGGACTTCCTGCTCGAGAGCATGAACGTCGTCATCGCGATGCACGAGGGCGCGGCGCTCTACGTGGAGCTGCCCGTCAGTGCCGAGTACGTCGTGAGCCACACCGACCCCGGCCTGCAGGGCGACCGCTCCACCGGCGGCACCAAGCCGGCCACGCTCGAGACCGGTGCCGAGATCGCCGTGCCCCTCTTCCTCACCACCGGCGAGAAGATCAAGGTGGACACCCGCGACGGGCGCTACCTGGGTCGCGTGAACGACAAGTAGTGGGCGCGCGTTCGAAGGCGCGCAAGCGGGCAGTCGACGTCCTCTACGAGGCCGACCAGCGCAAGACCGACCCGCTCGTCACGCTCAAGGAGCGGCTGTCCCAGGGCGACCCGCCGGTGCCGGAGTACGCAGTCACGCTCGTCGAGGGCGTCGTGCTTCGCCGTACCCGCATCGACGAGCTGCTCTCGACCTATGCCCAGGACTGGACCCTGGAGCGGTTCCCGTCGGTCGACCTGGCGGTGCTGAGGGTCGGCGTGTTCGAGCTGCTGTGGTGCGACGACGTCCCGGACGCGGTCGCCGTCAGCGAGGCGGTCGAGCTGGCCGCGTCGCTGTCGACGGACGACAGCCCGGCGTTCGTCAACGGGCTGCTCGGCCGGCTGCTGCAGCTCAAGCCCGTCTTGGGCGCCTGACCGCACGGTCGGGCCCCGTCAGGAGGACGGCACGACGACCTCGCCGGTCCGCTCGAGTTTGTGCCATGGGAGGTGCAGCCCGGACAGCGCGCTGACGACCGACTGGATGACGACCAGGTAGATCAGCTGCCGGTAGAACAGCTGCTGCAGGGGCAGGCTCCACAGCGGCCCGTATCTCTCCTTGTCCAGATGCAGCGCGTAGCCGGCGATCGCGACCGACACCAGGGCGTAGGCCAGCCAGACCACGGCGACCCGGCGGCCCTCACCGACGAGGACGCCGTGGAGGGCGAACACGTCGATCAGCGGAGCAGCGAGCGGGAGCAGCACCTGGAACGCCAGCATGTAGGGCAGCCCGATACGGCCCAGCGTTCCGCTCTCTCGGACGGCACCGCGGTGCTTCCAGATGCACTGCAGCGTGCCGTAGCCCCAGCGCCAGCGCTGGCGCCAGAGATCGGTCACAGTGCTGGGCGCCTCGGTCCAGGCGCGGGCGCGCTCCTCGTGCACGACCCGGTAGCCCGCCCGCAGGACCGCCACCGTCAGATCGGTGTCCTCCGCGAGGGTGTCCGTGCTCAATCCGCCGGCTGCCACGACGGCGTCACGACGGAACGCGCCGGCGGCACCCGGCACGGTGGTGATGCAGCCGAGCAGGTCCAGCAGTCGTCGGTCGAGGTTGAAGCCGGAGACGTACTCGAGGTGTTGCCACCGGCCGAGCAGACCTCGGCGGTTGCCCACCTTGGTGTTCCCGCTCACGGCTCCCACCGTCGGGTCCCGGAGGGGTTGCACCAGCTTGCGGATGGTGTCCGGCTCGAAGACGGTGTCTCCGTCGAGCATCACCAGGACGTCGTGGGAGGCTGCCGCCACCCCGGTGGCGAGGGCCGCGGCCTTGCCACCGTTCGGCTGCCGGACGAGCCGCACCTGGTCGAGGCCGAGGGCGGCCACGAGGTCGCCGGTGCCGTCGGTCGAGCCGTCGTCGATGACGACGACTTCGAGCTCCGGGTAGTCGCCGGCGACGAGCGCTCGCACAGCGCGCTCGATGCCCACGGCCTCGTTGTAGGCGGGGACGAGCACGCTCACAGGGGGGAGGAACTCTGCCCCGGCCACGCGCCTGGCCGACAGCCGCACGTGCCGCCTCGCGAGCGCGACCACCAACAGCGAGCGCAGGATGGACAGCAGTCCCAGGGGGATCAGGGCCCAGGTCACGACGACGACAAAGACGTGCGCACTGCGCGTGGCCAGCATCAGCACCTTGCCCTGCAGCCTGGAGACCTCGCGGGCCGGCTGCTCCGCCGCGGTGGGGGTCAGTCCCAGCCCGCCGGACACGGTCGTGAAGGAGTAGCCGCGCGACCGGTACTCGGCGATCAGGGTCGGGAGCGCAGCCACCGTCTGCGAGCGGTCTCCGCCGCCGTCGTGCATCAGCACGATGGTGCCCGCCGTGCCTGCCGGCAGGCCGTTTCGGATGATGGCGGCCGGACCGGGCCGCCGCCAGTCGTCGGTGTCGACGTCGCTGAGCACGACGACGTAGCCGGCGGCGGTCAGGCTCTTCAGGACGTTGCGCTCGCGGTCACCCACGGCGCTCGGCTCCGAGGAGTAGGGCGGCCGCATCAGTGCCGTCGTCACGCCCGCGCTTCCCTCCAGCGACAGCTGCGTGAGGTTGAGCTCGAGCCGTCGCCGCCATGGCGCCGTCCCCGTCAGGTCGGTGTGGGACCAGGTGTGGTTGCCGAGCTCGTGCCCGTCGCGCCTCTCGCGCTGGACGAGCGTCGGGTGGGCGGTCACGCGCGACCCCACCACGAAGAACGTCGCTGGGATGTGCTCGTGGGCAAGCACCTGCAGGATGGCCGGCGTCCAACGGGGGTCTGGGCCGTCGTCGAAGGTGAGGGCCACGGTCTTGTCCGGAAGCGAGCGCGAGGCCAGCCCCGCTGGTCCTTGGAAGATGATGCTCCCGCCGGCGGACGATCCACCCGAGACGGCGCCGGTGGCCGCGCGTCCCACGCCATCGGACAGGCTCTCGAGCAGCACGGCGGTCAGCACCGCGAGCAGGGCGGCGGCGAGCAGGCCCCAGTGCGCCCGGGGACTCCTTCGAGCCGTCACGGGTGGGCGTGTGGCGTCTTGGAGGCCCGGGGGTTGGGCGTCGGGTGGCTCGGCGTCGGGTGGCTGGTCGCCCGGCCGCTGCTGTGCACGGAGGTGGGCGTGGGCAACACCGTCGGCGAAGCAGTCGGACGGTTGCCCGGTCGCCCGGTGGGCGGGCCTACGGGCGTGGGTGTCGTAGTGGTACCGGGCGCCGAAGTCCGGCCCGCGACGGGGCTCGACGAACTGGTGCGAGGTGTCGGCGGGGTGGAGTGCGTGAGGACCGAAGCGGGCGGTCCGCCCCGACCTGGCACCGTGGTCAGGTCGGGGGCCAGGGTCTTCGGCAGCACGGGGCCGAGACCGGGGACGGTCAGCGACAGCGTTCCGGCGGGTAGCACCAGGGCAGCGGCGACGAGCAGGACATAGCCGCCGAACACGCAGCCCAGCGCCCAGCAGGCGGCGGCGACCAGACGGGCACGGCGCCCGCTGGCGTCCACGAAGACAGGGGTGCTCGTCACGCCCCCGTCATCGCGCGGGCCAGCTGCAGAGGTACTCGTCTCAGGCGTCGACGATGGCGCGGCGGGCCTCGGCGTTGAGGACCCCCCAGCCGATGAGCTGGTCGGTGAGCTGGCTCGGGGAGGCGTCGTAGATGACGGCGAGCGAGCGCAGGTCCTCCTGCCGGATGGACAGCACCCGGCCGTTGTAGTCACCTCGCTGGCTCTGGATCGTCGCGGCGTATCGGGCCAGCGGCGCGGACTGCTGCGGCGGCACGCTGGACAGCTGCTCCAGGTCGATGACGAGGCGGGGGGCCGGCTCGGCCGCGGACACGGCGCTGCCACCCTCCGGCAGCAGCTCGGACACCGGGACGCCGTAGAAGTCGGCGAGCTCGGACAGCCGCTGCACCGTCACGGCGCGATCGCCGCGCTCGTAGGACCCGACGACGACTGCTTTCCAGCGGCCCTGACTCTTCTCCTCGACACCGTGCAGGGACAGTCCCTGCTGGGTGCGGATCGCCCGCAAGCGGGCCCCGAGGGCCTTTGCGTAGTCACTCATGTCGGCTGGGACCTCTCGACGTACACCCTGCGTGCGGTGCGGCGTCGGTCTCACCACTGGCTCGACCGGGGGACGCTCCCTGGTGGGAGCTGGGTGACCGTTCACCCCCCGGCGTCGATGCCTCGCCGATTACAGACAGTCACGATAGAGGCGCGGAGCGGAAGCGGTCAAGCACCTGAAGGGGTTTTGCTCCGGCTGGTAGGTTGGCACTGCATCTCCACCGAGCCCGTCCCGTGAGGCGGGGAAGGAGGTACAGCCGGTGACGGCTGCTTCTGATCGCCCCGTGACGGGGGACCCTGCCGCGGCGCGGCCCGTCCTCGACGCTCCCGCTGTGTCCCGCGTGGTCGACCGGATGGCCCACGAGCTGCTGGAGAAGACCGGGGGCGGCACCGATGTCGTGCTGCTCGGTATCCCGACCCGCGGCCCCCACCTCGCGAGGCGGCTGGCGGCCCGCGTGCTGGCCTTCGAGGGCTTCGCCGTCCCGACCGGCAGCCTCGACGTGACGCTCTACCGAGACGACCTGCGGATGAAGTCGCCGCGAGCGCTCGAGGCGACCGACGTCCCGGCCGACGGCATCGACGACAAGCTCGTCGTGCTCGTCGACGACGTGCTGTTCTCGGGCCGCACCGTGCGGGCCGCCCTCGACGCGCTGGCCGACCTCGGCCGCCCCCGCGCCGTGCAGCTCGCGGTGCTGGTCGACCGAGGCCACCGTGAGCTGCCGATCCGTGCCGACTACGTCGGCAAGAACATCCCGACGTCGCTGCGGGAGACCATCCACGTGCTGCTCAGCGAGACCGACGGGTCCGACGCCGTGCTCCTCGGGCCGGCGGCGACGTGAACCGGCACCTGCTGTCGGCCGCCGACCTGAGCCTCGAGGACGCCACCCTCATCCTCGACACCGCCAACGAGATGGCGCAGGTCAGCGACCGCACGGTCAAGAAGCTCCCGACGCTGCGCGGCCGGACCGTCGTCAACCTGTTCTTCGAGGACTCGACCCGCACCAAGACCAGCTTCGAGCTCGCCGCCAAGCGGCTGAGCGCCGACGTCATCAACTTCGCGGCCAAGGGGTCGAGCGTCTCCAAGGGCGAGACGCTCAAGGACACCGCGCTGACGCTGGAGGCCATGGGCAGCGACGCGGTCGTCATCCGGCACAGCTGGTCGGGTGCCCCCGTCAACCTGGCCCGGATCGTGCGCGGCTCCGTCGTCAACGCCGGCGACGGCACCCACGAGCACCCGACGCAAGCCCTGCTCGACGCCTTCACGATGCGCCAGAAGCTCGGCCGCGTCGAGGGGCTCAAGGTCACCATCGTCGGCGACATCCTGCACAGCCGGGTGGCCCGCTCCAACGTGCTGCTCCTCAAGACCCTCGGTGCCGAGGTGACCCTGGTCGCCCCACCGACGCTGCTGCCGACCGGCGTCGACACCTGGCCGGCGGACGTCTCCTACGACCTCGATGCGGTGCTTCCCAAGAGCGACGTCGTGATGATGCTGCGGGTCCAGCGCGAGCGGATGGGCGCGGCCTACTTCCCCAGCGCCCGCGAGTACTCCCGCCGCTACGGCCTCGACGTCGACCGGGTGCAGACCCTGCAGGACCACACCATCGTCATGCACCCCGGTCCGATGGTCCGCGGCATGGAGATCGCGAGTGAGGTCGCCGACGGCCTGCGCTCCACGATCGTCGACCAGGTCACCAACGGCGTCAGCGTCCGGATGGCTGTCCTCTACCTGCTGCTCGGTGGGTCCGAGTCAGCCATCGGGAGTGCCGAAGCATGAGCTGGGTCATCAAGAACGTCACCCTGTACGGCGAGGGGGAGCCCGTCGACGTCGTGCTCGATGAGGGCACGATCACCGCGATCGGCAGCGGACTCTCCGGCGACGACGAGCTCGACGCCAGCGGCTGCGTGTTGCTGCCCGGACTCGTCGACCTGCACACCCACCTGCGCGAACCCGGCCGCGAGGACGCCGAGACCGTCGACACCGGCACCCAGGCGGCCGCGGTCGGCGGCTTCACCGCGGTCCACGCGATGGCCAACACCACGCCGGTCGCCGACACCGCAGGGGTGGTCGAGCAGGTCTGGCGGCTCGGCCAGGAGTACGCCCGGTGCGACGTCTTCCCGGTCGGTGCGGTCACGGTCGGCCTCGAGGGCAAGGACATGGCGGAGCTCGGCACGATGGCCGACTCCGCCGCACGCGTCCGGGTGTTCTCCGACGACGGCAAGTGCGTCAGCGACGCCTCTCTGATGCGCCGGGCCCTGGAATACGTCAAGGCCTTCGACGGCGTGATCGCCCAGCACGCGCAAGAACCACGCCTCACCGACGGCGCCCAGATGAACGAGGGCATCAACAGCAGCCTGCTGGGGCTCACCGGATGGCCTGCCGTGGCGGAGGAGGCGATCATCGCCCGCGACTGCCTGCTTGCCGGGCATGTGGGCGGTCGACTGCACGTCTGCCACGTCAGCACGGCCGGCAGCGTCGAGCTGATCCGCTGGGCCAAGGGCAAGGGCTGGGACGTGACCGCGGAGGTGACGCCGCACCACCTGCTGCTCACCGACGACTGTGCGCACTCCTACGACCCGACGTTCAAGGTCAACCCGCCGTTGCGCACCCAGGTCGACATCGACGCCCTCCGCGAGGGCCTGGCCGACGGGACGATCGATGCCGTGGCCACCGACCATGCGCCACACGCCCTGGAGGACAAGGAGACCGAGTGGGGCGCCGCGGCGATGGGCATGACCGGTCTCGAGACCGCGGTCGCCGTGGTCGCGCAGACCATGGTCGAGCCCGGTCGGCTCACCTGGCGGCAGGTCGCGGAGCGGATGAGCGAGGCGCCGGCGCGCATCGGCCGCCTCGAGGGCCACGGCCGCCCGCTCGCCGTCGGCGAGCCCGCCAACCTGACCGTGGTCGACCCGGCCGCCCCCTGGGTCGTCGACCCGGCCACCATGGCCTCCCGCAGCCGCAACACGCCCTTCGCCGGCCACCACCTGCCGGCCCGCGTCAAGGCCACGTTCCTGCGCGGCGCGCTCACCGCGAGGGAGGGCAAGCCCGTCTGATGGAGCGCCTCTTCCTGACCCTCTGCACGATCGTGTTCTGCACCGTCGGCTACTCCCTCATGGCGCGCGGCTGGCGGTCGCGGCTCCGCCGTCAGTCCGACGTGGCCCCGCCACCGGTCTCGGACGGCACGGCGCACGTCCTCGTCGACTGGGTGCCGGGCCTGTATGTCGGGACGACGGCTGCCGGCGACTGGCTCGACCGGATCGCGGTCCACCACCTCAGCGACCGGGCAACCGGTGAGCTGTGCCTGGCCGAGGACGGGGTGCACGTGCTCCGCGACGGCCTGCCCGAGGTCTTCGTCCCCAGGGCCGACCTGCGTGGGGTGACGGTCGAGCAGTCCCTGGCAGGCAAGGTCGTCAGCACCGGGATGCTGGTCCTCACCTGGCAGCTCGGAGACCGCGAGCTGGCGACTGCCTTCCGCGCCGACGATCCTGCCGCTCACCCCCGACTGCGCATCGCCGTGACCGAAGCCCTGCTGGAGGCCGCATGACCCAGGCCCTGCTCGTCCTCGAGGACGGCCGCACGTTTCGCGGGGAGGCCTACGGCGCCATCGGCGAGACCTTCGGCGAAGCCGTCTTCAGCACCGGCATGACCGGCTACCAGGAGACGCTCACCGACCCGTCGTACCACCGCCAGGTCGTGGTGATGACCGCTCCGCAGATCGGCAACACGGGCGTCAACGACGAGGATGCCGAGAGCAGCCGGATCTGGGTCAGCGGCTATGTCGTGCGCGAGCCGTCGAGGGTCCGCAGCAGCTGGCGCAGCATCCGGTCGCTCGACGACGAGCTGTCCGCGCAGGGGGTCGTCGGCATCAGCGGCATCGACACCCGCGCCCTGACCCGGCACCTGCGCGAGCGCGGCGCGATGCGGGTGGGGATCTTCAGCGGTGCCCTCCCGGACGACGCCCTCGACCGGGTGCTCGCCAGCCCGCAGATGGAGGGCGCCGACCTCTGCGGCGAGGTCTCCACCAGTGCGGCCTACACCGTGCCGGCAGTGGGTGACAAGCGCTTCACCGTCGCGGCGCTCGACCTCGGCATCAAGGCCAACACCCCGCGGATGATGGCGCAGCGCGGCATCGAGACCGTCGTGCTGCCGGCAGGCGCGTCCGCCGAGCAGATCCGTGCGGTCGGCGCCGACGGGCTGTTCTACAGCAACGGCCCGGGCGACCCGGCGACCTACGACGTCACGGTCCTGCAGTCGCTGCTCGAGGAGGGGATCCCCTACTTCGGCATCTGCTTCGGCAACCAGCTGTTCGGACGGGCCCTCGGGTTCGGGACCTTCAAGCTGAAGTACGGCCATCGCGGCATCAACCAGCCCGTCATGGACCGCACCACGGGCAAGGTGGAGGTGACGGCCCACAACCACGGCTTCGCCGTCGACGCCCCGCTCGATCGCGGCACCCCGACGCCGTGGGGCGAGGCGTCGGTCAGCCATGTCTGCCTCAACGATGACGTGGTGGAGGGGCTCGAGCTCCGTCGCGACGGCGTGCTCCGCGCCTTCTCGGTGCAATACCACCCCGAGGCCGCCGCGGGCCCGCACGATGCGAGCTACCTGTTCGACCGGTTCTGCGACCTGATGGCGGCGGCCCGTGCCTAGGAGAGAGGACCTCAAGCACATCCTGGTCATCGGCTCGGGGCCGATCCTCATCGGGCAGGCCGCGGAGTTCGACTACTCGGGCACACAGGCCTGCCGGGTGCTCAAGGCCGAGGGACTCCGGGTCACCCTGATCAACTCGAACCCAGCCACCATCATGACCGACCCGGAGTTCGCCGACGCGACCTACATCGAGCCGATCACGCCGGAGTTCGTCACCAAGGTCATCGAGAAGGAGCGCCCCGACGCGCTGCTCCCGACCCTCGGCGGGCAGACCGCACTGAACGCCGCGATGGCGCTGCACGCGAGCGGCATCCTCGAGCAGTACGGCGTCGAGCTGATCGGTGCCGATGTCGAGGCGATCCGCAAGGGCGAGGACCGGCAGGCGTTCAAGGAGGTCGTGGAGACGATCGGCGCCGAGAGCGCGCAGAGCGCCGTCTGCCACACCATGGACGAGCTGCTGGCCGCGGTGGAGCAGCTCGGCTACCCGGTCGTGGTCCGGCCGTCGTTCACGATGGGTGGGGCCGGCGGCGGCATCGCGTTCGACGAGGAGGACCTCCGGCGCATCGGCGGCGGCGGGCTGCACGCCAGCGCGACGACCGAGGTGCTCCTCGAGGAGTCGATCCTCGGCTGGAAGGAGTACGAGCTCGAGCTGATGCGCGACAAGCACGACAACGTGGTCGTCGTCTGCTCGATCGAAAACCTCGACCCGCTCGGCGTGCACACGGGCGACTCGATCACCGTCGCCCCGGCGATGACGCTGACCGACCGCGAGTACCAAAAGCTCCGGGACATCGCGATCGACGTCATCCGCGAGGTGGGCGTCGACACCGGCGGCTGCAACATCCAGTTTGCGGTGAACCCCGAGGACGGCCGGGTCATCGTCATCGAGATGAACCCGCGGGTGAGCCGCTCGAGTGCACTGGCGTCGAAGGCGACCGGCTTCCCGATCGCGAAGATCGCGGCGAAGCTCGCCATCGGCTACACCCTCGACGAGATCCCCAACGACATCACCCGCGAGACGCCGGCGTCGTTCGAGCCGACCCTCGACTACGTCGTCGTGAAGATCCCGCGGTTCGCGTTCGAGAAGTTCCCCGGCACGGATCCCGAGCTGACGACCACGATGAAGTCCGTCGGTGAGGCGATGAGCATCGGGCGGTCGTTCGTCGAGGCGCTGCAGAAGGCGATGCGCTCCCTGGAGCAGTCGCCGAGCGGCTTCTGGACGCAGCCCGACCCGGACACGACGAAGGACGACCTGCTCCGGCAGATCGCGACCCCGACCGACGGCCGGCTGCACGCTGTCGAGCTGGCGCTGCGCCGCGGGGCCACAGTCGAGGAGGTCTTCGAGGCCACCAAGATCGACCCGTGGTACCTCGACCAGCTGCTCCAGCTGACCGAGCTGCGCCACCGCCTGGAGACAGAAGAGCTGTCAGAAGCCCTGCTGCGCAAGGCAAAGCGGCTCGGCACGAGTGACCTGCAGATCGCCGCGGTGACCGGACGGAGCGAGCGCGAGGTGCGCGACCTGAGGCACCGGCTGGGACTCCGGCCGGTCTTCAAGACCGTCGACACCTGCGCCGCCGAGTTCGCCGCTGAGACGCCCTACCACTACTCCTCCTACGACGAGGAGAACGAGGTCGCACCGTCGGCGAAGGACAAGGTGCTCATCCTCGGCAGCGGTCCCAACCGCATCGGCCAGGGCATCGAGTTCGACTACGCCTGCGTGCACGCCTCCTTCGCGCTGCACGACGCCGGCTACGAGACGGTCATGGTCAACTGCAACCCCGAGACGGTCTCGACCGACTACGACACGAGCGACCGGCTCTACTTCGAGCCGCTCACCGTCGAGGACGTCCTGGAGGTCGTGCACGCCGAGCAGGAGTCGGCGCGTGCCGGCGGCGGCCGCGTCATCGGAGTGGTCGTGCAGCTGGGCGGGCAGACCCCGCTGCGGCTGGCCCAGGAGCTCAAGGACTGCGGCGTCCCCATCGTCGGGACCAGCCCGGAGGCGATCCACCTCGCCGAGGACCGCGACGCCTTCGGCAAGGTGATGGTGGAGGGCGGTCTGCCGTCGCCCAAGAGCGGGATGGCCACCTCCTACGACGACGCCTCTCGGATCGCGGCCGACGTCGGCTACCCGGTCCTCGTCCGGCCGTCCTACGTCCTCGGCGGTCGCGGGATGGAGATCGTCTACAGCGACGAGATGCTCCGCGACTACATGGACCGCAGCACGATCGTCGGCCCGGACACGCCGGTGCTGGTCGACCGCTTCCTCGAGGACGCGATCGAGATCGATGTCGACGCGCTGTTCGACGGCGAGGAGCTCTATCTCGGTGGGGTCATGGAGCACATCGAGGAGGCCGGCATCCACTCGGGTGACTCCGCGTGTGCGCTGCCGCCGATCACCCTGGGCCGCAGTGACCTCGACCGGATCCGCGCCAGCACCGAGATCATCGCCCGCGGGATCGGGGTGCGTGGGCTGCTCAACGTGCAGTACGCCCTCAAGGACGACGTGCTCTACGTCCTCGAGGCCAACCCACGGGCCAGCCGCACGGTGCCGTTCACGAGCAAGGCGACCGCGGTCCCGCTCGCCAAGGCCTGCGCCCGGGTCATGCTCGGCACCACCATCGCCGAGCTGCGCGGGGAGGGCTTGCTGCCGGCGACGGGCGACGGGGGCAACCTGCCGCTGGAGGCGCCCATCTCGGTCAAGGAGGCGGTGCTGCCGTTCGGTCGCTTCCGCGGGGTCGACACGATCCTCGGCCCGGAGATGAAGAGCACCGGCGAGGTCATGGGCATCGATGCGGTGTTCGGCACCGCCTTCGCCAAGAGCCAGACGGCGGCCTACGGCGACCTGCCCACCAAGGGCCGGGTGTTCGTGTCGGTGGCCAACCGGGACAAGCGGGCGATGATCTTCCCGGTCAAGCGGCTGTCCGACCTCGGCTTCGAGATCCTCGCGACCGAGGGGACCGCCGAGGTGCTGCGCCGCAACGGGGTCGTGGCCCAGGTCGTCGGGAAGCACTCGCACGGCCTCGGTGACGACGTGGTGCCGATGGTGCTGGCGGGGGAGATCGACCTCATCTTCAACACCCCGTTCGGGGTCGGCGCGCGACTCGACGGCTATGAGATCCGCACCGCCGCGGTCACCCGCGGCGTCCCGTGCATCACGACCATCCAGGCCGCCGCCGCCTGCGTCCAGGGCATCGAAGCGCTGGTGCGTGGTGACATCGGGGTCACGTCACTGCAGGAGCACCACGCCGTCATCACCGCCGCACGCGCAACCAGCAAGGAGGCCTGATGCCCGTCCAGGTGCAAGGCGAGGTCCTGTCGATCCGCAGGGTCGGCGCCTACTTCGCCATGACCGTCGTCGCACCCGGCATGGCGGAGCTGACCAGGCCTGGCCACTTCGTCGCGGTGCAGGTCGGCGGCCCGGAGTCGAGCATGCTGCTGCGCCGGGCGTTCGCCATCTACGACGTCAAGGAACGAGGTGTCTACGGCGGCACCGTCGAGTTCATCTTCTCCGTGCACGGCAAGGGGACCGCCTGGCTCGCGCGCCGCCGGCCTCAGGACAAGCTCGACCTCGTGGGACCGCTCGGCAAGCCGTTCCGGCTTCCCGCCGAGCGGGTCACGGCGACGCTCGTCGGGGGTGGCTACGGCAGCGCGCCGCTGCTGCCACTGGCGAGCCTGCTGCGGGAGCGCGGGTGCCGCGTCGACTTCGTGCTCGGCGCGGGCGACCAGCACCGGCTGTTCGGTCAGCTCGACGCCAAGCGCATCGCCACCAGCATCGAGGTCACGACCGACGACGGATCGTCGGGCCGTCGGGGTCGCGTCAGCGACGTGCTGCCCGAGCTTCTCGACCGCACCCAGTCAGATGTCGTCTATGCCTGCGGCCCGATGGCGATGCTCCGAGCCGTCACCGAGATCTGCTCATCCCGTGGCATCCCGTGCCAGGTCGCCGTCGAGGAGTCGATGGCCTGCGGCATCGGCGTCTGCATGACCTGCGTACTGCCCGTGATCGGCGACGACGGCAAGACCAGGATGTTGCGATCCTGCGTCGAGGGCCCGGTGTTCCTCGGCGACCGGGTCCGCTGGAGCGACGTCGGCACCATCCCCGAGGACGTGGTCGGGTCCATCACCGCACAGGCAGGCCACTGATGACCGAGCTGACCGTCCGCAAGACCGAAGCGGCCTTCACCCGCCCCGACGTCGACCTCACCACGCAGCTCGGCTCGGTGACGTTCCCCAACCCGGTGTTCACCGCCTCCGGCTGTGCCGCCGCGGGCCAGGAGCTCGACCAGTTCTTCGACGTCTCCCAGCTCGGTGGCATCGTCACCAAGTCGATCATGCTCGCGCCGCGGTCGGGCCGCGCCACCCCCCGGATGGCCGAGACCCCGAGCGGGATGCTCAACAGCATCGGCCTGCAGGGCCCCGGCATCGACGCCTTCCTCGACAAGGACCTCGCCTGGCTCGCCCAGCGAGGGGCCCGCGCGGTCGTGAGCATCGCCGGTGGCAGCGTGGAGGACTACGCCAAGCTCGCGGCGAAGCTGCGGGGGGCCAAGGGCCTCGCGATGATCGAGGTCAACATCTCCTGCCCCAACGTCGAGGACCGGGGGCAGGTCTTCGCCTGCGACCCCGGGGCGTCCGCGGCCGTCGTGCAAGCGGTGAAGCGGTCCGCTCCGACCGGCGTCCCGGTCTTCGCCAAGCTCAGCCCCGACGTCACCGACATCACCGAGATCGCGAAGGCCTGCGTCGACGCCGGCGCCGACGGGCTGAGCCTCATCAACACGCTGCTGGGTCTCGTCATCGACACGGACACGATGCGCCCGGCGCTCGGCGGCATCACGGGCGGGCTCTCCGGCCCGGCCATCCGGCCGGTCGCGGTGCGGGCCGTCTGGCAGGTGCGGCAGGCGCTGCCCGACATCCCGATCCTCGGAATGGGTGGCATCCGCACCGGGCTCGACGCCCTCGAGTTCGTCCTCGCAGGAGCCAACGCCGTCAGCGTCGGCACCACCGTCTTCGGCGACCCGAGGGCGCCGATCCGCGTCCTGGACGAGCTGGCGGTCGCACTCGCCGAGCGCGGGTTCAGCAGCGTCGCGGAAGCCGTCGGCCTGGCGCACCGACCACCCGAGATCCGCCTGCCCGAGGGACCTGACCCCGTGGGCGACACCCTCGGCGACCCTGCCCATGACGACGAGGAGCAGTTGTGAGCCGAGCCCCCATCGCGGTGGCGCTCG
Organism: Frankiales bacterium; assembly: GCA_025465465.1. GTDB lineage: Bacteria > Actinomycetota > Actinomycetes > Mycobacteriales > SCTD01 > RYN-111. Next base: position 5,561 of record JAODND010000061.1, on the reverse strand, counting down.
ACGCGCCCGACCTCGAGACCGCGGCCCGCTGGGCGCAGGCCGTCACCCCGCACGTCGCGGTGGTCAAGGTCGGCCTCGAGCTGTTCTGCCGCACGGGTCCGGCGGTGGTCGACACGGTGCGTGGCGGCAGCGGCGTCGACCTGTTCCTCGACCTCAAGCTGCACGACATCCCCAACACGGTGGCCGGGGCCGCGAAGGCCGTCGCGGGCCTCAAGCCCACCTACCTCACCGTCCATGCCAGCGGCGGACGCGACATGGTGCGCGCCGCGGTCGACGCCGCGCCGGGCGTCACGATCGCCGCGGTCACGATCCTCACCAGCCTGTCCGAGGCCGTACTGGCCGAGGTCGGGCTGCAGGGACCGTCCCTCGACGCAGTACGCCGGCTGGCCGCCCTCGCCGTCGAGGCCGGCGCCGGTGCGCTGGTGTGCTCACCGCAGGAGGTCGCAGCTGTGCGCGCCGAGGTCGGCCCGGGCATCACCCTCATCACCCCCGGGGTCCGGCCGGCCGGTGCCGACCTGCAGGACCAGGCCCGGGTCGCGACTCCCGAGCAGGCCCTCGCCGACGGCGCCGACCTGCTGGTCATCGGTCGGCCCATCACCGGCGCGCCGGACCCCGGGGTGGCCGCTGCGGCCATCGCCGCGTCGCTCACCAGCCGCGCTCCGGCCTGACCCTCGTTTGTGGCGGAGCCAGCGGACTCGCTAGGTTCGCGCCGCCCCGTACCTCTTTTCGACGAAGGATCCCGCGTTGGCTCTGCCGCCCCTCACTCCCGAGCAGCGCGCCGCTGCCCTGGAGAAGGCGGCGGCCGCGCGCCGGGCCCGGGCCGAGCTCAAGCTGCGCCTGAAGTCGGGCAGCACGAGCCTCGCCGAGGCGCTCGACAGCGGGGAGACCGACGACGCCGTCGGGAAGATGAAGGTCGTCGCGGTGCTCGAGGCGATGCCCGGTGTCGGCAAGGTGCGTGCCCAGAAGCTCATCGAGACCCTGGAGATCTCCCCTGCGCGGCGCGTGCGGGGTCTCGGAGCCAAGCAGCGCGAGGCCCTGCTCAGAGCCTTTGAGTGAAGGCGTCGCAGTGAAGGGCCGCCTCACCGCCCTCGCCGGCCCGTCCGGGGTGGGCAAGGGCAGCGTCGTCGCCGCGGTGCGGCGCAGGCACCCGGAGATCTGGCTGTCGGTGTCCGTGACGACCCGGACGCCACGACCCGGCGAGACAGACGGGGTCGAATACCACTTCGTCGACCAGCCGGAGTTCGACCGGATGGTCGCGGCAGGGGAGCTCCTCGAGCACGACGCGCACCTCGGTGCCTCCTACGGCACGCCCAGGGCCCCGGTCGAGGCACAGCTGGCTGCTGGCGGCTCCGCGCTGCTGGAGATCGACATCGAGGGCGCCCGGCAGGTCCGGGCCGCCATGCCGCAGGCGCACCTGGTGTTCCTCGCACCGCCGTCGTTCGACGAGCTGGCCCGGCGGCTCAGCGGTCGGGGCACCGAGTCGCCGGACAAGGTGCGGGAGCGGCTGGATCGCGCGCGCATCGAGCTGGCTGCGGAGGACGAGTTCGACGCGGTGCTCGTCAACGACGACATCGAGCGCGCGGCCGACGCGCTGGTAGCGTTGATGACGACCCCTGAGGCTTTGGAGTAACACACGTGTCTGGCACCGTCGCGAACCCGATCGGCATCACCAACCCGCCCATCGACGAGCTGCTGGCCGCCACCGACTCCAAGTACAGCCTGGTCATCTACGCCGCCAAGCGCGCGCGTCAGATCAACGCCTACTACAGCCAGCTCGGCGAGGGCCTTCTGGAGTACGTCGGTCCGCTCGTCGAGACCGGTGTCCAGGAGAAGCCGCTGTCGATCGCGCTGCGCGAGATCAACGCCGGTCTGCTCACGCACGAGGCGGGCGTCGACACGCCCGACAACAAGGGCTAAGTGCCCAGGGTCGTCCTCGGCGTCGCCGGGGGCATCGCGGCCTACAAGGCCGTCGAGCTGCTCCGGCAGCTCACCGAGACCGGTCATGACGTGACGGTCGTGCCGACGGACGCCGCGCTGGCTTTCGTCGGGGCGCCGACCTGGGCTGCCCTGTCGGGCAAGCCGGTGAGCGCCAGCACGTGGGACCGGGTGCACGAGGTCCCGCACGTCCGGATCGGCCAGGAGGCCGACCTCGTCGTCGTCGCCCCGGCCACCGCCAACCTGCTCGCCAAGGCTGCCCACGGCCTGGCAGACGACCTGTTGACGAACACCCTGCTGACCGCCCGATGTCCGGTGGTCATGGCGCCGGCGATGCACACCGAGATGTGGGAGCACCCGGCCACCCGGGCCAACGTCGCGACCCTGCGCAGCCGTGGCGTCCTCGTCGTCGAGCCCGCTGTCGGCCGGCTCACGGGCAAGGACTCCGGCAAGGGCCGGCTCCCGGAGCCGGAGGAGCTCGCGCACCTCGTCCGGCAGGTCCTGGCCCGGGGCAGCGCCGATCTCGACCTCGCCGGGCGCCGGGTCGTCGTCAGCAGCGGCGGGACCCGCGAGCACCTCGACCCGGTGCGCTACCTCGGCAACCGGTCCAGCGGCCGGCAGGGGCATGCGCTGGCCAGGGCGGCGGTCGCCCGCGGCGCCGAGGTCGTCCTGGTGTCCAGCAGCGGCCTGCCCGACCCCGCCGGCGTCAAGGTCCTCAAGGTGACCAGTGCGCAGGAGATGCACGACGCCGTGCTGGCCGAGGCGAGATCCGCCGACGCCGTCGTGATGGCCGCCGCCGTCGCCGACTACCGGCCGGCCGAGCGGCTCGCGGTGAAGCGCAAGAAGACCGACACCCTCGACGTCGAGTTCGTCCAGAACCCCGACATCCTGGCTGCGCTCGTCGCCGCCCGGGGGCAGGGCCAGATCGTCGTCGGGTTCGCTGCGGAGACCGGTGACGACCACGCCACCGTGATCGAGCACGGCCGCGCCAAGCTGGCCCGCAAGGGCTGTGACCTCCTTGTCGTCAACGAGGTGGGGGAGTCCGGCCACCCGACGGGCTTCGAGGGCACCCACAACGCGGCGACGGTGCTCGGTGCGGACGGGAGCACGACCGACGTACCACTCGTCACCAAGGACGCGCTGGCCGATGTGGTCTGGGACCTGGTGGCGGCCCGGCTGTGATGGGGTGGACCCCATGCGCGCCAGCCTCCTCGCCGTACCCCTCCTGATCGTGGCGGGCTGCTCCGGCAGCTCCACGACGGCGACGCCACAACCCAGCACGAGCAGCCCCGTGCCCACCGCCGAGCCGACGACCGAGGCGCCCAGCTCGACGCCCAGCCTGACACCCAGCCCGACCGCGACTGCCACGCCCGCCCGGGCCGTGCCCGCTGCGGACGGTGACGTCGACGGCGACGGCAAGCGCGACGTCATCCAGCCGTCGGCGACGCTGCTGCGCGTCACACTGTCGTCGACCGGCAAGGTCGTCACCGCGCCGGTCCACGCCGAGGACCCTCGCCCCGCTGCGCTGCTCGGGACCGCGGACATCGACCGCGACGGGCGGGCCGAGGTCTTCCTGCAGACCGCCCAGGGTGCCTCGACGCAGTTCGCCACCCCCTACCGGTTCGACGGCACCTCGCTCAAGGAGCTGCAGCTCGATGGCGGCCCGGCCCGGCTCGGCATCGGCGGCAGCGTCACCCACGGCGACGGCTTCCGCTGCCTGCCGACGGGCCTGCTCGAGGTGCGACAGGCAGACAGCAGCGACGGGACGACGTTCACGGTGCACGCCTCCGACTACCGGATCTCGGGCACCCAGCTCGTCCTGGTCAGCAGTCGCACGGGCAAGGGCAGGCAGGGAACGCCGTCCGTCGAGAGTGCCTACACCTCCGACTGCGGAACCGTGGGCGACTAGACTGCGGCCTGATCGTCCCTTCATCCCCTCCTGGAGCAGCTGTGTCGCGTCGTCTGTTCACGTCCGAGTCCGTCACGGAAGGGCACCCGGACAAGATCGCCGACGCCATCTCCGACGCCATCCTCGATGCGCTCCTCGCGCAGGACCCCAAGAGCCGCGTCGCCGTCGAGACGATGATCACGACCGGCCAGGTCCACATCGCGGGTGAGGTCACGACCGAGGGCTACGCCAACATCCCGAGCATCGTGCGCGACACCATCCTCGAGATCGGCTACGACAGCAGCCGCAAGGGCTTCGACGGCGAGAGCTGCGGCGTCTCCGTCTCCATCGGCGCGCAGAGCCCCGACATCGCCCAAGGCGTCGACGAGGCCTATGAGCATCGAGTCGAGGGCGACCAGGATGAGCTCGACCTCCAGGGCGCCGGCGACCAGGGTCTGATGTTCGGCTTCGCCTGCGACCAGACCCCCGAGCTCATGCCGCTCCCGATCGCGCTGGCCCACCGCCTCGCGCGCCGGCTCACCAAGGTCCGCAAGGACGGCGTGATCCCCTACCTCCGCCCCGACGGCAAGACCCAGGTCACGATCGAGTACGTCGACGGCAGGCCCGTCCGCCTCGACACCGTCGTCGTCTCGAGCCAGCACGCCGAGGACATCGACATCGCCTCCCTGCTGACCCCTGACATCAAGGAGCACGTCGTCGACCCCGAGCTCGAGGGCCTCGGCATCGAGACCGACGGCTACCGGCTGCTCGTCAACCCCACCGGCAAGTTCGTCATCGGCGGACCGATGGGCGATGCCGGCCTCACCGGTCGCAAGATCATCGTCGACACCTACGGCGGCTATGCCCGTCACGGCGGCGGCGCCTTCTCCGGCAAGGACCCCTCCAAGGTCGACCGCTCCGCCGCCTACGCGATGCGCTGGGTCGCCAAGAACGTCGTGGCCGCCGGGCTCGCCACCGAGTGCGAGGTCCAGGTCGCCTACGCGATCGGCAAGGCCGAGCCCGTCGGGCTGTTCGTCGACACCTTCGGCACCGGCACGGTGGAGGACTCGGTCCTGCAGCAGGCCATCACCGAGGTGTTCGACCTCCGGCCGGCCGCGATCATTCGCGACCTCGACCTGCTGCGCCCGATCTATGGCGCCACGTCGGCCTACGGCCACTTCGGCCGCGAGGACAAGGACTTCACCTGGGAGTCCACCGACCGTGCCGACCTGCTCAAGAAGGCCGCCGGCGTCTGACCCCCCTCCCGGTGATCAACAGGTGATCACGCCAGAGCGGGGCGTCGGCGCGGCCGCATAGCCTCGCGGCCGTGAGTGAGCAGCTGGACCTCGGGGTCACCCCGAAGCCGCGTGCCAAGAAGCCGCTCGCCCTCACCGACGACCGGCCGGTGGCGCGCCTCGTGGTCGACACCGGCGTCGCCCACCTCGACCAGCCCTTCGACTACCTCGTGCCCGCGAGCATGGCGGCTGCCGAGCCCGGCTGCCGGGTGCGGGTCCGCTTCAGCGGCCGGCTCGTCGACGGCATCGTGCTCGGGCGCCTCGACGCGTCCGACCACGAGGGCACGCTGCTGCCGCTGCAGTCGCTGGTGAGTCCTGAGCAGGTCCTCACGCCCGAGGTCGCCGCGCTGGCCCGGGTGGTCGCGGACCGCACGGCGGGTTCGCTCTACGACGTGCTGCGGCTGGCCCTGCCGCCCCGGCACGCCAAGGTCGAGGCCGAGCCG
>JAODND010000027.1 GCA_025465465.1 Frankiales bacterium | reverse complement strand
CGCGCTGCTCGACATGGCCACCTGCACCGAGTGCGGCCGCTGCCAGTCGCAGTGCCCGGCCTGGAACACCGGCACGCCGCTCAGCCCGAAGCTGCTCATCATGGGCCTGCGCGACCACCTGTTCGCGAAGGCTCCGTACCTCCTGGCCGCCGACAAGGAAAAGGCCCTGGAGACCGCACCGGCCGAGGCCGCGCACGGCCACGAGGTGCCGGAGTCCGGGTACGGCCGGATCGTCGGCAGCAACAAGGCGCAGTACGAGCGTCCGCTGGTCGGCACTGAGGCCCAGGGCGGCGTCATCGACCCGGACGTGCTGTGGTCCTGCACGACCTGCGGCGCGTGCGTCGAGCAGTGCCCGGTGGACATCGAGCACGTCGACCACATCCTCGACATGCGCCGCTACCAGGTGCTCATCGAGTCCGCGTTCACCAGCGAGGCCGGCGTGATGCTGCGCAACCTCGAGAACAAGGGCAACCCGTGGGGCATGAACAACAGCTCCCGCACCGAGTGGATGGACGGTCTGCCCTTCGAGGTCAAGGTCGTCGAGGGCACCATCCCGGACGAGGTGGAGTACCTGTTCTGGGTCGGCTGCGCGGGCGGTCTCGAGGACCGGTCGAAGAAGGTCAGCCGCGCGTTCGCCGAGCTGCTGCACACCGCCGGCGTCGAGTTCGCGGTCCTCGGCGCGATGGAGTCCTGCACCGGTGACCCGGCCCGTCGCCTCGGCAACGAGTTCGTCTTCCAGATGCTCGCCCAGCAGAACGTCGAGGTCCTCAACTCGGTCGGCGCCTCCCGGGACACCGGCGTGAAGATCGTGGCGACCTGCCCGCACTGCTTCAACACCATCAAGAACGAGTACCCGCAGCTCGGCGGCGACTACGAGGTCGTGCACCACACGCAGTTGCTCGGCAAGCTCGTCGCCGAGGGCCACCTGACGCCGGTCGAGCCGGTCGACAAGAGCGTGACCTACCACGACCCCTGCTACCTCGGCCGGCACAACCGGGTCTACACGCCGCCGCGCGAGATCCTCGAGGCCGTCCAGGGCCTGGTCACCACCGAGATGCCCCGCTGCAAGGAGCGCGGCTTCTGCTGCGGCGCCGGCGGTGCGCGGATGTGGATGGAGGAGAAGATCGGCAAGCGCATCAACGTGGAGCGCACCGACGAGGCCCTCGCCACCGACTCCGACATCATCAGCACCGCGTGCCCGTTCTGCATCACGATGCTGAGCGATGCCGTCACGGCGAAGAAGCAGAGCGGTGAGGCCCGCGAGGAGATCGAGGTCCTCGACGTGAGCCAGATCCTGGCCCGCTCGCTGAAGAAGCCCGTGCCCGTCGGCGCCGGCCCGGTGGCGCCGACGCCCGATGCGACGGCTGCCGCCGACACACCGCAGCTCTCCCCGGAGGCACAGGGCGACGCCGAGGCCGGACCCTCGGACTAGTGGCCTGGAAGCGCCCTCCCGAGCCGCCCCTCGACCCGTTCGAGCGGGCGGCTCGGCGCGTCGATCCGCAGTACGCACAGCTGGCCGAGGCGGCGGTGCCGCCGAGCTCGTGGCGGGCACCCAGGTTGCTGCTCTTCTTCGGGATCCTCGTCGTGGCCGCCGCGATCGCCAAGGGCGGCAGCAGCCCGACGCCGACCCTCAAGGCGTCCTGCACCACGCCTGCGTTCGTGCTCGGGTCGACGACCATCGACCACGATGCCCCCGTCACCTGGTCGGCGTCGGGGCCGCAGACCGCGCGGGTCGCGCTGGCACTGGACAGCCCGACGGCACCGACGCCGGCACTGCTCGACGGGCCCACGCTGCTCGACGGCTGTCTCGTCCACGGTTCCTTCGCGTTCCACGCCACGCCCGGCGCCCACACGGTGACCGCGTTCCTGCTGGGAGGCGACGGCAGCACCCGGGTCATCAGGACGACCTCAGTCACCGTCCGCTGACCTGGCCCCTCAGCTGTTGATCGACGGAGAGTTGAGGCACTCTCGAAGGCCTCGGCACAACGCAAAGCCTCCGTCGATCACGGCGACTGGCCCGCGCCCGTCGGTGCTCTGTCAGGTGCCGCTGCCGGATCACGGGGCGGCAACGGTCCGGGCACGGATCGGCCAGCTTCGGCGCCGGCCGCCGAGCGGCTGGCAGGATGCGCCGGTGCCGAGCCTGACCCTCGCGCTGCGCGCCCTCTGGTATCGGCGCGGGGTGTCCCTCGCGGTGCTGCTGGTCGCGACGATCACGACCGCGGCCGCGGCCGCCGGCGCGCTCTACCAGCGCGCGGGCGGAGAGTCCGTGCTCCGCGACGCTCTCACCGCGGCGCCGGTCAGCACGTCCGGCATCGAGGTGACCTCTGCCGACCTGCCGCAGAACGACCCCCTCGGCAGCCTGCAGAAGCAGCTGGCCAAGGCCGGGCCGCCGTTCGCCCACACGCGCCGGGTGCTGTCGCTGCAGAACAGCCTGGACGCCGGCGGGAAGCAGGGACCCGCGCGCACCCGGTTGCTCTGGCGCGAAGGCGCCTGCGAGCACCTCCGCATCACCGCCGGCCACTGCCCGACCGGCCCGCAGGACGCGCTGATCAGCACCCGGATGATGCGCAGCACCGGCTTCGGCATCGGGTCGCAGATCACCGGCTGCCCCGGCGCACAGACCTACTTCGGGGCGTGCTCCCAGCCCGGGGGCAGCGTGAGGGTCAGGGTCGTCGGGACCTACGCGTTGCCGGAGGCCGACCCGTACTGGTTCGACGGGCCGTACTTCGAGGCGCACAGCGGCAACAACGACCAGCCCGACACCCTCGACGCGACGTTCCTGTCGCGCGACGGCGCCGACCACCTGCCCGCGACCGCCTACCTCACCGCGGTGGCGCAGTACCGCCTCGATCCCGCGACCGTCCGGCTCGACGACGAGGCGCGGCTGCGGGCCCAGGTCACGCACTTCACCAACACGCTCGAGGCCGGTCAGGACGGCACCCGCGCCCTCACATCGCTCCCAACCGTCCTCGACAAGGCCGACGCCGACCGGCGCGACCTCGGGCGGTCGGTGCTCGTCGTGACCCTGCAGCTCGTCGCGCTGGCCTTCGTGGTGCTGCGGCTGGTCGTCGCCGACGCCAGCGAGGCACGCGGCGGCGAGGTCGCGCTCGCGAAGCTGCGCGGCTACCGGGCCGGCCCGACGCTGCTGCTGGGACTGCTCGAGCCGATCGTGCTGCTGGTCCTCGCCGTACCCCTGGGTCTGCTCGCCGCCGACGTCGCGGTGCGGCTGCTCGGGGACGCGGTGCTCGCGCCCGGCACGCCGGTCGTCATCCGGAGCCCCTCGCTGCTGGCCGCGGCGGGCGCCCTGGCCGGCGGGCTGGTCGCCGCCGCCTACGCAGGCCGACGGCTGCTGACCCGGCCTGTTCTGGAGCAGTGGCGGCGGACGGGCGACGTGCAGCCCGGTCGCGCCGGCACCGTCATCGAGATGCTCGTCGGGATGGGCTCCCTCATCGGCCTGGTCGCGCTGCTCTCCCGCGGCGTCCTGCACGAGGGCTCGCACAGCGCGCTGCCGCTGCTGGTGCCGCTGCTGCTGGTGGTCGTCGTCGCGGTCCTCGGGGTGCGCCTGCTCCCCGCTGTCTGCGCGACGCTGGTACGACGCACCCGCGCGAGCAGCCGACTGGGACCTTTCCTCGCGGTCCGGACGGTGGCACGTCGCCCGGCCGGGCTGCGGCTCGCGGCGCTGCTGGCCGTGGCCGTCGGCCTCGCGACCTTCGCCGTCGACGGGTCCCTCGTCGCGGCGGGCAACCGCGCAGAGCGAGCCAGCACCGACGTCGGTGCAGCGAAGGTCGTCATCGTGCGCACCGAGGGGACCGCCGACCTGCGCCGACTGGTGCGCCGCGTCGACCCCGACGGGACCTGGGCGATGGCTGCGGAGCTGTGGCTGCCGTTCGGCGGGATGCGCGGCACGGTGCTCGCGGTCGACAGCGACGCCTTCGCGCACGTGGCCCACTGGCGAGACGACTTCGCCCCCCTCTCCCAGCCGAAGCTCGCCGCGGCCATCGGCGGCCCGGCACCCTCGCGCCTGCTGCTGACCGGGGACGCCGTGGCCGTCGACCTCACCCCGGTGACCCTGCCGACGCCGACGCATGATGTGCAGCTGCTGGTGACCGGGGCACATGGTCAGCAGACGCTGCCGCTGGGTGAGCTGCGTGCGGGAACGCACCGCTACGCGGCCCGGCTGCCTGCCTGCGGGACCGGCTGCACCCTCGACGGGATCGTCGTCCCCCCGGGCGGCCAGTCGGGCGCCGACGTGAAGGGCGCACTACGGATCAGCGGCATCTCCGACCATCGTGCTGGAGCGTGGCACCTGCTGCCCGTCGACCTCGGAGAGCCGGGTGCCTGGCACCAGCAGCTGGTGAGCAGCCCCGCGACGAGCGAGGTGACCCCCCTGCCGAACGGCCTCACGTGGCGCTTCTCGGTCAGCGGCGGTGATGTGCCCGTGCTGCTGCGCAGCACCCTGCCGTGGCCGCTGCACGTTGCCGCGGGCAGGGACGCGGTCCTGGACCCGGCCCTTCCTGCGGTCGCGAACTTCGACGGCCTGTCCGTGCCGATCGACCCGGTCACGGCGGTCGACGTCGTGCCCCAGCAGGGACAGCAGTCCTCGCTGGTCGACCTCGACTTCGTCAGGATCGCGCTGCCGCGGTTCGAGGAGTTCGCCACCCAGCAGGTGTGGCTCTCCGACGCCGCGCCCCGCGACGCGGTGGAGCGGCTGCGTGCCACCGGGCTCCAGATCGTCGACACCCGTACGACGACCGCGCAGCGCGCCCTTCTCGACCGGTCCGCGCCCGCGCTCGGCCTGCTGCTGTTCGCCTTCGCCGCAGCGGCTGCGGCCGTGCTGGCGGCGGGGGCGACGGCCGTGGCCCTCTACCTGTCCGGCCGGCGCCGGTCCTTCGAGCTGGCCGCCATGCTGGTCGTCGGGGCGCCCCGACGCAGTCTGCTGGCGGCCGCGGTCGGGGAGCAGCTCCTCGTCCTCGGGACCGCCCTCGTCCTCGGCGTCACCGGCGGTCTGGCCGCTGCCCTGCTCGTCCTTCCCGCCGTACCGGAGCTGCCCGAGGGCGGCGCCCCGGCGCTGAGGTATGCACCGCACGTCGGTGGCCTGACGCTCTTCCTCGTCGTCCTCGCGGCTGTCGTCGTCGCCACGGCCGCCGGCGCCGCCCTGGGCCTGCTGCGGCAGGCCCGCCCCGGGCTGCTCCGGGAGGCCGCGCCATGACCGGCCTGGACGTGCGCGTCGAGGCGCTCGAGATGGTCTACGAGGTCGACGGCGAGCAGGTGCACGCACTGCGCGGCGTCGACCTGGAGATCGCGGCCGGGTCGTCGATGGCCCTGCTCGGGCCGTCCGGCTCGGGCAAGTCGAGCCTGCTCACTCTGCTCGCCGGGCTGCAGAAGCCGACGTCGGGGCGGGCCCTCATCGGCGGTCAGGACGTCAGCGCGATGAGCGAGCGGGCCCTGCTCGCGCTCCGGGCCCGAGAGGTCGGCGTCGTCATGCAAGGGCCGGCGCGCAACCTGCTGCCCTACGCCAACGCGGAGGACAACGTGCGCTTCGCGCAGCGGGCGGTGCCGCGCGACCGTCGCGACCGGCTGCGATCGCCCGCCGACTTGCTCGAGCAGCTCGGGTTGGGCCATGTCCGGCGGTCCCGGCTCGGGGCGCTGTCCGGCGGCGAGCAGCAGCGGCTGTCCCTCGCCGTCGGTCTGGCCGGGGCACCAGGGCTGCTGCTGGCCGACGAGCCGACGAGCCAGCTGGACGCGGTCAACCGTGCTCACGTCGTCGAGATGCTCGTCACAGCTGCCGCCGGCGGCACGACGATCGTCGTCGTCACGCACGACGAGCACATCGCCTCGCAGGTCGACCGCACGTTGGCTCTGCGCGACGGCGAGATCGTGTCGTGACCCGCTTCGTCGCGGCCCGGTCCGTGGGTGTCGTGCGCGCCGGTCGGCAGGTGCTCGACGACGTCACGGTCACTGCACCCGCCGGCGAGATCACCGCCATCACGGGGGTTTCGGGGTCGGGCAAGTCGACCCTCATCGCCGCGCTGGCCGCACTGGAACCGGTCACGACCGGCAGCATCGTCTGGGAGGACGCCGTCGTCGGCCCGCGGTCCCGCGGGCTGCGGCATCGCTGCGGACTCGTCCTGCAGGGCTACGGCCTGGTGTCGCTGCTGTCGGCTGCCGAAAACGTCGAGCTCGTGCTCCAGGCCCAAGGGCTGCCCCGCGGCGAGGTGCGCGAGCGCGCCCACGAGGCACTCGTCGCCGTGGGCCTCGACGGCGCCGGCGACCACCTGGTCGAGCAGCTCTCGGGCGGGCAGCAGCAACGCGTCGCCGTCGCCCGCGCCGTGGTCGGCCGCCCGGAGGTGCTGCTCGCCGACGAGCCCACCGCCGAGCTCGACGCAGCCACCCGGGACCGGGTGCTGCATGTGCTGCTCGCCGAGGCACGCCGCGGCGCAGTGGTCGTCCTGGCCACCCACGACCGCTACGTCGCCGACGTGGCCGACACCGAGGTGGTCCTCGACGACGGCCGAGTCCTGCTCGGTTAGCACGGCGCGTCACCCCTGGGGCGGCTCGTGCGATGACACCGTCGTGGGCCGCCTCCTGCTCGTCATCGACGACCCGCGGTTGCGCGCGCTGCTGGCCGGATGCCTGCGACAGGCGGGAGAGGACGTCGTCGTCGCGGAGAGCGCCGCGCAGGGCCTCGCGCTGCTGGGCGGTGAGCATCCCGAGCGGGTGCTGGCTGATCCTCGTACCGCCGATGCGCTGGCACTTGCCGCGGCACTGCCACGCGACGCGGACGGGGTGCTCTGCTATGGCGGCCTCGAGATGCGGCCCGCCGCCCGGGAGGTGCTGCTCGACGGCAAGCCGATCACCCTGACCCCCACCGAGTACGCCCTGCTCGCGGTGTTCCTGCTCCAGCCGGAGCGCGTGCTGTCCAAGCGGCAGCTGCTGCGCGGCGCGTGGGGCCATGACGCCGAGAACCAGCTCAACAACGTCGAGCTCTATGTCGGCTACCTGCGCCGCAAGCTGGGCCGTCCGCTGCTGCACACCGTGCGCGGATTCGGCTATCGGCTCCAGCAGTCAGGCACGGGCGAGACGCGGGCGGCTGACCCGCAGCGGGAGGCGGACGCGGAAGGTCGCGCCCTGATCGCTCTCGACGATCGCGACCGAGCCACCGTGCGCCGCCACGATGCCCGCGACGATCGCGAGTCCCAGGCCGCTGCCGCCGGAACCCCTGGTGCGTGATGGGTCGGCCCGATAGAACCGGTCGAAGACGCGGGCCCGGTCAGCCGGCGCGATCCCTGGACCCTCGTCCGAGACGTCCAAGACGGCGTCCTGGCCGTCGACGGCGAGCCGCACGTGGATGGGCGTGCCCGCCGGGGTGTGCACCCGGGCGTTGCCGAGCAGGTTGGCCAGGACCTGGGTGAGGTGATGGGCGTCGCCCTCGACGTCGCAGGTCGCGACGTCCGCGACCAGGGAGAGTGCTCGGGTGGGGTCGGCGGCCTGGGCGTCGTGCACGACGTCGGCGGCCAGCCCGACCAGGTCCACACTCACCCGCTCCATCGGCCGCTGCTGGTCCAGCCGGGCCAGCAGGAGGAGGTCGTCGACGAGCCCGCCCATGCGGGTCGCCTCCGCTTCGACGCGTGACATCGTGCGGTCGACGTCGGTGACCGCCCCCTGGCGGTACAGCTCCGCGAAGCCCCGGATGCTGGTCAGTGGGGTACGCAGCTCATGGCTGGCGTCACCGACGAAGCGGCGCATCCGCTCCTCCGACGCGCGGGCTGCAGCCTCCGACGCCGCACGCTCCCCGAAGGCGCTCTCGACCTGGTCGAGCATCGCGTTGAACGACCGGCTGAGGGAGCCGACCTCCGTACGCGGGTCGCTCTCAGGCACCCGGTGCGTGAGGTCGCCGTCCGCGATCGCTTCGGCTGTCCGCTCGACCTCGACGAGCGGGCGCAGGGAACGGCGCACCACGACGTAGCCCAGGCCGCCGAGCAGGACGAGCACCGCGCCCCCGACCGCGCCCTCGAGCAGCACGAGGTGGGAAAGGGTCGCCTCGATGTCAGTGAGCGGAAGCGCGACGACGACGGTGCTGCTGCCCGCCGTCCTGGCCTGCACCCGCCAGTGGCCGCTCGTGAACGGCCCGGCGGGAAAGGCGGTCGGCAGGGTCGGAGCGGACAGCCCGTCGCGCAGCGGCGTCGTGGTGGTGACCCCGCCCGAGGTGACGACCTCGGCGAACACCATCCCCAGCGGATCGCGGCCGCCGGTGCCGTCGAGCTGCGGTTGGTCGGCGAAGCGGACGACCGTCTGCTGGAGCTGGTCGTCGACCCGGCCGAGCAGATAACCGCGCAGCGACGCGGTCGCGGCCACGCCCGACAGGGCCAGCGCGAGCCCGCTCAGCAGCAGCACCGCACCCACGAGCCGCACCCGCAGCGGCGTCCGCGCAAGCAGGGCGGACGGCGTTCTCATGCCCCCACGATCGGCTCCGCAACTTGTCACCGCCTGCCCACCCCTTGTGCACTCCCTGTGAACCCCCACACGCCCGTGGGGCGTTGGCAGGGAGTGCACAGGGGACGTACAGCGGAATGGTCAGGCAGGGGTCCGAGGGTGGAGGGCATGACCACGCTGCTGTCGGCGCCCGTCGCCGCACCGACCCCGCCCAGCCCGCGCCGTCGGCGCTCGTGGGAGCGGCCGGCGTTCGCGGCGCTGCTGCTCGGCACCGCGCTGCTCTACCTGTGGGACCTGGGCGCCTCCGGCTACGCCAACAGCTTCTATGCCCAGGCCGTGCAGGCCGGCACGACGAGCTGGAAGGCGATGCTGTTCGGCTCGCTGGACGCGGGCAACGCGATCACGGTCGACAAGCCCGCCTTCTTCCTGTGGCCCATGGAGATCAGTGGCCGGCTGTTCGGCTTCAGCAGCTGGAGCATGCTGGTGCCGCAGGCACTCGAGGGCGTGGCGACCGTCGCGCTGTCGCATGCTGCGGTCAAGCGGCTGACCGGCTCCGCGGCCTGGGGCCTGCTGGCCGGCGCGGCGGTCGCGGTGACGCCGGTGGCCGTCCTCATGTTCCGGTTCAACAACCCCGACGCGATGCTGGTGCTGCTGCTGACGGCTGCTGCCTACGGCGTGGTCCGCGCTCTGGAGAGCGCCAGCGGGCGCTGGCTGGCCCTGGCCGGCGTCCTGGTCGGCCTCGGGTTCATCACCAAGATGGGTCAGGCACTGCTGGTCGTCCCGGCGATGGCGGCGACCTACCTGCTCGCCGCGCCGGCCCGGCTCCTCACCCGCGTCCGGCACCTGCTGGTGTCCGGGGCCGCGATGATCCTCGGCGCCGGCTGGTGGATCGCGCTCGTCACCTGGTGGCCAGGCAGCAAGCCCTGGATCGGCGGGTCGACGGACGGCACGGAGCTGCAGCTGGCGTTCGGCTACAACGGTCTCGGCCGGCTCTTCGGGAGCGGCCAGGGAGGTGGCGGCGGCGGCGGTGGTGGTAGTGGTGGCGGGATGGCCGGCAACAGCGGCTTCGGCGGCGCCGCAGGCCTCGGCCGGCTGTTCCGCAGCGACATGGCGACGGAGGTCTCCTGGCTGCTGCCCGGTGCCTTGCTCGCCCTCGCGCTCGGCATCGGGCTGAGCTGGGGCGCTCCGCGCACCGACAGGCGTCGCGCCGGCCTTGTCCTGTTCGGCGGCTCGCTGCTGGTCACGGGCTTCGTCTTCAGCGAGATGCAAGGCGTGATCCACCCGTACTACACGATCGCGCTGGCTCCCCTCATCGCCGGCGTGCTCGCCATCACGGCGGCGCTGGTCTGGGAGCAGCGGGACCGGTGGCTCGCCAGGATCGGTGCGGCCGTCGTCCTCGAGACCACGGCGCTGTGGGACGTGCACCTGCTGGGCTCGTGGCAGCCTGCCGTCAAGGCCCTGCTGGTCCTCGCGTCGGTGCTGGCCGTCACCGCGATCGTCTGGTCGTGGCACCTCAAGCAGGTCGCCGTCGTCGGGCTCGTGGCGGCCACCCTCGCCGGGCTGGGCGGCTCCACTGCCTACGCCGTGAGCACCGCGTCCCATCCGCACACCGGCTCGATCCCGTCGGCCGGTCCCGTGTCGTCGCAGCTGGGCAGCGACGGCTCGACCTCCAACACGGCGCTCGTCGCGCTCCTCAAGGCGACGACCACCACCTGGGCTGCCGCGACCGAGAGCGCCGGCAGCTCGGCGCCGCTGCAGCTGGCGAGCGGCAAGCAGGTCATCGCCATCGGTGGCTTCAACGGCCAGGACAACGCTCCGACGCTGGCGCAGTTCACGGCCTGGGTCGCGGCCGGCCGGATCAGCTACTACGTCGCCGGCGGCGGCATGGGCGGCGGACCCGGCGGCGGGCAGGGCAGCAGCAGCATCGCGACCTGGGTCGCCTCGACCTACACCGCCACGACCGTCGGTGGGACCACCGTCTATGACCTGAGGACGACATCATGAGCACCATGACCACCCGGGGCGAGCGCCAGGCCGGCGCTGCCGCGGACCAGGGACTGCAGTCCGCCACCTGGCGCGCCCTCGGCACCGGTGTCCAGCTGGTCGTGACCGATCACCTCGAGCAGGCGCGTGCCGCGGTCGAGCAGGTGCTCGCCGACGTCGACCTGGCCGCGTCCCGATTCCGCGCCGACAGCGAGATCAGCCAGCTCCCGATCGGGAAGTGGGCGACGGTGTCGCCGCTGCTTGCCAGGCTGCTCACGGTCGCGCGCGATGCCGCCGAGTGGACCGGCGGCCTCGTCGACCCCACGGTCGGCACGAGCCTGCGCGACCTCGGCTATGACCGGACCTACACGACCATCGTGCAGGGAGCTCCCGTGACCATCGTGCGGCGGCCCGTCGGGTGGCGGGCTCTCGAGATCGACGGCGACCGGGTACGGGCACCCGAAGGCCTCGACCTCGGGGCCACGGCGAAGGGCCTCGCGGCCGACCTCTGCGCCGAGGCTGCCGGGCAGCACGCGACAGCTGTCCTCGTCGGGCTCGGTGGTGACATCGCGACCGCCGGCGACCGCGCCTGGCCCGTCCTCGTCCGTGACACCTCGGACTATGACGAGATCGATGACGACACCGATGACAGCGGCCAGGTCGTCGACCTCACAGGCGCGCTGGCCACCAGCGGCACCCGGGCCCGGCAGTGGAACAGGGGTGGCCGGCTCGTGCACCACCTGCTCGACCCGAGCACGGGCCTGCCCACCCAAGGGCCGTGGCGGACGGTGAGCGTGGTCGCCACCACGTGCGCGGTCGCCAACACGGCGAGCACCGCGGCCATCGTCGCCGGAGCGTCGGCTGAGAGCTGGCTGCGCGAGCGCGGGTTCAGCGCGAGACTCGTGCATGACGACGGCTCGATCACGACCGTCGGCGACTGGCCAGCTGAGGAGTCCTGATGGCGGCACCGACGCTGGACCAGGCCCCCCTCTGGTACCTCTCCCGCAGCACCGGGATCGTGAGCTTCGTGCTGATCACGGTGGCGCTCTGCCTGGGCATCGCCTCCACCCAGCGCGCCCTCGCCAGCCCGTCCTGGCCGCGGTTCGCGACGCAGGGCCTGCATCGCAACGTCTCGCTGCTGGGCCTGGCGTTCCTGGTTGTCCACGTCGTGGCGACCATTGCCGACGGGTTCGTCTCCATCAGCTGGTGGAACGTGGTCGTGCCTTTCGCGAGCCCGGGTTACAAGCAGAACTTCTGGACCGGCGTCGGGACCATCGCCCTCGACATCATCCTGGCCGTGATCCTCACCAGCCTCTACCGGCTGCGGATGAACGCGACCTACTGGCGATGGCTGCACCTGACCGTCTATGCCGCCTGGCCACTGGCCTGGCTGCACTTCCTCAAGAACGGCACCGACTCCGCGCACGGCAGCTTTGGTGTGTGGATCGCCATCGCCGGTGTCGTCCTCGTGGGCGCGGCTGTCGCCGCCCGCACCACCCTGCGCGACGAGCCGGCCCCCGTCAGAAGCGTTGTGCGATGAGGCTGCTCACCCAGAGCGGCCCGACCCTGGCGGAGCACGAGGCCATGCACGGTCGGCTGACCCTGCCGCCCCGCGTGCAGCTGCTCGACGCCGTCGAGGCCGCGGGGCTCCTGGGCCGCGGCGGCGCGGGGTTCCCCACCGCTCGCAAGATGCGCACCGTCGGCGCCGGCAAGCACCCCGCGGTGCTCGGCAACGCCTGCGAGGGCGAGCCCGCCAGCCGCAAGGACGTGCAGCTGCTCACGCGGCACCCGCACCTCGTCCTCGACGGGCTGGCGGTCGCCGCCGCGGCCGTCGGCGCCAAGGACGTGCACCTCGCCCTCCATGCCGACAGCCCTGCACTGCCCGTGCTGCGCGCGGCCCTGGCCGAGCGGCGCCAGCCGGTCACACTGCACGAGGTGCCCCGGCGCTACACGGCATCGGAGGAGACGGCCCTGATCTCCTTCGTCAACACCGGTACGGCGAAGCCGCTGTTCACTCCACCCCGACCCTTCGAGCAGGGCATCGCCAAGCGCCCCACCCTCGTCAACAATGCCGAGACGCTGGCCCACCTGGCACTGATCGCCCGCCACGGACCCGCGTGGTTCCGCGAGGTCGGCGACCCGGAGGAACCGGGCACCCTGCTGCTCACGGTCGACGGTGCCGTCGTCGAGGTGCCGAGCGGGCGGCCGTTACGCCAGGTCGCAGACCTGGGCGGCAAGCAGGCTGTGCTGGTCGGCGGCTACTTCGGCACCTGGATCTCGGTCGCCCAGGCGCACGAGGTCACCCTGACCCATCGCGACCTGCGAGCCGCCGGTGGCGCTCTCGGAGCGGGCATCGTGCTGACGCTGCCCGCCGGGTCGTGCGGGCTCGTCGAGACCGCCCGCGTCGCGGCGTACCTGGCAAACGAGAACGCCGGTCAGTGCGGTCCCTGCTTCAACGGGCTGCCCGCCATCGCCAACGCCGTGCGTGCCCTCGCCGTCGGCCCATGGGACGAGGCCACGATGGTCGCGCTCGACCGATGGCTCGGTGTCGTGCCGGGCCGGGGCGCCTGCCACCACCCAGACGGCGCAGTGCGCTTCGTGCTGAGCGCGCTGGCGGTGTTTGCGCAGGACGTCGCGGCGCACCGGGCCGGTCACCCCTGCGCCGGCGCGCACGCCGCGTCGGTGCTTCCGGTGCCGAGGCGGGGTGCAGCGTGAGACTGCGCGTCAACCCCATCGAGTGCGCGGCCCATGGGCTGTGCGCAGAGCTGCTGCCCGAGTGGGTGTCGCTCGACGAGTGGGGCTATCCGGCCGTCGACGACCAGCCGCTGCCCGCCCAGCTCGTCAAGGACGCCAAGCGCGCCGCGGCGGCCTGCCCGACACTCGCGCTCAAGCTGCTGCACGACTGAGGTCTCCTTAACGCGATCGCAACGCTGAGAAGGACCTGAACGCCTGACGGCGAACTGACAACCGTGGCCATCACCCAGCCCACCCAGCCCAGCACCAGCGCGGCCCGCCCGGTGCTCCCCGCCGAGCTGCCGCCGGTACCACTGCGGCTGCAGGCGCGGATCTCCCTACGCGGGCTGCTGAGGCAGCGTGGCGGGCGGCCCTACCTGATGTATGGACAGGGCCGGCTCGGGAGCACGCTGCTCGGGACCCTGCTGTCGAGCCATCCCGAGGTGGCCTTCGGCAACGAGGTGCTGCGCGCGTCGGTGCGGGCTCCGGGCGCCTACGTCAACGGGCTTCGCTCGCGGTCCGCCGCCGCGCACTACGGATGCCACGTCAAGCCCTACCACCTCACCGACTTCCAGGGTCTGGGCGACCCCGCGCGGTGGTTGCGCCGCCGGCACGAGGAGGGCTGGCTGATCCTGCACCTGCAGCGTCGCAACACGCTGCTGCACGTGCTGAGCAACGTGACCCGCAACCAGATGGCCACGTCGCACTTCCGGCAGGGCGACAGCCGCCGGGTGCCGCGGGTGACGGTCGACACCGCCGACCTGCTGGCCTGGATGGCGCGCCGCAGTGCCGGTGTCGAGGAGGAGCTCGCGGCGCTGCACGGCCTGCCCGTGATCGACGTCGTCTACGAGGACGACCTGCTCCCCGGACCCGCCGCCTGGGCGAACGTCACCCGACGGGTCTTCGCCGCGCTCGGAGTGGAGCCGTGCGAGGTCGGGTCCTCGCTGCGCAAGATCAACCCGTCGCGGCTGGAGGACTTCGTCGACAACGCCGAGGAGGTGCGTGCCGCCGTCGCCGCGAGCGGCTACGCCCGCTGCCTCGATCAGCTTTCCTGAGGGCGCCTTGACCCCGCGGGCACAATGATGAGGTGGACGGACTTTTCAGGAGCAACGCGACCGAGCGCGAGGCGGTGCGGCGCCGTCTCGTCGCCCTGACGACGGTCGCGGGCGTGACGGCGGCTGGTGCGGCGGGCGCCATCATGATCGGGCTCGCCCCCGCCGACGCGGGGCAGCGTCCGACCGCCGCGACCGCCACGGACAGCCCCGACGACAGCGCCGCACAGGCGAGTGCCCTCGCTGCCCAGCAAGCGGCCGCCAGGAAGGCGGCGGCGACCCGCGCAGCAGCCAGGGCCGCGGCCCAGCTCAAGGCCGCGAAGACCGCACAGGCGCGCGCGGCGGCCCAGGCGGCCGCGCAGGCTGCGGCGCAACACGCAGCAGCGGCGAGCAGGGAAGCTGCCGCCCGGCAGGCAGCTGCACAGGCAGCGGCTCAGGCGGCTGCCGCGCAGCAACAGCAGCAGCAACAGGCCCCACCCCCGGTTGCCACCTCAGGCGGCAGCTGACCCTGACTATCCTGCGGGAACCCCGTAGGAGAGGCACCCACGATGGACGCGGCACCGGGCAGCGACACGACTGACTCCCATCCCCCCGTCGACGAGCTCGAGTCCAGCGGGCGTCGGCTCGTCGAGACCCTCGCGGCCCAGCTCGCCGACGGGCAGGTCGAGACCCTCTACACGCTGCAGACAGCAGCCGCGCAGGTGCGCCGCCACGCGGCTGCCGTCACTGGCGCGACGGAGTCCCTCACGGACTCGCTCACGACGCTCACCGACCGGGTCGCCGACGAGGTGCGGCAGGGCTTCGCGGTCCTGCTGCAGCAGGCGCATGCCGCGATCGGCGAGCAGCTCGCCGCGGAGATCGACGCCAGCAGCACCGAGCTGCGCGGCGCGGCCCACGACCACGCGCAGCTGGTCGCCTCGCAGCTCGAGGTCACCAGCACCCACCTCTCCTCCTTGTACGACGGCGTGGTGGCCCGCACCGACGACGCCCGTCAGGGCCTCGAGTGGGTGGCCGCGCAGGGGGCGGAGCAGCTCACCGCCGCGGCCGCCACCCTGGCCGGCCACCGCACCGAGGGGGAGGCGGCACTGGCCCGAGCGGGCGAGGCCCTCGCCGAGCGGGTCCAGGCCGTCGCGAGCACAGTCGGTGCCGACCTGCAGGCCTCGGCCGAGGCAGCCATGCAGCACCTGCGCGACGGCGTGCAGGCGCTGATCGCGCACGCCGCCACGGCCCGTGACGAGATCGAGGAGGTGATGCTCGAGGCCCGCAAGGCCGCCGAGGCCGAGCTCATCGCGCTGCGCAAGCAGATCCAGGCCGCCGAGCGCCGCGAGGAGACCGTCGCAGAACGCCTGGAGCAGCACGTCGAGGCGCTGGTCGCGCGCACCGACGCCACAGTCGCGCAGTCCCTCACCCACCTGCGTGGCGTCGCCGACGCGCTGCTCGAGCGGGACGCGCACCTCGAGAAGCGCCGTGCAGACGAGTTTGCCCGCGTCCTCGACACGGTGCTGAGGGAGGGCGGCGCAGGCACCCGCAAGCTGCGTGACCGCATCTTCCGCGGCATGGAGGCCGCCAAGCAGCAGCCGATCGCCGCGGTCCCCGCGCCGGCCGAGCCGGTGACGCCGCCGAAGAAGGCGGCTCCGAGCGCACCCACCAAGAAGGCCCCCACCAAGAAGGCCCCTGCCAAGAAAGCCAGCAAGAAGGCACCCGCAAAGAGAGCACCCGCCGCACAGGCCACCGGCAGTGCGGACGTCGCGCCCGCGACGACCGGCCCCGTCCAGGAGGAGCAGGCATGACCCGACCCGACGAGTCGCTCGCCCCGAGCCGACGCAGCCGCCGGACCGGTGCGGCACCCACCGGTGCCACCGAAGCCGCGGCGGACTCCGACTACGACGACGCCGAGATCGCACGCGGCTCCACCACGGCGCTGCTCGGTGCGCTCGGCCGGATGCAGCTCAAGCTCGACCTGCTGGCCCGCGAGAACAGCGAGACCCTCGCCCGACTCGAGGCCAAGGTCGACCGGCTTCAGCAGACGATCGACGAGCTGACCATCGTCGAGGAGTAGCTATCTCGCGTACCACTCGACGAGCGGCGCTCCCTGCCGCTGCACGTCGAGCTGGTCGGGCCGCAGCAGCGGTTGCTGGCGATAGGTCATGGGCTGCCCCGGCCGCGCTTGCTGCCGCACGTGCAGCCGCAGCGTCGTGGTCGCTCCGCGGTCGATCGTGAGGAAGGCCGACAGGACCGTGAGGCCTCGGTCGGTGCCCGTCTCCACTGCGACCGGCTTCCCGTCGAGAGTCGCCCCGAGCAGCGTCGCATCCTTCCCGAGATAGACCGACACCCAGTACTTCCCTTGTCCGACAGGGGCTTTCGGGTCATCCGGCCGGGCTGTGACGTACGGCGGCAGGCCGGCGGGCGCCTCGTTCGCGAGCGCCACCGAGACGACCGCGTCCTCCTCGAGGCGCGCGCCGCTCCCGAGATCGGTCGCCTCACCCGTCGGCTTCCCGGTGTAGCTGACGGCCCGGCGCAGGTAGGCACCGAGCTTCGACCCGCCCACGTCCTGGGTGATGACGGACAGGAACGGCCCGTCGGCTTGCAGCGCGCCACCGACCCGCGCCTGCATGAGCTGCGCCTCCAGCTCGGGCGCGGTCGCCACCACCTGCAGGTGACCGGTGGCGGCAGCCTTCGAGACCCGCTGCAGGACCCGCACGCCGTCGAGTCCGCCCTTGGCCAGCCGCTCGACGACGTGTCGGGCCGCCGACTGCAGATAGGCGTTGCGCTCCGCGTCGAGGGCGCGCGGGAAGCGGCGGTAGGCGTCGATGAGCAGCACCCGCACCGCGTTCGCCTCCGTGATGCGGACGCCGTCCTCGAGGGTCAGCGGTCCGGTGGCACCGAGCAGGTCCGCCAGCGCGACCGGGTCCACCATCAGGACGCCGTCCAGCTGCTGGCCGTACTGCGCCTTCCACAGCCCCGCCAGGATGCGGCCCGCTGTCGGCGCGTCGGGCGTCAGGTTGGCGGATCGCCACGTCGACGTGGTGTCGAAGCGGGCGTAGCGGTCGTCGTACTCAGCTCCGAGGTCGACCACAGGCGACGACGCGTCGCGCAGGTCGTTGTTGGGTCCGACCATGGTGAGCGAGAACGCGCCGTCGTGCACCTGGAGCAGCCCGTAGGCGCCGAGCAGCCCACCGGTCGCCCGCGGCTCGGCGGTGTTCTGCACGGCGAGCAGGAAGCGCTTGTCGCCGGTCACGAGTGGTGGCAGGACGGTCGCCACGACCCGGGCCTCGTTGACGGACACGGCGAGCCGCGACAGCGCGTCGTCGAGCTGACCTCGGGGTGCGGCGAGCTGTGAGATGCCCGAGTGCGGAGCGGACCGCAGCTGACGGCGCACGACCTCCAGCCGCGTCGTCGCCAGCGTCAGAGGTCCCTGCAGGCGGCGAAAGGGTGTGGCGTCGATCCGGCCCGTCCAGGTCGGCTGGACCGACACGTCGAGCAGCGGAGGCAGGACCTCGGCCGTCGCGACGTGCAGTGCCGACGACATCGCCTGCAGCTCGCGCACCCCGCCACGGACGACCGGCACCTGACCCATGACCCGCCACAGCAGGTCGTGGGTGCGGCCGTCGGCATGTGCGCTGCGGCGACTCGCGGTGTGCAGTTGGGCCCGCGCGGCGTCGACGTCGCCGCGACCCAGCTCGTCCTGGGTGCGCAGGACTGCGGACTTGCTGGCCTGCAGGTCGGCGCGCACGCCGGGAAGCGTCAGCGCGAGCCCGATGACTCCCGCGAGCAGCAGCAGCGCGGCGCCGGCGAGGACGAGCAGCAGGGGGTAGGCACGACGTCGGGCCCGGCGCAGACGTCGCCGGGTGGTGCGGCGGACGGCAATGAGCGGACCCTGGTCAGGCGAGCCGCTGGCGCCGGCGGTGGCGGCGCTCGGAACCGATGAGCAGCAGGCTGCCCACGCCGACGAGCACGACGCCTGCCAGGGCGGTCAGGAGCGCTGGGAACCCGGTGAAGGCAAGGCTCGCGCCGGTGCTGGTCGAGCCGCCGCTGTCGGAGCGGGGCAGGCTCGTCACGTCGCTGTTGGTGGTGCCGCTCGGGCCGCTCTGGCTGACGCCTTCGAGGTAGAGGACGGCCGTGACCGTGCGCTGCTGAGCCGCCTCGGCCGCGGCAGTGCGGAAGAAGGTCTGCCGGGCCGCGGGGGGAGCTGAGGCAGGGGCCGCCGTGGCGGCGGCGTCGCCGGTGCCCTTGAGCACGTGCCGACCCGGCGCGGCGTCGGCGCCGAAGCAGAGCCGCTTGGAAAACGTGCCGTCACCCTGAGCGGTGCTCGTGCCGCGGGCAGCGCCGTTGTCGGTCACGGTGATCACAGCGCCCGACTGGAAGCCGGAACCGGAGAACACCGCGCACTCACCGGCCTTGATGCGGCTCGGCGACACGGTGCCCTGGGCGTCACTCGCGGGCGGGTAGTCGCCCGCGAACGCGAGCGGCGCGGTCGTGAGCACGACCACGAGCCCAGCGCCCGTCGCCCAACGTCGGAACCCCACCGCTACCCCTGTCCTCATCCCGAGACCGGACGTGCCCGCGCAGGCTGGGTGGGTCAAGGACGGCGAGGGCTGGCCGGAACGCACGAAACGTCTCATCTCGTACGTCGGAATTCTCCCACACGCGACTGAAGCCGTGCAGCCCTCTCGTGACGCCCAAATTCGGACACACCGACCCTTCGGGTCACAAGTCTCATCACGGGTCCTGTCGTCGTACCAGTCGGACCACCTCGTCGGCGATCCGCTCCGCCACCAGCCGGTGGCCCTCGGCGGAGCGGTGGATGCCGTCCGGCAACAGCCGCTCGGGGTCGGCGGCCACCACCTCCGACGTGCGGAGCAGGGTGGCCCGGCCCGCTGGTTCGCGCGCGACGACCCCCTCGAGGATGGCGTTGTAGCGATCGACCCGCTCCTGGAGGCCCGGCATCCAGTGCAGCAGCCGCTCGTTCGTGTGGTCGATGTCGAGGACGAGCACGCGGGCGTTGCACTGGCGCGCGCACAGCTGGAGCAGGCGCGACATCGAGCGCTGGAAGACGCCAGGTCGCACCCGCGACCAGCGACGTCCGACCCGTCCGGCCCAGAACCGCTGCCAGCCCCGGACCCGGGGACGCAGGTGCGGGACGACCCGCTTGCGATAGCTCTGCGCCACGGCGCTCTGGCCGGGCAGCCAGGTCATGGTGTTGCGCAGCAGCCAGGTCGGCAGCACCCGTGCCTGCGCGTCGACGATGCCCAGGTTGACGACCACGAGGTCCGGCAGCTCGTCGCGCACCCACGACTCGAAGCGCGGCAGCGTCTCCCTGACGGTGGCATGCCACTGGCTGTGCACTGCGACGGTCGCGGTGATGCCGCGGTCCAGGAGGAGCTCGGCGAGCCAGCCCGGATAGGCGTCGTCGTCCACCGCGTCGGCGGCAGGCACCGTCAGGAACACGCACGAGTTGCCGATGACGACGATGCGCAGCGGTCGCCCGGGAGTCCCCGGCGCACGACGGTCAGTCACCGCGGTAGACCTCCTCCAGCCTTGGTACGACCTGGGTGCGCCAGTCGTAGGACGCCCCGGCTGCCCGGCAGCGCTCGACCGTCGCAGGATCCCGGGTCAGCTCCAGAGCATCGCGGATCGCGGCAGCAATTCCTTGCGCAGTGGCCGCGCCGCGCGCGCCGGTGCCGTCCGCGACGATCCCGCTGGGTCCCCAGCCGTCGTCCAGCACCACGGCCGGTGTGCCGCAGGCCAAGCTCTCGACGACCGTCATCCCGAACACCTCCCGCTCGCTGACGAGGGCCGTCGCCCAGGCCGAGCGGTAGGCGTCGACGAGCTCGTCGCCCTGCAGCACACCCAGGTGCCGCACCCGGCCGCGTACGGACTCCGGGGCCGCGTCGACCCACCGCGCCGGGTCGCCCTGACCCGCCAGGTGGATCTCCAGATCGGGCACGAGCGCCGCTGCCTCGAGCAGCAGGGCCACGTTCTTCCGGGGTGACGTGAGGGCCCCCACATAGAGCAGGACGGGCCTGGGCGACCGGTGGCCGCCCGGGGTGAACACCGACGCATCGACCCCCGGGGGCACGACGGTGCCCTCGAGACCGGCCGCCTCGCGCGCCTGGGCCGCGGCGGGCTCGGACACGCACACAACCTCGTCGACGTGGCCGGCCACCCACAGTGCCTGCTTGTGCGGCGCGAGGTCGCGGATCCGGTGCTCCACCGGGCCGTGCAGCGTGAGCACCGAGCGGAGGCCGGGCCGCACGGTGCCCGCGATGGCCGCGGCCGCGGCGTCGTACAAGGAACCGGCGTGCCACACGTCGACGCGCTTGGGGAGGACGTCAGCGAGGCAGCGCAGGCCGAAGCGGGCCTGGGTGCGGGCGCGCATCCGGCCGACCAGCGGGCCGCGGGCAAAGCCCCGCACCGGGACCCCGAGGACCTCGTCGCGCCGGGCGCGCGGCGACGTCGTGAGGATGCGCACGTCGTGACCGCGCCCTGCCAGGGCAGCGCCCAGCTCGTGGACATAGCGCTCCGCGCCGCGGGTGACCTCGGGCCAGGCGACGACGTGGCTCAGGACGACCGACAACCGGTCCGTCGCGGGGGGTGTCATCGCTGGCGGATGACCTTGGCGGGGATGCCACCCACGATGGCGCCGTCGGGCACGTCGCGGGTCGCGACGGACCCGGCCGCGACGACGCTCGACCGGCCGACCCGCACCCCGGGCATGACGGTGCCCTTGGACCCGACGAAGCTCGCGGCACCCAGGACGATCGGCATCGCGGTGACGCCCTGGTCGAGCATCTGCACCAGCGTGCCGTCGAGGTCGTGATGGGTGTCGAGGACGGTCACGTAGTCGGCGACGCAGGCGCCCCATTCCCAGAGCATCTCGGCGTCAGCGTGCACCATGGCACCCTTGCCGAGGACGTTGCGCCCGGTGAACCGCAGCCGGCCCTTCACGTTGAGGGACACGTCCTGGCGGATCTCGCAGCCGGGCCCGATGAGCAGTTCCCCACGCAGCCGCAGCAGGGTGCCGCTGAGCAGCCGGCAGCGCGGCCCGATCTCCAGCAGCGCCTTGCCCTGCGCCAGGTGGAAGCGGGTGCCCGGCTCGACGTAGAGGTCCTTGGACACCCGCACCTCGAGATCGGTGCCGGCCAGCCAGGCCTCCCAGCGCAGCCGGGCGAGGAAGCGGCGTCGCCACAGCCGGCGGCGTGCGCTCGCGACGCGGCGGCGCGGCGGCACGGTGACGGCGTTGCGGCCGCGGCGAGCCACCGCGCGCAGCGGCGCGAGCGGCCGGGGAGCCGGCGACGCCGGAGCCCAGGGCTGGAGGTCACCGTCGACGACGGCGTAGAAGCGGCTCGCCAGCACGACGAGCAGCGGCGCGAGCCCCGGCGCCGAGGCCTTGGCCTGCAGGTGCGCCCAGGTGATGACAGCGACCGGCGACGAGGCCTGCAGCAGCACGACCGCCCCGACCCCTGGAAGGCGCTGCAGGTCGTGGCGCGCTGTGGCCACAGCGCCCTCGTCCGGGGGGTCGTCGGTGAGTGCGACGACGGCCACGAGCTCCTCAGCCGGCACGGTCGCCCTCCGTGAGGACAGGGGCGAAGTCGACGAGACCGGTGCTGCCGAGCCGGGTGCTCACCGCGAGGTGCACCGCCGGCTGCTCGAAGTGGGTGACCGACAGGTCCTCGTTGCCCATGCCGACGTCGATGACGTAGCTGCCGGCTGCGACGTTGAGCAGCACCTCGAGGGAGAAGGTGCGGCGCTCGCCCGCCGACATCGGTGCGAGGCGTGGCGCGTTGAGCCCGAGCCAGCTGCCGATCATGCCGCCACCCTCCTTGTGCAGGGTGGCACCCACCATCGACGGTCCGACGTCTTCACGGGCCTCGACGACCATCTCCACGACGACCCGGTCGCCCGGGTCCCAGAGCTCACGCGGCCGGCCGTCCATGTCGACGGCGTGGGACGAGACGAGCTGCACTGCGGCATCCGAGCCGGCCTCCGAGCCCAGCTCGCCGCCGCGACCGCCGAGGGCGAGCAGCTCGTGGTAGGCGCCGATGACTTCCCGGACACCTCCGCTGAGCCGCGGCTCGCCCTGCTCCAGCAGCAGTGCGCGATCCGACAGCGACTGCACCGCGGCCAGGTTGTGGCTGACGAACAGGATGCCGGCGCCGGACTCCCGGATCTCGCGGATCCGGTCGAGGCACTTCACCTGGAACGGCAGGTCACCCACGGCCAGCACCTCGTCGACGAGGAGCAGCTCCGGCTCGGTCGCGATGGCCACCGAGAAGCCGAGCCGCATGAACATCCCCGACGAGTAGGTCTTCACCGGGGAGTCGATGACGTGCCGGAGCTCCGCGAAGTCGACGATGCTCTCGAGCTTGGCAGCCACCTCGGCGTCGGACATCCCGAGCAGCCGCCCGTTGAGGGCGACGTTCTCGCGACCGGTGAGGTCGGGGTGGAAGCCGGCGCCGACCTCGATGAGCGGGGCGACCCGACGGGCCCGACGGACCTCGCCGGCGCTGGGGTGCGTCACCCCGGCCGCCAGCTTCAGCAGCGTCGACTTGCCGGCTCCGTTGCGACCGACGACCGCCACGATCTCGCCCGCCTCGACGGTGAGGTCGACGCCGCGCAGCGACCAGCTGTCCGCCGACTTCTTGCGCAGCGACGGGTGCGGATAGCGCTTGCCCGCGCCGGACATCAGCAGTCGGGTCGTCATGCGAGGTCCGCGAAGAAGGCGCTGCGTCGGCGGAAGACGAGCAGCCCCACCACCACGAGCACGGCTGCCGCGCCGAACGAGATCGCCAGCGCGGTCCCTTCGTAGGGCTGCTGCAACAGCGCGGTACGGGCGAGCGAGACCACGCCGTACAT
The DNA here is from genome assembly GCA_025465465.1 of Frankiales bacterium. Lineage (GTDB taxonomy): Bacteria > Actinomycetota > Actinomycetes > Mycobacteriales > SCTD01 > RYN-111. Next base: position 28,247 of record JAODND010000027.1, on the reverse strand, counting down.
CGGGTTGATCGCGAGGAACCCTCGCAGCGACGCCGGGATCCGCGAGGGGTCGTAGAGGATCGGCGTCGCGTAGAACAGCATGAGCAACGCCGAGTCGACGACGAACCTGACGTCGCGGATGGCCGGGTGGAAGGCGCAGGTGAAGCAGCCGATCCCGGTGGCGATCAGGCCGACGAGAAGAGGGACCAGGGGGAGGAGCAGCAGCTGCAGCCCTGCCGTGCCAAAGGCGATCGCCCCGATGACCAGCACGATGCACTGCAGCAGGTAGACCAGCAGGACGGACACCACCTGCGACAGCGGGAAGACCAACGCCGGCATCGGGATCTTGCGCAGGAGCGAGGCGTTGTCGACCGCGGAGGTGGTCGCGCCGTTCACGCCGCCGGCGAAGGCCTGCCAGGTCATGACCCCCGACAGGACGTAGAGCGGGTAGTGCGGGACCCGGTGCACCTTGAAGACCTCGGTGAACAGGAAGGTCAGCACCGTCGCCTGCACCAGCGGCTGGACGAAGGCCCAGCCGAGGCCGAGCCGGCTGCCGAGGTAGCGCAGCCGGAACGTGCGCTTGGCGAGCAGCCACGTGATGCCTGCCCAGTGCAGCAGGCTGCCCTCCCGCGCGGTCGCAAGAGGGAGCTGTTCGTTTGCAGCAGGGGTCGGAGCAGTGCTCACAGCAGCAGGCTCCGGTGCCGGATGCTGCCTCGTACGCAGCCGACGACCTCGGCGGTGTCGACGAGGAAGGTCCCCGGCAGGGTGCGCAGCCGGGACCCCTGGACAGGGTGCCGCCAGCCGCGGTCGACCAGCCATGGGGCGACGAGCAGCGCCGTGAGCGGTGAGGCGGGAAGGGCGGCCAGGCCGGCCAGCGCGAGCAGGGTCGCCGGGTGGGTGCGCTTCCAGAACACCCTGTGGTGGGTGGCGGCCCGCATCTCTGGATGCCGACGGAGCACGAGCGGGAGGTCCGTCCAGCGCGTCGCACTGGCGCGCACCAGGGTCCGGGCGGTCCCGGGGTGGACGTCGTGCAGGACGAATGCGTCGGGCTCGAAGACCCGCGCCCGGCCCAGCTGCTCGATCACGCGCATGCCCAGGTCGGTGTCCTCCCCGCCGTTGCGGAACACCTCGTCGAAGCCACCGACCGCGGCCACGTCGGCTCGGGCATAGAAGGTGTTGGCGGTCTGCATGAAGCGGGCGTCCCTGATGGTGAGGCTCCGCGACCATGGCCCTTCGTTCGCGCGCTGGGCCGGGTCGGGCTCGACCCGTCCGACGACGAGGACCCCGCCCTTGCGGACCTGCATGAGGCCGGCCCGCAGCCACCCCGGCGTGGGTTGGCAGTCGTCGTCGGTGAACGCGACGACGTCGGCCCTCGCGGCCTGCCAGCCGTCGTTGCGCGCCGCGGCGGGGCCGCGGTTCGTCGGGTGCTCGAGCAGGCGGATGTCCAGCGGGCTGCCCGCGACGATCGCACGGGTCTCGGTGAGGTCGCCGGAGCCGTCGTCGCTCACGATGACCTCGAACGGCTCGTCGAGGTCCTGCTTCGCCAAGGCGGCCAGCAGCCGGGCGAGCGCTTGCGGCCGTCGATAGGTCGCGCAGACGACCGACACTGCTGGTGTCACGTCGGCTGCTCCTTGCGGCTGGGTCTGCTCACGGCTCTCATGTGAGACCACGTGCGAGAGCCTCAGACCTCGCGGCCTCACGGCTCTCGATCCAGCGGCGCAACGCCTTCTCCACGGGGCGTTCCACGAGGCGGTGCAGCGCGAGAGCCACGGCGAGCGCGACGAGGATCACACCGACCAGCGCGGGCACCCCCCTCGCTGTGAACCGGATGTGGTCCGGCAGCTCCCCGACGAACTGGATCACGGACACGTGCACCAGGTAGAAGGCGAACGAGGCGCCGCCGAGGAGCACCGGCAGCGGCCTGGCCAGCCACGTGGGACGGCCGGACAGGTCGCGGGCGGCCAGCGCCGCGATCAGTGCCGCGACAGGGACGAGGATGATGAGGTCCGAGTAGATGTTGCCGAGTGCCCGGTCGCGGCGGACCGCGGTGAAGTAGAGGCCACCGGTCAGCACCGCCGCGGCCAGGTAGGCGATGCCGGTGGCGACGACGGCGTGCCAGAGCGCCCACGAGGGCCGCCAGCCCGACCGGATGGCCCAGCCCAGTACGACCCCGATGAGGAACTCACCCACGCGGTAGGCGGGGAACACGGCGAGCGACAGCAGTGTGTAGGTGCCCTGCGTCGCCTCGCGCAGCACGAGCGGGACCACGGCGAGCAGCACGACGCAGGCCCCGACCGTGAGCATCGCCGCCTGCCGGCCCGACCGTCGCAGCAGCGGGACGAGGAACGGCAGCAGGGCGTAGAAGAACGCCTCGCACGCGAGCGACCAAGAGGGGCCGTTGCCGGCGAAGTACCAGGTCGGCCGAGGGATCCAGCCGTGCACGAGCGCCAGGCCGGCGACGTTCTGCGCCAGCGTCGCGTCCTGGCCCCCGATGCCACCACCGGTGGCGGGGAGGACGAACAGCACGACGACGACCCAGGTCAGCGCGTGGAGCGGCCACACCCGTGCGAACCGGCGGCCGTAGAAGCCTGCCTTCGTCCTTCGGTCGTCCCACGACCAGGCCAGGACGAAGCCGGAGAGCACGAAGAACGTCGTCACGCCGACATAGCCGACGACGGCCAGGTGCCGGGTCCCCGGGATGCTCGCGACCCCGCGCGGCAGGATCGTCGGGACCAGCGTGTGGTGCATCAGCACGCCACCAGCGGCCAGGAAGCGCAGTCCGGTCAGCGAGTCGATCCGCGGCGCGTCCGTCGCAGTCGTCGCATTCGTCATCGTCCAGTCCCCCCGCAGACGTGCATCGAACGCGTGCGCCTCACACGCCCGTGCGGGCGCCTGTGCCTGGGTGATAGGCAGCGTAGTAGCCGGCTGCCGAGGAGCGCTTCGCCCCGTTGAGGACGGATCCGATCACCGGTGCCTGGACGCCGTCGAGGCGGCGGCGCGCCTCGGACGCCTGCGCACGCTGGGTGCGGCCGGCCCGGACGACCAGGATGACGCCCTCGACCTGCGTGGAGAGCACGACCGCGTCGGTGACGGGGATGACGGGTGGGGAGTCGATGACGATGACATCGGCGTAGTCGTGCAGGTCCTGGATGAGCCGGCCCATCGCCTGCGACCCCACGATCTCGCTCGGGTTGGGCGGCAGTGTGCCGGCCGGCAGCACGATGAGCCCGTCTTGCCACACCTGCAGCGCGTCCTCGAGCCGCGCGGTCTTGGTGATGACACTGGTGACGCCCACGGCGCCCTCGAGGCCGAGCATCGTGGCCACGCTGGCACGCCTCAGGTCGGCGTCAACGATGACCGTGCGCTCACCGCTCTGCGCCAGCGCGATGGCGAGGTTGACGGCCGTCGTCGTCTTGCCCTCGCCCTCCGTCGCCGACGTGACCATGATGACCCGCGGCGGGTTGTCGGGGTCGGCGAAGGTGACCCCGGTGCGCAAGGTGCGGTAGGTCTCCGCGGTGGCGTCATTGCCCAGCGCGGCGAGCTGCGCGCCGCCGCGGAGCCGACGAGGCACGACACCGAGGACGGGGGCGTGCGTGGATGCCTCGGTCTGGGCCCCCGTCTTCACCGAACGGTCGAGCGCCTCGAGCACCAGTGCCACGACCACCCCGGCCGCCAGCCCGAGGGCGACACCCAGAACCGTGTTGTAGGTGGTGCGGGGGGCGATCTGCCGACCCCTGCTCGCCGGGTCGATGACCTGGAGGTTGACGACAAAGGCCGGGTTCACGGACTTCTGCAGGTCAGCGACGGTGCTCTCGAGCGCCAGCGTTGTCGCCGTGGCGATGGAGCGGGCGCGGACCGGGTCCGGGTCGTCCACGTCGATCTCGAGGATGAGCTTCTGTGCGAGCGCCTTCGCCGAGACGCGCCCCCTGAGTGCGTCGACCGACTCCTGCAGGCCGAGTTGTTGCTTCACCTTCTCGACGACGATGGTGGAGGAGGCGAGCTGGGCATAGCTGGGCAGCAGATCTGCGGCGAGCGTCACGCCACCGACCTGCTGCGTGACATTGCCCCCGGTGGGGATGTTGACGAAGACGAGCGACTTCGACTCGTAGACCTTGGCCGTCGCACGGTTGAGCAGCAGCGCACCGGCCAGGCCCGCGACGACGCAGAGCGCGATCGCCAGGTAGCGCCGGCGGAACACCTGCAACAGTCCGGCTGCGTCCATGCGCACCAATCTAGCGGCCGCGTGACGTCCCGACCGCACGATCAGGCGGACGCCACGCGGCGTTGGTCAGCTCAGTGGCAGGGGGTTCAGGAAGTACGTCAGGGCACGCTGCCGGAAGTAGCCGCCGTCGTCGTCCGTGAGGCTCGCCGACAGCGTGGGGCACTGCGGCGTCTGCGAGTGACTGCCGAGCGTCGTGCAGACCGTCGTGCTGTTGTCGGGCAGGTCGTTCTGGCTGTCACCGGGGTTGGTGCTCGTGTAACCCGACCCGAACATCACCCCCGTGACCCCGATCGCCTTGAGCTCGGGCAGGTGGTCGAAGAAGTACTGGAGCTTGTTGTCCTGGTAGTGACCGGTGGTGTTGTTCTCCACCTTGTAGATCGTGTTCCCCAGCGGCACCTGCCACACGTTGGCCGACAGGCCCGTGGCCGCCGTGATGGCCCCGAGGTAGGTCTCCCAGCGGGCGAAGTTCGGCAGGTCGATGTTCTCCGTGTCCCACCAGTACCCGTCGGTGCCCCGCACCTTCGAGTAGTAGCCCGCATCGGCGTCCAGGACGTCGTTGAACAGCAGGTCGTAGCGCGAGGTCTTCGGGCCCGGTCGCGTCACGTCGGTGGTGGACGCACCGTTCAGGGCGGCGAAGCTGGCCACCCGCTGACCCAGCGCCGCCGCGTCGACGGCGACAGTGCTGGACGTGATGTTGTTGCTCACGTCGTTGTTGCCTGTGACGGTGCCCGTCCGGGCCGTGGCCCAGTTGCTCACGTGGTAGGCGAGCGAGACGCGCGGGGCGAAGCGGTCACGCAGGTACAGCACCGCGCTGTAGAAGCCCTGCATCGTGTTCGGGAAGCCCGACAGCTCCTTGATGCCACTGGACGCCACTGCCGCGCGGACGCCGGCCGGGTTGTCGGGTCCGACGCCGTTGACGCAGTCGGTCGCGCAGCGCGCCCGGTCCAGACTCAGCATCTGACCGTACGCGGACAAGTCAGGCTCGACGTGCAGGACGGCCTGGCCGGTGTAGGACGCGTCGAAGGTGCGCAACGTGTCGACCAGTCCCGTGAAGTAGTTCTGCATGAAGCTCGGGTCGTTGAGGTGGTCGAGGTTGCGCTTCGCCGTGTCGCCCTGCGTGCACGTCGCCAGGCAGGCTGCCGGGTTGGACGTGGAGCCCCAGTAGTTGCCGTTCATGCGGAAGTAGGTGATGACCGGCAGGGCACCCAGGAGTTGGGCGCGCTGGGCGAACGCGAGCAGCGTGGCCGAGTGCGCGTCGCTCTTTGTCCCCGGACCGGTGCCGGTCGCGTAGCCGTAGTCGGTGTCGAACGGCACGCCGGACGTCGGAAGCCAGGCCAGCTGACCCGTCGGAAGGATCTTGTCCCAGGTCCCGATGGTGAAGTGCGTGGACGAAGCGTGGCGCTGGGCGGCCGTCGCGGTGGTGGTCGGTGCCGGCAAGGACATGCTGACCGCCGGGGTCGGCTGCACCGCCGGCGTCGAGGTCGCCGCGCCCGCCGGCCCACCCACGGTGAGCACAGCGGCTGACATGGCCACGAGTCCGACGACGAGGATCTGCATGCATCGCTTCATGTGAGAACTGTGAGGGATCAAAAGGCCCAGACCCAAAGGAAAGCCGTGAAAATGACACGAAGGGACTAGTAGGGCAACCCGCCCGTAACGCCTACGGTCCATCAAGGATGAGCTCCTTGAGCCTTGCGACTTCACCCGAAAGAGTGAACCGCGCCAATGCCCTCTCGCGGGCCCTCTCGGACAAAGACGCCCGCAGGTCCTCGTCGTCGAGCAACAGGGCCAGGGCCGCGGCCAGCGCCGGGGCGTCGTCGGCGGGCACGAGCAACCCACACCCCTCGCCCAACATCTCCGGCACCGCGGCGACGTCGCTGCCCGCAACCGGTACGCCGCGGACCATCGCCTCCTTGATGACAACCGGCATCGAGTCCCGATCGCCGTCCTCGGCAATGCGGGCCGGCAGACAGAACACCCGGGCGCCCCCGATGCGCTGCAGGACCTCTTCGTGGTGGACCCTGCCGAGAAAGCGCACGACGTCGCTCAGCCCCAAGCGGGCTACCTGCTCCTCGAGAGGGGCCAGCAGCGGACCCTCACCGATGATGTCCACGCGAAGTCCAGGGTGGCTCCGGCGCAGGAGCGCCGCGGCATCGATGAGGACGTCGACGCCCTTCTTCTCGATGAGCCGCCCGACGACGACGACGTCCGGTCCCGTGATGCGGGATTCAGCCGGATCGGGCGGGCGCACCCCGCAGACGACCAACCCCACCGGTCGCCGCAGCCCGAGGTTCTCGCGCATCCACCGCAGGTTGTAGTCGCACACCGTGATGAGGACGTCGGCCATCCGCAGCTTCTGCGGAAGGCAGCGCTGCTTGCTGAAGATGTCCTTCGCATGCAGGACCATCGACCAGCGCAGACCCAGCAGCGGCGCCAGGCAGGCCGCCGCCGTCGCCCCCCACCAGGCGAAGTGGGCGTGCAGCTCCTGCGCATCGTGGCGGGCGAGGTGGTCGGCAGCGCGTGGCAATCGCTGCCACGCGAGGAGCTCTCCGCGCGTCCCCATGTCCTTGCGGAGCTGCACGACACGCCACAGGAATCGCAGGTAGCGAATCGGGTGCCGACGCAACCAGCGCCAGTGATCGAGCCAGAGGCGTCGGCCGAGAGGGATGTCCTCCAGGAACAGGACGCGGTGGTCACCCTCGAGGTCGCGATCGCCCCGGCGCAGGGCGACGACGACCACCTCGACGCCTTGGGCACGCATCTCGTCGATCTCGTTCGAGACGAAGGTCTGCGACGTCTGCAGATAACGGTCCAGCAGGTAGCCGACCGGCCGACTCACGGCGGGTTCCGGTCGAGCATCGCGTGGACTGCCTTGTTGATGGTCCGCGTTGCCCACCAGTCGAGCAGTGCGGCGTGCACCCCCCAGGCCCACGACACGTCGTGGCCCTCGGACCGCGCGCGCTTCCACACCCCTCGGTGGGGACGACCGGTCACCGGGCGCTTGCGCGCCTCCCAACGCGACCGCTGCCCCTCCACCCCGGCGGCGATCCGCGCGACCTTCTGCATGACCTCACCGTCCGTACGCCGTGCCGGGTGCTCGATCCAGGCGTCCTCGGAGTACACGATCGTGTATCCGGCCTCCCTGGCGCGCCGGCCGAAGTCCGCGTCGCCCCCGGTGCGCATGGACTCGTCGAAGCGGAGGTGGTCGTACACCTCGATGCGCACACCGAGGTTGCACGTGACCGCAAAGCCGTCTCGTGTGACGTAACCCTGCTGCTGGAGGTGCCGCACCGAGTCGACGAACTCTGCGGGTGTCGGCGCGCCCTCGAACGTGAAGCGCACCGCACCGCCGCAGGTGTCGGCCCCGCGAAGCGCCTCGACCTGCGCGTTCACCCAGTCCGGTCCGGCCACGCAGTCGGCATCGGTGAAGAGCACGACGTCAACCGGCCGCTCGAGGGCTGCGACGGCGGCGTTGCGCGCCGCATAGGAGCCGCGGTTGACCGCGAGCGGGACGACGGTCGCTCCGGCCTCACGAGCCGCACAGACGGTCGCGGCGGCGGCACCGTCGACGGCCACCACCACCTGCAAGCTCTCCTTCGGGTAGTCGACGTCGAGGACGCTGGCGACCGTCCGCGCGATGCCCTCGACCTCGTCGTACGCCGGGATGCAGACCGCGACGCGAGGAGTGCGGGGAAGGGCGGGTCGCGATGTCGTCATGGGCTCACGAGTGACTACGTACCAGCTCCCGGTTCCTCGCGCCCCGCGCAGTTCGCGTCCGCTGCCAGGCGCCCGCCGAGACGGCGGCCGCGACCCAGAAGAAGTCCTGGTACTGCGTCAGCAGGTTGACGGTGAACAGGTTGATGGCCGCCGCGCAGAGCGCCGCCACCCACGCCCGCTCGAGGGCGGTCAGGCCGGGTGCGACGAGCGTCCAGAAGGCGATCACGCCGACGCCGAGGAAGGCGACCACCGTCAGGAGCCCGTTGGCGAGGTAGACGAGTGCGTAGGCGTCGTCGAAGCTGTTGAGCCCGGTCCGTGCCTCGAGCTGATCGGTGACGCCACCTGCCCCGCTCGACTGGTGGCCGAGCAGCGTGAACTGGGCGGGGTCGGTGACAAGGTCGAGGATGACGTAGCGGTGCTGCGTGCTCGCCTGCTCCAGCGACGAGGAGCTCTCACTGCTGTTCACGAGCTCGGACACCGTGGAACGCAGCGGGGTCAGGACGATGACAGCCCCCGCAACGAGCACCAGCCCTGTCAGCGTCGACAGCCGCATTCGGCCCGACTCCCGCAGGAACCACAGGGCCAGCCCGATTCCGAGGGTGAGGATCGCCCCGCGGCTGAGCGTATCGAGCGTGCCTACCAGGATCAGGCCACCCGCCGCGACGAGTGCCGCCCGGGTCAGCACGTCGCGCTTCTCGATCGCCAGCGCCACCGTCAGCACCATGGCGAGGGCGAGGAACATCCCCAGCGCGATCGAGTGCCCGAAGCTGGCTTCGGCCCGCACCTCGCCGAAGCGCAGCTGCTCCTGGGCGAAGTCCTTGTAGACGAAGCCGGTGCTCGGCAGCCGGAAGAAGATGTTTCCGGCGCCGGCGTGCTCGAAGACGGCAAACAGGCCGAGCCCGGCGCCGGTCGTGACGACGGCGGTGGTCGCGGCACGGACGACGTCACCTCGCAGGACGAGAAGCCGGAACGCGCCATAGGCAGTGGCGAGGTAGACCGCCGGACCGAGGGTCGAACCGATCTTGTTGTCGAAGTTCAGCAACGTGGACAAGAAGCGCAACAGCCAGAAAGCACCGACAGCCACATCCATGGGGACGAATCGAGCGCGCGGCAGCTGCTCGAGAGCTGCCGGCAGCAGGACCAAGGCGACCACGAGTGCCGGCGTGATCCCGAAGTTGGTTCCGCCGGCATAGCGGCCCGCGTACTGCGGCACGGCACCGATGACGACCAGCCCGAGCGCCGTGGCCCCGACGACGTGGCGGCGTGCGACATAGCCGAGCAGGCCGGCGAGCAGGAGGGCCAGCACCGACGACACGAGGGCGGGCTGCCTCGCCTGCACAAGCAGGATGGTCGCGGTGGTTGCGAGCAGGATCACGGGTGCGGCCAGCCGGCGCGCGGCAGAGGTCAGGCTCTCGCTGGTCGTCGCCACGAGCTCCATGCTCGCAGAAGGGCCGCGTCGGCGACCGGTGATCAGGAGGACGCGCCGTTGCCCCTGAGCACGTCACGCAGTCGGCGGTACTCCTCGACCGGGACGCGGCCGCTCTTCGCACGCAAGAACAGTGAGACCCGTGCTGCACGTGCGTATCCCCGCGCGACACCGGAGCCGCGATGAAGGCGCAGGTATCTCAGCAGTCCCTCGAGAGCGTGGTCACGACCGCTGACCGGGATGGCTGCCCGAGACTGGCCGGCGCAGTGGTCCGCCCACGCGTCAGCCACCAGAGCGATCTCCCAGCCCCGGTCGTGCAGGCGAGTGGCGAGGTCGATCTCCTCGAAGCAGAGGAAGTAGTCCTCGTCGAAGCCCCCGACGGCCTCGAGAGCTGCCCGACGAGCGAGCATGCAGGCACCTTCGACGTATCCGACAGGTTGCGATGTGTCGTGCCCCGGAGGCAGCCGCCGCTCTGGGAGAAACCTCCCGAGGGCGCGAGGCAGCAGCGGCCGGAACTCCGTGCTGAAGCGCGGCTCGGTCCCAGCCGACGTGAGCGGGGTCTCGCCGCAGCGCAGTCGGGGGCCGACCAGGCCCCGGCGGTCCTGGGCGAGCAGCCCGGCAGCGAGGCGTGCGACATCGTTGGGGCCGATGCGCGCGTCCGGGTTGCAGAACAGGACGAGGTCGCAGGAGTCCGGGAGGGAACGCACGCCCCGGTTGCAGCCGCCGCCAAAGCCGAGGTTGTCCTGCTGGACCAGCACCAAGCCGGCGTCGTGCCGACGTCGGACGACGTCGACGGTGTCGTCTGGGGAGTCGTTGTCGACCACCACGATCGCGCCGAGCCCGGCGCCTGACAGCGCATCGAGGCAGCCCTCGATGTGATGGGCGGACGCGTACGTCACGATGACGGCGCCCACGCGTGACACATCGACTGTCGAGGGCATGGCCGTGAGGATGTCAGAGTGCCTGGAACCAGCGCTGAGGATGACGGCGTCGAGGTGGTCGTCCTGCTGGGAACGTCCTTCGCGCAGCTGGAGACCCAGGGAACGCGTTGGCGGTACGTGCTGCAGGCCTGGGCCGCCGAGCAACGCATCCGGCGGCTCGTCGCTGTGGACTTCCCGCGGCTGTCCCCGCGACGCCTGCTCAGCAGCGAGCTGGCCGTCTCCAGACCGTCCTGGATCGAGGGCTGCGAGCTGGTCGAGGTGCACGTGCCGGTGCACCGGTCGACGACGCTCGGCGCCGGGCGGGCCTGGCGGCGCACCGGGCAGGCGGTGCGCGAGCTGCTCGGGCCGGCGCAGGCGCCGCGCATCGCCGTCGCGGCGACACCGCTCTCCGTGCCGCTGCTCGAGCACCTGGGGGCCGGCCATTGCGGCTTCGACGCCGTCGATGACTGGCGGGTGCTGCCAGGCATGCAGCACCTGCGAGCCCACGTCCATCACGGCTACGCACGGCTCTCGACGAGGCTGTCGTGCAGCAGCGTGTCGCAGCAGCTGTCGGCGACGCTCGAGAAGGACTTCGGGGTGCTCGCTGTCACGGTGCCGAACGGCGTCGACCTCAACGCCTACGGCAGCCCCCAGCCGGCTCCGGACGGCCTGCCCGACGGTCCGTTCGCGGTGTATGTCGGGGTGATCCAGCAGCGCTTCGACCTCGACCTCCTCGAGTCGCTCACGCAGGCCGGCATACCGGTCGTCGTCGCGGGACCGGCCTCGGGGACCGCCGCGGATCGGCTGGCCGGGTCGGGAGCGCTCTGGCTGGGGCGCGTCGACGTGGCGCTGGTGCCCGGCTTGCTCCAACGGGCCGCGGTCGGTCTGGTGCCGCACGTCGTCGATCCCCTCACTGCGAGCATGGACCCGATGAAGGTCCTCGAGTACCTCGCGGCGGGGCTGCGCGTCGTGACCACGCCCGTTGCCCGCTCGGTGACGAGCGAGCGGCTCGTCGAAGCAGGGAGGGAGCAGTTCGTCGCCGCGACCCGAGCAGCACTCGAGCGCCCCCGACCCAGCGGCCCGGACCCGGCCGTCACGGAGCGGGACTGGGTGGTCGTCGCACGGCGCCTTCTCGAGGTGCATGCAGGGTGAGGGCGCAGCTGCTCGACCCCGCGCGTGCCCGCCTGGGTGAGGGACCGCTCTGGGATGCCCGCCGCGAGCTCGTCCACTGGGTCGACATCGATGGCGCGACCTGGCACCGGTGGTCGTTCGATGAGGGGGCGCTCCCCGTCGTGCCACTGCAGCAGACACCGGGTTTCCTTGCCCTGCACGCGGATGGGAGTCTGCTCGCCGGCGTTGCGACCGGCTTCGCGCGCCTGTCCGACAACGGCACGCTGGCCATGCTCGCGCTCGTCGAGAACCGCTCGGACCACCGGATGAACGACGGGGAGGTGGATCCCTCCGGTCGGGTGTGGGGCAGCACGGTGGCCCGCAGCTGCGATCGGCCTACCGGCTCGCTCTGGCGCCTCGACCTCGACGGGTCGGCGCACGAGGCGATCAGCAGCGTGACCGTGGGAAACGGCATCGCCTTCACCGAGGACGGGACCTCGATGTGGTTCGTCGACTCGGCTGCGCGGACCGTCGACCGTCTCACGGTCGATCCAGCGACAGGTCACGTGTCGGCGCGCCGGCCAGTCGTGCGCTTCGACGACGACGAAGAGCCCGACGGCCTGTGCATGGACGCTGACGGCGGCGTGTGGGTCGCGGTGTGGGGCGGCGGGTCTGTGCGTCGCTATGACACCGCTGGTCGCGAGACTGCCCGCATCGAGGTGCCGGCCGCCCACGTCACGTCGTGCGCGTTCGCCGGGCCGCAGCTCGACCAGCTGGTCATCACGACAGCTCGCCGCGACACCGACCGGTCGGAGGCCGGCGGGCTGTTCGTGGCTGAACCCGGAGTGCAGGGCAGGTCGCCGTCGCTCGCGCGCATCGCGAGCCCCGCGCCCCGGCCGCGTTGAGGTGGAGTGATGGACAAGGCGTCAGGCCACGTCGTCGTCGCCGGGTACAACCCGCTGGCGGAGGCCCGCGAGGAGGTCGCGGCGGCACGGATGCCCGGCCAGTACCTCTGGGGGACCGACGAGCTCGGCCGCGCCGGGTACGACGTCGAGGTGGCGTCCTGGGGTCGGCACTCCCGGGCCAAGGAGCTGTCGACGCGCATGCGCTTCGGGCTGGGGGACCTCCACCAGGAGCGCAGCACCCTGGCGCTGCGGCGCCCCGGCTCGGTCCTCTACTCCTTCGACGCAGGCAGCCTGCACGGCCTCGCCCATGCGAAGGCAGCGCGGCTGCTGCGCAACCCGTTGCTGACGCTGTGCCATCCCGAGGTGCGCCAGAACCGCGTCGACCGGGTCGCCTATCGCGCCATCTCGGTGGCGATGTGCCTGTCTCGCCGCACGCAGGACGAGCTCTGCCGTCGGCATGGACGACCGGCTGAGCTGACCCCGATCGCCCCCTGGGGACCGGACCTGTCCTCGCCGCTGTACGTGAGCCGACCCGAGGACGGCGCGGTCCTGTCGACCGGGAAGTCCAACCGCGACAACGTCACTCTCGCCAGGGCCTTGGCAGGTACGGAGGTCCGGGGCCGCATCTACGGGGCCCGGCCGCTCGAGGTGGCCCCTGCCACGAACGTGGAGTTCGTCGACCCCCGGGAGGCAGGCCGGTCGAGCTTTCCGCACGTCGTGCCCTTGCAGGATGCCCAGGCCTGCTCGGTGATGGCCATCTCCGTGGCTGACACCGAACGGCTCACCGGGCTGTCGGAGCTGAACCACGCGCTCGCGCTCGGAAAGCCCATCGTCATGACCCGCAGCCCCTACCTCGACCTCGACATCGAGGCGATCGGGTGTGGCGTGCTCGTCGAGGCGAGCGACGTGCAGGGCTGGCGAGACGCGCTCGTCGGGCTCATGTCGGACCCGGCGGCTCGGGTGACGATGGGTCAGCGCGGCCGTGCCTATGCCGAGGAGCACTGGAACGCCCAGCTGTTCGGTGCGTCGGTCAGAGCTGCGGTAGAGCTGGCGATCTCCACGAGCTGAGCTCAGGGGAAAGGCGGCGCGCCCCGCTCTCGCAGGGCCGGGATGTAGCTGGGCGTCACGCCCTCGACCGCTTTACCCCTGCGCTCTGCAGAGGCGCAGAAGTCCTCGAGCTGACGGCAGTGCTCCTCGTAGTAGTCGGCGTAGCTCCGACCCTGGAAGAACGACGGGTGTGCCTCGAAGACCGCGCCCATGAGAGCGGGGTCGTACTGGACGGCGGGGTTGTGCTTCCAGAAGTAGCTCTCGTGGGGCTGCCGGCCGTCGCAGCCGGCGATCAGCACCGTGTCTGCCAGGGCCAGCGCAACAGGCATCATCATCTCGGTCAGGACGTTGCCGGAGGGCTTCACCTCCGGACGGTCAGGGGTGGGCCAGTCCCACGCGTCGCCCTCCAGCGCCAGTCCGACGACCCGGTCCTGGAGCTCGGCATGGTGGCCGAGCAGGAGCTGGAGGAAGTTGGCGGGGATGACGAGCAGCGCACCTGTGCTCTCAGCGGCCCGCAGCATGTCCTTGCGAAAGGCGGCCGCGTAGGTGCTGGGCCCGAAGTGGAAGACGGGGTCCGCGAAGCAGATCGCCGAGGGCTGCAGCCGCTCGATGAGACCGTCGTTGCGCACGGCGGAGTTGCAGGTGATGCGCACGTCGGCCCGCGCGATGGTCGCGTCGTCGAGCTCGGTCGCGCTCGGCCCGGTGCCGAGCACCAGCACGGTCCCGCCCTCGACCCGTCGCTGCAGCAGCGTCTCCACCGACGTTCGCGGATCCGGCACAGGGACGGAGCTCAGCGCCTCGCGGAGCCGCCGGTAGCCGTGCTCCGAGGTGTAGGACAGGTAGGCATCGGCGACCGTGGTCCGGCGCAGCCTGGCCAGGTTCGCCAGCAACGTCCGTGGCTGGGTGCGGTGCAGGACATAACGCACCCCCGGTCCCGTCGGCTCGGTCGCCGTGAGCCGCTCGGTGTGCACCAGCGCGGGATCCATGTGCGGGGCGTCCTCCGGCCGCACGGTCAGGCCGGCTGCTCCGGGGACGTAGACGGGGACGTCCACGCCGGGCAGGTACCAGTTGATCCGGGCGACGAGGTCCGCGAGCTCTGCCGGGGTGCGCACCGGAGGGTAGAAGGACAGGGCTGTCACCTCCTCCCTGCGCGCCGGTCGCGCGATCTGGCGCAGCGTGAAGTTGACCCCCCTCCGGGCCTTCGCGGCGATGCGTCTGTGGCCGCCGAAAGCGGCGCGCTGACCGCGGGTCTCCGTCACTCGCTCGCCAGCCGGGCCGTGACGCCGCCGTCGGCGACGAGCGTGGTTCCGGTGACGAAGGACGACTGCTCGTTGTCCAACAGGAAGGCGATGACCCTCGCGATCTCCTCCGGCTCGGCCACGCGGGCCAGTGGAGTGCGTGACACCAGCCGGTCCACCGCCGCCAGGCGGGTGGCGTCGTCGTCGGCGAACCTCTCCAGACCGGCCTCGAACATGGCCGTCCGGACGGCGCCGGGGAGCACGGCGTTGACCCGCACCTCGGGAGCCAGCTCCAGGGCGGCCACCCGTGTGTAGGCCAGCAGCGCTGCCTTGGACGCGGCGTAGGCCGCCATCCCTGCGGTGCTGGCACCGGCATGGACCGACGACACGTTCACGACCGCGCCGCCGTGGGTCCGCAGCGACCTGGCCAGCTGCCTCGTCAGTCGGTGGGCGGCGCCGACGTTGACGTCGATCACCCGGTCCCAGGTCGCATCGTCGTGGCCCTCGAGAGACGCGACGACCTGCACGGCGGCGTTGTTGACGAGCGCGACGACCGGCCGGTCCGCGAGATGGGCAGCCAGTGCCCGCCCGGTCGCGGGTCCGTCGGTGATGTCGACGGTGAGGTCGGCGCCGGGCAGCACGTCGATGCCGACCACGTCGAGGCCGCGCTCGGCCAGCAGGGCGCACGTGGCGGCGCCGACCCCGCCGCAGGCACCCGTCACGACGGCCGTGCCTCTCACGACAGGCCCAGTTCGCGCAGCAGGTTGTCGACGGCGGTGCGGCTCGTGCGGGCGCCCGCCTCCGCGGTGTTGCTGCTGTTGTGGGAGCCGAGGACCACCTGGGACAGGGTGCGCAGCGGGCTGCCCATCGGCAGCGGCTCTACCTCGAACACGTCGAGTGCGGCACCGGCGACCCGGCCGTCATGCAGGGCCTCGACGAGGGCCGCCTCATCGATGAGCGGGCCACGGCCGGTGTTGACGATGCGGACGCCGGGTTTCACTGTCGCCAGCGAGTCCCGGTTGAGGAGGTGCCGGTTGTCTGCCGTGAGCGGGCAGTTCAGCGACAGGTAGTCGACCGACCGCAGCAGCTCGTCGAGCTCGACGAGCTGCACGCCGAGTGCCGCCGCCGCCTGCTGCGAGGCGGGAAAGGGGTCATAGCCCAGCACGGTCATGTCCATCGCCAGGACGCGCTTCGCCAAGGCACGGCCGATGCCGCCGAGACCGACGATGCCGATCGTCGCGCCGTTGAGCGAGGTGCCGAGCACCTTGTGCCAGCTGCCCTCACGGATCTTGGCGTCGACGACGTGCAGCCCGCGCGCGAGCAGGACCAGGTATCCGACGCAGACGTCGGCGACCTCCGCGTCGAAGGCCCCTGGGCAGTTGGTCACGGTGACGCCCAGCCGCCGCGCGGCGACCAGGTCGATGCCGTCGACACCGACACCCCACTTGCTGATGACCTTCAGGCGGTTCGCCGCGCCCTTCTCCAGGACGGCTGCGGTGATCTCGTCGTCACCGGCAACCATGCCGTCGTACCGGTCGATGATCTCGAGGAGCTCGGACTCGGACAGCGCTTGCACGACCGGAGGGAGGTCGCACTCGAGGCCGGCTGCCGCGAGCCGGTCGGCGTGCTCGGCGAAGTTGGCCTGCATCTGCGGGCACGTGAGCAGGACGCGCATGTCAGCTCCGCCGTGCGAGCAGGGTCTCGACCACGGTCCAGTCGAGCTCGACGTCGATGTCCCAGGCCTCCTCGGCGTCGACGGGGTAGAGCAGCGGGTTGCTGCCGATCCGCGAGCCGGTCCGCCGGAGCAGATCGCCGCTGAACAGGTACATGTTGCTGTTCTCCTCATAGACCGGGGGCAGGTCCTGGGTGCGCAGCAGCACCTTGGGGTCGTGGTTGATCGGCTCGCCGTGCTCCGTCCAGAGCCGCGTGTGCAGCGGCGTCACGGTGAACAGGCTGTCGTGCTGCGGGCTGGCCAGGAAGGCCTCGACGGCCGCGCGCACCGTCTCCGGCCGCAGCAGGGGGTTCGTCGTGTGCGTCTGCAGGTAGAGGTCGGCTTCGACTTGGCTGATGTCGTGCGCGATCACGTCGTTCATGGGGACCTCGCCGGCGCGCAGGTGCTCGGGCCGCTCCAGGACGCGGACCTGGGGGAAGGCCGTGGCCATGCCCTCGGTCACGGTCGGGCTGTCGGTGTCGACGACGACCTCGTCGACGACGCCCGACTTCAGCAGGGTGGTGATGACGTGGGCATACAACGGTCGGCCGCCGAGGTCTCGGTAGTTCTTGCCCGGCACGCGCTCACTGCTGTGGCGCATCGGTACCAGCGCGACGATCCGGGTCATGCCGACGATTCTGCAGGACCGCTGGTGTCGCCGTAGTCGATGAGGTCGTCCTCACGCCGGTCGGCGACCGCGACCTGCCGGGAGACACCCGGGTAGTAGAAGCGGCGCTTGAGGGCGGCGTGCACCGGACCGCTCTGCGCGAAGCCCTGGTAGGTGCCGAGGAACTGCGCGGCACGGAAGCTGACGATGTCGCTCACCCTGGACAGGGAGCGGTCCCGGACGGCGTGCGTCAGGTCGCTGCCGACACTGGCCAGGAACAGCGACGCCGCCTCAGGCGCGCTCATCTTCGCCTCGTCGTAGATGCGCTTGTGGGCGATCGCCTCACGCCGGTAGCGGTTGACGACACTGGCCCAGGACTCGTCGTGGGCGTGCACGATGGCGGCCTCGGCGACGTAGGCGACCCGATAGCCCTGGTCGAGTGCGGCCTTGGCCCAGGCCATGTCCTCGAGGCCGGTCAAGTCCTCGTCGTAGGGCTGCCGCTTCCAGACGTCGAGCCGGACCGCGGCATTGGCGTTGTTGCAGAAGGGATGCCGCTGATCGGGATCGCTCTCCCGCGGGAACCAGCGGTCGAGGATGCGGTGCTCGGAGTAGCGAGTGACCTCGTTGCCCTGCTGCCGGCCGTAGCTGAGCGCGATGTCTGGCCGCGCGAACGGCGCGACCATCTCGTCGAGCCAGGTGGTCCGCACCGGATAGACGTGGGCGCTGAGCAGCAGACCCACCTCGCCCGTGGCGACGGCGAGCCCGCGGTTGAGCGCCCGGCCGAAGGAGAACTCCTCCGGCGCGATGTGCACCACCTCGACCGGGAAGCGGCGGGCGATGTCGAGGGTGCCGTCCGTGGATCCGGAGTCGACGACCACGACCTGGCCCGGCCGGGTGCGCTGGCGCATGAGGCCGGTGAGCAGGCGGCCGATGTGCGCCTCCTCGTTGAGGCATCTGATCACGACACTCGTGGTGGGAGAGGTGACGGCACTCATGTGAGTCGCTCGCCGATCTCCGCCAGGACTCGCGCGAACTCCGCTCGCTGCTGCTCGCGCACCAGCGCCGCTGCACGCTCGAGCTCGGGGAGTCGGGCGAGTGCGCCGGTCACAGCGGCCGCCAACCCTGAGGCCGTCGCATCGCTGTAGACGGCAGCGTCCCCGAGATACGAACGCAACGCACGGGTGTCGGAGGCGACGACCGGGCGCCCGGCAGCCATCGCCTCATAACCGGCCTGCTGCATCGTGTCCTCCGCCGTGGTCAGCGCCAGGACCACCGGCGCGCCCGCCAGCAGCCGGAGGTAGTCAGTCCGGGAGAGGAAGCCCGTCAGTCGGACGTTGGGTGGCACGTCCAACCCGGCGATCGGCCGTCCCGTGATGGCGAACGCCTGGTCAGGCAGGGCGCGGGCGGCATCGAGCAGGGCGTGCACCGGCTCGTCCACCTCCCAGCTGGCCGGGAAGACGATCTCGTCGTGGCGCGGTGCGGAGGGGACCCGCACCAGTGGGTCATGGACCGGCACCGCGCGGGGAAAGCCCGTCGTGAGCTGCGGCAGCGTGACGATGACGAGATCGGTGCGAGCGGCGAGCCGCGCTGACAGCGGCCTGCCGATCACCGCGCCGGAGTGGCAGTCAGCGACCAGCTTGCTGCCGGTCAGTCGGCTCCAGACCAGGGCGAGCAGCAGCAGCGTCGCCGGCGGTGCCATGACGATGAGCACGCGCGGGCGACGTCGCAGCAGCAGGCCGACGGTAAGGACCGCCTGCCAGAGGTGCCTAAACACCGTCGTACGCCGGTTGCGCAGCGTCCCGACGGCGATGAACACGCACTCGGCCCCAAGGGCGTCCGCGAGCTGCTCGCTCCGCGCGTGGTGCGAGATCCACGACACGAACAGCGCACGTCGGCGAGCGAGCGGGGGCTCAGAGGTCATAGCGGTCATGGCGGCGGCAGTCTGCGTCACGGGGGGCTCTCGTGGTGGGCGAGCGACGAGGGGATCAGGCTACGCCGCGCTCGGCCTCGAGCATCTCGTAGAACTCGTCAGCGGAGAACGCGGGCGTGCCCTCGTCCGCGCCGAGGTCGGCACGCGACACGACCATGCGGTTTGCCGCGAGATGCAGGTCGTCCCTCGTGAGGTCCTGGGGCAGCCGCACCGTGGCGAGCTCCTTGCCGGCCATGACGTGGGCGATCTCGGCCTGGTGACCGTCGACGTGCTCGCCGTGCTCGGCCCGACGCGGCAGCAGGACCGGGGAGATGCCCAGGTCCAGCAGGTCGACGGTCGTGCCGACCCCTGCGTGGCTGATGACGACGTCGCACTGGGCGGCAACACCGCGCAACTCGACGCGACCGAGCGACTCGCGGACCTGGCCCGGGAGGTCGTGGCCGGTGGTGCATCCCACCTGCCAGAACACCCGGTCACCAGGCATCAGGACGTTCTTCACGGCCTCGACCGCGGCGTCGAACCGGTAGGGCTGGATGGTGCCGAGGGTCACGAGGATCGAGAGCGGCCCGACCGGACCAGACCCGCGCTGCCTGGTGACGACCGCGTACTCGTCGAGGAGAGTGAACTCATACGGCCACCGCTTCGACGCCCAGCTGGCGTGCTGTGTTCGACGCTCGACGCGAGGGAACCGCTCGAGCAGCTTGCCCGTCAGCGAGGGGCCCGTGACCCGGCACATGGACTCGACGTAGAGCGAGCGCATCCGGCGAGGGACGAGGGCGAGGGCAAGGGCGACCCCCGCGCCCGTGCTCATGACGGCGGCGTAGTCCCCGCGGCGAGCGATGCTGCGGACGGTGCGGACGGTGCGGAGGATGCCGCGCACGTCGCGCGGAGCCACGTAGGGCACGTAGCGGACGTCGTGGTAGCGGGACAGCAGGCTGCGCGCCTGAGGGGAGTCGTGGGTGACCCAGGTGGAGTCCACCGAGATCTCGAGCTTGGAGGCGATCCTGGCGAGCTCGGTCAGGTGGCCACCACTCGACGCGACGAGCAATAGCCTGGCGCCGGGCGTGATGCCCATCCAGGTGTCATGCGCGACGGAGGTCGCGACGTGAACGCTCATGTCTCCCCTCACGGCACCTTGCGGCTGTGGTGTGCCGTGTATGAATCTGACAACGGGTCAGGGAGCAGTTCCTCGCGCGGCCCTCTACTCCTGCACGGAACAGGATGCAATGTCTGGTTTCGCGAGGTATGCGTGTCTTGTCATGATCTTTGGGGTCGCTCGAGGACCCTCAGGGGACGAGCTCCGGATGGGCCCGGAACCAGGCGATCGTCCGGCTCAGCCCCTCCTCGAACCCGACCTGCGGCTCCCAGCCCAGCTCTCGCCTCGCCAGGCTGATGTCCGGCTGCCGGACGCTCGGGTCGTCCACCGGCCGCTCGACGAACGTGATCTCGCTGTCGCTGCCGACCAGCCGCTTGATCGTCTCGGCGAGGTGAAGCACCGAGACCTCATGCGGGTTGCCGATGTTGACCGGGCCCGGCAGGTCCGAGCGCAGCAGCCGCAGGATTCCCTCGACCAGATCGTCGACGTAGCAGACCGAGCGCGTCTGCGACCCGTCTCCCGCCACGGTGATCGGCTTCCCGGTCAGCGCTTGCGAGATGAACGCCGGGATCGCGCGTCCGTCCTTGACCCGCAGCCGGGGGCCGAACGTGTTGAAGATCCGGACGATGGCGGTGTCGACGTCATGGGTGCGGCGGTAGGCCATCGTCAGCGCCTCGGCGTACCGCTTCGCCTCGTCGTACACGCCGCGGGGTCCCACCGGGTTGACGTGGCCCCAGTAGGTCTCCGGCTGCGGGTGCACCTGCGGGTCGCCGTAGGTCTCCGAGGTCGACGCGAGCAGGAACCGTGCGCCCTTCTCCTTCGCCAGTCCGAGCGCGTGCAGGGTTCCCGTGGAACCGACCTTCATCGTCTCGATGGGCAGGTGGAGGTAGTCGATCGGCGAGGCCGGTGACGCGAAGTGCATGACCTGGTCGACCGGACCGGTCACGTGCACGTAGTCGGTGACGTCGGCCTTCACGAGCCGGAAGGCGTCGGTCTCCAGCAGGTGCGCCACGTTGGCCGGCGTCCCCGTGAGGAAGTTGTCGAGAGCCAGCACCTCGTGCCCCTCGGCGAGCAGCCGTTCGCACAAGTGTGACCCGAGGAAGCCGGCACCGCCGGTGACGACTGTTCGCATTCAGGCGAGTCTAGGTAGACAGCCACGACAATGGGGGGCGTGTCCGCGAACCTGGCCGCCGATCTCGGGCTGCTCCTCATGCTCCTGGTGTCCGGCTATGCCGCGGGCCAGGTGCGGCGCGGCGGGCTGGACGACCTGATGTGCGCCGGCATCCTCGCCAACCTGCTCGGCGTCGCTGCCCTCTGGTTGCGCGTCGACAAGCCGATGGAGGGGCCCATCCTGCTCGTCCTCGGACCTCGGCATGGCGTCACCGTTGCCGACCTGCTCGTCGTGGTCCCGGTCGCCGTGGCCGGCTGGCTGGTCGCCGGACAGCGGTCCCGGGTCCGCGCTCTGCTGACTCGCTCGGAGCCGTAACGGCCGTCTGCCAAGATGCTGCAGGTGTCCCTTCGCTCGGTGCTCATCGACACCAACAACCCGACGTCGGCCTCGAGCAAGGCTCGCGCGAAGCGTTGGGAGCGCTTCAACGCGTCCTTCCCGGATCTCGCCTCAGCCCGGGTGCTCGACCTCGGAGGCACCCCCGCCTACTGGCGCACGGCACCGATACGGCCCGCTGCCGTGACGACCGTCAACCTCACGGCCCCCGACGTTGCCGAGCCCTGGATCACGACGGTCGCGGCGGACGCCTGCACCTACGACGGGACCGGCTTCGACCTGGTCGTGTCGAACAGCCTGCTCGAGCACCTCGGCGGCGCCGCCCGTCGACAGCAGTTCTCCAAGGTGGTGCACACAGCGGCCCCCCGCTTCTGGATCCAGACTCCCTACCGCTACTTCCCCGTGGAACCGCACTGGCTGTTTCCCGGGTTCCAGTTCCTGCCGCTGGCGGCCCGGGTCGCGGTCACGCGCCGCTGGAAGCACGGGCACTGCTACCAACCGGACCCGCGAAAGGCCCTCAAGCTGGTGCTCGAGGTCGAGCTGGTCGGAGCCACCGAGATGTCAGCGCTGTTCCCCGACGCGGAGCTCTGGCGCGAGCGGGCCGGCGGCCTCACCAAGTCGCTGGTGTCGATCCGCTCCTGAGGCTCAGGTCGTGTCGGCGCGGTTGAACCGCAGATAGGACCGCGAGGGTGTCGGGCCGCGCTGGTCCTGGTAGCGGCTGCCGTAGATGGACGAGCCGTAGGGGTGCTCGGACGGCGACGACAGCTGCAGGACGCAGATCTGGCCGATCTTCATGCCGGGGTAGAGCTTGATGGGCAGGTTCGCGACGTTGCTCAGCTCGAGCGTCACGTGCCCGGTGAACCCAGGGTCGATGAACCCTGCGGTGGAGTGGGTCAGCAGCCCCAGCCGGCCGAGGGAGCTCTTCCCCTCGAGCCTCGACGCCAGGTCGTCTCCGAGGCTGATGACCTCGAGCGTCGAACCGAGCACGAACTCGCCCGGGTGGAGGATGAACGGGTCGTCGCCGTCCGGTTCGACAGCCACCGTGAGGTCGTCCTGCTGCTCGGACGGGTCGATGTGCGTGTAGCGGTGGTTGGCGAACACCCGGAAGTAGCGGTCCAGCCGCACGTCGATGCTGCTCGGCTGGATCATCGCCTCGTCGAAGGGTGTGAGGCCGAGCCTGCCGGCCTCGATGGCGGCCTTGAGATCGCGGTCGGAGAGCAGCACGCGGGGAGCCTAGCCAAGCAACAGCGAGGCCCGCGTCCGTCTATGCTCTGACGGTCCCGCGGGCGTAGTTCAATGGTAGAACATCAGCTTCCCAAGCTGACAGTGCGAGTTCGATTCTCGTCGCCCGCTCCACTCCGCACCGCCCCTGACCGTGCAAGCCCCCAGGTCAAGGGCCGCATCGGATGGGGCGACCGTCACAGGGCGCAACGGTGACCCGTCCTCCCACCCAGCAGGGAGGACGGGCCACCGGGCCAAGCCAACGGGGCCTCGGACCCAGCTCGTCAACCCCGTCTCGCTCTTCACAACGGGGGTGCCTGGCGAACCTCGCGCTGACGCGCGAAGAAATTTCCTACGCGCGTCGGGTGCGCCTCAGCAGCAGAGCCAGACCGGCCAGGACGACGACCGCTCCTGCGGCCAGTCCCCCGGCGATCCAGGCGTTGCGGTCCTTCGGTGCCGTCTTGGACACCCCGCCGGGAGGAGTGACCACCGCAGCGAGCAGCCGGTCTCCTGCCGACGTCTGGGTCACGGCCTCGTTGAGGTTGACGAGCTCGATGAACGCGTCCCCCGCACCGGTGGCGAGCTCCTCCGCCTCCTTGCCGGTCTTCGCGAAGGCGTCGAGCTCGATCTGCCGAGGTGCCCGCTGGTGCGTCTGCACGTCGCCCTTGACGACCGAGGTCGCGAGGCCCGCATGCATCGCAGCGTTCAGGGTGAACTCGTGCGTCGCCGCGAGGCGCAGATAGGTCGTGCCGCCCGCGCTGAGGGTCTGGTCGGTGGCGAGCGCCGGGGCGGGCCCGGGGTCGAGGCGCACCACGACCGACGCGCGGTATGCGGTGTCACGATGCTCGACGAACGCCGCGGCTCCCAGCCCGGCCGCTGCGGCCAGGAGGAGCACCGCCACCGCGACCAGGAAGCGGGCCACGCCGTCCCGTTCGCGGCCAGGCTCGACGGCCGGGGGAGCAGGTGCGAGGGAGGGTACGGTCGCCGCGCGCGGCGTCTTCGGCGGCACCGGCCGCTGCGCGACGGGCCACGGGGTGGTCGCGGGGCGGCCGCCCTGGTCGGGGACTGCCACCTTCTTGACGGTGCGCTTGACCGGCGTCTTGGCGGGCGCCTTCTTGGCAGCAGCCGGCTTGGCGGGCGCCTTCTTGGCGGGCGCCTTGACAGGCGCGGCCACCGGCGGCCGCTTCACCGCTGGCGCGGGTGCCTGCTCGGTCGGCGCGACAGGCGCGGTCGGGTCAGCGCTGTCCTCGGGCTCGTCGGGCACGAGAGGACGCTAGCAACTTCCGGCCCCGAATCCGGGGAGCGTCAGTAGGCGCCTTGCCGACGCACCACGGCGATGACGGTCCGCAGCAAGATGACGGCGTCGACGGCCAGCGACCAGTTCTCCACGTAGTAGAGGTCCAGCCGCACGCTCTCGTCCCAGGACAGGTCCGAGCGTCCGCTGACCTGCCACAGCCCGGTCATCCCGGGCCGCACCAGCAGCCGGCGATGCTCGTCACCCGCGAAGTCCTCGAGGGTGATCGGCAGCGGGCGTGGCCCGATCAGCGACATCTGACCGGACAGCACATTCAGCAGCTGCGGGAGCTCATCGATCGACCAGCGCCGCAGGAACGCACCCACCCGGGTGACGCGGGGGTCGCGGCGCATCTTGAACAGCCCGCCGTCGGCCTCGTTGAGCTCGTCGAGCTCTGCGCGGCGCCCCTCCGCCGCGACGTGCATCGTGCGGAACTTCCAGATGGAGAAGGACTCGCCACCGAGACCGAGTCGCTCCTGGCGGAAGAAGACCCCGCCGCGGCTGTCGAGCACGACCGCGAGCGAGACCAGCATGAGCAGCGGCGACAGCAGGACGAGGAGCAGGCCCGCGGCGAGCCGGTCGCTGGCGTTCTTCAGCACCCGGGAGGCACCCGTGAAGCGCGGCGCCTCGACGTAGAGCATCGACATGTTCGCCACGGGCCGCACGTGGATGCGCGGGCCGGCGATGTCCGTGATGGCCGGACTCACCATGAGGTCGACGCCGGTGCCCTCGAGCTGCCAGGCCAGCCGGCGGACGAAGCCCTGTGGCATCTCGGCACTGCCGACGACAGCGACGGTGTCGGCGCGGGTGCGGCCGACGGTCTCCATGACGTCCTGGAACTGCCAGGAGGAGGGCAGGTCATCGGTCATGCCGTCGTCGGCGACGCCCGCGGTGCAGACCCCCACGACCGTGAAGCCGGTGTCGTCGCGGCCCTGCACCTCACGGATGAGGTCCGCGGCGGTGAACGCCGGGCCGACGACCACGAGGCGGTGCAGGGCAAAGCCCTGCCGACGGCGGGCCCACACGAAACGCCGCACGGTCTGGCGGCCGAGCAGCAGCCCGGTCGTGCCGACGGGGAGGACGACGAACAGGCAGCCCCGCACGCTCTCGTCACCGACGGCGTAGGCGACGAGGCCGAGCAGCGCGGCGTACTGCCAGGAGGCGGAGAGCACGCGCTTGTACTCGTCGGAGCCCTGGCCGAGCACCCGCGACTCGTACGCGCCGCCCACCGCGAGGGGGACCAGCCAGGAGACAGCGAGGATGAGTGCGACCGAGGTGTCGACCCACGGCAGCCGCCCGCAGAGCAACGCGATCACGACCGTGATGCCGAGGTCGCCAAGCGGCATGAAGCCGGCATACTGACGCTCCCAGGAGGGGCGCAGCGTGCGGGGTGCGACGACGGTCGGCTCCAGCACGGCGGGAGCCCTGTCGACCAGGCCTCGGGCCCTGCCGAAGCCCTGCTCCGCCTGCTGGGTCACGTCCTCGCCTCCGACCTCCCCTAGGGGACAACGTACCGATGCGGGTCGCCTCGCAACCGCTTGTCCAGAGCAACGACCGCGCGGCGCTTTCGTGACGGTCGCCGGTGAGGTGCCAGGCTGGGCGCGTGCGCGGGCGAGGAGGGCTGACGGTCGTGGTGCCGACCCGCGATCGCCCCGAGCACCTCGCCCGGTGCATCGCCGCGCTGCGCGCCGACCTTCGTCCGGACGACGAGCTGCTGGTGGTCGACTCCGCCTCGCGCAGCCGGATCGACGGAGCGCTGCGCTGCGAGTTGCCCGGCGCCGCGCGAGCCCGCAACGCCGGCTGGCGCGCCGCCCGGCACGAGCTGATCGCCTTCGTCGACGACGACGTCGAGGTGCTGCCCGGGTGGGCGGCAGCCATGACGGCCGCCCTGGCCGGAGCGTCGTGGGTCGCAGGCGCCGTCGGCGTGCCGGCCGGGCAGGAGGACCGCGAGCGGCCCGTGGCGGTGACGACCCTGACCGTCCCGACCCGCCTGACCGTGGCGTCCCGCGGCACCTTGGGCGCGAGCGCCAACCTCGGCGTACGGCGGTCGGCGCTCGACCAGGTCGGGGGCTTCGACGAGCGGCTGGGTCCGGGCACGTGGACGAGGGCGGCGGAGGACCTCGACCTGCTCGACCGGCTGCTGGCGACCGGTCACGACGGGTGGTTCGAGCCGGACGCCCGCGCCGTGCACGACCAGTGGCGAAGCCGTCGCCAGCTGCTGGCGCTCGACCACGGCTATGGCATCGGGCTCGGCGCCCGGCTGGTGCTGCTCCGGCGCCGAGGCCAGCGCGCCAGGGCCCGGACCGTGGCCCGCGACGACGTCTGGTCGGGCACGGTGCTGACGGGTCTCGGGGACGTCCGCCGGCGGTACGAGCTGGGGGCGCTACTGGCGCTGGTGCGGCTGCTCGGTGTCGCACACGGCGTCGTGCGCGGTGCGGTGGTGCTCCGGTGAAGGTCGCGCTCTACCACCCCTGGATCTATCTCACGAGCGGGATCGAGAGGTCGTTCGTCGAGCTGCTGTCCCGGTCGCGGCACGACTGGCTGCTGCTCACCCACCACCACGAGCCCGACGCGACCTATCCCGAGCTCCGGGCCGCGCACGTCGTCCAGCTCGCCCCGCCCGTGTCGGTGCGGCGGTCGCTGGCCCCGCTCGCCCAGGCCGCCTGGCGCATCGGGCGGTGCCGCCTGCCCCTCGACGGCGCCGGGGCCCTGCTGGTGTCGTCCGAGGGTCTGGGTGACCTGGTGGCACCTCGTTCGCCCGTCCCGGTGGCGGCCTACTGCCACACCCCGTTGAAGATCCTGCACGACCCGGCGACCCGAGCCGCGCTGGTCGGGAGCTCGCCCGTGCGTCGCGCCGGGCTCGGTGCGCTGGGTGCCGCGTTCGAGGCGGTGGACCGCCGGGCCTGGCGGGCCTACCGGCACGTGCTGGCCAATTCGGAGGAGACCCGGCGGCGGATCGCCGCGGCCGGTCTCGTACCGTCCGGCCCTGTCGAGGTGCTGCATCCCGGCGTCGACCTGAGCCGCTTCCCTGCCGGCACCGGTCCGCGCGAACCGTTCCTGCTGGTGGCAGGCCGCATCATGTGGCAGAAGGACGTGACGCTGGCCCTGGAGACGCTGGAATCCTTGCAGGGCAAGGGAAAGCAGGTACGCCTGGTCGTCGCGGGCGCCGTCGACGACAAGAGCAGGCCATATCTGGCGGAGCTGCGGTCCCTGGCTGTCGGCCTCGACGTGACGTTCGAGGTCGACCCGACCGACGCCCGGCTCTCCGAGCTGTACCGGACCTGCGCACTGCTGCTCTTCACGGCCCGCAACGAGGACTTCGGCATCGTGCCGCTGGAGGCGATGGCCAGTGGGGTGCCGGTGCTTGCCGTCGACAGCGGCGGGCCGCGGGAGACCGTGGTGCCGGGGGTCACCGGCTGGCTCGAGCCGCGCGACCCCGACCGCTTCGCCGACCGTGTCCTCGAGGTGCTCGAGAACCGCGCGCCGTCAGGGATGAGTGCGGCTGCGGTGGCGCGCGCCGCGGAGTTCAGCTGGGACGCGTTCGTCGCCAGGGTCGACGACGTGATGGAAGAGGTGGCGCGTGGCTGACGCGCTCACGATCGTCATCCCCACCCGCGACCGGCCCGAGCTGCTGCGTCGCAGCCTCACCGCGCTGACCGCCGAGCTCGGCCGCGACGACCGGCTGCTCGTCGTCGACTCGTGCCCGGCGCAGCATCCCGCGCACCGGGTCGCGGCGCCCTTCGGCGTCGAGGTGCTGGTGGCGGACCAGCCCGGCACATCACGGGCGCGCAACCTCGGCTGGCGGGCCGCGACCACCGAGCACGTCGCGTTCGTCGACGACGACGTGCTGGTCGCTCCCGGGTGGCGAGCTGCCCTGGCCGCATCGGCGGCCGACTTCGTCCTCGGCGGCGTCATGCAGCACCCGGACGAGCTGCCGCATGAACGACCGGTGTCTCTGGCGGACCATCGCCAGGCGACCGTGGTGGATCGGCACGGTCCCCTCGACCCTGGCATCGCCGGCAACCTGCGCGTGCGGCGGGCGGTGCTCGAGGAGCTGGGCGGGTTCGACGAGCGGCTCGGGCCCGCCACGTGGTTCGCGAGCGCCGAGGACCTCGACCTCGTCGACCGCATGGTGCTCGCCGGGCACCTGGGCTGGTTCGAGCCGACCGCGCTGGCCTGGCATGTCCAGTGGCGCGACGACGCGCAGGCCTTGCGACTGCACTGGGCCTACGGCAAGGGCATGGGTGCGCGACTGGCCAGGCTGGCGCGGACCGACCGCAGCCGGGCCCGGCTGCTGCTGCCGCGCGTGCTGCGGCTCGG
>JAODND010000040.1 GCA_025465465.1 Frankiales bacterium | reverse complement strand
GGAGGTGGCGTCAGCTTCATCGCCTACAGGGTCATGCTGCAGGTTGCGAAGCTCCCGTCCGAGCGCAGGGTGCTGCGGTGAGCGGGGTACTCGCGGGCACCGGTCTCGGGTTCGTCGCCGGCACCGGGCTGTTCCTGGCGGTGACCGGCACACCCCTGAGTCGCAGACCCACGCTCGACGCGCGGCTGGCGCCGTACCTCCGGGACACGCCGCGACCGTCCAGGCTGCTCGACGAGCGACCGGCCCTCACACCGTTCCCGACCTTCGAGCGGCTGCTCGGCCCGATCCTCGGCGACCTCATCAAGGGCGTCGAGCGATGGGTCGGTGGCCTGTCGTCGGTGCGCCGCCGGCTCGAACAGGCAGGCGGTGACCTGACCGTCGAGCAGTTCCGGGCGGAGCAGGTGCTGTGGGGGTTCGTCGGCCTCGCCGCCTCGTTCGGGCTCGCGCTGCTGTCGGTGGCGTCCGGATCCGGTGCCAGCCCCGTCGCGCTGCTCGTCAGCGCGGGGCTGTTCACCGCGCTCGGTGTCCTCGGCCGCGACCGCTGGCTCACGCGCCAGGTGCGGCGGCGTGAGGAGCGGATGCTCGAGGAGTTCCCGACGATCGCCGAGTTGCTGGCGCTGGCAGTCACGGCGGGCGAGGGCGCGGTTGGCGCGCTGGAACGCGTCACGCGCAGCTCCGGCGGGGAGCTCGCCAAGGAGCTGGGGCGCGCGCTGGCCGACGCCCGCGCGGGCACGTCGCTGGTCCAGTCCCTCGAAGGCATCTCGCAGCGCACCTCGCTGGCGCCCCTCGCGCGGTTCGTCGACGGCGTGGCGATCGCGGTCGAGCGCGGGACACCGCTGGCGGAGGTGCTGCGAGCCCAGGCGGTCGACGTGCGCGAGGCCGGCAAGCGCCAGCTCCTGGAGTCGGCTGGCCGGCGGGAGATCGCGATGATGGTCCCTGTCGTCTTCCTCGTCCTGCCCGTCACCGTGCTCTTCGCGCTGTTCCCGGGGTTCTACGGGCTCCGCCTGGTGGCGGGCTGACCGTGACCTCGCCTGACGTGTCGTTGTCACCCGGACGGACCCGGGCAGCTCGGGCAGGATGCCCCGTGCCTGAGGAGAACCGATGACCCTTATCAAGCTCGCTGTGCGTCTGCACGCGGGAGCTCTCGAGCGTGACGATCGCGGTGACATCCCGGGCTGGGTCCTGATCACGATCATGACGGCCGGTCTGGTGACGCTGGTCTGGGGCGTGGCGAGCGATCAGCTGCAGAGCATCCTCACCTCCGCACTGAACTCCGTGAAGTCGCCCTGACATGAGGCGCGCCGATGACGGCGCCGCCGTCGTCGACTTCGTGCTCGTCAGCGTGCTGCTCGTCTCGTTGTTCCTCCTGGTGCTCCAGGTGGGCCTCGTGCTCCACGTCCGCACCGTTCTGGTGGCCTCGGCGGCGGAGGGCGCCCGCTATGCCGCGAATGCCGACCGCAGCCCGGCCGACGGCGCGGCGCGCGCGAAGCAGGTCATCGCGGACGCCCTCGGGACCCGGGTCGCCGACTCCATGACCTGCGCACCGATCGACGGAGAGGAGCTCGACGGCCAGGCCGTCGTCGATGTCCGCTGCTCCGGTCCGATGCCTCTCGTGTTCCTGCCGATCGGGGCCTTCTCGCTGACGGTGCACGGCCACGCCATCAAAGAGGGCCCGTGAGGTCTCGGGGCGACGAGGGCAACGCCCTCGTTGAGTTCACCTACCTCGCGATCTTGCTGATGGTGCCACTGGTCTACGTGCTCCTCACCGTCTTCGAGGTGCAGCGAGCAGCCTTCGGGACGACGGAGGCGGCCCGGCAGGGAGCCCGCGCGTACGAGAAGGCGGGCGGCGACGGCATCGGCGAGCAGCGCGCCCAGGACGCGATCAGCCTGGCGTTGCGGGACCAGGGCGTGACGGGATCACCCGCGGTCGGCTTCGACTGCGAGGGCCGTCCGTGCTCCGGGCCGGGCGGTCGGGTCAAGGTGACCGTCACCTACTGGGTGCAGCTGCCGGTGCTCGGTGCGGTGTTCGGCGACGCCCGGCGCGGCGCGATCAGGGTGCAGGCCACCCACGTGGAGTACGCGGATCGCTACGCCCAAGGTGGAGCGGCCGGGCCATGAGGCGACGCGACGACGAGGGCACCATCCTGCTGCTGACGATCGGGCTCTCCGTCGTCCTGCTGCTCCTGGTGGCCGTCGTTGTGGACGTCAGCCAGGTCGTGCTGGCGAAGCGCGCGCTCTCGGCAGCCGCCGACGGTGCTGCTGTGGCAGCCGCGCAGCAGGCCGACCGAGCGAGCATCGTCAACAACGGGCTGGGGGAGCGGGTCCCGCTCGACCCGGGCGCGGTCGCGGACGTGGTCGGCCAGTATCAGGACGACGCCCGCGGCGAGCAGCCAGGGATCGAGCTCGCCGGCAGCGTCGATCCGGGGGACCCTGGCACCGCCCTCGTCCAGGCTCGGCGCACGGTGCGGCTGCCGTTCGTCGGGTGGCTCGGGGTGGCGGATGTGGAACTGCTGGCGACGGCCCGCGCGCAGTCGCCGGTGCTGCCGTAGCCGGTGGTGCCGTAGCGCGACCGCTCGCCTGAGAACTCCCAGCAACCTGTTATCTGCGTGACAGGGTCGCCACAGGTGAGGGTCGCAGGGTCCGGGCATGACGACTTCCGAGGGCGGCCTGCGCCGCTACGCGTTCCCCATCGGCCTGGCAGCAGCGGGTGTCGTGGCGGGGGCGGTCCTGGCGAGCGGCATGGCCGCCAACGCTGACAGCCCGCCCTCGCCGTCGGCGGGCGCGAGGACCGCCGAGACGCCGGTGACCGACCCGGCCGTCGCGGACAAGATCAAGGCTGCCGTCCTGGCGAAGTACCCGGGCGCGACCTTCGACGCGGTGGAGAACGCCGGCGCCGGCTACGAGGCCGAGATCGTCACCAAGGCAGGGACGAAGCTGCACGTCGACGTGTCGAAGGCGTACGTCGTCACCGAGCGCCAGGGGCGCGGCCCGGGTGGCCCCGGTGGTCCCGGCCGCGATCGCACCGAGACTCCCGTGACGGACACGGCGGTCGCCGACAAGATCAAGGCAGCCGTCCTGGCGAAGTACCCCGGCGCGACTTTCGACGCGGTGGAGAACGCCGGCGCCGGCTACGAGGCCGAGATCGTCACCAAGGCAGGCACCAAGCTGCACGTCGACGTGTCGAAGGCGTTCGTCGTCAACGACCGCCCCGGCCGCGGTCCCGGCGGTCCCGGCGGTCCCGGTCGCCCCGGTGGCCCCGGTGGCCCCGGTGGCCCCGGTGGGTGGCACGGGCAGGGTGGGCCCGAGGGCGCACCGCAGGGAAGCGGCACCGCCGGCTGACGTCGGAGCTCTCGCCAGGGCATGACAGCATCGGACCGTGGTCGGTGCGCTGTGGTTCCTCGCGCCGCTCCTCGTCGCGTGCGCGGTCGGAGTACTCCTTTTGGCCTATGAGCACACCGGCGCCGACGGCGCCGACCAGCGGCGCCGGTATGTCCGCCTGGGAGGCGGGCTGCTCGTCGCCGCGCTCGTGCTGACGCTCGTGGGGCTCGCGCTGGACGACCGGGCGCCTGCGAAGGCGCCGCAGGGCGGCGCGGGGACCAGCGGCACCTGACGCAACGCAGCTAGCACCTGGCACACACATCGAACCACCCACAATGACCATGTTCCCTGGTACCTCGACGAGCCGATGCTGCTCAGTGTTATCGAGTGACTACGGAATGCTAGGGGAACATCTCGTGCGTCGAGCCACCACTGTGCGTCTCAGCCTGGCGGCTGCCGCCCTCGCCACCGGCGCAGCAGGAATGCTGCAGCCCGCCTCCGCGTCGACCTCCACGCCACTGCCCGACATGGCCTCGGTGGGCCGCGTCGTGCAGGCGCCGGCCGCCTGGAGCCTCGGCGCCACCGGTCACGGCGTGGACGTTGCCCTCATCGACACGGGTGTCACCCCGGTCCCCGGCCTCAACGGCCCCAACAAGCTCGTCTACGGGCCCGACCTGTCCTTCGACTCACAGGACCCGAACTCGGCCTACTGGGACGGCTACGGCCACGGCACCGCGCTCGCCGGCATCATCGCCGGCAACGACGGCACCGCCGACGGCTACAAGGGCATCGCCCCCGAGGCTCGCCTTGTGAGCGTCAAGGTGGGTGCGTCCACCGGTGCCGCCGACGTCTCGCAGATGATCGCGGGCATCGACTGGGTGACCCAGCACGCACACGACGACGGGATGAACATCCGCGTCCTCAACCTCTCGCTCGGCACGAACTCGGTGCAGCCCTACCAGCTCGACCCGCTGGCGCACGCCGCCGAGCAGGCCTGGAAGCACGGCATCGTCGTGGTCGTCGCGGTCGGCAACGACGGTCGCAACGTCCGCACCGTTGCCGATCCTGCGACCGACCCCTACCTGCTGGCCGTCGGCGCGGAGGACCCGAACGGGACCATCAACCGTGACGACGACACCGTGGCGCCCTTCTCGCAGCACGGCACCGACCGCCGGCACGCCGACCTCGTGGCGCCAGGCACCTATGTGATGGGTCTGCTGTCGCCGGGGTCCGTCCTCGCGAACGCCAACCCGGGCGCCGTCTTCAACAACCGGTTCCTCCGCGGGTCGGGCACCTCGCAGGCCGCCGCGATCGTGTCGGGTGTCGTGGCTGACGTGCTCAGCGCCCGGCCGGGTCTCTCGCCCGACCAGGTGAAGGCGCTGCTCACCAACACGGCGACCGACATCAGCAGCTCCAACGAGAACTTCGTCGGGTCCGGGCTCGTGCAGGCGGCCGCCGCCGTGCGCAACCGGGTGCCGGGCGGCTCGGACCAGTCCTTCCCCGCGGCGCTCGGCACCGGCTCGCTCGAGCAGGCCCGCGGCGACAACCACGTCTCCCTGGGCGGCGTCGCGCTGACCGGTGAGCAGGACATCTTCGGGCAGGCCTGGAGCTCGGGCGTCGCCTCGGCCGAGAACACCGCAAGTGCCTGGAACGGCGGCGTCTTCAACGGCTCCACCTGGTCCGGCTCCACCTGGTCAGGATCGACCTGGAGTGGCAGCACCTGGTCGGGCTCCACGTGGTCGGGGTCGACCTGGAGTGGCAGCACCTGGTCTGGGTCGACCTGGAGCGGCAGCACCTGGTCCGGCAGCACGTGGTCCGGCTCCACCTGGTCAGGGTCGACCTGGAGTGGCAGCACGTGGTCCGGTGACGTCTGGATGGGTGCCACGTGGACCTGATGACCGACGTGGCGCTGCCATGACGCAGCCCACCAGACACCCGTCGCGCGGGGTCAGCCTGCTCGTCATCGCCTTTCTCGCGGGCGGCGTCTGGATCGACACGGCCGCACTCCACCTGGTGGAGCGCGGCACGGTCACTTTCGCTCTCCCCTTCCTGGTGGCAGTCGTCGCGTTCGCCGTGACCGAGGGCGTGGTGATGCACGTCGAGCTCGGCAAGAACGCGCACTCGGTGTCGCTGGCAGAGGTCACCCTCACCGTCTCGCTGTTCTTCGTACCGACTGGGCAGCTGCCGATCTCCCGCGTGCTCGGTGGCGGCATCGTGCTCCTGCTGGTCCGCAAGCAGCGCCCCCTCAAGCTGGCCTTCAACCTGGCGCTCTGGTTCCTCGACGTCGCCGTCGCGAGCCTGGTCTTCCAGGCCCTCAGGGGTGCCCTCGACGCCGGGATCGAGCGGATGGTCGTGCCGGCCGTCGCCGCCGCCCTCGCAGCGGCGCTCGTCGACAGCCTCGCGGTCAACGCCGTCATCGCCGCGACCAGCTTCGAGCTCGACCTGACCCGGGCACTGCGCTTCGTCGAGACCTGCATGCTGGGGGCGCTCGGCTGCGCCACCGCGGGACTGGTGTGCGTGGGCGCGATGGCGCACTCGCCGTGGCTGCTGATCCCGATGGTGCTGATGCTCGCGCTCTACCTGTTCGGGTTCCACCACTTCGCTGCGCTGCGGGCCCAGCACTCCAACGTGAAGGTCATGTACGAGTTCGCGGCCGAGCTCAGCCGCACCCCGCACAGCGACCAGGTCGTGGGTCTCGTCCTGCGACGAGTCGCGGAGCTGCTCCGCGCGGAGCGCGCCGTCCTCTACCTGCACGACCACGAGACCGGGCAGCTCGCGCGCACCATCCGCAGCGAGGACGGCGTCAACCACACGACGGAGGTCGCGCTGCGCGACCTGCCTCCGGCGCTGCAGCAGGCCATGGAGGGAGACCAGGCTCTCGTGCTCCGCGCCGGGTCGCAGGACACCGCATGCATCGAGCTGCTCGACGCCCTCACGGCCAAGGACGCGGTCCTCGCACCGCTGTCCGGCGAGCAGGGTCTGCGAGGTGTCCTCGTCCTCACTGACCGGACGGGGGAGGTCACGACCTTTGCCAAGGACGACGGGCTGCTGCTGCAGGCTCTGACGAGCCACGCGGTCACCGCCCTGGCCAATGCCCGCCTCGTCGAGCGGCTCGACCACGAGTCGATGCACGACTCGCTCACCGGGCTCGCCAACCGGGCCCGGTTCCAGGAGCGGCTGACCCGCGCCCTCCGCCGTACTGGCGACGGGGTCGCTGTCCTGCTCATGGACCTCGACCGCTTCAAGGAGGTCAACGACACCCTGGGCCACCACCACGGCGACCTCCTGCTGCAGGAGATCGGCGTCCGGCTGAGCCGGCAGATGCGGCAGGGCGACCTGCTCGCCCGGCTCGGTGGCGACGAGTTTGCGGTGCTCATGACCGGCGTCGACCAGGAGGCTGCTGTCGCGATCGCCGAGCGGCTGTCGCGGGCGCTCAACGAGCCGATGCACCTGCACGGGGTCGAGATGGAGGTGGGCGCCAGCATCGGCGTGGTGCACGTGCCTGCCGGCCGGCCCGGCAACGACCACGAGGCCACGCTGCTGCTGCAGCGGGCCGACGTCGCGATGTATGCCGCCAAGCAGCACTACACGGGCGTCCACCTGTACCTCGACGAGCTCGACGGATACTCGCCCCGCCGGCTGGCGCTCGCCAGCGGGCTGCGCGGCGCGATCGAGCAGGGCCACCTGAGCCTGCGCTACCAGCCGCAGGCCCGGGTGGGCGACCGCGCGGTCGTCGGTGTCGAGGCCCTCGTCCGCTGGGAGCACCCGGTCTATGGCACGGTGCCGCCGGACGACTTCATCAGCATCGCCGAGCAGACCGGCCAGATCCGGGAGCTCACCCGCTTCGTGCTCAACGCGGCGCTCGCCGACCGAGCCCGGTGGGCCGCGGCCGGCGCCCCGCTGAGCGTCTCGGTGAACCTGTCGGTCCGCAACCTCATGGAGCCCGACCTCGTCGCCGTGGTCCGGGAGCTGCTGTCCAAGCACGCGGTGCCGGCCGGCCAGCTGACCCTGGAGATCACTGAGAGCCACCTCATGAGCGACCCGGCGCGCACCGCCGAGGTGCTTCGCGGGCTGTCCGCCCTCGGAGCGCGGCTGTCGATCGACGACTTCGGCACCGGCTACTCCTCGCTGTCCTACCTCAAGCAGCTCCCGGTCTCCGAGGTGAAGGTCGACAAGTCCTTCGTGCGCGACGTCGCCGAGGACGCGGAGGACGCCGCCATCGTCGAGGCCATCCTCGGCCTCGCTCACACGCTCCACCTCCAGGTGGTCGCCGAGGGCGTCGAGGACGAGCGCAGCGAGGAGCGACTCCGCGAGCTCGGCTGCGACCTCATGCAGGGCTACCACCTGGCGCGACCGATGCGGGGCGAGGAGCTCCTCGGCTGGCTTGCCGCGGCAAAGCTGCCCCGCGTCCGGTCGCTTCCGACGCCGCGAGAGCGGTTCGCCTCAGCCTGAGTCGCTGCTTGAGTTGAAGCCTGAGTCGCGGCTTGAGTTGCAGCCTGAGTCGCAGCCTGGGCGCGACTAGGCTGGCCGATCGTGGCTGCCGACCGTTCCTCCGACCTCAAGGCCCTCGACGCCACGCTGACCAGCATCGAGAAGGTCCTCGACCTGCCGAAGCTCCGGCAGGAGGCCGTCGACCTCGAGGAGCAGGCTGCGATGCCTGGCCTGTGGGACGACCAGGAGAAGGCCCAGCGGATCACCGGCCAGCTGTCGGTGGTACAGGCCGATCTCAAGCGGCTCGAGAGCTACCGCTCGCGCCTCGACGACCTGGCCGTCCTCTACCTGATGGCGGCCGAGGAGTCCGACGAGGGGACCGAGCTCGAGGCCGACAACGAGCTGGCGGCGCTCACGAGGGAGATCGGGTCCTTCGAGGTCCGGACCCTGCTGTCAGGTGAGTACGACATGCGGCACGCCCTCGTGCAGATCAGCCCTGGACAGGGCGGCACCGAGGCGCAGGACTGGGCGTTCATGCTCTGGCGGATGTACTACCGCTGGGCCGAGCGGCACGACTACCCGCTCGACGTCTATGAATACCAGGAGGCCGAGGAGGCAGGCGTGAAGAGCGTCGTCTTCGAGGTCAAGGTCCCCTATGCCTACGGCACCCTCGCGGGCGAGCACGGCGTGCACCGCCTCGTGCGGATCAGCCCGTTCGACAACCAGAACCGCCGGCAGACGACCTTCGCCGCCGTCGACGTCACTCCCGTGGTCGAGACCGCCGACTTCATCGACATCGACGAGAAGGACCTGCGGGTCGACGTCTTCCGGTCGAGCGGCCCCGGCGGCCAGGGCGTCAACACCACCGACTCGGCGGTCCGCATCACGCACCTGCCGACCAACA
Organism: Frankiales bacterium; assembly: GCA_025465465.1. Classification (GTDB taxonomy): domain Bacteria; phylum Actinomycetota; class Actinomycetes; order Mycobacteriales; family SCTD01; genus RYN-111. Next base: position 9,592 of record JAODND010000040.1, on the reverse strand, counting down.
TCGTCGTGTCCTGCCAGAACGAGCGCTCACAGATCCAGAACCGCGCCGCTGCGATGGTCGTGCTGCAGACCAAGCTGCTCGAGCGCAAGCGCGAGGAGGAGCTCGCCGAGATGGACGCCATCCGCGGCAGCAAGAGCGCGAACGCGATGGGGTCGCAGATCCGCAACTACGTCCTGCACCCCTACCAGATGGTCAAGGACCTCCGGACCGGGGTGGAGACCTCCAACACCCAGGGCGTCCTCGACGGCGAGATCGACGAGCTCGTCGAGGCGGCAATCCGCTGGCGCCGCACGAGGGACGAGGGCGACCAGCCCGGCGGCTAGCGAGCCAGCAGGGAGAGGACGCCCAGCACCGCGCCGGCCGCGAGCAGCCAGGCGGCGGGCAGTCGACGGTCGGCCCGCAGGCGTTCGCGGGAGTCACGGCACACGACGCAGCGCCCGAGCTCGACCAGCCCGGAGCAGTTCGCACAGATGAGGTCGTAGCTCACTCGTACCTCCTCCGCTCACCGGCTGAACTCTCAGGTTACCTGTCGGTCCGGCGTCCCCGGGACTGAACGAGGGTTACCTAGACTGAACGGGTGATCCGCATGGAACAGGTGGTCAAGAGCTACCCCACGAGCACGCGACCGGCGCTGGACTCGGTCGACGTCGACATCGAGAAGGGGGAGTTCGTCTTCCTGGTCGGTTCGAGCGGCTCCGGGAAGTCCACCTTCCTGCGCCTGGTGCTCAAGGAGGAGACCCCGACGTCCGGTCGGGTGCACGTCGCGGGCAAGGACCTCTCCTCGCTGTCGAGCTGGAAGGTGCCGGCGCTGCGGCGCTCCATCGGCTGCGTCTTCCAGGACTTCCGGCTGCTGCCCAACAAGACGGTCTTCGAGAACGTCGCCTTCGCCCTCGAGGTCATCGGCAAGGCCCAGGGCACGATCGCCAAGGTCGTCCCCGAGGTCCTCGACCTCGTTGGCCTCGACGGCAAGGCCCAGCGCATGCCGGACGAGCTGTCGGGTGGTGAGCAGCAGCGTGTCGCGGTCGCACGCGCCTTCGTCAACCGGCCGATGATCCTGCTGGCCGACGAGCCCACCGGCAACCTCGACCCCCAGACCTCCATCGGGATCATGAAGCTGCTCGACCGGATCAACCGGACCGGGACCACGGTCGTCATGGCGACGCACGACTCCGCCATCGTCGACTCCATGCGCCGTCGGGTCGTGGAGCTGTCGCAGGGCAAGGTCGTGCGCGACCAGTCCCGCGGCGTCTACGGCTACGGCGCCTGACTGCCGAAGGACTCTGTCGTGCGCGCACAGTTCGTCACCAGCGAGATCCTCATCGGTCTCCGTCGCAACCTCACCATGACCATCGCCGTGATCATCACGACCTCCGTCAGCCTCGCGCTGGTGGGTTCGGCCATGCTCATGCGCAGCCAGGTCGGGCTCATGAAGAGCTACTGGTACGACAAGATCGAGGTCTCCGTCTTCCTCTGCAACCACATCGTGCAGAGCCCCAACTGCAAGGGGGTGGACGTCACTCCTGCGCAGATGGAGCAGATCTCGGCGGACCTCAACAACAACCCTGCGGTCCAGAAGGTCTACTTCGAGTCCAAGGAGCAGGCCTGGAAGAACTTCGTGATCCAGTTCAAGAACTCGCCCGGGATCGTCAAGAACACCAACCCGGACGCGCTGCCGGAGTCCTACCGGGTGAAGCTCAAGGACCCCAGCAAGTTCGCCGTCGTCGCTAGCGCGGTGCAGGACGAGCCCGGCGTCGAGCAGGTCACCGACATCCGCAAGACGCTGGACCCGTTCTTCAAGTTCCTCAACGGCCTGCGCAACGGCATCTTCGTCATCGCCATCGTGATGTTCATCGCGTGCGCGCTGCTGATCTTCAACACCATCCGGGTCGCCGCGTTCAGCAGGCGCCGAGAGACCGGCATCATGCGGCTGGTCGGTGCCAGCAACCTCTACATCCGGCTGCCCTTCCTCCTCGAGGGAGCGCTGGCCGGCTCGGTCGGTGCGGCCTTCGCCTGCGGGTTCCTGGTGCTCGCCAAGGTGAGCTTCGTCGACGGCGTGCTCGCCCCGTCGCTGACCTTCACCCCGTTCATCGGGTGGCCCGAAGTGGTCGGGACGTTCCCCTGGCTGTTCCTCTTCGGCATCCTGCTGTCGACCGCCTCGTCGTTCCTCGCGATCCAGCGGCACCTGCGCGTCTGAGCCTGCTCTCTAGACTGGTCGGATGGCCCGTCTCCGTGAGCACCGCACGGCGCTCCGCCGCACCGCGATCGCCACCGGTGCCGCCGTGGCGCTGGCGTCCGCTTTCGTCCTGGGCGTGGTCGCGGGTGCCGGGAGCACGCCTGACCATGACACCGCGACGTCGGCGGGCGTGCTGGACGACGCCGCCCACCAGATCGCGGGCTCCTCGCTGCTGCCCGTCGACAAGGACGCCCTCGACGCCGCGGCGATCAAGGCGATGCTCGCCACCGCAGGCGACCAGTGGGGGAGCTGGGCCGAAGGCGACTCCGGCAACGGCGCCTACGCCGGCGTCGGCATCTGGCTGCGTCGTTCCGCCGCAGAGCTGGTCGTCTCGCAGGTCGCGGCCGACAGCCCGGCTCGCCGGGCCGGGGTCGCCGTCGGTGACGTCCTGCGTGGCGTCGACGGACGCTCGACCGCCGGTCTCACGCCGGCCGCCGTCGCGAGCGAGCTGCGAGGAAGCCCGGGTACGACGGTGGCGCTGCTGCTCCGCCACGCGGGCCGGGACCGTGCGCTGACGCTGGTCCGGGCCGAGGTGCCGGCGCTCGAGGTCACCTCCGCGATGCTCTCGACCACCGTCGGCCGCATCACCATCCCGAGCTTCTCGCGCGGCACCGGCCGCCAGGTCCGGGACGCTCTCGCGCGGCTCGTCACGAAGCATGCGCAGGCGGTCGTCCTCGACCTGCGAGGCGATCCGGGCGGCCTGCTCACCGAGGCCGTCGAGACGGCCAGTGCCTTCCTGGACGGCGGCACGGTCGTCACCTACACCCGGCGCGACGAGCCGCCGACGCGGCTCGAGGCCGTGGGCAACGGCAACACCGGCATCTCGCTCGTCGTGCTCGTCGACGGGGGGACAGCCAGTGCGGCCGAGGTCGTCGCCGGTGCGCTGCAGGACCGTGGGCGGGCCGTGGTCGTCGGGTCCCGCACCTTCGGCAAGGGCACCGTGCAGGAGCCCAAGAGGCTCTCCGACGGCTCGTTGCTCGCCCTCACGGTTGCTCGCTATGCCCTGCCGTCGGGCCGGTCCGTCGAGGGCGTCGGCATCGAGCCCGACATCCAGGTCGTCAGCAACGACAGCCGGGTCGCGCTGCGCCGGGCGATGGAGGTCCTGGCCGGGCTGCAGGTCGACACCGGCGGCCGAGGCTGATGGAGCGCAAGCCGAGCGGCCGTGAGACCGGTCGCGGCAAGACGATCGCGCAGAACAAGAAGGCCAGGCACGACTACGACATCCTCGAGACCCACGAGGCCGGGCTGGTGCTGACCGGCACCGAGGTGAAGTCGTTGCGTCAGGGCCGGGCCTCGATCATCGATGCCTACGGCGTGATCCAGAACGGTGAGGCGTGGCTGATGGGGGCCCACATCCCGGAGTACACCGAGGGGACGTGGAACAACCACACACCGCGACGGCAGCGCAAGCTGCTGCTCCACAAGGCCGAGATCGAGCGGCTGGTCGGCAAGACCAAGGAGAGCGGTCTCGCCCTGGTGCCGCTGCAGCTCTACTTCAGCGACGGCCACGCCAAGGTCGAGCTGGCGCTCGCCAAGGGCCGCAAGGCGCACGACAAGCGACAGGCCATGTCGGAGCGTGACTCCAAACGGGAGATCCAGAAGGCCCTGGGCCGCAGCCTGAAGGGGCGCGGCCAGGAACGTGGACGACGCTGACGTCCCCGCTGTCTGGCAGCAGCTGGGCCTGCCCGGGCTGGTGGACGCGCACGTCCACTTCATGCCGCGCAACGTCATGGACAAGGTCTGGGCGTACTTCGACACCGCGGGACCGCTGACTGGGGTCCCCTGGCCGATCGCCTACCGCACCGAGGAGGAGGACCGCCTCGCCCGGCTGCGGGCGATGGGCGTCCGGGCCTTCCCGTCCCTGGTCTACGCGCACAAGCCGGGGATGTCTGCCTGGCTGAACGCCTGGGCCGCCGACTTCGCGAGCCGGCACAGCGAGACCGGAGACGTCCTGCACACGTTCACGTTCTTTCCCGAGGCAGGTGCCCGGGCCGACGTCGAGAAGCAGCTGGCCGCCGGGGCGCGGATCGGCAAGGCACACGTGCAGGTCGGCGGCTACGACCCGCGCGATCCGCTGCTCGATGACGTGTGGGGGTTGCTGGCCGACGCGGGGACGCCGGTGGTGGTGCACTGCGGGAGCGGCCCGGCACCGGGGGCGTTCACCGGTCCGGGGCCGTTCGGCGAGGTGCTCCGCCGGCACCCCCGGCTGACCGCGGTCATCGCGCACCTGGGGATGCCGGAGTACGAGGCTTTCCTGTCCTTCGCCGAGACCTACGCGAACGTCCACCTCGACACCACCATGGCCTTCACCGACTTCGCGGAGCAGGCCGCTCCGTTCCCGCCCGAGCTGCGCACCCGGCTTGTCGCGATTGAGCGGAAGGTGCTGTTGGGCAGCGACTTCCCGAACACCCCGTACCCGTATGCGCACCAGATCGAGTCCCTGGTGCGCCTCGGATTCGGTGACTCCTGGTTGCGCAGCGTGCTCCACGACAACGGGGCTCGGGTCCTGCTACGGGAGTGAATGCCCGCTTCCGACCGCGTCCAGTAGTCCGCCGGTCACTCACTGTCAGTGAATGGCCACAACGGGCCATGTCGCAACTGATCCGCACCCCAGATTCTGCTGAGTGCAGAGAGCCATGTCCCGCTCACGCATCGTCACCCACCCCCGGGGGAGCCACAGTGAGTGCATCGTCACGACGGAGCCGAGGACCGGTTGGTCTCGCGGTCGCGCTGGCCCTGGCAGCCGGCACCCTGGTCGCCAGTGGCTCCGCGGCTGCTGCCGCGGGCCGCCCGGTCGGGCTGGACCGTGGTCTCAGCGTCTCGGGCTCCCACCCGGTGGCGGTCGTGGTCTCGGGACGCGCGGGGGCCGACGCCGCCGTCGACGCCGCCGTCCGCGCGGCCGGCGGGACACACCTGCGTGCGCTGACCATCGTGCACGGCACCGCTGCCGACGTACCGGCCAACCACCTGGCCGCCCTGGCCCGGGCCGCGGGCGTCCTCGCGGTGACCGCCAACCGGCAGATCCAGCTCGCCGGAAACGGCTGGGACGACAGCGTCTCGGCGTCGACCTACGCGTGGACGTCGCAGGCGACGAGCACCTGGGCGCAGACCGGCAACAAGGGCACGGGCATCGGCGTCGCGGTGCTCGACACCGGTGTCTCGGACGTCACCGACCTGGCCGGCCGGGTCATGCACGGCCCCGACTTCTCCGGCGAGAACAACAACGCCGTCGACAGCTTTGGCCATGGCACCGTGATGGCCGGCATCATCGGCGCGAGCGGCGCCGCCGCGGGCGCCAACCACCCGCGCACCGGTGTCGCGCCGGACGTGAACATCATCGGTGTCAAGGCAGCCGGCCGCAACGGCGCGACCGACGTCTCCACCATCCTCACCGCGATGACCTGGATCGGTGCCTTCAAGGACACCTACAACATCCGGGTGCTCAACCTGTCCTGGGGTGTGCCGTCGACGCAGGACCCGATCATCGACCCGCTGAACTACGCGGTCGAGCGGCTCTGGGGCATGGGCATCACGGTCATCGCGGCCGCGGGCAACTCCGGCCCCAATGCCGGCACCATCCTCAAGCCCGGTGACGACCCGCTCGTGGTGACCGTCGGCGCCTATGACGACAAGGGCGACAGCAACGCGCTCAACGACACCATCCCGGCCTGGTCCTCGCAGGGTCCGACGGCGCAGGGCCGGATGAAGCCCGACCTGGTCGCCCCGGGCCGCACCCTGATCGCGACCAGGGCGCCCGGATCGGCCATCGAGCAGGCCAACCCGCAGGCGCTGGTCGGCTCGGCGTACATCAAGGGCAGTGGTACGTCGGAAGCGACCGCCGTCACCTCCGGTGCCGCCGCGCTGTTGCTGGCATCCCACCCGATGTGGACGCCGGACCAGGTCAAGTTTGCGCTCACATCGACGGCCACCCGGATCTCGGGTGTGGCGACCACCCTCCAGGGCGCCGGACGCCTGCAGATCAAGACGGCCAACAACGCCTATGTCGGCACCGTCCTGCCACAGCTGCCGATCGCCGTCGGTGGTGGCTCGCTCGACGCCTCCCGTGGCTCGGCCGCGCTGCTCTCGACGAGCTGCGGCGGTGTCACCTGGCTGCTCACCGACGACCGCGGCAACTACTGCGGCCAGTGGACCGACCCGACCTGGACCGGCAGCGTCTGGGTCGGCAACGTCTGGACGAGCAACGCCTGGACGACCGTCGGCTACACCTCCAACGCTTGGACGAGCAACGCGTGGACCGGCGACGCCTGGTCCTCCAACGCATGGACGAGCAATGCGTGGACGAGCAATGCCTGGACGAGCAACGCCTGGACCAGCAACGCGTGGACCAGCACGGCCTGGTCCTCCAACGCGTGGACCAGCAACGCCTGGACCAGCAACGCCTGGACGAGCAACGCGTGGACCAGCAACGCCTGGACCAGCAACGCCTGGACCAGCAACGACTACGACGGCTCTCAGGCAAACACGCCGACCGCTGCAGACGGCTCCTCCGGGTCGTCGTTCTCCGGGGGCTTCCTGACCGCATTCTTCGGTGACCAGCCGAAGTACGGCCGGGTCATCCCTGGCGAGATCAGCGCGCTCGCTCCCGTCTACATCCCGGCGCTCGGCTAAGGGGAGCTGCGTTGACTCAGACGGGCGTGGTCTCGAGGACGCTGCGGCCGACCAGGCTGCAGGCAGTCGTCGGGACGACCGTGCTCGCCGCCGCGGCAGCTGTGCTGCTGGCCGGTCAGCAGGCGACCACGGTGAGGTTCGGGCCCCTCGAGCTGCTTCTGCTGCTGATCGCGCTTCCGCTGTCAGAGCTCGGCCTGCTCCACCTGCGGTTCCGCGGCGGCAACCTCGCCTTCAACTGCGGCGAAGCCAGCATGATCGTGTGCTTCGTCCTGGCCACGCCCTCATGGTCCGTCGTGCTCGCAGCTCCGCTGGTGACGGGCGTCCACCTGGTCAAGAGGCGCGGTCTGCTCAAGTCGGTCTTCAACGGCGCCACCTTCACCGTCGCGGTGGGGGTGGCCGACCTGCTCGTCAGCGTTGGCACCAGTGGTCCGCTGGACGTCCGATCGCTGCGGGCCGCGGGGCTGCTGGTGCTCGCAGGCTTTGCCTTCAGCGCGATCAGTGCCGGGCTGACTGCGCTCGCGATCAGTGCGGCCACCGGCGTGAGCCTGCCGTTCGTGCTGCGCGAGGGCGTCCGGGCATCGCTGCTCGTCTCGGTCGGCAACATGACCGCTGCTCTGGGCCTGCTGGAGCTGGCGGCGCACAGCCAGCCGGCTCTGTGGCTGATCCCGCCCGTCATGGTCATGCTCCTCGCTACCTACCGCGCCTACCTGCTCACGGGCGAGGACCGGGACGCCTGGCAGCAGCTGGAGGCAGCAGGCCGCGAGCTCAACGTGTTGGACGAGGAGCAGCTGGCGCACTGCGCGCTGTCGAGGGCGGTCCACCTGTTCCGCACCGAGGACGTCGCGTTGGCCCTTCGCGCGCGCAACGGTCGACTCGACCGGAGCTACTCCCTCGCACCGGATGGCGAGCTGCTCAGCTCGGTCGAGCGAGCCGAGCCCGACGCGATCTCCCCGGAGCTCGACATCACGAGCCGCACCGTCCCCGCGAGCACCTGCATCGAGACGGTGCTGTCCGGTCCCACCGGCAAGCTCGGATCGTTGCGCCTCGCCTTCGATGTCCCGGTGAGACTGACCCGCCGGGAGCGACGGGTGCTGGCGACCTATGCACGCGCCGTCTCGACCTCACTGCTCAACGCCTACCTCTACGACGACGCGCGGTCCGATGCCGCGAAGCAGGCGTACGAGGCGTCGCACGACCCGCTGACCGGCCTGGCCAACAGGGCGCTGCTCAACTCCGTCATCAAAGAGGCGATGGAGATGTCCGACGGGACGACGGCCCTGCTGCTGCTCGACCTCGACCACTTCAAGGAGATCAACGACACGCTCGGCCACGCCGCCGGCGACCTCGTGCTGGTGGAGGTCGCCCGTCGGCTTCGCCGGGCCGTCCGGGGGACCGACCTCGTCGCCCGCCTCGGTGGTGACGAGTTCGCCGTGCTGCTCCCCGGCCTGTCGGATCCCGAGCAGGCCGAGCCGGTGGCGACGCAGCTGCTGGCTGCTCTGAACCAGCCGGTCGAGTACGAGGGCCTGCACCTGTCGGTCGACGGATCCATCGGCATCGCCTGCCACCCGCAGGACGCGGTCGAGTCCGAGGAGCTGTTCCGGCGCTGTGACGTCGCCATGTACCAGGCCAAGCTCGACCGGGGTGCCTGGCTGCGCTACGACCCGCTGCGCGACGACACGTCGGTGCAGCGACTGGCCCTCGTCGGCGAACTGAGGGCCGCGCTCGAGGACCAGATCGTGGTGCACTTCCAGCCGCAGGTGGACCTCGGCAGCGGCACCATCATCGGAGCCGAGGCGCTGGTCCGGTGGGAGCACCCGGAACGCGGCCTCCTGCAGGCCGGCGAGTTCGTCGGGGTCGCCGAGCAGTCGGGCCTGATCCGCCCGTTCACGATGCGGGTGCTCGAGCTCGCGATCGCTGAGTGCGTCCGCTGGCAGCGCCCCGGCCGCTCGATCTCGGTGGCTGTGAACCTCGGAGCCCGCTCCCTGCTCGACCGGCAACTGCCCGAGGACATCGCAGGGGTGCTGTCCAGGCACGGGCTGCCGCCCCAGTCCCTGGTGCTCGAGATCACCGAGACCACCGCCGCCTCCGAGCTCGAGGTTGTCGAGGTCGTCCTCGGCCAGCTGCGCCGGCTCGGGGTCGAGATCTCCGTGGACGACTTCGGCACGGGCTACTCGTCGCTGGCCTTCCTGCAGCGGACCGCCGTCCACGAGCTGAAGGTCGACCGCTCGTTCGTCAGCGGGATGCTCGTCAACGACAACGACCTGGCCCTGGTCCGCGCCACGGTCTCCCTCGCGCACTCGCTGGGAGCCCGCGCGGTGGCCGAGGGCGTCGAGTCGCAGGCGCTGCAGGTCGCGCTGCAAGCACTCGGCTGCGACGTGGCGCAGGGCTACCACCTCGGCCGGCCGATGTCGGCCGACGCGATGCGCACCCTGCTCTCCGGCCAGCTCGCCGGCATCCCCCTCCCGCGCACCGAAGGCGATCGCCACCTGGTCGTCCTGCCCGGCAACACCGGCTGAACCGCCGCGCTCCCGGGAAACGGAAGAGCCTCGCACGGCGGCAGGTTCTACTCTGTACACGTAACAACCCTGAAGGGGGTGACAGGTCTCGACTCCGGATGTTGGGACAGGTGAAGCGGGCCGAGGAAGCCGACGATGATCTCGTTAACCACGAAATGTCGGAAAACAAATCAAGCGCCGACAACAGTCCGCGCGCGTACGCCCTCGCTGCCTA
>JAODND010000039.1 GCA_025465465.1 Frankiales bacterium | reverse complement strand
CTCCGCAACAAGGACATGGGCCTCGAGGTCACCCAGCCGGCCAAGCTGCTGCTCGCCAAGAAGGGCTACGACCCCGTGCTGGGTGCCCGGCCGCTGCGCCGCACCATCCAGCGCGAGATCGAGGACTCGCTGTCCGAGCAGATCCTGTTCGGCACCCTCAGCTCGGGCCAGATCGTCGTGGTCGACATCGAGGGCGAGGGCGACGAGGCCAAGTTCGTCTTCCGCGGCGAGGACAAGCCGGTCACCGTGCCGGACGCCCCGCCGGTCGACCTCGCCGGTTCCGTCGAGGGCAGCACCGCCGAGGACGCCTAGCCCCCTCCTGCCGTGGATGTGAACAGATCGGCTGGTCCGACTCTCTTGGACCAGCCCCTCTGTTCACATCCACGCGGGAGGTCGAGGGCGTAGCGTCCGACGGGTGACGAGTCCGGTCCAGGAGGGCGCCATCGGGGAGCTGTTCCATGCGACCCCGGACGCGGTGCTGGTGCTTGCAGATGACGAGCTGGTGGCGGCCAACGGCCCCGCCGAGCGGTTGTTCGGCGGTGCCCCTGTACGGGTGGACCTGACGCCGGTGCTCGCCACCCCGCACGGTGCGACCCTGCACCGGGTCGAGTGGCCGCCCTACGGCGTGCTCGACGTCATCCGCCGGCAGGTCGGCGGCTTCGACGTGCTGATCCTGCGCGACGTGACCCGGTCCGTGCGCCAGGCCGACGGCCTGCGCCGCATCGCGGAGGTCAGCCGCAGCCTGATCGGCGAGGCGCCGTCGGTCGTGGAGGTCGCGCAGGTCCTCGTGACCGAGGCCAAGCACCTGACCGGGGCGGCCTACAGCGCCCTGCTGCTCCTCAAGCCCGGCTCGCTCACCGACTCGAGCCACTTCGTCTACGACGCACCCAGGCACCTGTTCCCGGCGCACATGCCGCGGGTCGTCGGACTGCTTTCCGTGCCCGTGCAGTCGCGGCAGGCAGCCCGGCTCGACGACATCCGGGGGCATCCGGCCGGCGTCGGCCTGCCCGGCGTCCACCCTCCGATCGGGCCGCTGGTCGCCGTACCCGTCCTGGCCGGGACCGAGGTGCTCGGTGAGCTGGCGGTCGCGAACCCGCCTGGCGACCGGATCTTCGACGACGTCGACGAGCAGCTGCTCGAGGACCTGGCCGCGCACGTGGCCGTGGCCGTGACCTGGGCGCGACAGGGCGAGCGGCAGCGCGAGCAGGAGCTGCAGCGGCAGGAGGTGGTGGACACCGCCCGGCACGACATCCGCACCCCGCTCGGTGCCGGCAAGGGGTACGCACAGCTGCTGGCCCGCAAGCTCGGGCAGATGTCGCCCGACCAGGTCGCCACGGCGCTCGAGGGGCTGACGAGCGCGTTCGACCGCATCGAGTCGTTCAGCGAGCGGCTGCTCGTCGACGAGCGCCACCATCAGCTCGGGGTCGAGCCCCTGTGGGGCGAGGTGGACGTCGGTGAGCTGCTCGCCCAGTTGACTCGCGACGCCGAGGTGAGCACCGGCCGCGCCGCGATCGAGACCCGAGTCGCGCCCGGCACCCCCGGGACCCTCAAAGGCGACCCGGAGATGGTGCGTGAGGTGCTCGACAACCTCGTCGGCAACGCGCTGAAGCACGCGCCGGCAGGCAGCCCCGTGGTCGTGAGTGCCCGGTCCGAGGGCGACCAGGTGCGCTTCGACGTGCGCGACCAGGGTCAGGGCATCCCGGAGGGCGAGCAGGCCGCCCTGTTCGAGCGGTGGAGCCGGACCGACAGCAGCCGCGCCAAGCAGCTGCCCGGCTACGGGCTGGGTCTGTCGATCGTGAAGCGGCTCGTCACCGCGCACGGCGGCAGCCTCGGTGTCAGCTCGCGGCTGGGCGAGGGCGCGACGTTCTGGGTGACGTTTCCGGTGGTCGTGTGACGTCTCGCGTGGTGCTCGTGGAGGACGACCCGACCGTACGGAGCGTGATCGAGATCCTGCTGTCGACCGAGCCCGACCTGGAGCTGGTCGGCACCGCGCTGTCCGCACCCGACGGGATCCGGCTCGTGGCGGAGCTCGTGCCCGACGTGGTGCTGCTGGACAACCAGCTCGAGGGCGCCATGACGGGTGTCCAGGCGGCGCCGTCGATGAAGGCCGCTGCTCCGAGCGTGGTCGTGCTCCTGTGCACCGCCCTCGACTTCGCCAGCGTGGCGGCGCGGGAGCCGTCGATCGACGGCTACCTGCGCAAGGACAACCTGGTCCACCTCGTGGACCACGTCCGGGGCCTGCTGGCTCAGCGCGGGAGCCGGTAGCGGCTGTCGGGCAGCGGCTCGGCGAGGCCGTCGGCGACGAGGCCGTCGAGGGCGCGCGCCCGCTGCACGGGCTCGTCCCAGACTCGCGCCAGGTCGTCCGCGTGCACCGGGTCGGAGGAGTCGCGGAGGACGGCGAGCAGCCGCCCGCGGACCTGCCGGTCGGTGCCGGCGTATCCCTGCGGCCGCCGCACCGGCTCGTCCAGCTCGGGGAACCCGGCAGCGCGCCAGCCGCACCAGGCCGCGACCGGGCAGCTCGGGCACCGGGGCGCCCGAGCCGTGCAGACCAGGGCGCCCAGCTCCATGAACGCGATCGACAGGGTGGCTGCGTCCTCATCGAGCACCGGCAGCAGTGCCTCGACGAGCGCGAGGTCCTTCTTGGTCACCGCAGCGTCGGCGACGCCCTCGACGAGCCGCGCGACGACCCGTCGCACGTTGCTGTCGACGACCGGATGCCGCTGCCGCAGCGCGAAGGCGGCAACGGCCCGCGCCGTGTAGTCCCCGACACCCGGCAGGGAGAGCAGCTCACGGACGGTCGTCGGCAGCTCGCCGGCGTACCTCACGACGACGTCGACGCAGGCAGCATGCAGCCGCAGGGCGCGGCGCGGGTAGCCGAGCCGCCCCCACTGCCGCACTGCCTCACCGCTCGGCGCAGCCGCGAGGGCGCGGGCGTCGGGCCAGCGGGCGATCCACCCCTGGTACGCCGGGACGACGCGGGCGACAGGGGTCTGCTGGAGCATCACCTCGCTGACCAGCACCTGGTAGGGCGTCGTGCCTGGCTCCCGCCACGGCAGCTCGCGGGCACTGGCGGCGTACCAGTCGACCAGGGCCTCGCCGAAGGGCGCGGGGGTGGGCGCGGGGGTGGGCGCGGGGGTGGGCATGGCTCCCCGATCCAACCAGGCGGCGCGGATAGGGTCCGGTCGTGGTCATGCAACCGGTGGGACCGCTACCGGCCTCGACGTACTGGCGTCGCCGTGCCGTGCTGCTGGCGGTCCTGGTGGTGGTGCTGATCGTCCTGAAGTCGTGCGCGGGCGGCGGCAGTGCTGCGAACAAGACGCCGAGAACCCGACCGAGCCCCACCGCCACGACCACCACGTCGGCGTCGCCGCGTCCCTCCGCCACGACCAGCACGCCGCCGGCCGCCGCCGGCGTCTGCCCCGATTCGGCGCTCAAGCTGGTCGTCACGACAGACGCCACGACCTATCCGGTCGGCAGTTCGCCGCAGTTCACCCTGACCGTCACGAACCTGTCGGCCGCCGCCTGCACCCGCGACCTCGGGTCGAAGGTGGTCGCGCTGGAGGTCGTGAGCGGCACCGCCCGCACCTGGAACAGCGACGACTGCGACCAGGGCCAGGTCAACGCGGTCGCCACCTTGGCGCCGGGCAAGGCCAGGCAGGTGGTCAAGCTGACCTGGTCGGGCAAGCGCTCGCAACGGGGTTGCCCCACCCCGCGTGACTCGGCCACGGCCGGCACCTACCAGGTCTCCGGCACGGTCGGCACGCTCACCAGCCCGAGGGCGGTCTTCCACTTCCAGTAGCGGGCTGCGCCTCAAGCGGGAGGCGGATCCGGACGACACACACGCGTGAGGACCCGAGGGGTGCGCAGGGGTGGTGATGTGGTCGCCGGAACCGTGGCCGCCGCCGTGCCCCCTGCTGTCCTCGCGGACCTGCGGGGGGCATTTGCCGACGAGATCCGGAGCCGGCTGCCGCACCTGCGCCAGGTGACGGACCTCGAGACCGCCCGCCGCGACGCCCACACGCTGGCCAGCAGCGCCTGGGTCGTCGGCGAGCCCGAGATCGCCCGGCTGGCACGCGAGGTGGAGAGCGCGCTGCCCGGTGGCCCGCTCGCCGAGCTGGTCGACAAGCTGAGCAGGTACGTCGCATGACCTCGGTAGCGAGCTCCACGCCCGTCCCGATCATCGTCGTCGACGACTCCCCTGTGCAGCGCCGCTTCCTCCGCGCGGCGATCGAGGCCGGCACCGATTTCACCGTCGTCGGCGAGGCCCGCAACGGCAAGGAGGCCGTCGCGCTCGTCGCGCGGCTGCGCCCGGCCGCGATCCTCATGGACCTCGACCTGCCCGTCATGAGCGGCATCGAGGCCATCGAGCTGATCATGGCGGTCAGCCCGACGCCGATCCTCGTCTACAGCGCCCATGTGGGCGGTCACCAGAGCACCAGGGCCCTCGAGGCCCTCGCGGCCGGTGCCGTCGACGTGCTCGCCAAGCCGGGCCCGCACGACACGGGCAGTCTCGACCAGTACGCCGACGAGATCCGCAAGAAGCTCCGGGTCGCTTCGCGGGTCCGAGTCATCACCCATCCGCGCGGCAAGCTCAGGACCCGCGACGCCGCGCACGCGACGCCTCGCCTCGGTCTGACCCGCAGCACTCCGATCACCGACGAGGTCGCGGCGCGGGTCGGCGTGAAGCTGATCGCCGTCGGCGCCTCGACCGGTGGGCCGCAGGCGCTGCACACCCTGCTCCGCGCGCTCCCGCCCGACCTCGAGCAGGCCGTGCTCGTCGTTCAGCACATGGCTGAGGGCTTCATCGCCGGGCTCGCGTCGTGGCTCGACCAGCTCGTCCCGATGCCGGTCGTCGTCGGCGGCAGCGGCTGCCGGTTGCAGCCGGGCACGATCACCATCGCCCCGAGCGGGCACAACCTGCTCGTGCAGGATGACCGGCTGCGCGTCATCTGCGTCGACCCCGAGCCGGGGCAGTTCCACGTCCCCGGCATCGACCAGTGCTTCACGTCGGTGGCTGACTCACTCGGGCCGGACGCCGTCGGCATCCTGCTCACCGGCATGGGTCGTGACGGGGCGCAGGGCCTGAAGGCGATGCGTGCCCGAGGAGCCCCGACGCTCGGCCAGGACGAGGCCACGAGCACGGTCTACGGCATGCCTCAGGCCGCGTTCGCCCTCGACGCGGTGGAGCGGCAGCTGGCCTTGGACGACATCGCGCCGGCCGTGCTCGGACTGGTGGGCCGGTCGTGAAGGTCTCGCTCTCTCCGGAGGAGTACGACGCACTGCGCGCGCTGCTCGCCCGCGCGGCGGGGCTGGTCTTCGACGAGACCCGCAAGGAGTCGATGGCCTACTCCGTCGCCGAGCGGATGCATGCAGCCGGCCTGCGGGACGTGTCCGCCTACCTCTCCCGGCTCGAGGACCCCGTCGAGCGTCAGCACCTGCTCGACGAGGTGACGATCCAGGAGACGCACTTCTTCCGGAACCCGCCGCAGATCCGGGCCCTGCGGCTGCACGTCCTCCCCGAGCTGCTCCGGCACGCCGAGGCCAACGGACGGCGGCTGCGGATCTGGAGCGCCGGCTGCTCGACAGGGGAGGAGCCGTACACCATCGCGATGCTGCTCCGTGAGCTGCTGCCGTCGGCTTCCGGCTGGGATGTGAAGGTCGTCGCCACCGACGTGTCGAGCCGGGCCATCGCGGCGGCACACACGGGCCGCTATGGCACCAGAGCCGTGCAGCTGGCCTCGCCGGAGGAGCTGGGCCGGCACTTCCAGGCCGCCCCCGACGGCGGGTACGAGGTGCGGCCCGAGGTCCGCGAGCTCGTCGAGTTCCGCCACCACAACCTGGTCACCGAGCCGGCGCCCTTTGCGGCGTCGGAACGGATCGACCTGGTGCTGTGCCGCAACGTCACCATCTACTTCGCCCGGGAGACGACGCGCGCCCTGATGGCCCGGCTGCACCACGTGCTGCGCGACGGCGGCTACCTCTTCCTCGGCCACTCCGAGACGCTGTGGCAGGTCAGCGAGGACTTCCGCCTGGTCGCCCTCGGCACCGGGGACTCGGCGGCGTTCGTCTACCGCCGGCTGGACCTGCCGGCCGAGCGCCGCACCGTGCTGCCCGACCGCCGCACCGCCGACGAGGGCCCGCCACCCCCGAAGGACGAGCGCCGCCTTCGGGTGCGACGCGAGGAGCCCGCTGATGCTCCGCTGCTGGTCGGTCTGGACACCCTCGTCGAGCAGGCCGGCGCGGCCCTGGCCGCGGGCCACTACGCGGAGGCGGCACAGCTCGCTGCGGACGCCTGCGTGCTGGCTCCCCTCGGGGCGGCGGCGTTCTATCTGCGCGGGCTCGCGCTCGTCAACCTCGGTCGCGACGAGGACGCCCTCGTCGAGCTCCGCAAGGCGGTCTACCTCGAGCCTGATCGCGGCTTCGCGCACTTCCTGCTGGCCGGCGTCCTGGACCGGCTGGGGCAGCCCGTGCTCGCTGCCAGGGCCTACGGCGCCGCCGCCGACACCCTCGGCCTGCAGCCGTCCGATGTCACCGCCGAGGAGCTCGGTGGGCGTAGCGTGCGCGAGCTGGCGCAGCTGTGCCGGCAGCTGGAGCGCCGTCTCGTCGGTGATGACCTGGCGAACGTCGTGGAGGAGGTGTCGTGAGCAGCGGGCTGGTGACCTTCGCCCTGGGTGACCGGGAGTACGCGACGCCCCTCTCGTCCATCCGGGAGGTCGTGCGGCTCGAGGGCCTCGCCGACCTGCCGGGCATGACCAAGCCGCTGGCCGGGGTGCTCGACCTGCGCGGCACCGCGCTGCCCGTCCTCGATCTGCGGGTCGGCGCCGCCGCCGACTCCCGGGGCGACGTCCTCGTCATGGAGGGCAGCTCCGAGGGCAACCTCGTCGGTGTGGCCGTGGACAGGGTTCGCGCGGTCGTCGGCCCGGACGAGCTCGGGCCGGGCGGAGCGGTCGGCGACGAGCTCCCCTCGTACGTCGTGGAGGTCCTTCGCGGCGCCCACGGCCCGGTGTTCCTCGTCGACCTGGCCCAGCTGGTGGACGCTGCCCGTCAGGCCGTGCGGTGAAGGCCCTCAGGCTGGCGAGCGACGGGATGCTGCTGCTCGCGATCGTCTTGCTGGTCGTCGCGGTCGTCGGCCCGACGTGGGCCTATGGGGCCGCGGGCTTCTGCCTGCTCGGTGCGGTGGTGCTCACCGTGGTCCGGCGCCGTTTCCGTCGGGGCCGAGCGGTTCAGACGTAGCGCTCGAGGATGCTCGACTCCGCCAGCCGGGACAGGCCCTCGCGCACGGACCGGGCGCGGGTCTCGCCGACGCCCTCGACAGCCTGCAGCTCGTCGATGCTCGCGGCCAGCAGCTTCTGCAGGCCGCCGAAGTGCTCGATGAGGCGGTCCACGATCTGGTTGGGCAGCCGAGGCACCTTGGCCAGCAGCCGGTATCCCCGCGGGCTCACCGCGACCTCGAGCTGGTCGGCGCCACCGGTCCACCCGATCGCGCGGCTGAGCGCAGCGAGGTCGAGCAGGTCAGCGGCGGTGAGGGCGTCGAGGTCGGCCATGGCGTCCTCGGGCTTGCGCGCCTTGCGGCCGCCGCCTCCGACGAGGTAGTCGCGGACGATCAGCTCGCGCTCGGCCTCGACGCCCGCCATCAGCTCCTCGAGCTGCAGTGACAGGAGCCGGCCGTCGGTGCCGAGCTCGACGACGTAGCCCTCGATCTCCGTCGCGATCCGGCGCACCATCTCCAGCCGCTGGCTGACGACCATCGCGTCGCGGACCGTGACCAGGTCTTCGATCTCGAGAGCCGACAGCGTGCCGGCGACCTCGTCGAGGCGCAGCTTGTAGCGCTCGAGGGTGGCGAGCGCCTGGTTGGCGCGGGACAGGATGGCGGCGCTGTCATCGAGGACATAGCGACGGCTGTCGACGTACAGCGCGATGATCTTCATCGACTGGCTGACGCTGATGACGGGGTAGCCGGTCTGCTTGGCGACCCGCTCCGCCGTCCGGTGCCGGGTGCCGGTCTCGGCCGTCTCGATCGAGGCGTCCGGCACCAGCTGCACGCTGGCCTTGACGATCTTGGAGAGGTCGCCGGCGACCACCACGGCACCGTCCATCTTCGACAGCTCCCGCAGCCGGGTCGCGGAGAAGTCGACGTCGAGGTCGAAGCCACCGGTGCAGACCGCTTCGACGGAGCGGTCGTGGCCGAGGACGATCAGGGCCCCGGTGTTGCCGCGCAGGATGCGTTCGAGCCCGTCACGCAGGGCCGTGCCGGGAGCCACGGCGAGGAGGGTGGAACGCAGCAGGTCGTCGGTGCCCGAGCTGTTCGCCGCCACGCACGCTCCTCCGCAAGGTCTCGCGCCAGTCTAGGGAGCCCGCGGGTCCCGATCGGGCCGCGCATGGGTCACGTCTCGGTTACGGACGCGGGACGCTGCGCCGCGCTCGGCCCTGCAGGGCGGACACGGCCCGCAGCGCGGTGTCGACGTCGACCACTTCGAGGACCTCCATCCCGGTGGGCGGCGTGCCACTGCCGACGGGTACGACGGCAGCGCTGAAGCCGAGTCGGGCCGCCTCGGCGAGCCGGCGCTGCACCCCCGGCACCGGGCGCACCTCGCCCGACAGGCCGACCTCACCGATGGCGACCAGGCCGCTCGGGATTGCTTCGTCGCGGACAGCGGACCGGACCGCGAGGACGAGGGCCAGGTCGGAGCCGGGGTCCGTCACCCGCACGCCGCCGACCGTGGCGGTGTGGACGTCCTTGCCGCCGAGCGGCGTGCCGGCGCGCTTCTCGGCGACCGCCAGCACCATCGCGACCCGCTGTCCGTCCAGCCCGGACGTGACGCGCCGGGGCGACTTCTCCGAGGCCTCGGAGACCAGGGCCTGCACCTCGGCCAGCAGCGGGCGCCGTCCCTCGATCGTGACGGTGACGCAGGTGCCCGGCACCGGCTTCTCCGAGCGCGACACGAACAGTCCGGACGGGTCGGCAAGCCCTTCGATGCCGGCCTCGGTCATCTGGAAGCAGCCGATCTCGTCGGCGGCGCCGTAGCGGTTCTTCACGGCCCGGACGAGCCGCAGCGTCGAGTGCCGGTCCCCCTCGAAGTGCAGGACGACGTCGACGAGGTGCTCGAGCAGCCGGGGCCCGGCGATGCTGCCGTCCTTGGTGACGTGCCCTATCAGGATCGTGGCGATGCCGCGCTCCTTGGCGACGCCGATCAGGGCGGCTGTGACGGCGCGGATCTGCGTGACGCCGCCGGCCGACCCCTCGACCTCGGCCGAGCCGATGGTCTGCACGCTGTCGACCACCAGCAGCGTCGGCCGCACCGTCTCGAGGTGGGCGAGCACCGCGCCGAGGTCGGTCTCCGCCGCGACCCACAGGTGCTCGTTGAGAGCACCGGTCCGGCCGGCGCGCAGCCGGATCTGGGCGGCGGACTCCTCGCCGGTGACGTAGAGGGTGGGCGCTCCCTGCCGGGCGGCCTTCGAGGCGACCGACAGCGCGAGGGTGGACTTGCCCGCGCCCGGCTCACCCGCCAGCAGCACGACGGAGCCCGCGACGAGGCCGCCGCCGAGCACCCGGTCGAGCTCCGGCTCGCCGGTCTCGCGGGACTGCGCGTCGTCGGCGCTCACCTGCGAGATGGGTCGGGCCGGGGTGCTGACCGGTCCGCTGGTGAGCCGGACCCTGGTGGCGCCCAGCTCGGTCACGCTGCCCCAGGCCTGGCACTCGGGGCACCTGCCGACCCACTTGCCGACGGTGGTCCCGCACTCCGAGCAGCGGAACGACGCCTTGAGGGCGGCGGGCTTGGCCATGTCGCGCAGGCTAGGGGCCCGCGCCGACGGAGTGGGGGCTACTCGCCGCTACTCCGTGCCTCCGTACGGGTCCTGCTCAGGAGTGCGACCCTCGAGCCCGTTGTCACCGGAGCGCACCGGCACCTGGAGGCCGGTCAGTCGACCGGCACGCTCGAACACCAGGGTGACCGTGACGTACTGGCCGGCGCGCAGGTCCGCCGTGAGGCCGGTCAGGGTGGCCGACCACGAGCTGGCGTCCGAGCCCGCGGGGATCGGGACGGTGGGCGCTGCCGTCGCGGTGCCGTCGGAGAGGGTCACGCTGGTGGCGGCGACGCTCTCGACGGCCACCAGGGCGTCGTCGGTGGTGCCCGTGTTCACGACACTGCCGGTCAGCACCGCGCTGTCGCCGGCCTTGAACGTCAGCCCCGACGCCGGCGCCGCGATCCCGAGGTTGCGCACCTCGAGGTTGGCGATCGACGTCCCGTTGAAGTCCCGGGGAGACGTCTCCTTGGTGTAGGTCGTCGCCTGCAGACCGGTGCCGCAGCCGGCCATCAGCAGGCCCGTCACGAGAAGGGCGGTCACGAGAGGGGCGGTGGAACGGGACCTCACCGAGGCGTCCTTTCCTAGCTGGTGGCCCGTGCCGGGTCGAGCAGCAGGGGCAGGTCGTTGGCGATGTCGGCGACGGTCACGCCCCCGGGGTAGAGGACCGGGAGCCGGTCGTCTGCGTCGTAGGCGAAGATCACCGCTGAGTGGGTGACAGAGTAACCAAGCGGCCCGAAGTGCTTGTGCGGGGCGGTGCCTGCCTCGGTGAAGTGCTGGTCCGGATGCCCTGGCACCGTGGGGATCACAGGGCCTGGCTGCGCGACCTCCACCCCGGAGGCACGCTGCGCGGTGGCGAGCTCCGCAGCGGTCCCGAGCAGGCCCACGATGCCGGTCGAGAACTGGTTGAGCCAGCGCCGGAGCACGGCGGGGGTGTCCCGCTTCGGATCGGTCGTGACGAACACGACGACGGCCTTCTGGGCGTTGGCCCTGGATGCCTTGCGCAGGGCGGCCGCGACGTCGGACATCGCCGTCGGGCACTCGTCGGGGCAGTGCGTGTAGCCGAAGTACAGGTAGGTCGGGTGGCCCTTGGTCTGCTTCTGGAAGTCGTAGCGCTGCCCGCTCGTGTCGGTGAGCACGAACTCCGGGCGCGGCGGCGGCTGGTCGGTCTGCACGCCGTGGTAGCTGAGCTTCGGCAGCGCGGCGGCGGGGCTCTGGCACGCCGCCGCCGCGAGCAGCAGGGCGGGAAGGAGGGCACGCTTCACCGGTCCAGTCACGAGTCCAGTGTCACCCACCGCGCACGAGGTCCGCGCCGCGGACGAGGAGCAGCGCCACGTCCACAGCCGCGACGAGGATGACCGACAGGAACACCGCACGCCCACCGCGCCACAACCCGAGGGCAAACACCAGCACGGCGGGTACGACGGCGAGCGCGCTGAGCGCGAGGCTGGCCGACACGAGGCACGCGCCCGCCAGCAGCGAAGCGCCCCGGGCCCCCAGTCGCTGGGGCAGCCCGTGTACCCCGGTGACGGCGTCTTGCGACAGGTCGGGCAGGACGTTGGCGGCGTGCGCGCCGACGCCGAGCAGTGCTCCTGCGGCCGTCGCCCACCAGGGCGCCCAGGTCTGCCGCACCAGCGTCACGACGTTCGGCAAGAGGCCGAAGGACAGGGCGTACGGGAGCCACGACAGCAGGGTCGCCTTGAGTCCCAGGTTGTAGGCCCAGGCGCTGGCGACAGCCACCAGGTGCGCCAGGCCTGGCCGCGTCCCGAGGGCCAGGCTGAGCGGCACGCAGGCAGCCGCGGCGAGCAGGGCGGCGGTACGGACGGTGCTGACCGCAAGGCCCTGGACGACCGGTTTGTCGGCCCGGGCGACGGCCTGGTCGCGGCGCGCGTCGATCCAGTCGTTGCTCCAGCCGACCGACAGCTGGCCGGCCAGGAACGCCAGGGCGACCCGCACCGGGCGGGCGTCGACGGACCCCGCCAGTGCCGTCGCGAGGGCGGTCACGGCGAGGGTCGGACCAGGGTGGCAGGCCTGTCCCAGCCGGCGGATCGTCAGGACCGCTGTCGTTGTCATCACGGCAGGTGGTTGCATCCTGAAGGCAGTCTTGTCAAGACCCATGGGTAAGTCTGTTGAGACAGAACTTGCCTTCTGACCTGCGGCTTTGCCGCCGGAGGGCGGCCCGGCGCCCGCCCGGAACGTGCTAACCTGGTAGCCGGCGAGAGGACCACCACGTGACGTTCAAGGTTGGCGAGACAGTCGTCTACCCGCACCACGGAGCCGCGCTCATCGAGGCGATCGAGACGCGCACGATCAAGGGTGAGGACAAGGTCTACCTCGTCCTCAAGGTCGCGCAGGGCGACCTGACCGTCCGGGTTCCCGCGGACAACGCAGAGATCGTCGGCGTCCGCGACGTCGTCGGTCAGGCCGGCCTCGACAAGGTCTTCGAGGTGCTCCGGGCACCGGCCGTCGAGGAGCCCACCAACTGGTCCCGGCGCTACAAGGCCAACCTGGAGAAGCTCGCCTCGGGCGACATCAACAAGGTCGGCGAGGTCGTCCGCGACCTCTGGCGGCGCGACAAGGAACGTGGCCTGTCGGCCGGCGAGAAGCGGATGCTCTCCAAGGCGCGTCAGATCCTCGTGAGCGAGCTCGCGCTCGCCGAGGGGACAAACGAGGACAAGGCCGAGGCGATTCTCGACGAGGTCCTCGCTAGCTGATGACTGCCAGCTAGCCCGATGCCATCGACCGGCGCTGCGCCGGGGCCGGGCGTCAGCCCGCCCCGGCGTCGTGCTGTACGGCGGACGCCGACGTTCGTCCTCGAGGCGCTGCGGTTCCTCGTGGTCGTGTTCTTCGCGGGTGCCGGCTATCAGGTCGGCAGCGGGGTCGACTCCTCCACCAAGGTGCTCGGCACGCTCAACGGGACGGCCGTCGGGCTGATCCTGGGCTCGGGCCTGGGCTACGTGCTCGGCGGTGTGCTCGGCCGCACCACCGCCTCGAGTGCCGAGAGCGCGCGCACCCGGCTGCACGAGACCTCCGCCGAGGAGCTCATCGCCGGCGGGATGGGCGTCATCGGGGGTGTCCTGCTGGGGGCGGGAGTCGCGTGGCCGGTCTTCTTGCTCCGGCAGCCGTACCTCTCGTTCCCCTTGTTCGCCTTTGTCTGCGTGAGCCTCGGCTACGTCGGCTACCTCGTGGGCGCCTCCAAGCGCTCCGGTCTGCTGGCGCTGTTCGGTGAGGTGGCCGGCCTGGCGCCGCGCGAGGTGCCCGCCTCGGTGCTGCCCAGGGTGCTCGACACCTCGGTGGCGATCGACGGCCGCATCGTCGACGTGGTCCGCGCAGGGTTCCTGCACGGCGTGTTCTGGGTGCCGACGCCGGTCCTCGGTGAGCTCCAGCACTTCGCCGATTCGCCGGACGACGCCCGGCGGGCCAAGGGCCGCCGCGGCCTGGAGGTGCTGGAGACCCTCAAGCGCGAGCCCGGTGTCGATCTCGAGGTCGTGGAGCTCGATGTGCCCGCGGTGCCCGAGGTCGACGGCAAGCTGGTGCGCATCTGCCTCGAGAGCGGTGCGGCGCTGCTCACCCTCGACACCAACCTCGCCAAGGCGGCGCATCTCGCCGGGGTGAAGGTCCTCAACCTGCACGCCCTGGCGCTGTCGCTCCGTCCGCCGGTCTCCGCCGGCGAGGACGTCACCGTCCACCTCCTCAAGCCCGGCACCGGACCCGGGCAGGCGGTGGGATATCTCGACGACGGCACGATGGTCGTCGTCGAGCAGGGCCGCCCCCAGCTCGGCCAGGACGTCACCGTCCAGGTCGGGAGCGTCGTCGTGACCGCCAACGGCCGCCTGGTCTTCGCCACGTTGCCCGGCACGGCGCCGCGCACGGCGCGCCGGCGGACCCCCGGCCCGCCTGTCCCCGCCCCGTCTCCGCAGCCGTCTCAGCGACCGTGAAGCCGCCGGAGTGAAGGTGGCGGTCGTCGTCCCCGCCGCGGGGGTGGGGAGCCGGCTCGGGCCGGGCGCTCCCAAGGCGCTCCGCGACGTCGCCGGCGAGCCGCTGCTGGTGCATGCGGTCCGCCGGTTGCGCGAGTGCCCGTCGGTCGGGTTGGTCGTCGTGGCGGCGCCGCCCGCGGACGTGGCCACCGTCCAGGCGCTCGTCCCCGACGCCGTGGTCGTGGCCGGCGGCGCGGAGCGCCAGGACTCGGTCGCTGCCGGCCTCGCCGCCCTGCCACCCGACGTCGAGCTGGTGCTGGTGCACGACGCCGCCCGCGCGCTCGTGCCGGTCGAGGTCGTCGAGGCCGTGGTGGCCGCCCTGCAGGCGGGCGCGCTGGCCGCCGTACCCGTCCTGCCGGTGGCCGACACCGTGAAGCAGGTCGCCGTCGACGGCACCGTCGTGCGCACGGTGCCGCGCTCGGACCTCCGGGCGGTGCAGACCCCGCAGGGCTTCCGGCGGGCCGTCCTGGAGGCCGCGCATCGCACGGCGGGTGCTGCCGTCACCGACGACGCCGGGCTGGTGGAAGGTGCAGGGGTGACAGTCGTGACGGTGCCCGGGTCGCCGCTGGCGTTCAAGGTGACGACGCCGTTCGACCTGCTGGTCGCGGCGGCGGTGCTCCGTGGCTGACCGGGTCGGGATAGGCACCGACGTGCACCCCCTCGAGGCGGGTCGGCCGTGCTGGGTCGCCGGGCTGCTCTGGGAGGGCGCCGACGGCTGCGCCGGTCACTCCGACGGCGACGTCGCGGTGCACGCCGTGTGCGACGCGCTGTTGTCCGCCGCTGGGCTCGGTGACCTCGGGAGCGTGTTCGGCACGGATCGTCCGGAGATGTCCGGTGCCTCCGGTGCGTCGATGCTGGCCGAGGTGCTGCGCCGCCTGGACGGCTGGGCGATCGCCAACGTCTCGGTGCAGGTCATCGGCAACACGCCCCGCCTCGGACCGCGCCGCGAGGAGGCCCAGCAGACGCTCTCGGCCGCCCTCGGCGGTGCCCCCGTGTCGGTCAGCGCGACCACGACGGACGGGTTGGGCCTGACCGGCCGCGGCGAGGGCCGGGCAGCGATCGCGACGGCCCTGCTCGCTCGCCTTTAGGCTTGCGGGGGTGACCCTTCGGCTCTACGACACGCGCACCCGGACCGTGGGGGAGCTGCAGCTGCAGCGGCCCGGCCACGTGGGCGTCTACGTCTGCGGGCCGACGGTCC
This sequence comes from Frankiales bacterium, assembly GCA_025465465.1. Lineage (GTDB taxonomy): Bacteria > Actinomycetota > Actinomycetes > Mycobacteriales > SCTD01 > RYN-111. Next base: position 16,809 of record JAODND010000039.1, on the reverse strand, counting down.
AGGCGGCGCCGCACGTCGGTCATCTGCGCAGCGCCGTGGCGGTCGACGTCCTGCACCGCTGGCTGCTCGCGACGGGCCACCGCGTCACGTTCGTCCGCAACGTCACCGACGTCGACGACAAGATCATCCACGACGCCGGGCACAACGACGAGCCGTACTGGGCGCTCGCGACCCGCATGACGAACGCCTTCACCAGGGCCTACGACGCCCTCCACGTGCTGCCGCCGACGGTCGAGCCGCGCGTCACCGGGCACCTTCCCCAGATCGTCGTCCTCATCGAGCACCTCATCGACAACGGCACCGCCTACGAGAGCGGCGGCGACGTCTACCTGAGCGTCAAGGCGGTCCCGTCGTACGGCGAGATCAGCCACCAGGACCCGACGAAGCTCAAGCAGGGCGAGGCCGACGACTCGCTCAAGCGGGACCCGCTCGACTTCGCACTCTGGAAGGCCGCCAAGCCGGGCGAGCCGCAGTGGGCGTCGCCGTGGGGTCCCGGCCGCCCCGGCTGGCACATCGAGTGCTCCGCGATGGCGGTGGAGTACCTCGGCACGTCGTTCGACATCCATGCCGGCGGGCTCGACCTGGTCTTCCCCCACCACGAGAACGAGAACGCCCAGTCGACGGCTGCGGGCCACGGCTTCGCGACCACCTGGGTGCACCACGGCCTCGTCACCGCCGAGGGCGGCGAGAAGATGAGCAAGTCGCTCGGCAACAGCGTGCTGGTCACGGAGGCGCTGAGCACCGTGCCCGCACCGGTGTTGCGCTACGCGCTGGGCGCGGCGCACTACCGTTCGACGATCGAGTGGAGCGACCAGGCCGTGGCCGATGCCGCGGCGGCCTACGACCGGATCGCGACGTTCGTCCGCAATGCGACCGAGCTGACCGTCGGCATCGAGCCGGTCGAGCAGCCCGGCTGGGAGGACTTCGCGGCAGCCCTCGACGACGACCTGGGCGTGCCGCAGGCGCTCGCCGTCGTCCACAACGCCGTCCGGCGGGGCAACACCCAGCTCGCCGACCGTGAGCTACCCGGTCTGGCGGGCACGCTCGCCCTGGTACGCCGGATGCTCGGCGTGCTCTGCCTCGACCCGATCAGCGACTGGCCGTCCAGCGGCTCCTCGGAGCTGACCCCGGTCGTGGACGCGCTGGTGCGGCTGCTGGTCGAGACCCGGGCGCAGGCGCGCGAGCGCAAGGACTGGACGCAGGCTGATGCCCTGCGCGACCGCCTCACCGAGGCCGGGATCGTTCTCGAGGACACCGCTGAGGGCGTCCGTTGGAGGCTGACATGACCACCACCACCACGCGTCCCGCCCCCCGGAGATCAACAGGCGATCGCCCGGGCGACGCGACGGCGTGTCGTCCCGGCAAGGGCCTGTTGATCACGAGGGGTGGACGGCGATGAGCAAGGGCGGGGTCGGCAAGGGCGGACAGGGGGGCCGGGGCAACAAGCCGGGGTCCCATCGCAAGGGCGCGGCCGCCGGATCGGGTGGCAACAGCAAGCGCCGGCTCGAGGGCAGGGGCCCGACGCCCCCGGCCGAGGTCCGGACCGGTCACCCGAAGGCTCGTCGGGCGGCCGCGGCCGTCAAGCGGACGGCCACCGGACGGCCGGTCAAGCCGACGACCGGCACCCGCGGCACCGCCCCGGCGAAGGCGCGTGGCGCCAAGCCCAACCCGGACGCGCCGGAGACCATCTTCGGCCGCAATGTCGTCGTCGAGGCGCTTCGTACGAGAGTGCCCGCGACCGCGCTCTACGTCGCGCTGGGCAACGACAACGACGAGCGGATGGCCGAGGCGCTGTCGGTCGCCGGCAAGGCCGGCATCTCGATCCTCGAGATGAGCCGGGCCCAGATGGACAAGATGACCGGCGGGATGCTGCACCAGGGCATCGCCCTGCAGGTGCCGCCCTACACCTACGAGCACGCCGATGACCTGCTCCGGCGGGCCCTCGAGGCGACCGCCCCGCTGATCGTTGCCCTCGACGGCGTGACCGACCCCCGCAACCTCGGTGCGGTGATCCGCTCCGCCGCCGCGTTCGGCGCGCAGGGCGTCCTGCTCCCCGAGCGGCGCAGTGCGGGCATGACCGCGGCGGCCTGGCGCACCAGCGCGGGCGCCGCGGCCCGGCTGCCCGTGGCCCGGTGCACCAACCTCACCCGCACCCTGTCGTCGTACAAGGAGGCGGGTCTGTTCGTGGTCGGTCTCGACACGGCGGGCTCGGTGAGCCTGGACGATCTCGACGTCGCCACCGGGCCGCTCGTCGTCGTGGTCGGGTCCGAGGGCGACGGCCTGAGCCGGCTGGTGACGCAGACCTGCGACCTGACCGTGAGCATCCCCATCAGCGGGGTCACGGAGTCGCTCAACGCCGGGATCGCCGCGGCCGTCACGCTGGCCGAGGTGGCGCGCCGGCGGCGGAAACACGGCTGACCCGTTCGGGTGCAACAGGTCACATCGCTGGGGCGTCACCTTCTGTTTCCAGGCTCGTTGTGATCTGCAACACTGGTGCGCGCCGGGCCGATCCGTCCGGTTTGTCTACGCAGGACGCCACAAGCGTCGTCTGGGGGCTCGGTACGTGAGTGTGCGTCGGACTCGCGACAGCGCTCCTGTCCTCACCGTCGTTGCTGTTCCGGCCCCCGCCGCGGAGCCCGACGAGGAAGCCGTCCTGGCCGCCGAGGTCGAGGTCGAGGTGCAGGCCGAGCTCGCCGCCGCCCTGTCCGAGGAGATCACGGCCGCCGAGTCGCTGGTCGCCGAGCTCGACCGCGACATCCACGGCGGCGTGTCCACGGCGACCCGTCAGGGTGACCGCTGGCGCAGCGCCGATCAGCGCGGCGACGACGAGCTCGTGCAGGCCGCCCGCAGCGGTGACGACGCCGCGCTCGCTGAGCTGCTGACGAAGTACCGCGCGTTCGCCCGGGTGAAGGCCCGCTCCTACTTCCTCGTCGGCGCCGACCGCGAGGACATCGTGCAGGAAGGCATGATCGGCCTCTACAAGGCCATCCGTGACTTCAACCCGGACATGCAGTCCAGCTTCCGCGCCTTCGCCGAGCTGTGCGTGACGCGCCAGATCATCACCGCGATCAAGACGGCCACCCGCCAGAAGCACGGGCCGCTCAACAACTACGTCAGCTTCAGCCGGCCGGTGGGCAGCGACAGCGACGGCGACGGCGAGCGGGTGCTCGGCGACGTCATCCCGACCGTCGCCATCAGCGACCCGGCCGACCTGGTCATCTCCGCGGAGCGCATCCGCGCGCTGCAGGCGCACTTCGACGAGGTGCTCTCCGACCTCGAGACCGAGGTGCTGCGGCTCTACGTCGAGGGCAAGAGCTACCAGGAGATCGCGGAGCGGCTCCAGCGGCACGTGAAGTCGATCGACAACGCGCTGCAGCGCATCAAGCGCAAGCTCGAGGGCCACCTGCAGGCCCGTGAGGTCGCCGACGCCGGCTAGGAACGTGGGGTTGGGCCGACGGCCCGCCTAGGGGGGGTCAGGCAGGCCGCCGGCGGTCACGGGATACCCCGCTCGACCAGCGTCACACCGGATGTCGCTCGTGTCACCCCTCGGTCAGGGCGAACCAGTGGTTCACTGCGCTCTCACGTCCAGCCTGGAGGGCACCCACATGACAGACCCACCCCGGGGGCACCCGCCGAGCACCGCGCCCCCACCACCTCCTCAACGGGGGCAACGGGCGCTCACGTTCCTCGGCGGAGGCGTGCTCGTGCTCGCCGTCGCCGGCGGCGCCTGGGCGCTGTTCGGTCGGGACAGCAAGAAGACCGACGCGGCGGCGATAGGGCCCACGGGCCCGAGCGCCACCGCGCCGCAGCACCCGGCCGGGCCCGTCGTGCCCGGCATCACCCCGAAGGCCACCCCGTCCCCGGGCCCCGCCGCCACGGCCAGTGCAACAGCACTGCCCGTCGCGACGGCCAGCCCCAAGCCAGCCCCCACCAAGGCGCTGGTCGCGACGCCGAGTGCGAAGCCCACGACGAGCCCGGCAGCCCAGCCGCCGCCCGTGTCGAAGCCTCCCATCACTGCACCTCAGCAGGGCGGGACCGTGACCAAGAAGGCGTTCACCTTCAAGGTCGCGCGCGGGGACACGCTGTGGGCCCTCACGAAGACGGCGCTGCGCTCGACCGGTCGCTCGACCTCGAACGCCAACGTCGTCGCCTACGTCGCGAAGCTCTACTCGGTCAACAAGGCCCAGATCGGCCCCGACCCGAACCTGATCCTGGTCGGCGTCACGATCAGCTGGCCCGCTGGCTTGTAGGACCGGTCTTGATGCGGTTCGGCCGCAGAGAACGTGCACGGAACCACCGGTGTTGATGCGGCTCACGAGCCTCCAGACGCGCAAGAGCGGCCCCATCCCCTGCCAGGGACGGGGCCGCTTTCGCGTGTCAGCGGTGGGGTCGCAGCGCCCAGCTGATCGTCATGTGGGAGGTGTCGTCGCCGGCCTCGTCGCGCATCTGGACCGTGACGGGGAACTGGACGGTCCGGCCCGTCTCGTCCAGCTCGCGGCGCACCTCCGCTGCGGGACGACCGAGCAGGGCTTCCGCGGTGACGGGTCCCTTCTGCAGCTTCGTGTAGGCGATCTCGGCGCTGGCAGCGAGCGGGGTCACCCTGCCGAGCAGATCCTCGAAGGAACCGATCACGACAGCTCCCGACGCGGACTCCGCGAGGGTGAAGATCGCGCCGGCGTGCGGGCCGCCCACGTGGTTGTGGAAGGCCGCCTGGTCCGCCAGTCGCAGGACCGCGCGCCCCTCGCTGAGCTCGAGGTACTCGAGCCCCAGCGTCTTCACGAACGGCACCAGCCGCGGCATGCTCTCGCGGATCGCCTCAAAGTCCGTCACCCCCCCAACGTTACCCACCAGTAGCCCTCGACGGGGGTCAGGCGGCTTCGGCGGCCAGGAGGAGCTCGGGCTCCAGCGCGGCGGGGACGGTTGCGGGGGCGGGCAGTCGCCGGGACAGGGCGACGACGCCGACCGCGGACGCGACCTGGACGAGGGCCCCGATCACGTAGGCCTGCGCCTCCCCGAGCTGGGGCAGCAGCTCGAGGAACACCGTGCCGTAGACCGCGACCCCGAGCGCCAGGGCGGACTGCTGGAGCGTGGAGAACAGGCCGGATCCGGCGCCCGCGGCATGCGCCGGGACGTCGGCGAGCACGACCCCGATGAGCGGACTCATGACGAGGGCCTGCCCGGTGCCGGTGAGGAGCATGCCGGGGACGAGCGCGGCGGGGGACAGCTCGGCGCCCGCCGCCCAGACGGTCGAGGCGAGCACGACCAGGCCCAGGCCCTGCAGCGCGCCGCCAGCGGTGATCACCGAGCGGCCCCAGCGGGGCACGAGGCGGGAGGTCGACAGCGAGACACCGAGGAACCCGACCGCCATCGGGGTGATTGCCAGGCCGGCCTTCAGGGCGCTCCACCCGAGGACGACCTGGGTCAGCTCGGCGTAGACGAACATGAACCCGCCGAACCCGGTGAAGAACGGCAGCGCGATCCCGAGCCCGCGACGGATCCCGTCGAGGCGGAGCAGCGACGGCGGCAGCAGCGGGACCCGGCCGGCCCGCTCGAGGCGGCCCTCGGCGACGAGCAGGGCGGCAGCCAGCGGGGCGGCGAGGCCGAGCGACACCCAGCCCCACACCGGCCAGCCCTGCGCCCGGCCCTCGACGAGTGGCACGAGCAGGGCGAGGACGGTGGCGCCGAGCAGCACGGTCCCGACCAGGTCCGGAGCCGCCGGCCGGTCCGAACGGGTGTCGGGCAGCACGCGCAGCGCGGCCACGATGGCCACGATGCCCACCGGGACGTTGAGCAGGAAGACGGGCCGCCAGCTGGTGCCGGCGAGGTCCGCGGCCACGATGAGGCCCCCGCCCAGCTGGCCGAAGACCGCTGCGAGGCCGCCGGTAGCCCCGAACGCAGACAGCGCCCGGGCGCGCGACGGCCCCTCGGTCGTGGCCTGCAGCGTCGCGAGCACCTGCGGGACCATCATCGCGGACGACAGCCCCTGCAGGACCCGGAACGCCACCAGGGACCCTGGCGACCAGGCGAGCCCGCACAGCGCACTGAACGCGGTGAAGGCGGCCATCCCGAGGACGAACAGCCGGCGGCGCCCGAAGGCGTCCCCGAGCCGCCCCCCGATGACCAGCCCGAGCGCGTACGCGACGGCATAGCCGGCGACCACCAGCTCGAGGGAGGAGGTCGAGGCCGACAGGTCGCGGGCGATGTCCGCGAGGGCCACGTTCACGACGAAGAAGTCCGTCATCGCGAGGAAGACGGCCGAGAGCAGGACGACGAGCCCGGTGGGAGTCAGTCGGTTCATGGGACGTACTCTGGGGACCCGCCGAGCCTGGTACCAGGAGCCCGTTCATCCTGGTACCAGCAGCACCTGGTACCAGCAACAGAACTGCGCCATCCTGGTACCCATGACGACAAGCCACGCGGAGCTCGCCGGGTTCCTGCGGTCCCGCCGGGAGCGGATCACGCCCGAGGCGGTCGGCCTCCCGACCTACGGTCGCCGGCGCACCCCGGGGCTGCGGCGCGAGGAGGTGGCCCAGCTCGCCGGGGTCGGAGTGACCTGGTACACCTGGCTCGAGCAGGGCCGCGACATCAACGTCAGCGTCCAGGTGCTCGAGGCGCTGGCCCGTACCTTGAAGCTCGACCGGCACGAGCACAGCCACCTGATGGCCTTGGCGGGTGTGCCCGACGCGGCTCCGCTGAAGACCTGCCCCACGGTCACCGACGGCGTGCTGGCGGTCCTGCACCAGCTCGACCCGGCTCCGGCCGTCATCCACAACGCCCGGCGCGACATCCTCGGCTTCAACGAGACCTACTCGCGGGTCTGGCCTGAGCTGGCCGAGCTGCCGCCCGAGGACCGCAACACCCTGCTGCTGGTGTTCACGAACCCGACGTGGCGGCGCTGCATGCCCGACTGGGAGGACGCCGCGCCGCGGCTGGTGGCGCAGTTCCGCGCGAGCATGGCCGAGCACCTCAACGAGCCGGCCTGGAAGGCCCTGCTGGCCCGGCTGATCGACGAGTCACCCGACTTCGCCCGCTTCTGGGAGCGGCACGAGGTGCTGGGCCCGGAGGGCGGTCACAAGCGGTTCGTGCACCCCGCGGTCGGGCTGCTCTGCCTCGACTTCACCCACCTGTGGCTCGACCAGCGGATCGGCACCAGGATGACGGTCTACACGCCAGCCGACGCGGCGACCCGCGCGGCGCTGGAGCGGCTCACCGCAGCGCTGCGTCCAGCGAGCTGAGCAGGCGCGACTTCGGCTGGGCCCCGATGATGCTCGTCAGGAGCTCTCCGTCACGGAACAGCGCCATCATCGGTAGCCCCAGCACCCGGTACCGCAGCGTCAGCTCCGGGTTGGTGTCGGCGTCGACCTGCAGCACCTTCAGGTCGGGCCGTTCCGCAGCGATCTGCTGCAGCACCGGGGTCACCATCCGGCAGGGGCCGCACCAGTCGGCGGTGAAGTCGACGAGCACCGGCGTGCTGGACGACAGCACGTCGTCCTCGAAGGCGGCGGTGGTGGTCAAGGGCAGGGTCATGCGGCTCCGATCTGGGTCAGGACGTCGGGTACGTCGACGAGGGCCCCGCACTCGCACGCGAGCCGGGGGAGGACGAGACCGCCGCAGCCGCGGTGGCGCTCGGTGTAGCGGTGTGACGTGGGTTCGGCGTGGTCCTGGCCCCACGCCGACAGCGCGGCCAGCACCGGCTTGAGCGCCCGGCCCGCCTCGCTGAGCACGTAGCGCTGGCGGGTCCGCCGACGGGGCTCCTGGTAGTCGTGGGTCGCCACCAGACCATGTTCGATGAGGTCGCGGAGCCGGCGGGCGAGCACCGCACGAGGGGCCCCTGTCCGAGACAGGAGCCCCTCGAAGCGGTCCTCGCCGAGTCCGAGCTCGCGCACGACCAGGAAGGTCCAGCGGTCGCCCACCAGGGAGAGCGCTGCGGCAAGCGGATCGGTCACACCCTGAGTCTGCTACATGAACTCAGAGGTGGTCAAGCGTTGGTCAGGCCTTGCTCCACTGGGCGACCCAGTCGATGTAGACGTGGCCGCTGGTGCTGTCCAGCGGCACGGTCCCGGGCGACGTCTCGGTCTGGAGGACCCAGTGCATCGCGGTGCTCGGGGTCATCGTGGTCGACGTCCCCAGCTTGGCCCCGTCCAGGGAGAAGGAGACCGAGCCGGGGGCCCACTCGACGACGGCGGTGTGCCACCCGCCGGTCATGTGGGTCGACGAACCGAACCAGTCCTGGCCGCCGTTCGCGCTGGCGTGGTGCGAGAACGCGTTGATGGTGTCCGACCCGCTCAGGTTCGCCTCGGGGAAGTCGATCTCACCGTCGTTCGGCCAGCTCTCGCTGTTGGGCCACAGCAGCCACGCGCTCTTGTACCCGGGGATGATGTCGTTGCTGAAGCGGACCGCGTACCGGCCGTAGGCCTGCCCGTACTGCCCGTTCGGGAGCTTGGGCATCTCGGCGGCGACCATGTGGACGCCGTTCTCGGTGTGCAGGTAGTAGTCCATCATCCCGTCGTGCGCTGACACGACCTTGCTCGGGAAGTAGGTGCCGACGCGGGCGGTGTCGACCCAGCCGTCCTTGTAGCTGTCGATCGTCTTCGCGTAGGTCGTCATGAACGACCCGATCGGCGCGGGGGTGTTGAAGTCCTCGTTCATCGCGAGCTTCCAGCCGGGGAGGTCGGCGCTCGGGACGGACTGGCCGGACGGGCTCGTCGCGGTCGGGCTGGCCGACGGAGTGGGGCTGGAGGTGACGGTCGGCGTGGCGGTGGCGGTGGCCGTGGCGGTCGCGGTGGCGGTGGCGGTGGCGGTGGGGGTGGCCGTGGCGGTCGGGCTCGGGTCCACGGTCGGCAGCACGGAGGGCAGCGCGGAGGGCAGCGCGGAGGGCAGCACGGTCTCGACCGGGGTGGCAGCGTCGGTGGGGGCCGGCGTGGTCGGGGTGGTGGTTGCCGCGGCGGCCGGTGCCGGTGTCGGGGTCGGCCTGAGCCGCTTGGCGCTGGCGAGCGCACCCTGGCGGAGCGCGATCACGCTCTTGTCGCTGACGGTGGCGAGCCGGCTGCGGAGCGCCTCCTCGTCGCTGGCGCCCCTGGACAGTGCGAGGTGCTGGGTCACCGAGCGGCCGCCGGTCGTGGCCAGCGGCGCTGCGGGCGCGCCGGGGGTCGCGGGGGTGGTGGCGGTACGCGTCGCACCGCCGGCGGTTGCCTGAGCGGCGGCACTCGCAGCGTTGTGCAGAGCGGCCCGGCGCAGCGCCGGCGCGGCGAGGGCGGCGGGCTCGGCGCCGGTGACGGCGGTGACCGAGGAGGGGAGGGGGGATGCCGAGGGGATCGCGGCGGTGCCGGTCGTGAGGGCCAACAGGCCGGTCACGGCGGCGGCGGCGCAGCTTGCGAACCAGGGGGTACTGAGTGCCATGCCTTGTGACTCGGCTACAGGGAGTCACTTGTTGCTCACCCAGACGAGTGAACGGGACGCCCAGGTGGCTCAGTCGTGATCACCCACAGTGACATCCTCGGCGACCTCCTTGAGCACCCGTTCGGCCCTGCCGTGGCCCATTAGGCTGGCGGCACGCCCGGCCGGCGTGGCGCAGTGGTAGCGCAGCTGTCTTGTAAACAGCAGGTCGTCGGTTCGATCCCGACCGCCGGCTCCGTGTCCCGCGCCGATCACGAGCGCCGATCACGAGCCGCCGCTCGAGGCCATCGGGGGACTCCCGCCGGTCGCGGCCCCGGCGGACCCCTGGGGGGAGTCGCCGAACGACTGCGGCACCTGCGTCGTACCGCTGTGGTCCGTCGCGGCCGAGCTCGACGAGCCGAGTCCCAACGCGAGGGCGCCGGTGGCGCCGACGGCGGCGACGCCGATGAAGGCGCTCGCGCTCGTGACGGCGCGCCGGCTGCGCGCGCGAGCGGCGGGGGTCGAAGTGGTGAGTCCGTCCATGCGCCCAGCGTCGGAGGCCCGGCTGCCACGCCGCTGCGGGGCGGCTGTCAGGCGGCTGGGAGGGCGCGTGCCTGCGTCAGTACCGGATGAGGCCGCGGAAGTTCTTGCCGTCCCGCATGTCCTGGTAGCCCTGGTTGATCTCGTCAAGGGTGTACTCGGTCGTGATCATCTCGTCGAGCTTGAGCTTGCCGGACTTGTACAGCGCCAGCAGCTTCGGGATGTCGACGGCGGGGTTCGCGTTGCCGAAGATGCAGCCGACGAGCTCCTTGCGCTGCATGGCGAACTCGAACAGGTTCATCGTGACCTGGTCGTCGAGCATCGGTGCGACCGACGTGACGACGGCCCGGCCGCACTTCTTGATCATCGACATCATCTGGCCCACGTGCTCGCCCTTGGCGGTGCCGACGCAGAGGATCGCCTTGTCGGCCATCGCGCCGTTGGTGAGCTGCTGGACGAGGAAGAACGCCTCCTCCTGGGAGGCCGCGGTGTGGGTCGCGCCGAACTCGAGGATCTTCTCGCGCTTCCACTCGACCGGCTCGACGACCACGATCTGGTTTGCGCCGGCCAGCGCCGCGCCCTGGACCGCTGCCGTGCCGATGCCGCCGACGCCGTAGATGACGACGGTCTCGCCGGGCTGCACGTCAGCGGCGTTGACGGCCGAGCCCCAGCCGGTGGTGACGCCGCAGCCGACCAGGGCGGCCTTCTCCAGCGGGATGTCGTCGTCGATCTTCACGCACGACTCGACAGCCACCACGGTGTACGGCGAGAAGGTCCCCAGCGCGACCATGGTGCCGAGGTCCTTGCCGTCCTTCGTGTGGTGCCGTGCGGTCTGGTCGGTGAACTGCCGTCCACCGAGCAGGAAGGCGCCGAGGTCGCAGACCTGCGACTGACCCTTGCGACAGGACGGACACTTGCCGCAGGAGGGGATGAAGGAGAAGACGACGTGATCGCCGACGGCAAGGTCGGTGACGCCCTCGCCCACCTCCTGGACGATGCCGGCGCCCTCGTGGCCGCCGATGACCGGAAACTGGCTGATGCCCATCAGCTCGGCGATCTCCGGGGGCAACGCCATGTCGCCGGTGACCATGTGCTCGTCGGAGTGGCACAGCCCCGACGCGGCCAGCTTGACGAGGACCTCGCCCCGCTTGGGCGGGTCGAGCTCGATGTCCTCGACGCTCCAGTCGGTGTGCGGCTCCCACAGGATGGCGGCGCGCGTCTGCATCGTGACTCCCTCGTCGTCGGTAGAACGCGTTCTTGTTCGCAACGTAGCCGTTGCACGGCCGCGTGTCAGCAGCGCTCCCTTCGTACCCCTCCTTCTGGCATCCTGGCCACGCACGCACCGTCAACGATGCCGGTGCCGTAAGGAGTTCTCGTGCAGTCCGCGCTCGAAAGCGCTCTCCTCCAGCTGGCGGGCGCCGTTGACGTCCTCGGTCTCGACGACGGGCTGCACCAGCTGCTCGCCACGCCGCGCCGGTCCCTGCAGGTCGCCGTCCCGCTGCGCCGCGACGACGGCTCGCTCGAGGTGCTGCAGGGCTACCGGGTGCAGCACAACCTGTCCCGTGGCCCGGCCAAGGGCGGTATCCGCTTCCACCCCCACACCGACCTCGACGAGGTCCGCGCGCTCGCGATGTGGATGACCTGGAAGTGCGCCCTGATCGGCATCCCCTACGGCGGGGCCAAGGGCGGCGTGGCGGTCGACCCCCACGCCCTGTCGCGCAACGAGCTCGAGCGGGTCACCCGTCGCTATGCCTCGGAGATCATCCCGATCATCGGTCCCGAGAGGGACATCCCCGCCCCGGACGTCGGCACCGACGAGCAGACGATGGCCTGGATCATGGACACCTACTCCATGCACTCGGGCTACACCGTCACAGGCGTCGTGACGGGCAAGCCCGTCAGCATCGGCGGGTCCCAGGGCCGCGCCGGCGCGACCAGCCGCGGGGTCATGTACTCCTGCTTCTCCGCGCTGCGCGAGGCGGGCGTCGACCACCGCGAGGTGACGATCGCGGTGCAGGGCTTCGGCAAGGTCGGGGGGCTCGCGGCCCAGTACCTGCACGACGCCGGCTGCAAGGTGGTCGCCGTCAGCGACGTCGGCGGCGGCATCTATGACCCCGGAGGCCTCGATCCGGCGGCGCTGCTCAAGCACCTCAGAAGCGGCGCGGACACCGTCGTCGGCTACCCCGGCACCGACGCCATCTCGAACGCCCAGCTGATCGAGCTCGACGTCGACGTGCTCGTCCCGGCGGCGCTCGAGGGCGTCATCCACGAAGGCAACGCCGGCAGCGTGAAGGCCAGGTTCGTCGTGGAGGGCGCCAACGGCCCGACCACGCCGGACGGCGACAAGGTGCTCGAGGACATGGGCGTCGTCGTCGTCCCCGACATCCTGGCCAACTCCGGCGGCGTCGCGGTGTCGTACTTCGAGTGGGTGCAGGACCTGCAGGCGTACTTCTGGAGCGAGGACGAGGTGAACGACCGCCTCAAGGTGCTGATGGCGTCCGCGTACGCCGATGTGTCGGCACTAGCCGCAGCCAAGGGGCTCTCGCTGCGCACCGCGGCGCAGGTCATCGGCGTCGGCCGCGTCGCCGAGGCCCACCGCACCCGCGGCCTCTACCCCTGACCCTCCCTGAGCTCTCACGCACCTTGCCGGCGGGACACGCTTGGCCGAGGCGCCCGCCGTGGGAGACCTCAGGAAGGTACGGCGGGTCACTCGCGAGGTGGCGGAGGTCGACGCGCGGCCGCCGAGTCCTGCCGCTGACCCTCTGCAATGCTCTCGTTGTGCCATGATGGACGGCGAACCACACCAGTGTGATTCGCCTGCACAGGAGGTCCCAGATGGATGCCGCTCTCAGCGTCGTCGCTGCCGTCGACGGTGACCTGACCGAGCGCGAGCGCGAGATCCTCGCCTTCGAGCGCCAGTGGTGGAAGTACGCCGGTGCCAAGGAGCAGGCCATCAAGGACCTGTTCGACCTGAGCGCCACCCGCTACTACCAGGTGCTGAACGCCCTCATCGACCGTCCCGAGGCCCTGGTCGCGGACCCCATGCTGGTCAAGCGCCTCCGCCGGCTGCGGACCACCCGCCAGCGGACCCGGTCGGCGCGTCGGCTCGGTATGGACGCCTAAGCGCAGCTCGTGACCGGACCGAAGGACCCCGGCGACGACTGGGGGTTCCCCGAGGTCGGGCCCGCGTCGACGACACCCGACGCCGGGCCCGCGTCGACGACACCCGACGCCGGGCCCGCGTCGACGGAGCTGCCCGAGCCCGACGAACCCGTCTACGACACCGGCTCCGACGCGTGGTGGCGCGCCCAGGCCGAGGCGCAGCGCCAGGCCGCCGCGGCCGAGCCCGTGGTCCCCCCGGACCCGCCCACGCCGCCCGCTCCGCCGCCGCTGCCGGAGCTGGTCGAGCCGACCGTCCTCAACGCACCGTCCCCCCTCGACCAGACGTGGATCCCGCCCGAGCTGCCGGAGTTGCGCCCAGCTGAGCCCGAGCCAGAGCCAGAGCCGTCGGTGGTCGAGGACCTGGCGCCGGTCCCTGCGCCGGAGCCGGGCACCGAGCGCGTCGGGCCGGCCCGCGCCCTGGCGGGTGCCGCCCTCGCCCTGCTCGGGGTGCTGCTCGCGATCGGAGCCCTCCTCGTCTTCAACGGCAACAGCGAGCCCAAGGGCTCACCCGTCGTCGCGTCGTCACCGCTGCCGTCCGCCACCCCGACGCCGAGCGCATCGGCTTCCTCGAGCCCGACCGCCTCGGCCCCGCCGGTCCCGGTGGTCGTCCCTTCCAAGACGGCGGCAGCGCAGCCGCCGATCGTCGCGGTGCGGGTGCTCAACAACAGCAGGATCCAGCACCTCGCCGAGCGGGCGGCCCAGCGGTTCCGGGCGGGCGGCTGGCCGGTGCCGCAGACCGGCAACTACCGCGGCGGCAACCTCTCCACGACGACCGTCTACTACCCGCCGGGGCAGCAGGCGTCCGCCGAGCGGTTCGCCAAGCAGTTCGGCATCCCGCGGGTTTCGCCCCGCTTTGCAGGCATCCCGGTGCCGGGCATGACGGTCATCGTCACCCGCGACTACCAGCCGTAGGTCAGCGCCCGCGAAGCCCGGCTATCCTTTCAGGAAACTTCATACGCACGTCTCATCCCGAGGGGCACCAGGGACACGGCCCGATGACGCCCCGGCAACCAGCTCACCCGAGCCAGGTGCCAACTCCGTCCCGCGGCCCGCGGGAAAGATGAGGAGCACACCAGTGACTTCGTTAGCGCCTGCGGCGTTCGCAGGATCCCCCGCCTCCGGCTTGATCTGTCGGGAGTGCGGCCACCAGACCCCCTTGGCTCCGGTGCACGTCTGCAGCGAGTGCTTCGCACCGCTCGAGATCGAATACGACGAGAGCAAGCTCAGGCTCGTCACCCGCGCGTCCATCGAGGCGGGGCCGCAGACCATCTGGCGCTACGCCGGACTGCTGCCCGCGGGCCAGGACCTCGCGACCCGCGTCGACCTCGGTGCCGGCATGACGAGGCTGCGCGAGGCGCCCAACCTGGCTCGCGCGCTCGGCATGCGCAAGCTCTACGTCAAGGACGACAGCGGCAACCCGACCCACTCCTTCAAGGACCGGGTCGTCTCGGTCGCCCTGTCGGCGGCCCGGGCCTTCGGGTACGAGACGGTCTCGTGCGCGTCGACCGGCAACCTCGCCAACAGCGTGGCTGCCCACGCCACCCATGTCGGTCTGCGTGCGGTCGTGTTCATCCCGTCCGACCTCGAGCAGGGCAAGGTCGTCCAGACCGCCGTCTACGGGCAGACCCTGGTTGCCGTCGACGGCAACTACGACGACGTCAACCGGCTGTGCTCGGAGATCGCGGAGCAGGAGGAGTGGGCGTTCGTCAACGTCAACGTCCGGCCCTACTACGCGGAGGGCTCCAAGACCCTGGGGTACGAGGTGGCCGAGCAGCTCGGCTGGCGGCTCCCGCAGCAGGTCGTCATCCCGATGGCGTCCGGCTCGCTGCTCACGAAGGTCGACAAGGCCTTCCGCGAGCTGACCAAGCTGGGGCTCGTCGACGAGTCGCCGTACAAGGTGTTCGGGGCCCAGGCGACCGGCTGCTCGCCGATCGCGACCGCCTACGAGAACGGCTGGGACACCGTCAAGCCCGTGAAGCCCGACACGATCGCGAAGTCGCTGGCCATCGGGAACCCGGCGGACGGGCCGTACGCCCTGGATGTCGTGCGTCGTACCGGCGGGGCCATGGGTCACGTGTCCGACGCGGAGGTGATCGAGGGCATCTCGCTGCTCGCCGAGACCGAGGGCGTGTTTGCCGAGACGGCCGGTGGCGTCACGGTCGCGACGCTGCGCAAGCTGCTCAGGTCCGGGAAGGTCGACCCGGACCTGGAGACCGTCCTGCTCAACACCGGCGACGGCCTCAAGACCATCGAAGCGACGGCGCTGACCTCGGTGCCGACCGTGACGATCGCCCCGTCCTACAGCGCGTTCGTGACGTCGGGCGCCGCCGGCTGACCTGGAGATCCACGGAGGGTTGCGTGGCTTTCGGGGGCTCTGAAAGGCGACGACCTCTCCGTGGATCAAGCCGGGCGTCGGCTGCCGGCGCACGGAGGGCCGTTTGCACTCTCGGGGGGAGAGTGCCAATAATGGGGTAGCACTCGGCACCCCTGAGTGCCAGATCTCCCCGGTGAGGCCGGCAACCCGGTCGTCCGTCGCGGGCACCGCAGGGAGATCACCCCGAACCATGGAGGAATCCACGCATGGCCAAGTTGATCGCCTTCGACGAAGAGGCCCGGCGCGGTCTCGAGCGCGGCATGAACCAGCTCGCCGACGCCGTCAAGGTCACCCTCGGTCCCAAGGGCCGCAACGTCGTTCTGGAGAAGAAGTGGGGCGCCCCCACGATCACCAACGACGGTGTGAGCATCGCCAAGGAGATCGAGCTGGAGGACCCCTACGAGAAGATCGGTGCCGAGCTCGTCAAAGAGGTCGCCAAGAAGACGGATGACGTCGCTGGCGACGGCACCACCACTGCCACCGTCCTGGCGCAGGCGCTCGTCCGCGAGGGCCTGCGCAACGTCGCCGCCGGCGCCAACCCGATGTCGCTGAAGAAGGGCATCGAGGCGGCCGTCGAGCGCGTTGTCGAGGCCATCGGCAACGCCGCGAAGGACGTCGAGACCAAGGAGCAGATCGCCGCGACCGCGTCGATCTCCGCTGCTGACACCACGGTCGGCGACATCATCGCCGAGGCCATGGACAAGGTCGGCAAGGAGGGCGTGATCACGGTCGAGGAGAGCAACACCTTCGGGCTCGAGCTCGAGCTCACCGAGGGCATGCGCTTCGACAAGGGCTACATCAGCCCCTACTTCGTGACCGACCCGGAGCGCATGGAGGCGACCCTCGAGGACCCCTACATCCTCGTGGTCAACGGCAAGATCGGCTCCGTCAAGGACCTGCTCCCGCTGTTGGAGAAGGTCATGCAGAGCGGCAAGTCGCTCGCGATCATCGCCGAGGACGTCGAGGGCGAGGCCCTGGCCACGCTCGTCGTCAACAAGATCCGCGGCACCTTCAAGTCGGTTGCCGTGAAGGCGCCCGGCTTCGGTGACCGTCGCAAGGCCATGCTGCAGGACATCGCGATCCTGACCGGTGGCCAGGTCATCTCCGAGGAGGTCGGCCTCAAGCTCGACACCGCGGGCCTCGAGCTCCTGGGCCGCGCCCGCAAGGTCACGGTCACCAAGGACGAGACCACGATCGTCGAGGGTGCCGGCGACGCCGACCAGATCCAGGGTCGCGTCAACCAGATCCGCGCCGAGATCGAGAAGAGCGACTCCGACTACGACCGCGAGAAGCTGCAGGAGCGCCTGGCCAAGCTGGCCGGCGGTGTTGCGGTCATCAAGGTCGGCGCGGCCACCGAG
>JAODND010000020.1 GCA_025465465.1 Frankiales bacterium | reverse complement strand
GGACGCGCTGGAGACGGAGGCGACGATCTCGGCGTACGGGACC
Organism: Frankiales bacterium; assembly: GCA_025465465.1. GTDB lineage: Bacteria > Actinomycetota > Actinomycetes > Mycobacteriales > SCTD01 > RYN-111. The sequence goes on along the minus strand of JAODND010000020.1, from coordinate 79,572 downwards.
CGGACGACGCTGCTGATGGCGTGCACGATCGGGATCGTGGCCTGGCCGCCGCAGGTGACGAGGTTGATGTCGTCGGCCTCGAGGTTGAGGTCCATGTTGGCGGCCGGGACGACGTAGGGGCCGATGGCCGCGGGCGTCAGGTCGAGGGCCTTGATGCCGGCCTCGCGGTAGCGCGGCGCTTTGTCGCGGTAGACGTAGGCGCTGGTCGCCTCGAAGAGCAGGTCGGGCTTCTCGTCCTGCGCGAGCAGCCAGTCGATGCCCTCGTGGCTCGCGGCCAGGCCGAGGTCGGCAGCGCGCTTGAGCCCTTCGCTGTCGGGATCGACACCGATCATCCAGCGGGGCTCGATGAGGTCGCTGCGCTGCAGCTTGTAGAGCAGGTCGGTGCCGATGTTGCCGGAGCCGACGATCGCGGCGGTGAGCTTGGCCATGTGAATTCCTTAGCTGAACTTCAGAGAGACAGAGCCGAGGCCCTTGAAGGTGGCGACCACGTCGTCACCTGGCTTGACGTCATAGGCCCGCGTGCACGAGCCGGGGAGCACGACGTGCCCCTTCTCCAGCCGCACCCCGAAGGACGCGACCTTGTTGGCGAGCCACGCGACCGCGATCGTCGGGTCGCCCAGAACCGCACCCGACGTGCCCTCGGCGACGCGGTTCCCGTTGATGTCGAGCGTCGCGTCGATCGCCTTCACGTCGATCTCGGACGGCTTGACGCGCTCCTTGCCGAGGATGACGCCGCACGACGACGCGTTGTCGCTGATCGTGTCGAACAGCCCGATCTTCCAGTCCGCGATGCGGCTGTCGATGAGCTCGATCGCCGGCGCGATGAAGTCGGTGCAGCGCAGCACGTCCAGGGCGGTGCAGCCCTCACCGGGCAGGTCGTCGCCGAGGACGAAACCGACCTCGACCTCGACCCGCGGGAGCAGGAACGACTGAGTGGGGATCGGCGCGTCCTCGCTGTAGACCATGTCCGACAACAGGTGGCCGTAGTCAGGCTCGTCGACGCCCATCATCTCCTGCATCGCCTTGGACGACAGCCCGACCTTGTGGCCGTACACCGTCGCTCCCGCGGCCAGCCGCCGGCGGATGTTGAGGAGCTGGATCTCGTAGGAGTCCACGACGTCGATGCCGGGGTAGGTCGTGATCAGGGGCGGTACCGCGACCTGGGTCGCCTCCGCCATGCGCAGCGCTTCGGCGGCGTCGAGCCGCTGTGCAGCATTCAGTCCCATGAGATGCCGAACTGGCCCTTGAAGAACAGCAGCGGGCCGTCCGCCCGCTGGGTGACGAGCTCACGGACATGGCCGATGACGACGTCGTGGTCACCGGCGGCGTGCACCTGCTCGATGTCGCAGTGCACCGTTGCGAGGACACCGTCGACCGACGGGCCCCACGACGTGGCGTGCCAGTCGAGCCCCGAGAACTTGTCGCCGCCGCTGGTGGCGAACCGCTTGGCCAGCTCCATCTGGTCCGCCGCCAGCACATTGACGGAGAACGACCCGGACGCCTGGATCCTCGGCCAGGTCCGGGAGGTGTGGGCGGGACAGAAGAGCACCAAGGGCGGGTCGAGCGACACGCTCGTGAACGACTGGCAGGCGAAGCCGATGGGCACGCCGTCGTCGAAGCCCGCCACGATCGTCACCCCTGTGGCGAAGTGCCCCAGGACCCGCCGCATCTCATCGGCTTCGACGCGGTGCTCTGCCACCGTCACTTGTTACCACCGCCCCAGCGGTGCCCCCAGGTCGAGTCGGCAGTGATGTCCTCGGCGGTGTAGCCCTCCTCGGAGATGCGACGCCCGAAGCAGCCGAGCTCGATGTCGAACCCGCTGGGGGTGGCGACGTAGAACGACACCATCTCGTCGTTGGTGTGCCGGCCGAGCGTCGAGCTCAACGGGAACTTGCGCTTGTGCATGCGGTCGAGGGCACGGCCAACATCGTCGAGCTCGGTGACCTCCATCATGAAGTGGATGATCCCGTTGTCCTGCGGCCACGGAGCGAGCGCCAGCGCGTGGTGCCGCTCGTTGCAGGACATGAAGCGAAGGTAGGACGGCTTGTCCGGGTCCGCGCCGGGAAGGCCGGCGGGGAGCTTGAAGGCACCACGGCTGCGGAATCCGAGGACCTCGGAGTAGAAGTCGTAGGAAGCCTCGGCGTTCTTGGTCGGCAGCACGACGTGCCCGAGGCCCTGACTGCCGGTGATGAAGGTCGCGCCGTGCGTGGTGAGCAGCTTGTCGTGGACGAGCGCGGCTCCGTGGAAGATCTCCAGCGCCGTGCCGCCCGGATCCTCGGTGAAGACGCACTCCTGGACCCGGCGCTGCTCGCACTCGTCATGGGAGGCGACCTTGACCGGCGCGCCGGAGTCCTCGAGCTGGCGAACGACCTGCTTCCAGATCTCCTTGTCACGCACCTCCCAGCCGACGGCTCCGAGCCGCTCGGTCTGCCCGGGCTGCACGATCACCCGGGCGGGCCGGCCGTCGATGCGCAGGTAGAGCGCGTCGGGGTCCGGGCCGTGCGACACGGCCATGCCGAGGACATCGACGGCCAGCTCGCGCCAGCGGTCGAGGTCGGTCGTCTCGATGACGAGGTAGCCGAGCGAGTGCACGCGTGCACCAGACATCAGATCATCCCGTCCTCGACCGGAAGGCCGAACTCGCCCTTGCCGTACATCGCCAGCCACCTCTCGACGTCGTTCGCTGCATGCACCGAGCCGGCGCCGGCGTCGCGCCACGCCCTCTCGATCGGATTGCCGTTCTTCAACGAGTGGCCTCCGGAGTTCTTGAACAGCAACGAGATCGCCTCGACGCATCGCTCCGTACCTCGCACCTGGTCGCGGCGAGCGCGCAGCCTCAGCTCGAGCGGGATGTCCTCGCCCGCAACGGCATAGCGCATCTCCTCGTCGAGGTTGCGCTCGAGCTGGAGCCAGGTGGCGTCGATCTCGGACGCCGCGCGCGCCACGCGGACGTGCGCGAACGGGTCGCTGGCGACCTGCTGCCCGTAGGAGATGCGCACCCGCTCACGCATCCGCTGGATGTGGGCGTCATAGGCACCGGTCGCGATCCCGATGATGGGCGTCGTGATCGTGTAGCTGAACACCGTCCCGAACGGCAGCTTGTAGAGCGCCGCGGTGTTCTCCGCCTGCCCCGGACAGCGCAGCGAGCTCACGTCGTTGAACGACAGCGTCCGGGACGCGGGGATGAAGACCTTGTCGATCACGATGTCGTTGGAGCCGGTGCCGCGCAGGCCAACGACGTCCCAGACGTCCTCGAGGGCGTAGTCGGCCCGCGGCACCAGGATGGTGAGGAAGTCGACGGGCTGACCCTCCGCGCCCATGACGATCGCGCCGAGGAGCACCCACTGGCAGTGCGCGGAGCCGGACGAGAAGCTCCAGCGCCCGGTGCACTCGTAGCCACCGTCGACCGGGGTGAGCCGACCGGTGGGTGCGTACGACGAGCAGACGAGGGTGTCCGGGTCCTGTCCCCACACGTCGCGCTGGGCCTGGTCCGGAAACAGTGCGAGCTGCCACGGGTGGACGCCGAGCACGCTGGCCACCCAGCCGGTGGAGCCGCAGACGGAGGCGAGCGTCCGGACGACCTCGTAGAAGTCGACCGGGTCGGTCTCGAGTCCACCCCAGCGCTTGGGCTGCAGCATCCGGAAGACGCCGGCTCCCTTGAGCTCGGCGATCGTCTCCGCAGGGACCTGGCGCTCGACCTCGCAGCGGTCGGCGCGGTCGGCGATCGCGGGCAGCAGGTCCTGCACGGCCTCCAGCACCTTGTCGGTCACCTCCCCGACGCTAGGCCCCTGCGAGCGACCCGGCGCGCTTGCTGTCCCACTGACCGGGACGATGCCTCAGACTAGAACGTGTTACAGAAGTTGCGCTAGCGTCCGGCTGTCGTCTGCGAAAGAGGGGTTGCCGTGGTTCTCGAGAGGTTCCGACTCGACGGGAAGGTCGCCGTCGTCACCGGCGCGGGCCGCGGCATCGGCGCCGCGTCCGCCCTGGCGCTGGCCGAGGCGGGGGCCGACGTGCTCATCTCCTCCCGCACCGAGGACCAGCTGCAGCAGGTCGCGAAGCAGATCGAGGCGATGGGTCGGCGCGCCCTCGTCGTACCCGCCGATCTCAGCGACCTGGACGCCGTGGCCGGCCTGGCGGACAGGGCCGCCGAGGAGTTCGGCCGGCTCGACGTGGTGGTCAACAACGTCGGCGGCACGATGCCCCGAGAGTTCGCCAAGACCTCCGTGCGCTTCCTGGAGGAGGCGTTCCACTGGAACGTCTCGACCGCGCACGCCCTGACCCGGGCAGCCCTGCCGCACCTCCTCAAGGAGGGCGGGTCCGTCGTGAACATCTCGTCGGTCATGGGCACCGTGACCGGCCGGGGCTTCGTCGGCTACGGCACCGCCAAGGCCGCTCTCACGCACTGGACCAAACTGGCCGCGATGGACCTGTCCCCACGGATCCGTGTCAACGCGATCGCGGTCGGCTCGATCGCGACGAGCGCACTGGAGATCGTGGTCGGCGACGAGAACCTCAAGTCGCAGATGGAGTCGGGCACGCCCTTGCGCCGCATCGGCGATCCCGACGAGATCGCGGCGACCGTGCTGTACCTGGCGTCGCCGGCCGGTGGCTACTGCACCGGATCCGTGTTCGACGTGACAGGCGGTCTGGCCGTGCCCAACCTCGACATGGCGCTGCCGGACCTCGGCGCCGAGCTGTGATCCGGGTCGTCGCCTGGTCGACCGGCAACGTCGGCCGGCACGCGATCGCCGGCATCGACGCCCGTCCCGACCTCGAGCTCGTCGGCGTCTGGGTGTCGAACCCCGACAAGGCCGGTCGCGACGCCGGCGACCTCGCCGGCCTCGGGCGCTCGTTGGGGGTGCTCGCGACGAACGACGTGGACGCGATCCTCGCGCTCCAGCCGGACGTCATCCTCAACACGGCGATGGCGGACAACCGCATCTTCGAGGCGCTCGCCGACATCGAGAAGCTGCTCCGCGCCGGCATCAACGTCGTCGCAAGCGGGCCGGTGTTCCTGCAGTACCCGACCGGCGTCGCCGTCGACCTGGCCGCCGGCGTGACGCAGGCAGCGCTCGACGGAGGCGTCTCGCTGTTCGTCAACGGCGTCGACCCCGGCTTCGCCAATGACGCGCTTCCCCTTGCCCTGACAGGGATCTCGGAGCGGATCGAGGAGGTCCGCTGCGTCGAGGTGCTCAACTACAACACCTACGACCAGTGGATGATCCTGCACGACGTGATGGGCTTCGGGATGCCCGCGGGCGAGACCGGGTTCCTGCTGAACCCCGGCGTCCTGACGATGGCGTGGGGGTCGGTCATCGCGCAGCTGGCCGCCGGACTCGGGGTCGAGCTCGACGAGGTCACCGAGTGGTACGAGCAGGAGCTCGCGCCGTTCGGCTTCGACGTCGACAGCGGCCGCATCGAGCAGGGCACCGTCGCTGCGCTGCACTTCGAGGTGCGCGGGATGGTCAACGGCAAGGCCGTCATCGTCCTCGAGCACGTGACCCGGCTGCACGACGACCTCGGCGCGAGCTGGCCCAAGCCGGCTGGTGCCGGTTGCTACCGGGTGGTCGTCACAGGTGAGCCCAACTACACGTTGGACCTGCAGCTGCTCGGCACCGACGGCGACCACAACACCGCGGGCCTCAAGGCGACCGCCATGCGGCTGGTCAACGCCATCCCCGCCGTCGTCGCGGCGAAGCCAGGCCTCGTGACGGCCCTCGACCTGCCCCTCATCACCGGCAAAGGCCTCCTCGTCGTCACCTGACCCCCCGGACGTTCACGGCGAGGTGATGCGGGCGCGGACGAGCTCGCAGAAGCGGCCGACGGCGCTGACGACGTGGTCGGAGCGGATCGAGGGGAACACGTCGAAGGCGTGCTCGGTGCCGGGCAGCTCGAGGTAGAGCACCGGCTGCGCCGACGTCTCGCGCAGCCGCTGCACGAACAGCCGCGCCTCCTCGACGGGCACGAGGGTGTCGTTGCGGCCGTGCACCACGAAGAACGGCGGCGCGTCGGCGTTCACGTGCGACAGCGGTGACGCGAGCCGGTAGACGTCCCGCTCACGGGTCTTCATCACCATCCGGGCGAGGAGCCGCTTCTCGCGGACGGTCGCTGCCGTCGTACCCGTCTCGCCGTTGAGGTCATAGACGCCGTAGTAGGGGATGCACGCCGTGACCGAGGTGTCGGCGTCCTCGAAGCCCGGCTGCCACATCGGGTCGTTGGGCGTGAGGGCGCACAGCGCGGTGAGGTGGCCACCGGCCGATCCGCCGGTGAGGACGAGGAACCCGGGGTCGGCGCCGTAGGCAGCGCCGTTCTCGCGCACCCAGGCGATGGCGCGCTTCACGTCGACGAGGTGGTCGGGCCAGGTGGCCTTGGGCGACAGCCGGTAGTTCGGCGCGAAGCAGACCCAGCCGCGGGCGGCCAGGTGGTTCATGAGCGGGCGGCCCTGCTCGCGCTTGTCCCCGATGATCCAGGCGCCGCCGTGCACCTGCACCAGCGTCGGCGCACCAGTGGGATGGTCCTTGTGCCGGTAGACGTCGAGCTTGTGTCGCGGCAGGTCGCCGTAGGCCACGTCGACCGTCCGCTCGACGTCGGGATGGCGAAACGACATCGGCCGGAAGTACCTGCGGAGCAGGCCGTGCTGCTCGGGGGTCCGCTCGGCCGGCTCCGGCCAGGCGGCGAGAGCAGTGTCCGCCGCGGCCGCCGCCCGCCCAGACTCCCCCACCATGACGCCGAGCCCGGCGAGTACGAGGGCGGTGACGAGCAGCCCGATCCAGCTGACGCCCACCGCCACCGTCAGCACCGCGGTCACCACGACGGTCAGGACCAGCAGCTGCGGGGCGAGCTCCACCGTCAGCCAGGCCGCGAAGAAGGACGGGACGACGAGGGGGGTCCACCGGAACGGGCGGAGGCCGTTGGCGACCGCGAGCAGACCGAGGCAGCCAAGGACGAGGAGCACGGTCCCAGTCTGCCCCTACTGTTGCAGGCGTGCATGAGATGAGCGGCGCGGACGCGAGCTTCCTCTACTTCGAGACACCGGCCACGCACATGCACGTCCTGGGCACGCTGGTCGTCGACATCACCGACAACCCTGGCTGGTCCGCCGAGGACCTCATCGAGCTGCTGCAGCACCGCCTCGACCTGCTTCCGCCGTTCAGGCAGAAGCTGGCGCTCGCCATGATGCGCCTGCACCACCCGGTCTGGGTCGATGTCCCCGACGTGGACGTCCGCGAGCACGTGAGCCGGGTCTCGTGCCCTGCCCCGGGAACGATGGTCGAGCTGGCCCGCGAGGTGGCGTCGTTCGCGAGCAAGAAGCTCGACAGGTCCCGGCCGCTCTGGGAGTGCCTCGTCGTGGAGGACCTGGCCGACCACCGGGCCGCCATCGTCATCAAGGTCCATCACTGCGCCGTCGACGGCGTCGGGGCTGCTCGCATCCTCAGCGCCATCTTCGACCTGCTCCCGGAAGGGCGCACCGAAGCCGAGCTGCTCGGCGCCAAGCAGGAGGCCCGGGCGCTGCAGCGGCCCGAGCCTTCCGTGGTCGACGTCGCGGTGCACACCGCCACCGGCCTGGCGACCCGCCCCTGGCACACCGCCCGCGTCGGCATCTCGGCCGCGAAGGCGCTGACAGGGATCATCGGGCGCCGCGTCGGCGATGCGGACACCTCGGGTGGTGCCCTGCCGCTCACTGCACCCCGCGCCCCCTTCAACGGGGCGATCACGCCCGGTCGCACCGTCGCCTACGTCGACGTCGCCCTCGACGACGTGAAGGCCATCAAGTCGGCCGTCGGAGGGACCTTCAACGATGCCGTCACCGCCATCACCGGTGGGGCGCTGCGCACCTACCTGCTCAAGCGCGACGAGCTGCCCGACTCGAGCCTGATCGCCGTCATCCCGGTGTCGACCCGCGGCGACGAGACCGACATCGCCGCCAACCGCACCTCAGCCATGTTCACCTCGCTGGGCACCGACGTCGCCGACCCCGTCGAGCGGCTGAAGGTCGTGCACCAGGCCAACAAGGTGGCCAAGGGCGACCAGCAGGCCCTGGGGCCGGACCTCGTGGCGCGCGTCAGCGAGGCGGCGCCGCCCAACACGACTGCCGCTCTCGCCCGGCTCTACTCCATGCTGCGGTTCGCCAACCTGCACCCCGTCGTGCACAACCTGGTGCTGTCCAACGTGGCGGGTCCGCCCTTCCAGATCTACGTCGCCGGGGCGAAGGTCGACGGCATCTTCCCGCTGGGACCGGTGATGGAGGGCCCGGGGCTCAACATCACGGTCGTGAGCTACCGCGACCGCGTGGGCTTCGGCCTCATCGCGTGCAGTGACCGGCTGCCCGATCTCGACGACCTGGCTGCCGAGTTCCCTGTGGCTGTCGAGGAGATGCTGCTCGCGGTCCGCTGACGACCGCCTAGATTGCGCCCATGAGCGACCTGCCCCTCGCGGTGAAGCAGCTCGGGTCGGCCGCCCTGCGGGTGCGTGGACCCGTCGCGATGACTCGCTTCCTTCGCTCGGATGTCCTGGCGGGCAAGGGAATCCCGCACGGCACCGGCCAGCCGGTGCTCCTGCTGCCACCCGCGGTCGCCGGCGACTGGCTGATGCCCGTGATGCTGCAGTGGCTGCGCCGCATCGGCTATCAGGCGCACAGCTCGCAGATCTCCCTGCACGTCGACTGCTCCGACCGGACGATGTCGCGGATCGTGCCTCGCCTCGAGCAGGTCGCCGAGCAGCACGAAGCCAAGGTCACCCTGGTCGGCCACAGCCGTGGCGGGCTGCTGTCGCGCGCGCTCCTCACTGCCCGCCCCGACCTGGTCGAGCGCGTGATCTGCCTCGCCAGCCCGATCCACGAACCGTTCGCCGTCACGAACCTGACGCTCGCCAAGGCCGCCGACCTCGCCCGCTCGCGCCTGCAGAAGGACCCCGCCCGGCTCACGATGGGCTGCCTCACGACAGCGTGCGCGTGCACCTACGGGCGGTTCTTCCGGACGGCGCTCACCCCCGGTCTGCCGCCGCTGATCGCGCTGTTCACGCGACACGACGAAGTGGTCCGCTGGCAGGCGTGCCTCGAAGACGGTGCCCGCAACATCGAGATTCGCGGCACCCACCTGGGGCTGCTGGCCTCGCGCAACGTCTACACGACCCTCGCCCACGCGCTCGCCGGTGAGTACGACGAACCCGGAATCACCTGGCAGGGCGAGCCCCCTTCTCTGGCGGAACTGGCGGCGGCGCTCTAAGGTCCTCCGCAAAAGGAGAACACGTTGCAGTTCACGATGTCCGTCGCCATGACCGATCCCTCGCAGTACGCCGCTCTCGCCCAGGCCGCGGAGGCGAACGGCTATCACCAGATCGCCGTGGCCGACTCGCTGTTCTGGTCGGAGCAGGTCAGCGATGCCTACCCGTACACCGCGGATGGCAGCCGGCTCTGGCAGGAGGACACCCCCTTCGTCGAGCCGTTCATGGCGGTGGCACACATGGCGGCGGTGACGAGCCGGATCCGGTTTCTCACGCACGTCATCAAGGTGGCCACGCGCAACCCGCTGCTGCTCGCGAAGCAGGTCGGCTCCGCCGCCGTGCTCTCGGGCAACCGCTTCACCTTCGGCGCCGGCATCGGCTGGCTCAAGGAGGAGTTCGAGTGGAGCGGCCAGACCTATGAGGGCCGCGGCAAGCGCACCGACGAGTCCCTCGACGCGATCCTGGAGATCCTCCAGGGCGGCTGGGTCGAGCGTGACGGCGACTTCGTGAAGTTCGGCAAGATCAAGATGCCGCCCGCCCCGTCGCAACCCGTCCCTGTCTGGGTCGGCGGTCACACGCCCGTCGCCCTGCGCCGCACCGTGCGCTTCGCGTCCGGCTGGACCAGCGCGATGCTCAGCTACGACGAGTTCGTCAGGGTGCACGAGGAGCTCGAAGACATGCTCCTCACCGCCGGCCGCACCATCGAGGGGTTCCAGTACCAGGTCGCGCCCTCCGACCGCTTCGGGCTCGAGGGATACAAGGACCTGGAGGCCGCCGGCTGCACGGACGTCGTCACGGTGCCGTGGCTCTTCTACGGCGCGGGCTGGGACGCCCCTCTCGAGGAGAAGGTCGACGGCATCGAGCGCTTTGCGAAGGATGTGATCCAGAAGTGGTGATGGAGCAGGTCACGGAGATGTTCGCGGGGTACTCCGAGCACCCCGCACGGACGATGGCGCAGCGCTCCATGGACTGCGTCATGCGCAAGGACCGCGACGGCTGGTTGGCGCTGTGGGCCGAGGACGGCTGGGTCGAGGACCCCATCGGGACGTCGTTCATCGACCCCACCGGGCTCGGCCACCACGGCCCCGAACGGCGGGCCGCCTTCTGGGACAGCAACATGGCACCCAACAGCATCGTGTTCGCCCTGAAGGACTCCTTTGCCTGCGGCAACGAGTGCGCCAACGTCGCCGACATCACGATCACGATCGCCGGCGGCGCCACGACGACGTGCGAGGGCGTGTTCGCGTATCGCATCGACGACGAGGGCAAGCTGCTGTCGCTGCGAGCCTTCTGGGAGCTCGACCGCATGATGGCGACCATGAAGGGCCCCGCCGACTGACGCCACCCCCGGCGCTGTGAACGCGGCCGCGGCCCTCGCCAGGCGGCGCGCTCTCTGGTAGAACGTGTTCCAGTTGTTGCGTTCGCGAGGAGGGGTATGTCCGCCGAGGAAGCCGTCACCACGGGCCAGGCATGGAAGGACTTCTGCCGTGCCCTCGAGGCCGCCGGCGAGGTCGTGCTCAAGGGTCCGGACACGGTGCTGGACAGGGCCGAGGGCTACCGCTACCTCAGCAGGCTGCTCCGCAACACCTTGTACGCGACGCTCGAGAACTCCGACCCGGACCGCCCGCGCTGGCAGGGCCTCGACCTGGTCAAGATCGGCGCGGACAACCCGGACAACGTGTATCACTCCGCCCCGGTGAAGGGTGCCAACAGCTATCGCATCACCGGGCAGCGCAACTCCATCGCCTACGTCAGCTTCGGCAGCAAGGCCAACCGCTACGCCAAGGACGGCACCATGGCGTCGACCGGCGAGCTGCGCAACGACGACCTGCACGTCGAGAGCGACGGGACCGTCGAGATCATCGTCAGCGCGGAACGGCCGGCCAGTGCGAGCAACTGGCTCCCCCTGGCCGTCGACAGCACGATGATCGTGCTGCGTGAGTCCTACCTCGACCGCACCACCGAGGTGCCCGGCAGCTGGTCGATCGAACGACTGGAGCCGACGCCCGAGCGCAGTCCCCTCACCGCCGAGCACCTCGTCCGCAGCCTGCAGCGCACGGCCCTCGGCGTGCACGGCACGGCGGCCACGTTCGTCGCGTGGACCGAGCTGTTCATGACTCGCCCGAACGAGCTGCCCGACTGGGGCCAGGAGATGTTCCAGCGGGCCGGCGGCGACCCCGAGATCTTCTACCTGCACGGCTACTTCGACCTCCAGCCGGACGAGGCGTGGGTCATCGAGACCCGCGTCCCCGAGGCGCCCTACTGGAACTTCCAGCTGGACAACTGGTGGATGGAGTCCATGGACTGGGACAGGAGCATCACGGTCAACAAGCACACCGCGAAGCTCAACGACGACGCGACGCTCACTCTCGTCGTGTCGGCCAAGGACCCGGGCTACGGCAACTGGATCGACACGACCGGCCATCAGACCGGCACCGCGCTGCTGCGCTGGGTCGGCACCGACGACCACCCGCTTCCTTCGACGAAGGTCGTCAAGCTGTGACCCTCTCGATCGACACCCTCCGCGCCAGCGCGGTCGCGAAGGCCGGGACCGACCAGTTCGGCGATGAGTGGTTCCTTGAGCCGCTCGGTGTCCTCGTGAAGGCGCTCAACGAGGAGGCGCAGCTCTCCGAACTCGGCGCCTCGATGACGGAGCGCCGCCTGACGGCCCTGCTCGTCGACCGGCTCAGGCTCCGCAAGCTGCAGGCCGACAATCCCGAGATCCTCGACGTACCAGTCGAAGTAGCCGCCGAGATCCTCGGCCTCCCGCGCACCGGGAGCACGCTGCTGCACCGGTTGATGAGCGCGAGCCCGCAGCTGACCAGCACGCTGTCATGGGAGTGCAGCTATCCGCTGCCGTTCCCCGGTGAGTCGCCCGCGGCCGAGATCCGCAAGGGCAAGGCCAAGAAGATGATGGACATGTTCCTCGAGCTCTCCCCCGAGTTCGGCGACATCCACACCGTCGTCTGGGACGGGCCGGAGGAGGACATCCTGCTGCTCGACCGCAGCTTCACGGCGATGTCCTACGACTCGTTCTACTGGATCCCCTCCTACGGCGTCTGGCTGCGCTCCTACGACCAGTCCCGGGGCTACGCCGAGCTGCGGGAGTGGCTGCAGGTCCTGCAGTGGCAGGACACCGACCGAGCCGGCAAGAAGTGGGTCCTGAAGTCCCCGCACCACCTCACCGCCGTCGACACCACGCTCGACGAGTTCCCGGACTGCAAGATCGTGATGACCCACCGGACGCCGACCAGCGCCGTCCCTTCGTACGCCTCGATGGTGCAGTCCATGACGTCGCAGTACTCCGACGCCGCGGATCCGCTGAAGATCGGGCCCTACTGGAGCGAGCGGTTCCAGGAGTCGCTGCGGCAGTTCGACGAGGTACGCAAGCGGCGGCCGGAGCGCTTCGTCGACGTGCCCTTCAAGAGCACGGTGGCCGAGCCGCTCGAGACGGTGTTGTCGGTGATGGCGCAGCTCGGGCTCGAGGTGACCGACGCCGACCTCGCGGCCTTCAACGACTACCTGGAGATCAACCGCCAGGAGAAGCACGGCACGCACAGCTACACCGCCGCGGACTTCGGGCTCTCGACCGAGCAGCTCGCCAGCGACTTCGCGTTCTACGAAAGGGCTTACCTGTGATCCTGAAGGACGAGGTCATCGTCATCACCGGCGTCGGCGCGGGCATGGGCGCCAAGCTCGCGCAGCGCTGCGTGGACGAGGGCGCGCAGGTCGTCATGGCGGCCCGCTCGGGCGGCGTGACGGAGCAGCTCGAGAAGGAGAACGACGGCAAGGCCGTCGCCGTCGCCTGCGACGTCCGCAAGGAGGAGGACTGCGCGAAGGTCATCGACACCGCCATCGAGCGCTTCGGCAAGGTGACCGGTCTGGTCAACTCCGCCTATGCGCACCCGGGCTTCCACGACCTCCTGGAGACCCCGGACAAGTCGCTTCGTCGCTCGTTCGACGTCATCGTCCACGGCTCGCTGCAGATGGCCCGGCTGGCCAAGCCGCACATGATCGCCGCCGGCCACGGCTCGATCGTCAACGTCGGCACCATGACGACGCGCAAGCCGATGAAGGGCGAGGGCGGCTATGCGATCGCCAAGGCGGCGATGACCTGTGCGACGCAGTTCATGGCTCTGGAGATGGGCGAGCACAACATCCGCGTCAACCAGGCGATCATGGGCTGGCTCGACGGCCCCGGGGTGCGCTTCTACCTCCAGATGGAGTCGGAGAGCCGCGGGGTCACCGAGCAGGACGTCTACGACGACATCGCCTCGCGCAATCCGCTCGGCCGCATCCCCACCGACGAGAAGTGCGCCGGCGCCATCATCATGCTGCTGAGCGACTACGCGTCGGAGGTCACCGGCGCCATCCTCGACGTCAACGGTGGGGAGTACATGCCGGCATGACGGGTGCTCAGCGCAACGACACGACGATCGTCAGCGACGTCGTCGAGATCGATGCGCCGCAGGAGCTCGTGTGGTCGATCGTGGTCGACTTCCCGCGCTACATCGAGTGGAACCCCTACACCTTCAAGGTCGAAGCGGTCCTCGAGGTCGGCTCCGACGTGCTGCTGCACCTGCCCGACCCGGCGAAGCCCGGCGAGACCTTCACGACCCTCGAGCACCTGCGCATCATCGATGCGCCGCGCCACCTGCAGTACGACACCGGCGACTCGTTCGCCCCGATGCTCGCCATCCGGGACCAGTGGGTCGAGGACCTGGGCGAGGGGCGCTCGTCGTACTGCACCACTGACGTCTTCCAGGGCCCCAGTGCCGACGTCATCTTCGAGATGCAGCAGGAGTGGGTGACCGCGGGCTTCAACGCGACGGCCTACGCGTTGAAGGAGTACGCAGAGAAGCGCTGGGCCGAGCAGCAGTGAGGTTCCTCGTCACCGGTGCCGCCAGCGGCATGGGGAAGGCGACGACCGAGCTGCTCCGCGCGGAGGGCCACGAGGTCATCACCGTGGACCTGCACGGCTCCGACATCGACGCCGACCTCGGCACGCTCGAGGGCCGCCGGCACGTCACGACCGCAGCGCCTGAGGGCCTCGACGGCGCGGTGATGTTCGCCGGACTGGTGGGTCTGACGGCGCGACCAGGTTCGCTGCTCGCCAGCGTCAACTACTTCGGCGCCGTGGACGTGGTGACGGGGCTGCGACCGAAGCTGCGCAACCCGTCGTCGGTGGTGCTCATCAGCTCCAACAGCACGACGATCCACCCGGCGTGGAAGCAGGACCTGGTGGATGCGTGCCTTGCCGGCGACGAGCCGTTGGCGCGGCAGCTGGCAGACGAGCACGACTCGACCACGGCCTACCCGGGCACGAAGGTCGCGGTTGCGCGCTGGGTCCGCCGCAACGCCCCCAGCTGGGCGGAGGTCAGCGGCATCCGCCTCAACGCCCTCATGCCCGGCCTCATCGAGACGCCGATGTCGGCGTCGGTGCGGCAGGACGAGACCTGGGGCCGGCACATCGATGCGGTTCCGATCCCCGTGGGCCGCGGCGGCCGCCCCGAGGAGCTGGCCGCCTTCGTCGCGTTCCTGCTCGGCCCTCACGGCGGCTACTTCTGCGGTTCGCTGCTGCTCGTCGACGGCGGCACCGAGGCCGTGCTCAGGCCCGATGACTGGCCGAGGCTGTGGGGCTCGTGACCGGGCCGGAGGTGACCACCGAGCTGCTGCCCGGCCAGGAGCTGCACGACCTGCTTGCCGCCGCCCGCTCCCGGCCGGGGCTCGCGCCCGCGACCCTGCTCGGACGTCCCGCCCTGATGGTCACGCGGTATGAGGACCTCAAGTCGTTCATGGTCGACGAGGCGAGCTTTCCCGGTGGCCCGATCTACCAGTTCCAGGTGGAGCCGGCCGTGGGACGCACCTTCATCAGCATGGACGGCGACGAACACCTCGCGGTGCGCCGGCAAGCCATGCCGGCCTTCCGGTCAGGTCCGGTGAGCCACTTCATCGACGAGCAGCTGGTCCCCCTCGCCCACGAGGTCGTGGATCGCTTCGCCGACCGCGGCGAGGCCGACCTCGTGGCGGAACTCGCGCAGGTGCTCCCGTACTGGGCCATCAGCCGCAAGCTGGGCCTTCCCGTCGGCAGCGAGGACCGACAACGGGCAGTGACCCGTGCCCTGCTCGCGCACGTCGCCGACCCGCACGGCGCCGCACGTGCCGCGGCGGCGATCGACGACGTGGTGCGGCCCGTCATGGACGAGCGGCGCCACGAGCCGCAGGACGATGTGCTCTCCCAGCTGATCGCTGCGGGCATGGACGACCAGCAGGTGCTGTCACATGTCAGGCTCCTCTACGCGGTCGGCGCGACGACCACCTCCGACGCGATGAGCAACCTGTTCTTCCACGTCCTCACCCGACCTGAGGTGCAGGGTGCCGACGTGACGAAGCTCGTGAACGAGACGCTCCGGATGGAACCGCCGGTCGCCCTGCTGCCCCGGCTCGCCACCCAGGATGCGGCCGTCGGAGACACGGCCGTGCCTGCCGGCACCCTGCTGCTCGCCGCGCTGGCCGGGGGAAACCGAGACCCCGAGGTCTTCGCCGCCCCCGATCGCTTCGACCCCGAACGTCAGGACAGCGAGGTGCTGTCGTTCGGAGTCGGCCCGAAGTTCTGCCCGGGCTGGAACCTGGCTCGCTCGCAGCTCGCCGCGGCGCTCACCGTGGTGCTCGAGCGGCTGCCGAGGCTGACGCTCAGCAGTGCCCAGGAACCGGTCGGGTGCGTCCTGCGGGCCACACCTTCGGTCGTCGTGCGCTGGCGCTAGGCATATCTCCCGCTTGAGGTACTTGCACCCTGGGCAGCAAGAAGCCACCCGATCCCAGGAGGCACCATGTCCGAGCCACTCACCCCCTCCGAGCTGGCAGCAGAGACCGGCACCGCCCTCCCGCAGAAGGAGGTCATGTCGCTGCTCGACCTCAACGCCAACATCGACCTCGGCCTCGACCTTGCCGCGCCCGTCGACCTCGCCGTCGCGGCCAACCTCAACGTGGCCGCACCGATCGACGCTGCCGCCTCAGCCAACGTCCTGTCGGTCGGCTCCGACGCAACGGCCGCCGCCCCGCAGCAGACGTTGATCGACCAGCACGTCGCCGGGGCCGCGCACGCGAACGCGCCGCAGACGTCCGACCTGTCCCAGGGCACCGCCGCGCCGGTGGCCAGCCCGACCGCTCCCGGCACCTCGACCAGCGTCGGCGACCTGACCTCGGGCGGCAACCTGCTCGACGTCAACGTCGACGTCAACGCAAACGCGCACATCGCCGCGCCGATCGCCGGCGCGGTCGCCGCGAACGCCAACGTTGCCGCGCCGATCGACGCCGCCGTCGCGGCCAACGTCGGTTCGGTGGACTCGCATGCCACCGCCTATGCGCCGCAGACCGCGATCCTCCACCAGGACCTCAACGGGGTCGACGCGACGGCCACGGCCGCTCAGGACTCGACCATCACCCAGCCCTGACGTGACGGTTGAGACCCAGCACCAGGCGCCGCAGCGCGCCGAGGACCTCGAGCTCCTCGGCGCGCTGGGCGGCTCCGGCTACGCCGGCGGCTCGTGGCTCGTCCGGCGTCGCGACGGGCAGACGGTCCAGCTCACGCAGCTGCTGTTCAAGGTGCTCGAGCTCCTCGACGGTGCCCGGCACCTCGAGGACCTCGCGGCCCGGGTGTCCGCGGCCGTCGACCGTGACGTCACGGCACAGGACGTCGAGGTCCTGCTGGGCAAGCTGGACGGTCTCGGACTCCTCGCTGGGGGCGGTGATGAGCAGGCACCGGTCAGCAACCCGTTGCTCGCTCTTCGGTGGAAGCTGGTCGTCTCCAACCCGCGCACCACCCGGCGGCTCACCGCCCCGTTTGCGGCGCTGTTCTCGCCCGTGATCCTGTGGCCGGTGCTCGCCTGCTTCGTCGGCGTGTGCTGGTTCGTCCTCGTCGACAAGGGTCTCGCCTCCGCGACCCACCGCGCGTTCCAGACTCCCGGCCTGCTGCTGGGCGTGTTCGCTCTGGTCGTGCTCTCCGCAGGCTTCCACGAGCTCGGCCATGCCGCCGCCTGCCGCTATGGCGGCGCCCAACCGGGTGCCATGGGCGCCGGGATCTACCTCGTCTGGCCCGCCTTCTACACGAATGTCGACGACGCCTACCGCCTCGACCGCAAGGGCCGCCTCCGCGTCGACCTGGGCGGCCTGTACTTCAACACGCTCATCGCCGTGGTCGTCACGGTGCTGTGGCTCATCACCGGCGAGGACGCGTTGCTGCTCGGCGTCGCCGCGCAGCTCCTGCAGATGCTGCACCAGCTCACACCCGTCCTGCGGGCCGACGGCTACCACATCCTGGCGGACTGGACGGGTGTACCCGACCTGTTCGCCCACCTCGGGCCGACGATTCGCCGCGTGCTGCCCTGGCACTGGGGCGAGCCCTCACCACTCACCCGCCGGGCCCGCTGGATCGTCACCGGCTGGGTAGCGCTCGTCATCCCGGTGCTCGCCTCGCTGCTGCTGACTGCGGTCCTGGTCTTTCCCCACCTCGTCGCGAGCGCCTGGGTGAGCGGGCGGCACCAGGCGGCACGACTGGGTGGTGCCGCCGAGCAGGTCGACCTGCTCGGTGTCGGCGCTGGGCTGCTGCGGTTGCTTGCGCTCCTGCTGCCCGTCCTCGGCACCGTCTTCATCATCGGCCGCGTCGCCCATCGCACCACGACCCGGACCTGGCGGCGCACCGAGAACCGACCCGTTGCACGCGGCGCCGCCGTCACGGCGGGGGCACTCGTGGTGGCCGTGCTCGCCTGGGCGTGGTGGCCCGCGGGGCAGTACCAACCCGTCCGCGGCACCGAGGGCGGCTCGATCCCGTCGCTGTTCCAGAGTGTCGCGCACCGTGCCCCGGTCACCACCCGGCACCAGCAGCTCGCGCTCGCCATGGTGCCGCGAGGATCAGCCGCTGCGGATCACCCCGTGCTGCTCGTCACCCAGCAGGGTGACGGACTGCGGAGTGTCCTCACCTCGACCACCGGCGGCCTCGGTCATGCGCTGCCCTTTGCGCTCCCGGGCCAGGCCAAGCCCGGCGAGAACCGGGCACTCGCGGTCAACACGAAGGACGGCTCGGTCGTCTACGACATCGCCTACGCGCTCGTCACGATCACCGACGGCAAGCCCGTCACCGCGGTCAACGACGCCTGGGCCCTTGCCAGCTGCACGGGGTGTACGACGGTCGCGGTGTCCTTCCAGGTCGTCCTGGTCGTCGGACACAGCAACGTCATCACGCCCGTCAATGCCGCCGTCGCGGCCAACGGCAACTGCATCCGCTGCCTCACGACGGCCATGGCGGTGCAGCTCGTCATCACCCTCAACAGTGCTCCCAGCGCGGCGGTGCAGGCGCAGCTTCACTCCGCCCTGGCAGGCCTCGACGCGTCGCGGCTGCTGGCAACCGTCGACGCCGTACGCACAAAGGTGCTGACGATCCTCACCGACGCCGGTCTCGTGGACGGCGTGACCACCACGACAGCGACAGCGACGGCCAGTCCGACCACCCTGACCGTGCCCACGCAGCCCGGTCCCTCGGGCAGCGGCTCGCCGTCGTCGTCACCCTCGGCGTCCGCCACTCCGACGCCAACCGAGACGCCAACCGACTCGCCGACTGACACGCCGACTGCCGGCGAGACCGCTGCCGATCAGCCTTCAGCAACGGCAAGTCCCTGACTGGCTGCTGGCAGGATGGCGCGCATGGCCACCGAGCAGGTCATCACGGCAGCTGTCGACAGGGCGCTGCAGACCGCGAGCATCGACGTGGACGCCCCCCGTGAGCCCCGCGACGAACGATGTCGGTTTGACCCGGAGGCCCTCGCGGCCGTGATCCGCTTGTGTGACAGCGGGAAGAACCGCCAGGTCGTGATCGAAGTCGTGGACCGGGAGCTGCGACGTTGGCTCGACGAGCTCGACACCGCCCGCACCTTGGCGGCGGTGATGCTGCGGGCGCGGATCGCTGCCGCGACCGCCCAACGTCAGGTGATCGTGGAGAACCTGCAAGGCGACGTCGGAACAGGGCGAGGCCCGCTGACCCAGGACGAGCAGCCGTTGTCCTAGGGCATGCCTGTGGACCGGAGGTGTGCTCCGGCTGAGGCTGGGGTCAGAAGGGGAGGTCGTCGGGGTCGACGGGTGGTGCTGCCTCGTCACCGTCGGATGAGGTGGACTCCACTGCCGCGACGTGTCGGGTCCAGGGCATCTGGAGGGTGGTGAGGTCGGGTGGTTGGTGGCGTGGGGGGCGGGTGTAGGCGCGGCCGAGGGGGCTGGTCCAGGTGACGGACCCGTCGGGGTGCGGGGTCAGGGTCCAGCCGCCCCAGCTCTTGCTGTTGTGGCAGCGGCGGCTGACCGGTGCCAGGTTGGTCGCGGCGGTCGGTCCGGTCGGGTGCGGGGTGGCGTGTTCGCTGTCGCAGACGTGCGCGGGTTGGCTGCAGCTTGGGCCGACGCAGCGGGGGTCGCGGAGCCGGATGAAGTCGGTGAGCCCGGCTGAGGGGTCGTGCTGCTCCTCGACGCGGCTCTCGACGTCGGTGCTGCGGGCCACCATCGCGAGCAGGGTCTGCTCGACCTGACCGGCGGGGCCGGGCACGAGGGTGTCTTCCAGCGCGACGAGCCGGCCGGTGGACAGTGCCACGCAGGCCTTCCGCAGGTCGGCGGCGGCGAGCAGCTCCCGGCAGTGCCCGGCGGTCACCGGCCCGTAGCCGCGCAGCTCCCCAGGCTGGTCGGTGAGGTCCAGGCCGGTCTGGACCGGGACCGTGACGACAGCCTGGACCCGACGCCGGACCCGAGCCAGCAACCGCTCACCCGCACCGTCAACCGCACCGTCAACGTCGACCGGGAGCCCGAGCAGCCGCTTCAGGACCTGCACCGGTGACATCCCGGGCCGGGTCTCCAGCAGCACCTGCGGGAGCAGCGCCGCGACATCAGCACGCTGCTGATCCACCGTCCGGTGCTCACCGGCCGGGAACACCAACCGGACCAGCTCCGCCAGCGCGTCATGCCACAACACGCCGTCCTCGGCGCTCATCTCGATCCCACCCAGCACCCGACCATCACCCCGGTCACTGACCCAGGTCCGGCGCTCCGCACGCTTGCGCTGCCGCCGCCGCTCCGCCGCCTCATGATCGACCGCCGCGACGACAGCCTTGACATGCCGGCGGGTCTCCGCCGGCGTCATCCCGACAACAGCCGGATAGACCCGCGCCTCCACCGCGCCGAGCAACCCGACCGCGACCTGCGCGGTCTCCTCCAGCACCGCCAGCCCCTGCCCCACCGACAACTGCCGGGTATGCAACCGGAACAGCGTGTTCGGCAGCTCATCAACCAGCCGATGCGCCTGCGCCATCCGGATCGCCGCGGACTGCTGACTGATGTTGCAGGTCGTCGCGACCTCCAACAGCAGGAACTCACTGCGGGTACTGCCCTTCGCGTACCGCTCCAGCTCCACCAGATCCAGCGCCCGCGCGGCAATCCGGTGCGCATCCTCCCGGTCATAGTCCGCCAGCCGGTCCAGCACCTCCCCATCCGTGCCCCTGCGACCGCCCATCCACCCAGATTACTCGAACACGTGTTCCCCTACAAGCCCTGTGCAGAGATTTCTTGAACGAGCTTCCACGAGCCAAGGTGGCAGCATCAGGTCGTGCTCGGACGCCTTCATCACGTCGTCATCGACTGCCGCGACCCGGCATCGCTCGCGGAGTTCTACTCCGCGCTCCTCGGCCGGCCTGTCACCTATCGCACCGAGGACTTCTGCGTGGTCGCCGAGAGCGACCAGCACTCGGGTCTGGCGTTCCAGCGCGCGCCGGATCACCAGGCACCGACCTGGCCCGAGGTCGGTGTTGCTCAGCAGCTCCACCTCGACGTCATGGTCGAGGACGTCGCGTCGGCAGGCGCTGAAGCCTTGCGGCTCGGAGCGCGACGCCTCGCAGGTGCGGTCTACGCCGACCCTGCCGGTCACCCCTTCTGCCTGGTCCCCCGACCTGCCTGGGCAGCACCGCTGATCTAGAGGCCGTCGAAGTACGACAGCTCCTCGGTGCGCTTGGCGAAGCGCCAGCCCGTGTCGGTCCGCCGCAGCTCGTCGTCGTACCAGAGCCCGACGTAGAAGAGCTTCTTGTCGTTGATGATCATCGGGTTGAAGCAGATCGTGCGGGCTGTCGCAGCGTCGCCGGCGACCGTGATGATCGGGAGTCCCATCAGGTGCTGGGTGCCCTTGAACGGGGTCAGCATCTTGATGTCGAACGCCTTGTGCTCCGGCCAGCTGCCCTTGATGGCACCGGTCGAGGTGTAGTCGAGGACGCAGTCCTCGGTGAACAGCGCATCCATCTCGTCCCACGCGCGCAGGTCGAGCAGCTGGCTGTAGCGCGCGATCAGGTCCTGGATCTCGAACCTGTCGGAGAGCTCCTGCTGTGACAGCACCTACGGTTCCCTTCGCATCACGGGACAGCTCGAGATGTCGGCCAGGTCTGCATAGAGCGGGAGCTCCTCGGCCATTGCCTGCAGTGCCGTGGGGGCGCCGAACAGCCGCGCCGGGTCGACGTAGTCCTCGACCTCGAAGGACTCGCACACGATCGCGCGCACCGCGGGCGACCCCGGTGTGAGCGTGCGGGCCACGGAGTTGCGGACATAGCCGCGCCGGCGCGGGTGCAGCTCGGCAGATGACGGCGTGTGCACGACGTGCCAGCCGTGGAAGAACTGCTCCTCCGTCAGCCGCTCCGGCTTGGGAAACCAGGTGAGATGGGTCAGCAGGCCGGGGGTCACCGCCTGCGGGACCGACTCCGTGACGAGGTAGGCGTCGGACGGCACCTGCTCGACGACCTGCGGCCAGAGGTCGACGCTGTCGACCCACAGCTCGACCAGTCCGGCGAGCGCATCGCCCCGTCCCATCAGCAGGGTCTTCTTCGACACGTCCGCCGCGGCATACACCGCAACCGTGGAAACGCCTGGTACGTCGAGGGAAACGGCACCTTCAAGGGCCTGCGGCGACCACACCAGCAGGTCGAGCTTCTCCACTCACTTCACCATGTCGGCGAGGGCCTTCAGGTGCGCGGGGTCGTTGGCACCACCGAGGATGAGCGTCGTGACCGGGGACTTCCGCCACAGTTCGAGCCGCTCGGCGATCCGCTCGAGCGGGCCGCACAGCGCGATGCCGTCGCACAGCTCGTCCGGGACGGCCTTCACGGCAGCGTCCCTGTCACCGGCCAGGAACAGGTCCTGCACCTTGTGCGCGGCCTCCTCGAAGCCGAACCGGGAAACGACGTCGAGGTGGAAGTTCTTCGACTTTGCGCCCATGCCGCCGATGTAGAACGCCATCGTGAGCTTGACCCACTCGATGGCGGCCTGGACGTCGTCGTTGACCACCACCGTGACGGGGCAGGCGATGTCGAACCCCGGCTTGGCCGTCGCGAGCGCGTCGGCATAGACAGCAGGTGCGTTCTCGACGTGGAAGAAGATCGGAAGCCAGCCGTCCGCGATCTCGCACGCGAGCTCGACGTTCTTCGGACCCTCGGCGCCGAGGTAGATCGGGATGTCCGGGCGGAGCGGGTGGATGTTGGCCTTGAGGGGCTTGCCCAGCCCGGTGCCGCCCGGGTAGGGCATCGGGTAGTGCTCACCGCTGTTGGTCACCGGGCCCTCGCGACGCCAGATGTCGCGGCAGACCTGGACGTACTCGCGGGTCCGGGCGAGCGGCTTGGGGAACGGCTGGCCGTACCAGCCCTCGACGACCTGCGGCCCGCTGACACCGAGCCCGAGGTTCATCCGGCCGCCCGAGAGGCGGTCGAGAGTCATCGCCGACATCGCGGTCGCCGCGGGCGTGCGGGCGGACAGCTGCACCAGCCCGGTGCAGAGCTGGATGCGCGAGGTGTGGGCGCCGATCCACGACAGCGGGGTGAAGGCATCGCTGCCCCACGACTCCGCGGTCCAGAGGGAGTCGAACCCGAACTCCTCAGCCTGCTTCGCCGGGGTGATCATGTCGCCCGGTCCGTCACCCGACCAGTAGCCGAACTGGAAGCCGAGCTTGAGGTCAGTGGTCATGTCACAGATCCCGGGGCAGGCCGAGGATGCGCTCGGCGACGACGTTCTTGAGGACCTCGCTGGTGCCGCCCGCGATGGTGAGGCAGCGGGTCTGGAGCATGTCCTGCGCGAGCTGGTCGAGCTCGCCGTCCCGCGAGACGCCCTGGGTGCCCCGCAGCTCGAAGCGCAGCTCCGCGACGTCCTGCTGGTGGCGCATGCCGACCAGCTTGCGGACACTCGAGGCCGAACCAGGTTCGGCACCCGACAGCTGCCGCAGCGTGGTGCGGAACGCCAGCAGCGACTGGCCGAAGGCCTCGGCGACGAGATGACCGACCTTGTCGCGCAGCAGCGGATCCGGTGCGCCCGCGGCCAGCACGTCCGTCAGCAGCGACTCGACGCCTTTGCCGAAGCGTGAGCCGCCGGACATCGCGACGCGCTCGTTGGCCAGCGTCGTCCGGGCGAGCTTCCAGCCGCCGTCGACCGGTCCGACGACGAGCTCGTCAGGGAGGAAGACGTCATCGAGGAAGACCTCGTTGAAGTTGTTGTGCCCCGTCAGCTCGCGCAGCGGGCGGATGTCGACGCCGGGACTCTTCATGTCGAGCAGGAAGTAGGTGATGCCCTTCGAGCGGTCGGGGCCCTTGCCGTTGCCGCTGGTGCGGGCGAGCAGGATGCCCCAGTCGGCGAAGTGGGCGACCGACGTCCACACCTTCTGCCCGTTGACCTTCCAGCCGCCCTCGACCTTCTCGGCCCGGGTCGTGAGGCCGGACAGGTCCGACCCCGCACCCGGCTCGGAGAACAGCTGGCACCACACGATGTCGCCGTGCAGCGTCGGTCGCACGAACCGCTCAGCCTGCTCGGAGGTGCCGTGCGCGACGATCGTCGGGGCCGCCCAGCCACCGATGACCAGGTCGGCCCGCTGCACGCCGGCGGCCGCGAGCTCCTGGTCGATGACGAGCTGCTCGACGGCCGAGGCGTTGCGGCCCCACGGAGCCGGCCAGTGCGGCGTCTGGAAGCCCGCGTCGGCGATGGTGATGCGGCGCTGCTTGGGGTCGTCGGGCAGGGTCGCGACGAACGCGCGCACCTCCTCGCGCAAGGCCGTGCTGTCGCCGAGATCGAGCTCGAGCGTGCGGCGGGTGCCCTCCAGGGCGAGGTCGCAGGCCCGACCGCGCCAGGTCGAGGGAGCGCCGACCCAGGCACGGAGCGCGAGGGCGCGCTTGAGGAACAGGTGCGCGTCGTGCTCCCAGGTGTAGCCGATGCCGCCGAGCACCTGGATGCAGTCCTTCGCGTTCTCGACGGCGGCGTTGATGGCGACCGAGATGGCGATGGCCGAGGAGAGGTCGCGCTCTGCCGACGGTGCCTCGTCGAGCGCCCTCGCCGCGTCCCACACCACGGCGTAGGCCTGCTCGGCACGCACGAGCATCTCGGCACACTTGTGCTTGACGCCCTGGAAGGCGCCGATCTTCTTGCCGAACTGCTCGCGGGTGGTGGCGTAGGCCGAGGCGGTGTCAAGGCACCAGCCCGCGATCCCGCAGGCCTCGGCGGCAGCGAGCACGCCGGCGAGCGACTGGACGCTGGTGAGGGTCAGCCCTGGCAGGACCCGCGAGCCGGGTACGACGACCTCGGCCAGCGTCACGGTGGCTGGGCGTCGCGCGCCATCGAGCCCGCTCTGCTCCACGACGGTGACCAGTGCGGCGTCGACGGCAAACCAGGTGTCGCCGGCTCCGAGCACGAGGACGTCGGCCAGAGCGCCGCCCAGCACGTCGCTGACCGTGCCGCTGACGGTGATGCCCTCGTCGGTGGTGGTCGCCGTGAGCTGGTCGGAGAGCGCGACCGCACCGGTCGACGTGCCGTCGGTCAGCGACGGGA
Organism: Frankiales bacterium; assembly: GCA_025465465.1. GTDB lineage: Bacteria > Actinomycetota > Actinomycetes > Mycobacteriales > SCTD01 > RYN-111. The sequence goes on along the minus strand of JAODND010000020.1, from coordinate 54,483 downwards.
GCAGCTCCTTGGCCGGCGTACCCCCGACCTGGGACAGCACGAGGGACGTGAGCAGGGTCGGGAGCGCGGGCCCCTGGGCGACGGCTCGGCCGAGCTCCTCCACCGTGACGGCCAGCTCGACACCTCCGCCGCCTGAGCCGCCGAGCTCCTCGGGGACGTGCAGGCCCAGCAGTCCCTGTCCGGCGAACGCGGACCACCAGGCCGGTCGCTCCTGCACGGTCTCGAAGGCCGTGCGGGCGCCCTCACGAAGACCCGCTCGCTCGGCCCAGCCGCGGACCGACGCCGCCAGAGCCTCGTGATCCTCGGTCACACCGATCGACATCTGCAGGTGCCTTCCCCTTGGGTGTGTGGGATACTAGAACACGTTCCTGTTACTGGCACGTCTCGCCTCCCCGGACCGGGGTAGAACCGGTGCTAGTTTTCTCCCGGCACGGACGGCTTGGACGGAGGTGAGCGCGTGACCACGACAGCGCCGGCGCAGGTCGACAGCGAGACCGCAGCGCAACGGGCACGTCGGACGCGCATCATCGCCGCGACGCTGTCGCTCGCCTCCCGCGGCGGCTATGAGGCCGTGCAGATGCGCGAAGTCGCGGAGCGCTCCGAGGTCGCTCTGGGCACGCTCTACCGCTACTTCCCGTCCAAGGTGCACCTGCTGGTTTCGGCCATGGCCTCGGAGGTCGACCAGCTCTCGCAGCGGCTCCAGAAACGCCAGCCACCCGGCAAGACCCGCGCCGAGCGCGTCAGCTTCGTGCTGGAGCGGTCGACCCGATCGCTGCAGCGCGACCCGTTGCTCACCGAGGCGATGGTGCGGGCCATGATGGCCGCAGACGTGACGGTGGCGCAGGAGGTCAACGCCGTCCGGCAAGGGATGAGCGACCTCATCGTCCAAGCGATCCGCGGCGACGACGGCGTGCAGGAGCACGACGTCGAGCTCGCCGCCATCCTGCAGGACGTGTGGTTCGCCCGGCAGATCGCGTGGCTCGGCGGCCGCATCGAGGCCGCGGACGTCTGGCGCGACATCCACCTCGCGATCGGGCTCGTGCTCGCCGACGGCTGAGCTTCCCCTACTTCGGGTAGCCCGGCATCTTGCGGCCCGTGGTGAAGTCCCAGTAGCCGTCCTGGCAGCGCCAGGTGTGCGCGGCCGCGGGCACCTGCCGTACCCACTTGCCGTTCTTCACCTGGGTGATCTGGATGCAGTCGCCCAGCTTTCGGCCGCCCACGTCCTGACCTGGGAACAGGCCGTTGTCCGTGTAGTTGTGCTCCTTCGCGAGCAGGGCCAGCAGGCCCTTGCGCGTGGGCTTCGGACCGAGCTTGATCATCTCCTGGAAGAACAGCGCGGACGCGCCCCAGGCGAACTGCCCCAGGTCGGTGGGGGTGGCACCCGGCTTGATCTGCCCGAGCCACTGGGCATAGAGCTGCAGCTCCGGGCTGGCCTGGATCTCCTCCAGCAGCGTGGGCTGGATAGCGACGTAGGTGCCCTCGGCGGCGGAGCCCGCCTGGCTCAGGTAGTCGGGCGTGTAGGCGGTCACCGTCGGCTCCCACACCACCGGGTGGTAGTCCTGCGCCGCAAACGTCTTCGCGAGGTTGGCCGCCTGCTGGTAGGCACCGGAGAACGTCACGAACTGGACGCCCTTCTTCTTGAGGTCGGCGACGGTGGCCGTGTAGTCGGTGGCCGACGTCGGCACCGGCTCGTCGGCGATCCAGTTGAAGCCGTACGCCTTCGTGTACGCCTCCTCGTCCTGCGAGGACTGCTGGCGGGTCACGTCGCCGTCGCTGTAGACGTAGCCGGCCTTCTTGATCGAGGCGCGGATCTTCGCGTCCTTCGACGTGGCGGCCCAGGCGAACTGCGCGAGCCCGCGGAAGTGGCCGGTGCCGGCGGCGTTGGCGGGGTAGACGTTCGGGACGGCCTTGATCTGGTCGGTCGTGGCGATGCCGCGGACATCCGGGACCCCGCACTGCTGCTCGGGACCGGCCGCACCCTGGTCGAAGGCCGAGATCGACCCGACGCCGGCGAACCCGTTCGAGCACAGGTCGAGGGCGGCGCTGCGGTTGGCACCGGCGTCGAGCTGGCTGTCGAGGGTCTTGAGGATGATCTTGCGTCCGTAGAGGGTGCCGTAGCGCGCCGTGAAGTACTTGACGTAGGCCTGCGTGGCGAAGCGGGCGTCCTCGAACAGGCCCGGCACCGCGCCGCTCACGTCACTGATGTTGTAGATGGTGATCGAGTTGGCCGTGATCCCGACGTCGGTCTTCCCACCGTTACCGCCGGGCGGCGCCTTGGTGAAGTCGCCACCACCGGTCCCCGTGGTCCCGGTCGCGCCCGAGGTCCCGGTCGCGCCGCTCGTGCCTGTGCTCCCGGTCGTCCCTGTCGAGCTCGTGCCGCTGGTGCCGGTCGTCCCCGTCGTGCCCGTCGTGCCCGTCGTACCCGTGCTGCTGCCGGTGCTGCCGGTGGCGCCGCTACCGGTGCTGCCGCTGCCTCCGCCGCTGCCCTGCGACAGCGCAGCGGTCCGCTGGGTAGGGCTGAGCCGCGCGCCACAGGCCGCGGTCGCGAGACCGCTCAGGGCGAGCACGACGGCGAGACGACGGGCGACGGGGCTGCGTGAGGGCATCGCAGAGGGTTCCTTGTCTGGGACGGGTGCGGCGGGGAAGTGCCGTCAGGAGACGGGTAGCTCGGCGTCGAGCGGGGAGCACAGCGAGCAGGGCGCGAGACCCTCACCGGAGGCGGAGATCGAGCGCAGGTCGTCCCGTCCGGCGACGACGGCACAGTCGGGGCGGTGGAGCATGCCCCCCTTTGCCGTGGCCACGAACGGGCTGGACCCGTTGCGGCTCGCAGCCTTGCGGGCAGAGGGGACGGTGACCGGACCTGTGCGCATCCCGTCCCGGATCTCGCGCAGCAGCTCCGCGACCTCCTCCCCCTGCTTCTGCTGCTGGGCAGCACTTCTGGCGATCCAGGAGCCGAAGTAGAGCAACCCGCCGGTCATCACCAGGCCGAGCCCGAGCAGTCCGCCGCTGATGAGGTAGGGCACCTGCTCGAACAGGTACGACGAGTGTGCCGCGCCGTACCAGCCGAGCAGGATCATGGCCAGGCCCAGAGGCAGCACCACAGCGCTGACGATCGCGAGGATGCTCTCGACCCCGCGGATCCGAGACGTCGTCGGAGAGGTCATGCGGTCACGCTCCGGAGGTTCGGGACGGAGGTCGGAGCGCCGAGTCGGCACCCGAACCCGAGAGGCACTCCACCTGCCAGTCCCAGCAGGCGCATCAGCAGCCAGCCAAGGCCTCCCGCGACGAGGGCGGCGAGCGCCAGCCACCCGGCCGGGATGCCGCCGAAGGCTGCGTCACCGGTGCTCGCCGTGTTGACGAGGCCGGGAGCGTTGAGCACCGGGCCCGGCGCGGAGACGGTCGGCGGCAGGGCCGTGCCGACACCGGGGTTGGTGGCCAGCGGTGGCTGCCCGGCGACCGGACCGGTCGCGCCACCGAGCGGCGCCGGACCGGTCGGGAACGTCGAGGGCGGGAAGCTGAACGACAGGGGCAGTACGGCTGCCGAGCTGACGTTGCCTGCGCCGAGCACGAAGGCCACCGAGGGCGTCGCGTTCATGAGGTAGTAGAAGTTGCCCTGCTGGGCCGGCGGGATGTAGGTGCTGACCACGGTCGTGTAGGGGCCGCGCAGTGCGCCGAGCACCGGCGCCAGCTTTGTCTTGAGCGCGGCCGTGTCCACCTTGATGACGAGTCCGGTCGCGCTGCGGCTGGCGGTGCTGGCGTCCTTGGTCGCGGTCTGCGCGATGCCGGAGACCGTGATGCCGAGCGCCTTGAGCGGGTCGAGGCCGGTGAGAGCCGGGAGGGCGTTGTTGGTGCCCGCAACGTGCGCGCCCTTGTCGTCGATCGTGTAGCCCTGGCCCGCGACGGTGAACCCGCTGACCGTCGTCGTGCCGCTGGAGCCCGGCTTCTTCGCGTCACTGGTGGCGGTGAGCTCGGTCTTGACCGAGCCGATGTGGATGATCCCACCGAGCAGGTCGATGTCGGAGACCTTGCTGATGGCGGTGCCCACGGCGACGTTCTTGTCGTTGACCGTGGCCGTCGAGACCGACTGCACGTCGCCGATGTCCACCTGACCGGGCACCGTCTTCGGTGCGCCCAGCGCGGTGCCGATGGCGTCCAGCCCGCTCGCCGAGGCGTGCGTCAGCTGACCGCCGTCCTTCCCGTCCTGCGTGTAGGGCTGGTCGGGGTAGCGCGCCTCTGCCTTGAACGGGTAGGCCGGCGCGCCGGGCGCCACCTGCGCGAGCCCCTCCCCGAACAGGTTGCCGGGCCAGACCGTGCTGGCGAGCCCTCTCGCGTTGGGCCCGGTCGACACCGACGCGAGCGTGTAGTTCGGGTCGCCTTCCACGACCGCGGTGCCCGTGGGACGAGGGATCGCGGCATTGGGGTCGTCGACGAGCACCTTGAACGGTGCCGCCTCCACGTTCACGGCGAAGCCGCCCAGCGTCGTGTCGGTGCGCACGGTGTCCGCGTTGCCAGGTTGCGCAAGGGGAAGGCCGCCTGCCGTGAGGGTGCAGACGACGGCGACCGTGCCGATCCGGCGCAGAAGAAGAGCTGGGTTCATGCGGCACCTCCGAGGTAGGCGGCAGAGAGCTCGTCGTAGATGTCGGCGGGTTCGCCGACAGCGGTGATGCGCCCCTGGACCATGACGATCCCCAGCTGGGCGACGGCCAGGGCACGGCGGGCGAACTGCTCGACGACCAGCACCGAGATGCCCTGCCGTCCGATGTCGGCCACGATCTCGTAGAGGTCCTCGACGATCTTCGGGGCAAGACCCATTGACAGCTCGTCGAGCAGCAGCATGGCCGGGTCGCTCGACAGCGCGCGGGCCATGGCGAGCATCTGCTGCTCGCCACCGGACAGCTTGCCCGCCAGCTGGGAGCGACGCTCCTGCAGCCGGGGGAACTGCGTGAAGGTGCGCTCCTCGATGTCCTTCGGGCTCGTCTGCGACGCGAAGGCGAACAGGGAGACGTTTTCGGTGACCGTGAGGTTCGGGAAGATCCCGCGTCCCTCGGGGATCGTGCAGAGACCGGCTCGCGCCAGCTTGTCGGCGGCCGCGCCGTTGACGTGGTGACCGTTGAGGTGGACGTGGCCGCTCGTCGGGGACAGCACGCCGCTGATGCAGTTGAGCGTGGTGGTCTTCCCAGCGCCGTTGGGGCCGAGCAGCGCGACGACCGCACCCACAGGCACGGAGAACGACACGGAGTGCAGCACCTCGATGCGGCCATAGCCGGCCGTGAGGTCGATGACGTCGAGGGCGTTGGTGCGGCCGGTCACGCGCCCACCTCCTCGAGCGCTTCAGCGGCCTCGGTGTCGGCACCGAGGTAGGCGTCCTGGACGCGCTGGTCGGCCTGCACCTCGGCAGGTGTACCGCTCGAGATGATGCTGCCGAAGTCGAGGACGTGGATGGTCGAGCACAGACCGAGCACCAGCTCGACGTCGTGCTCGACGATGAGGATCGACTTGCCCTCGTCGGCGAGCGAGCGGATCAGCCGGGCGAAGTCGTCGGTCTCCACCTCGCTCAGGCCGCTGGACGGCTCGTCGAGCAGCAGCAGTCTCGGGTCACAGGCAAGGGCGCGCGCCAGCTCGGTGAGACGGGCGATACCGGTCGGCACCGAGTCGGCCGTCACGTCGGCGAAGGCTCGCAGCCCGACCCTGTCGAGCAGCTCGTCGCGGACCCGCTCCGGGCGGCTGATGCCCCGCATCTCGGCGGCGACCCGGATGTTGTCGCCGACCGAGAGCGACCCGAAGACCTCGAGCCGCTGGAACGTGCGGCCGATGCCGCCGAGCGCCCGCTGGCGGGGGGCCACCTTGCTGATGTCCTTGCCGTTGAACCGAACTCGACCCGAGGTCGGCTCCTGCAACCCGGTGATGACGTTGAACAGCGTCGTCTTGCCGGCACCGTTCGGACCCATCAGACCGACGATCTTGCCCTCGTCGACGTCGAAGCTCGCCCCGTTGACAGCCACGACGCCGCCGAAGCGGACGAACACCTCATCGACCTCAAGCAGTGCCAACGGGGGCCTCCAGCGCGCTGCGGGCCGGGTTGTGCGTCGGGTAGGGCTCGGCCTCCACCGGCAGGCCACCGCGCCGCCAGGGCAGCGGCACCTTGCGGGCCTGCTCGAAGATGAGCCCGACGAGGCCGTTGGGGTTGCCGCCCAGCAGCAGGATGCCGAGCAGCAGCACGACCGAGGCGAGGTTGCCGACGGTGGTGGGTGCATAGCCGATGAGGCCGTAGACCAGCCCGCCGACGAGGACGCCCGAGATCGAGGTGACACCGAAGACCGTGGCAAACAGCAGCAGCGGCAGGCTCTTGAAGAAGAACACGTCATAGGTGCTCACGGAGATGTGCTCACCGGCGAAGAACACGCCAGCGACGCCCGCGAGGCCGGCAGAGACGGCGAAGACCGCAACCCTCGTGATCGTCGTGCTGAAGCCCAACGTGGCACATGCGGCTTGGGAGTCGCGGGTGGCCAGCAGGATGCGGCCGTACTTGCCGCGACGGATGGACAGCACCATCAGGCCCATGACGACGAAGGCGACGACGACGGCCATCGCAAACGACTGCTCGCTCTGCAGCCAGCCGGGCCGGTTGGCGTTGACGGTCGAGCCCTCGTTGCCGAACCCGAGCAGCTTGGTGTTGAAGACGATGCGGTCGATCGCCGCGGCGAGAGCGAGCGTGCCCAGCCCGATGTAGAGCCCGCGCAACCGCAGCGCCGGCACCGCGACGATGGCTCCGATCATCGCCGTCAGCAGGAAGGCGGTGACGATCGACAGCACCGACACCTGCGGGTGGAACCCGATCCCCGTGCCCGGGATGGTGAAGCCTCGCGCCGCCACGAGCACGCCCATGCCGACGAAGCTGAGCTGCATGAGCGAGACGTCGCCGCCGTAGCCGACCAGCAGCACCAGGGACAGCATGATGAGGGGCAGGCACATGGCCTGGCCGAAGCGCGAGTTGTTCGCGTCCCCGAACTGGCCGGTGAGCAGGTAGGTGCCGACGATGAAGACCGCCGACCAGGCGAGGGCGACGGGCCAGGACGGCAGCTTCGGCAGCTTGGTGCCGCTGATGCGGCCGATGCGGAGCTTCTCCTGCGGCAGCGCCAGCATGACGAGGAGCAGGAAGATCGTCGGGAGCGAGTTCTTGACCCCGTAGATGACCTGCCCGAAGTCCGAGGTGAGGACGCTCTTGGGCAGCGAGATGTAGGCCCAGGTCGCGTAGTTGATGAGGAGCCCCAGCACGATGGCGCCCACGAAGGTCTTCGGAAGGCTCTTCAGCCTGCCGACCATCGCCGCGGCGTAGGCGCTCACGACCAGGAACGTCAGGGTGGTGTAGTCCAGGGTCAGCTGCGGGGCGAGCAGGATGCCGGCGAGCGCCGCCAGCGACGAGCCGAGCGCCCACGCCAGTCCGCTGAGCAGGTTGGGCCGGGCGCCGTGCAGCGCGAGCAGCTCGCGGTTGTCGACGACGGCCCGCATCGCCGTACCGATCCGGGTGCGGTTGAGGAGCACGTACAGGCCGAAGGCCACCGCGAGTGCGACGCCCATCGTGATGAACTGGTGTGCCGAGACGCGCACGATCCCGAACGACACCGCGTCGCCGTTGAAGAACTGCTCGATGTTGCGGCCCGCCGGCGGCCAGATCGTCTGGGCGACACCGATGAGGGCGACCAGCAGTCCCACCGTCACGACGAGCGAGATCGTGACGTCGGCCTGCGTGAGCCTTCGCATCATCACCCGCTCGAGCAGGAGTCCCATGGCGGGGGCCGCGATCCCGAGCACGAAGGGCAGCGCGACCCAGACCGGCCACCCCTGGTTCACGGAGACCTCCCAGTAGAGGAAGGTCATGAACATGCCGACGGCGCCGTGCGCCATGTTGAAGACGTTCGACGTGGCGTAGGTGAGCACCAGGCCGCTCGCCGCGATCGCGTAGGTGGCGCCCACGACGATCCCGATGACGGTGAACGTGACGAAGTTGGTCACGTCGTGGGGTCCTGGCTGGGCACGCTCACTCCGTCTTGGTGGCCGAGGTCGCTGTGGGCTGGGTCACAGCGTCTTCTTCATCGTGTGCGTGTTACCTCTCCGTGTCGAGGGTGGTACGCCCGCAATTTCCGGACATTGGGCACCAGAGTCCCGCTCAGAGGGACGTGAAGGCGTCCGCACGGAACGACTTCGAGCCGTCGCGGTCCCGGAAGTAGGGACCGAGCGCATCGGCGAGCCCGTCGACGCTCCACGTCGGATCGGTCGTGTCGAAGCGCTGGTCGACGCCCGGCGCGCTCGCCAGGACCACCATCGGGCCGTAGGCCACGAAGACCTGGCCGCTGATGGCATCCGCCTCGGGGCTGGCCAAGTAAGCCACCAGCGGCGCGACGTGCTCGACGCCGAGCGGGTCGATGCCGCCCTCCGGCGCGTCTCCGAAGACCTGCGCGGTCATCGCGGTGCGGGCACGCGGGCAGATGGCATTGGCCCGGACGCCGTAGCGGCCGCAGGCCCCTGCCGTGGCCAAGGTGAGGGCGACGATGCCGGCCTTGGCTGCGGCGTAGTTGGGCTGCCCGGGCGAGCCGAACAGGAAGGCCTCGGAGCTGGTGTTGATGACGCGGCCGTAGACCTCGCCGCCGGTTGCCTTGGAACGGTCCCGCCAGTGCTGCGTGGCGAACTTCGAGGTGCCGGCGTGGCCCTTGAGGTGGACGGCGATGACGGTGTCCCACTCGTCTTCGGTGATGTTGAAGATGGTGCGGTCACGCAGCACGCCGGCGTTGTTCACGAGGATGTCGAGCTGACCCCACTCGGTGACGGCGGCCTGGACGAGCGACTCGGCAACGCTCCAGCTGCTGACGTCACCCGGAGCGGCGATCGCCCGACCACCCGCCGCCTGGATCTCGTCGACGACGGCGTGCGCTGCGTCCTTGTCGTAGTCGTTGACGACCACGCCGGCGCCCTGGGCGGCGAGGGCGAGCGCCTCGGCCCGACCCAGGCCGGCGCCGGCGCCGGTGACGAGTGCGGACTTGGCTTCGAGCGAGGTGGACATGCGTTCCTTCTAGACGGGCTCGGCGGCCAGCGTGGCGCCGAGCGAGAGGGACTGCGCGGTCGCGCCGCCCAGGGTGAACTCGAGGTACTTGCTCCAGGTGAAGTAGCGGTGCAGCTCGTAGTCCATGTCGATGCCGACCCCGCCGTGCACGTGCTGCGCGGCGTGCGCGACCCGGTGCCCGCCTTCGGCAGCCCACCACTTCGCGATCCTGGCCTCGTCGTGCGCGGGCAGGTCCTCGTCGAGCAGCCACACGGCTTGCAGCGTGGTGAGCCGGATGCCCTCGACATCGATGTAGGCGTCGGCGAGGCGGTGCCCGACGGCCTGGAAGGTCGCGACGACGCGACCGAACTGCTCGCGCTGGCTGGTGTAGGCCGCCGACAGCCGCAGCGCCTTGTTGCTGACGCCGAGTGCCGTCGCGGCGATGCCCACCAGCGCGCGGTCGAGCAGCCAGCCCAGCGCCGTCGGGTCGTCCGTGAGCAGCTCGGCTGAGGCCCCGTCGAGGTCGAGCTCACCGACGGGGAGGCCGTGCGTCGTCGTACCCGTCGTGGCTGCTCCCCCGGGGACCAGGAACAGCGCAGTGCCGCTGCCGGTGGCGGCGGGGACGAGCACCGTGGTCGCCTTGTCCAGCAGGGGTACGGCGGACTTGGCACCGGTGAGGGTCCACGCGCCGTCCTGGAGGATGGCCCCGGTGGCCGGATGGAGCGGGTCCTCCCGTCCGGTCTCGGTGAGAGCCGCGACGACGAGGCCGGTGCCGGCCGCCACGCCGCGGAGCAGCTGCCGCTGCTCATCGCTGCCGAAGCGGTCGATCGCGAGCGCCGGTGGGAGCACCTCGAGCAGGGGCAGCTGCGCGGCGTGCGCACCGACCTGCTCGAGCACGACGGCGAGCTCGGTGAAGCCGAGGCCTCCGCCGCCCACGTCCTCGCGCAGAGCGGCGCCGATCAGGCCGGCGTCGGCGAGCTGCTTCCAGAGGTCCGCGTCGAACCACTCGGTCAGGGCGTCGAGGCGCTTGGGTGTGGCCTCCTTGTCGAGGATCTGCTGCGCGAGACCCTGCAGGGCCTGCTGGTCCTCGGTGAGTGTGAAGTCCATCTGTCCCTACCTCGGGGCCCGGGGCATGCCGAGCCCCACCATGGCGATGATGTCGCGCTGGATCTCGTTGGTGCCGCCGCCGAAGGTCAGCACGAGGGTGGTGCGCATCCACCGCTCGAGGTCGTGCCCGAGGATCGCGTTGCTGCCGACGATCTCCATCAGCCGGCGGTAGGCCTCGATGTAGAACTCGCTGCCGAGCACCTTCACGGCACTGGCATCCGCGGGGTTCAGCGAGCCCTGGGTGCCGCTCCAGGCGACCTTCCAGTTGAGCATCTCGAGGAACCGCGTCTTGGCGGTCAGCTCCGCGAGCGAGCGCTGGACCCACTCCTGGTCGACCACCCGGCGGCCGTCCGGCAGCTTGGTCTCCTGCGCCCACCGGCGTACCTGGTCGATCTTGGTCTGGACGCTGCCGGCGCTGGAGAGCGACACGCGCTCGTGGTTGAGCTGGCTGGTGATGAGCTCCCAGCCGCGGTTCTCGCCCAGCACGACGTTCTCGACGGGGACCCGCACGTTGTCGTAGTAGGTGGCCGACGTGTAGCCGCCGCCGAGGGTGTGCACCTTGGTCCAGCTGAAGCCCTCGGCGTCGGTCGGGACGATGATGATGGACAGGCCCTTGTGGCGCTTGGCGTCGGGGTCGGTGCGGCAGGCCAACCAGATGAAGTCGGCGTGGTGGATGAGGCTGGTCCACATCTTCTGACCGTTGATGACGTAGTGGTCGCCGTCGCGGGTGGCCGTGGTCTTCAGGCTGGCGAGGTCCGTGCCGGCGCCGGGCTCGGAGTAGCCGATCGAGAAGTGCAGCTCGCCCTGGAGGATCTTGGGCAGGAAGAAGGCCTTCTGCTCCGGCGACCCGAGGTGCATGATCGTCGGCCCGACGGTGTTGAGGGTGAGGAACGGGACGGGGACCTGGGCGCGCTGGCTCTCGTCGAAGAAGATGTACTGGTCGAGCAGGTCGCGGCCGCCGCCGCCGTACTCCTTGGGCCAGCTGACGCCGAGCATCCCGTCCTTGCCCAGCTGCTTGACCAGCTCCTTGTAGGCGCTGCCCTCGAGCTCGCCACCGGACAGCGAGGCGCGCACCTCCGGCGTCATGAGCTGGCCGAAGTAGGCCCGCAGCTCGTCGCGGAAGTCCCGCTGGGCGTCCGTGTAGGTCAGGTACATGGGACTCGATTCATGGGGGATTCCTGTAACACGTTCTACTGTGGCCGCCGTCACCCGGTCAAGGCGGCCCCACCGGGCGGAGGAGGGGGCGGCCGGAGTCGGCGAAGGCCTTCTCCAGCGCGACGCGGTCGTCCTCGGTGAGCGGTCGCATCGTGTCGCCGGCGCGCAGCCACACGCCGTCGGCGTCCCAGCGCTGCTGGCTGAGCTGCCGCACCAGGACCTTGCCGGTCGCGGTCTTCGGGACCTCGCCGACCCGCAGGTACCTCGGCACCCAGGTCCGGCTGGCGTCGGGCTGCGACGCCACCCACCGGGCGAACTCCGCGGGGTCGAAGCCGTCAGCGGGGACGACCGCTGCCATCAGCTGGTCACCGGCGGTGGCGTCGGGCACCGCGTACACGACGGCCTCGACGACCTGCGGATGGCGGGTCATGAGCCGGGCGACGGGAGCGGCTGGGAAGTTCTCGCCGCCGACCCGGAGCCGGTCCAGCGACCGGCCGGCGAAGTAGAGGAAGCCGTCAGCGTCGCGATAGCCGAGATCGCCGGACCAGTAGCGGCCCTCGCGGTTGCGGTGGGCGGTGTCGTCGGGGGCGTTCCAGTAGCCCTCGAAGGCCATCGGACCGTCCATGTTGACGAGCTCGCCCACCGCGTCCTCCGCGTTGGCGAGCCGGCCGTCGGCGTCGAAGACCGCGACCGCCTTCTCCTCACCGGTCTCGCTGTCGAGGATCCGCACGTCGCCGCCGCTGCTCTTGCCGAGCGCACCAGGGGGCGTGTCCTCCACCTTCGTGATGCTGATGCCGCCTTCGGTCGAGCCGAAACCGTCCATCACCTGGCACCCGAACCGCGTCGCGAAGCGTTCGAGGTCCGCAGGAGCCCCCTCGTTGCCGAACACCCGGATCAGCGGGTTGTCGGCATCGTCCGGGCGCGCCGGTTGGGCGAGCACGTACGACAGCGGTGTCCCGACGTAGTTGGCGAAGGTCGCGCCGACGGCGCGGCAGTCGTCGATGAACGACGACGCCGAGAACTTCCGCTTCAGCGCCATCGTCGCGCCGACCGCCAATGAGGGCGACCAGCCGGCGATGACCGCGTTCGAGTGGAACAGCGGCATGCTCAGATAGCTGACGTCCTCCGCGGTGAGGTTCACGCGCCAGGTCAGGCCGAGCCCCTGCGTCGCGATCTTGCCCTGGCTGCACATCACGGCTTTCGGCGATCCCGTCGTACCGCTCGTGAAGATGAGCAGGTAGAGGTCGTCGTTCTGTGCCTCGGTGGCGGGCAGATCGGCTGGGGTATAAGCGATCTCGTGGGGGTCGAGCACCCGGATCCCGACGCCTTCGAAGAGCTCAGGGCGATCGGTGAGGACGAGGTGGCAGTCGGTCGCTGCGACGTCCTCGAGCAGGCCGTCACCCTTGCGGGAGGCGTTCAGGCCCACGAGCACGAAGCGCCCGAGGGCCGCCGCCGCCAGCCAGAAGCTGTACTCCGGCACGTTCTCGAGCAGCACCCCGATGTGCGGCGGGCCGTTGGCAGGTCGCACCGTCTCGTAGTACGCCGCGCGGGCGGCCGCCTCAGCCGTGTGCTCGCGCCACGTCCACGACCGCCCCTCGAACAGCAGCCCCGGCCGGTCATCGTCCGCCCGAGCCCTGACCAGCGCGGACACCGTGGTCATCCACTCCATGACCCCTACCCCCGTCCCTGAACTGGTGCTGCTTCCGGGAGGTCAGACGGCTGCGGCAGCCTCGGCCTCGGTCAGGACCTTGGTCGCCCAGCCGTAGTCGGGCTTGCCCGAGGGCGACCGCTGCATCAGGGGTACGACAGTGATGAACCGCGGCAGCTTGTAGCGAGCGATGATCGTCGACAGGTGCTGCTCGAGCTCTTCCTGCGTCGGTGCGGCAGCGCCCTCGCGGACCTGCAGGACCGCCGCGACCTTCTGGCCCCATCGCGGGTCGGGGATGCCCGCGACCACCGCGTCGTGGATGTCGGGGTGCGACTTGATGGCACCCTCGACCTCCTCGGGGTAGATCTTCTCGCCGCCCGAGTTGATGCAGATCGAGCCGCGGCCGAGGAAGTGCATGGTGCCGTCCTCTTCGACCATCGCCATGTCGCCGGGCATCACCCAGCGGACTCCGTCGATGGTCACGAACGTCTTGGCGGTCTTCTCCGGGTCCCCGTAGTAGCCGAGCGGGATGTGGCCCTTCTGAGCGACCCGGCCGACGACTCCCGAGCCGGGGACGACGAGCTTGAGGTCGTCGTCGAACACCGCCGTGCGGGGGTTGACCGAGAACTTCAGGCCGTCCTTGGCGTTGGTGCCGGGCTTGGCCGAGCCGTTGTAGCCGGTCTCGGTCGACCCGAAGGAGTCGTTGATGAACAGGTTCGGGATGCGCTCGGTGAGCTTGTCCCGCACCGACTGGCTCAGCAGTGCTCCCGCTGAGGCCACCGCAAACAGCGACGACAGGTCATAGGTCCCGCTGTCGAGCGCCTCGATGAGCGGCATCGCCATCGCGTCACCGACGATCGTGATGGTGTTGCACTTCTGCTCCTGGATCATCCGGAGCGCTCCGTCGCCGGAGTACCTGCGGATCAGGCAGACCTTGCCGCCGCCGAGCAGGTTGATGAACGACCCCAGCTCGGCAGCGCCGTGCATGAGCGGCGGCGCCGGGAAGCTGACCATCGGGGTGTTGGCCACGGCTCGTACGCCGGCCTCCTCGGGCGCCTTCAGCGGCTCGCCGGCGGGGTAGCCGCCACCCATACCGGCGAAGAACAGGTCCTCCTGGCGCCACATGACGCCCTTGGGCATGCCGGTCGTGCCGCCGGTGTAGATGATGAACAGGTCGTCGGCGGAACGCACAGGGAAGTCGCTGCGGTCGTCCTTCTGAGCAGCGAGAGCCTCCTCGTAGCGCACGGAGCCCTCAGGGAGGTCATACCCCTCGGTCGGTCCGACCGCGAGCAGGTGCTTCACGTCGTCGACCTTCGGCAGCACGGCCGCGACCTTGTCGGCGAACTCGGTGTCGTAGACGACGGCGACCAGGTCGGCGTCGTCATAGAGGTAGCGGAGCTCCTCCTCGACATAGCGGAAGTTCACGTTGACCGGCACGGCGCGGATCTTGAACAGCGCGTACATCGTCTCGAGGTACTCGGTGCCGTTCATCATGTGGCAGCCCACGTGGTCGCCGAGCCCGATGCCGACCGACTGGAAGTGGTGCGCCAGCTGGTTGGCGCGCGCGTCGAACTCGCGGAACGACAGGTGCCGCCCCTCGGCGTAGAGCGCGGGGCGATCGGGGACGGCGTCGACGACGTTCTCGAGCATGTCCGCCAGGTTGAACTCCACAGCTGTCTCCCCGTTAGTGCTTGAAGCCGGAGGTGGCGGTGGCCCCTCCGTCGACGGCCAGCTCGGCGCCGGTGATGTAGGACGCCGCGTCGCTGGCCAGGAAGGTCACGGCCTCCGCGACCTCCTCGGCCTTTCCGGTGCGGCGCATGGCGACCTGGCGACCGATGCCCTTCTGGCGGTCCGCCTCGTCGGGTACGAAGTGCCGGACCATCGGTGTGTCGATGCCGCCGGGGTGCACGCTGTTGACGCGGATGCCGTCCGCGGCGAGCTCGATCGCCGCGGCCTTGGTCATGCCACGCACCGAAAACTTGGACCCCGAGTAGGCGATGAGGAAGCGGTTGCCGCCGAGCCCCTCGACCGAGGACAGGTTGACGATGGCTCCGCCGCCGGCGCGCTTGAGTGCCGGGTGCACCTCGCGCATGCCGAGGAAGCAGCCCCGGGCGTTGACCCCGTTGACGCGGTCGTAGATGTCGTCGGTGGTGTTCTCGAGGGCCTCGATCAGCAGGATGCCGGCGTTGTTCACCAGGATGTCGACCTTGCCGAAGGCCTTCTCCCCCGCGTCGACGGCATC
This sequence comes from Frankiales bacterium, assembly GCA_025465465.1. GTDB lineage: Bacteria > Actinomycetota > Actinomycetes > Mycobacteriales > SCTD01 > RYN-111. The sequence continues at coordinate 39,294 of JAODND010000020.1, read as the reverse complement.
GCGCCACGACTGCGGGTCGGTGACATCCAGCGTGACGGCGATCGCCTTGTCTCCAAGGGAAGCAGCCACCTCCTTGACGTCGGGCAGGATGTCGCCGAGCACGACGGAGGCCCCGCGGGACACCATCAGCCGGGCCGTCGCCTCCCCCATGCCGCGGGCCGAGCCACTGATCAGCGCCACCCGCCCGTCCAACCTCGTCCTGTCAGTCACGACGTCGGCTTCTCACTGCCGACGACCCACATGGCGAAGAACTGCGAGCCACCGCCGTACGCATGTCCCATGGCGACCTTCGCATCGGGCACCTGGTGCTCACCCGCCATGCCGCGCACCTGGTTGGCCGCCTCGAGGAAGCGGATCATCCCGGAAGCACCGATCGGGTTGGTCGACAGCACGCCGCCCGACATGTTGATCGGCATCTCGCCAGTCAGCGACGTGGTGCCGTCCTGGACCATCTTCCAACCGGTGCCCTCCTCGGCGAACCCGAGGTTCTCCATCCACATCGGCTCGAACCAGCTGAAGGGCACGTAGATCTCGGCGCAGTCGATCTGCCGGAAGGGGTCGGTGATGCCCGCCTCCTTGTAGACCTCCTGGGCACACATCCGGCCGGCGTGCGGGTTGACCCTGTCACGACCGGCACCCATCGTCGGCTCGGACTTCACCGACGTGCCGTGGATCCAGGCGACCGGGCGGTCCTGCTTGGCCGCGGCGGCCTCCGACCCGATGACCATCGCCGCCGCACCGTCGGACGAGGGGCAGGTCTCGGCATAGCGGATCGGGTCCCACAGCAGCGGGGACTCGGCGATCTTCTCGTACGTGATCTCGTGGTCGTGGACGTGCGCGAACGGGTTCTTCAACGCGTTGAGGCGGTCCTTGAGGACCACCTTGTAGCCCGTGTCGAGAGGCGCACCCGACTTGCGGATGTAGCCGCGCACGATCGGCGCGAAGTAACCACCGGCGCCCGCGACGAGCGGCTGCGAGAACGGGATCCGGATCGACAGCGCCCACATGGCGTTGCTCTCCGACTGCTTCTCGAACGCCACCGTGAGGACGCGCTCGTGGATGCCACCCTGCACCAGATGGCTTGCCACCACGGCGGTCGAGCCGCCGACCGAGCCGGCGGTGTGGACCCGGAACATCGGCTTGCCCAGGGCACCGAGCGCCTCGGCGAGGTAGAGCTCCGGCATCATGACGCCCTCGAACATGTCGGGCGCCTTGCCGACGACGACCGCGTCGATGTCCTTCCACTCCAGCTGCGCGTCGGCGAGCGCCCGGTCGGCAGCCTCGCGGACGAGGCCCGCGATGCTCACGTCCTTGCGCGCCGAGACGTGCTTGGTCTGCCCGGTCCCGAGGACCGCTGCCAGCTTGCCGCTCATCAGTTGCTGCCTTCCAGGACGGCGACCAGGTTCTGCTGCAGGCACGGACCGCTGGTCGCGTGCACGACGGCATTCCTTGCGTCGCCTTTGTTGATGCGGTTGAACGCCTCGCCGAAGCGCTGCAGACCGGCCACCATCACGGCGTTGGCGGCGAGCGCACCGCCCGACGGGTTGATGCTCGTCCGCGTCTCGTCGAGGCCGAGTGCCTCGATGAGGATGAGCTCCTGCGAGCTGAACGGCGCGTGCAGCTCCGCGATGTCCGGGTCCTTCGGCACACCTGCCTTCTTGGCGGCCAGCGTCGTCGACGGGCTGACCGTGAGATCACGGGAGCCGGGCGACTGGATGTCGATGCGGTGGTCGATGCCCCGGATCCACACCGGGTTGCTGCTCAGCTCACGGGCCCGGTCGCCGGCCGCGAGGATGAGGACCGCGGCACCGTCGCTGACCGGCGGCACGTCGTGCTTGCGCAGCGGGTCCGCATACAACGGCTCGTCCAGCAGAGCGGCCTCGTCGATGTCGCCCTTCAGCTGCGCGTAGGGGTTGGCCTGCGCGTTCTTGCGGCTCCGCGACACGACGCGGGCGAGGTCCTTCTCGGTGGCCTTGCCGGAGTCGAGCAGGGCCCGGGCCTGCAAGGCGGCGAGGCTCACGGCGTCCGGCCAGAGCGGGCCGAGCAGGTAGGGCTCGAGCTGCAGGGCGAGCACCCGCGCCACATCCCCCGGCGAGCTCTTGCCGAACGAGTAGACGAGGGCGGTGTCGATGTCCCCGGACTGCAACCGGACCCAGGCCTCGTAGAGCGCGAAGGCACCGTCCATCTCGACGTGCGACTCCGAGATCGGCGGCCAGGGGCCTACGGCGTCGAGTGCCTGGACGAACGCGAACGCCTGGCCTGCCAGGTAGTCGGTCGAACCGGACACGGTGAACCCCATGTCCTGCGAGGTGAGCCCGATGGGTTCGAGGGCCTCCCGGATCACCGGGATGAGCATCTCGACCTCGTTGCGGGTGTCCTCGCGGCGCTGGCTGTGCTGCGCAAAGCTCACGATGGCGACGTCACGCATCAGCTACACCAGGTCCTTGTACGAGTCGTATTCGGCGTCGGGCTCGTCGATCGGCTCGACGTAGTCGATGTTGGCAAGGCTGTAGTCCCACTCCTCTTTCGGGATCCAGTGCGCCTTCACACGCATGCCCATGCGCACCTCCTCCGGGGAGACGCCCCGGAGCAGCACCATCGTGGTGGTGTCGGCGCCGTCGAAGACGACCTCCGCCGTCACATAGGGCAGGTCGATGACGCGGTTGGCGAAGTTCACGTTCACGACCGCAAACGTCGCGAGGGTGCCGGTCTCCTTGATGGGGACGGTCTCGGCGAACTCGCGGCCGCACATGGAGCAGCCGCCGCGTGCCGGGAAGTAGACCTTGCGGCAGGACGGGCAGCGCCGCCCCTCCATGCGGCCGCCCTTCATGGCCTTGAGGAAGTCGCTCGTCGTACGACCCGGGGTGTAGCGGTACTCCATCCGGATCGGCGTGGTGATGCCGGTGACGGGCTCGCTCATGTCAGCCCCCCGCCGGCTCGAAGCAGGCGATGTCGTTGATGAAGCCGACGCGCTCCGCAGCCCAGCGGATGCGGACCCGCATCCCGGTCTCGATCGCGCCCCGCTCGGCGTCGAGGGCGTGCAGCATGCTGGTGTCCGCACCGTCGAGCTTCACCAACGCCCACGCGAACGGCCGGTCAAAGGGGTTGCCGTCGCGGGGAGCCGGGTTCCAGGACCAGCTCGTGACGACCCCCTCCGAGGCCACCTCGATGAGCTTCGCAGCCTCGACCGGCGCGACCGTGTGCGCGTCGTACTCCGGCGGCGGGCAGACGACTGTGCCGTCCGAGCTGTGGTAGGCCAGCACCTTCTGGTCACGCAGACCGGTCAGGAACGCCCCCACGACAGGCCCGGTCGACCGGGTGTAGGGGAACTCCATGACATGCGGAGCGGACAGGACGTCAGACAAAGGGGATCTCCTAGACGAGCTGTGAGGAGCGTCCGGCCCAGTACGGGTCGCGGAGCTTGCGCTTGTAGACCTTGCCGTTCGGATCGCGGGGGAAGTCATCGACGAAGTCGATCGACCGGGGCACCTTGAACTTCGCGAGGTTCTCGAAGCAGAAGTCGATGAGCTCCTTCTCCAGACCCTCGGTCGCGACGCCTTCTGCGGGTTGGACGACCGCCTTGATCTGCTCGCCGGCGTCGTCGTCGGGGATGCCGAAGACGCAGCAGTCGCCGACCTTCGGGTGCTGCAGGAGCACCCCTTCGGTCTCGGCCGGGTAGACGTTCACACCGCCGGCGATGATCATGTCGACCTTGCGGTCACGGAGGAACAGGTAGCCGTCGGAGTCCATCTCACCCGCGTCGCCCACGGTGAAGAAGCCCCTGTCGTTCCAGGACTTCTTGGTCTTCTCCTTGTCGCCGTGGTATTCGAAGGTGCGGTCGCCCATCTTCATCCAGACGGTGCCGATCTGCCCCGGCGGCAGGTCGTTGCCGTCGTCGTCGAGGATGACCACCTCGCTGCCCGGCCAGGCGTTGCCGACGGTGCCGGGCTTTTTCAGCCAGTCCTCCGGGCTCGCCGTCGTGCCGCCGCCCTCGGTCGCCGCGTAGTACTCCCACACAACGGGCCCCCACCAGTCGAGCATCTTGTGCTTGGTGGGCACCGGGCACGGCGCGGCGGAGTGGATGACGGTGCGCAGGCTGCTGACGTCGTAGCTGTTGCGGACGTCGTCGGGCAGCTGCAGCAGCCGATGGAACATGGTCGGGACCATGTGGCTGGTCGTGACCTTGTAGGTCGAGATCCGCTCGAGGGTGCCCTCAGGCGTCCACCTGTCCATGAGGACGATGCGGTGCCCGGCGTGCAGGGCGTTGAACGTGAACTGGCCGACGGCCGTGTGGTAGAGCGGCGCGACGGTGAGGTGCACGTTGTCGTCGAACGCCGGGATGTTGAACAGCATGTGCAGGAACGTGCCCATCTCGGCGAAGTCGTCCGGGGCCAGCGGCGGCAGCGGCCGCTTGACGCCCTTCGGCTTGCCCGTCGTGCCCGACGTGTAGTTCATCAGGGCACCGGTCGCGCGGTCCTCGGGCAGGTCGGTCGGCTGGCCGCTCTTGAGCTCTTCGTAGGGCAGGAAGCCGGGCACGTCGCCGATCGCGAAGCGGCGCTCCGCCGGCAGTGCGATCTCCGCGGCGGCGCGCGTCGCCTCGGCGGCGAAGCGTTCGTGCGTGATGAACGCCTTCGCCTCGGAGTCGTCGATGATGTAGGCGATCTCGGGGCCGACCAGGTGGTAGTTCACCGGCACGAGGTAGAAGCCGGCCTGCTGCACCGCGAGGATGATCTCGACGAACGCGGCGCAGTTGGGCATCAGGATCGCGACGACGTCGCCCTTCTCCATGCCGAAGCTGCGGAGGGCGTGAACCACCTGGTTGCAGTGGTCGAGGAGCTCGCCCGCGGTGTGCTCCGTACCGTCCGGCTCGACGAGCGTCACCACGTCCGGGTTGCGCCGCGCGATGTTCCAGAAGCCGAGCTCAGCCACGCCGCAGTCCTCCTCGAGATGCCGTCCTGGCGGACGCTAGAACACGTTCCACTTTCGTGGCAAGGCCTGTTTCACACGAGTGACCTCCGACCCGGCCCCTCGTGATCAACAGGTGATCCGACGTACGCCATGCCGGAGGGTTGCCCGGGCGCCCCCCTGTTGATCAACGGACCCCCCACCCGCCCGTGATCAACGGCGGGTACGGGGTCAGCCGGTGTAGCTGACGGGGATCTCCTTGATGCCGTTGATGAACATCGACCGGAGGTAGCGCGCGTCGCCGGTGCGGGAGATATCGGGCATCCGGTCGGCGATGGCGTTGAACATGATGCGGATCTCCGCGCGGGCCAGGTTGGCGCCCAGGCAGAAGTGCGGCCCGCCGCCGCCGAAGGCGATGTGCTCGTTGTCCTTGCGCGTGATGTCGAACGTGTCCGGCTCCGCCAGCGCGGTCTGGTCGCGGTTGGCCGCGGAGTAGTAGATCGCGACCCGGTCGCCGGCCTTGATCTGCTCGCCGCCGAGCTCGTAGTCCTTGAGCGCGGTGCGCTGGAACTGCATCACCGGCGTGGCCCAGCGGATGATCTCCTCGACGGCGGTGTCGAGGACCTGCGGGCGGCTGCTCTTGAACAGCTCCCACTGGTCGGGGTGGTCGAAGAAGGCCTGCATGCCGTGGCTGATGGCGTTTCGGGTCGTCTCGTTGCCCGCGACCATGAGCAGCATGAAGAACACGTCGAACTGCTGCTGGTCCAGCGCCGTCCCGTCGACCTCCGCCTGCAGCAGCTTGGTCGCCACGTCGTCCATCGGGCACTCGCGGCGCTTCTCCGCGATGCCATCGGCATACATGTACATCTCGCCCATGGCCAGCTGACCCTCGTCCGGCGAGCCGGCGAAGTCGGGGTCGTCGGCGCCGATGAGCCGGTTGGAGAGGTCGAAGATGAGGGCTCGGTCCTCCGGCGGCACCCCGACGAGCTCGCAGATGGCCAGCAGGGGCAGCTCAGCGGCGATGTCCGTGACGAAGTTGCCGGTCCCCTTCGCGAGGGACCGGTCGATGATCTCGTTGGCCAGGCTCTCGAGCCGCGGCTCGAGGTTGCGGATCGTCCGGGGCGTGAACGCACGCTGCACGATGTTGCGGTAGTCGCTGTGCTCCGGCGGGTCCATGTTCAGCATCAGCATGCGGGTCATCTCCAGCTGCGCCTCCTCGTCCTCGGCGCGCGTGAGCAGCAGCGCGCCGCGCTCCCACGAGGAGAAGACCTCCGGCGTCCGCGACACCTCCATGACGTCGGCGTGCCGGGTCACGACCCAGAAGCCGCCGCCGTACCCGTCCGGCTGGTCGTGCCAGAACACCGGCGCCTCGGCGCGCATCGTGGCGAACTTGTCGAGCGGTACGCCGTTCTCGAAGGTGTCCGGGTCGAGGAGGTCGATGTTGACGGGGCAGCGCTTCGCATCGCTCTTCACGGGTGCGGTCATGGTCAGTTCTCCGATCAGACGTGCGAGGAAAGACGGGGCAGGTTGGCGACGGCACGTTCGTAGTCGGCGAGCAGGGTGGTGATGACCTCGGCCACGGTGCGGACCTGGCTGAACGATCCCACCAGCTGGCCGATGGGGGTACCCATCAGCTCCTCCTTGCCGGCCAGTCGGATCCGGTCCTGCGCCTCGGCGCAGAGCATGAACTGCAGGGGCATGCCGAGCGGCGCGGGGGTGCTGGGGTCGTCCCACGCGTCGGTCCACTCGGTCCGCAGCTGACGGGCCGGCTTGCCGGTGTAGGCGCGCGAGCGCACGGCGTCCTGCGACCCCGCCTCGTGGAACTTCTTGTACATGATGTCGCTCTGGTGGCACTCGACCGTGTTGAGCCACATCGAACCGGTCCAGACGCCCTGTGCACCGAGCGCCAGTGCCGCGGCGACCTGGCGGCCGCTGCCGATCCCGCCCGCGGCCAGCACCGGCCTGTCCCCCACCGCGTCGACGACCTCGGGGACGAGGACCATGGTCGCGATCTCGCCGCTGTGGCCGCCGGCCTCGGTGCCCTGCGCCACGATGATGTCGACGTCGTTGGCGACCTGCTTCAGCGCGTGGTCCTTGCGGCCCGTGAGAGCGGCGACCCGGGCGCCCGCCTGGTGGGCCTGCTCGACGACGTCCTTCGGCGGCGGGCCGAGCGCATTGACGATGAGCTTGACGTCGGGCCTCTCGAGCGAGATCGAGACCTGCTCGCGAGCCTCGGTGTCGTTCCACGACAGCAGGTCGCGCCCAGTGTGCTCGCCCTCCGGCAGCTTCGGCACGTCGTACTTGTCGAGGACCGACTCCACGAAGTCCCTGTGCTCCTGAGGGATCATCTTCTCGAGCATCGTGTGCATCTCGCCGACCTCCATGCCGGCGACGGCCTCCGTCTTCGCGGGCATGACGACGTCGACGCCGTAGGGACGGCCGCCGATGTTGGCCTCGATGTAGACGAGGGCCTCCTTCAGCTCCGCCGGCGTGAAGCGGACAGCCCCCAGGACTCCGAGACCACCCGCCTTGCAGACCTCGATGACGACGTCGGGCTGGTAGTTGAAGGCAAACAGGGCGAAGTCGATGCCGAACGAGTCGGACAGGTCGGTGCGCATGGCCGGATCCCTACTGGTCGATCGAGAGGATGCACCCGCTGGTGGGCACACCGGTGCCTGCCGTGACGAGGACGTTCTCCACGTCAGGCACCTGGTTGACACTGGTACGTCGAATCTGCCGGACGCCCTCGGCGATGCCGTTCATGCCGTGCAGGTAGGCCTCACCGAGCTGGCCGCCGTGCGTGTTGATGGGCAAGCCACCGCCGAGCTCGATGTTGCCGCCGGAGATGAAGTCCTTGGCCTCCCCGCGTTTGCAGAAGCCGAACTCCTCCAGCTGCTGCAGGACGAACGGGGTGAAGTGGTCGTAGACGACAGCGGTCTGGATGTCGTCGGGCCCGAGGCCGGACTGTGCCCAGAGCTGCTTGGCGACGAGCCCCATCTCCGGAAGGCCGGCGATGTCGTCGCGGTAGTAGCTGACCATCGACTGCTGGCCCTGGGCTGAGCCCTGGGCGGCACCGCTCACGACAGCCACCGGGTTGGGCAGGTCGCGGGCGCGCTCCACCGTCGTGACGACGAGGGCCTGGCCGCCGTCCGTCTCCTGGCAGCAGTCGAGCAGGTGCAGCGGCTCGACGATCCAACGGCTGTTCTGGTGGTCCTCCAGCGTGATCGGCTGCTGGTAGAACCAGGCCTTCGGGTTGGTCGCCGCGTGCTTGCGGTCGGCGACCGACACCAGCCCGAAGTCGGCCGACGTGGCGCCGTACTCGTGCATGTACCGCTGCGCGAACATCGCCACCCAGGAGGCCGGGGTCATGAGGCCGAAGCTCGACACCCAACCCATCGCGATCCCCTCGGACGTCGGCTCGCCGCGGTGCGCTCCGGACCCGAAGCGGTGCCCGGAGCGCTCGTTGAACGCGCGGTAGCAGACCACCGTGTCCGCAACGCCTGTCGCGACGGCGATCGCGGCCTGCTGCACCGTCGCGCAGGCCGCGCCACCGCCGTACCCGATCTTGGAGAAGAACGTCAGGTCCCCGAGCCCGGCGGTCTTGGCGACCTCGATCTCGGAGTTGGTCTCCATCGTGAAGGTCGTGAGGCCGTCGACGTCGGCCGGCTCGAGCCCGGCGTCCTTGACCGCGAGGAGGACCGCCTCGCCGGCGAGCTGGAGCTCGGAACGCCCTGAGTCCTTGGAGAACTCGGTCGCTCCGATGCCGGCGATCGCGACCTGACGCGCGAAGGAGCGACTCACTGGGGTACCTCCAGGGTGACCGTCGCGATGACGTGGTCACCGAGGGAGTTGGAGCCCTTCACGTCCAGCGTGACGAGGGTTCCGTCGACGCCCGTGACCGTCCCGCGCATCGTCATGACCTCACCCGCGTAGTTGGGGACGCCGAGCCGGAGCTTCGAGGTCTTGATGACCGACAGCGGGCCGAAGAAGTCGGTGACGTAGCGCAGGACGTAGCCGTTGCTCGTGAGGATGTTGGTGAAGATCGTCTTGCTGCCCTTGACCTGAGCGGTCGCGACGTCGTGGTGCACGTCCTGGTAGTCACGGCTGGCGATCGCGGTGGCGACGATGTTGCGGACGCTCGCGTCGATCCTGACCTCGGGCAGCTGGGTGCCGACGCTGGTCATGACACCGCCGTGAAGGTCGGGCGGAGCTCGCCGCCGGGGACGGGGGTGAACGAGACCTGGACCTGCTGGCCGACGTAGGTCGTCTCGGGCTTCGCCGCGGTCGCCCACTCGGAGACCAGCCGCACGCCCTCCTCGAGCTCGACGAGCAGCACCGTGTGTGGCAGCTCGACGCCCTGCAGCTTCGGGTAGTGGTGCGTGACGTGGCTGTAGACCACGCCCTTGCCCGTGCTGACCGTGTGGCCCATGTCGGTCGAGCCGCACGCGCGGCAGATCGGCTGGGGCGGGTGGTGCAGGGTCTGGCAGGCGTTGCAGCTGCCGATGCGGAGCTCGCCGGCCTGGACGCCGTCCCAGAAGAACTGGTTGTCCCTGCCGATGGCGGGCGTCGGGCGGGCGCCGACCTCCGGCGCCGCAGCCGGGGGCTTGAACTTCAGCAGCCGCATCCGGCCGATGCCGATGACCTCACCGTCGTCAGTGAGGTACTCGTGCTTGACGGTCGTGAAGTAGCCGAGGCCGAGCCCCGTCTTCTTCTCCTCGCTCAGGTCCTCGGCCGACGACCGGACGCTGATCCGCTCGCCGTGCTGGAGCTCACGGACGTACTCGTGCTCGTAGTTGACCGCGACGACGCTGGTGTAGCCGGCCTCGTCGAGCAGCCGGTTGACGTGGTCGTTGGAGCCCATGAGTTCGGCGCCGCGCGGGGCGTCCATCGTCCAGGTCTGCAGCATCCCGGGCGGGGCGATGAGATGGCCGCGCGTCTCGGCGGCGAACTCCTCGTCCAGGTAGGCCTGGTTCTGGTCGTCGAGAGCCTGGCACCAGTGGTGGACCATCGGCAGGTTGACGGGGTCGCGACCCACGCGCAGCGGCCCGGGTGGGCCTCCGAGGTGGGTGCGCGCCTCGGCGATCAGGGCGGCGCTGTTTGTCACGGAACTCCTTGGGAGTGATGTCGCGACCGTAACCAGCGCGTTCCGCCGCGGTCAAGAACCTGTTCTAGTTTTCGCTCGTCGACCCTTGTTCGAGATGAGAACACGTTCTACATTTGTGCAACGCACTCTCAACGAGGAGATCCCGCATGACCCTGCCTGTCCGCGAGGCCGTCATCGTCGGTGCCACGCGCACCCCCATCGGCAAGCGCAACGGCCAGCTGGCCGGACTGCACGCGACCAAGATCCTCGGGGCCGCCCAGGTCGAGGTCATCAAGCGAGCAGGGATCGACCCGGCGTCGGTCGACCAGGCCATCGGCGGCTGCGTGACGCAGGCAGGCGAGCAGGGTTCGTCGATCACGCGCAACGCCTGGCTGGCCGTCGGCCTGCCCTGGACGACGGGTACGACCACCGTCGACTGCCAGTGCGGCTCGGCCATGCAGGCCAACCACATGATCGAGGGCCTCATCCTGTCCGGCGCGATCGACGTCGGCATGGCCTGCGGGGTCGAGGCGATGAGCCGCGTGGGCCTCGGGGCCAACGTCATCAACGGCCCCGGCAAGTCGCACGACACCGACTGGGACCTCGACATGCCCAACCAGTTCGAGGCGGCGGAGCGCATCGCCAAGAACAGGGGCATCACCCGTGACGACATCGAGGAGCTCGGTGTCCTCTCGCAGGCCCGCGCGAAGCAGGCCTGGGACGAGGGCCGGTTCGACCGCGAGGTCTTCGCGATGGAGGCGCCGACCTTCGACGCCGAGGGCAACGTGTCCGGCACCCAGATCGTCGACCGCGACGGCGGGCTGCGCGACACCACGAAGGAGGGCCTCGCCAAGCTCAAGCCGGTCCTCGAGGGCGGCATCCACACGGCGGGGACGAGCTCGCAGATCTCCGACGGCGCCGCCGCGGTCCTCTGGATGACCAGGGAGCGCGCCGAGGCTGACGGGATCACTCCCCGCGCCCGCGTCGTCGCCCGCGTCAACGTCGGCAGCGACCCCTACTACCACCTCGACGGCCCCGTCGACGCCACCCGCGAGGTCCTCAAGAAGGCCGGCATGTCCATCAGCGACATCGACCTGTTCGAGTGCAACGAGGCCTTCGCGTCGGTCGTGCTGTCGTGGCAGCGGGTCCACGACATCCCGATGGACAAGATCAACGTCAACGGCGGCGCGCTGGCCATCGGCCATCCCGTCGGCTCCACGGGTTCGCGGCTCATCGTCACGGCGCTGCACGAGCTCGAGCGCACGGGCAAGGAGTTTGCGCTGGTGACGATGTGCGCCGGCGGCTCGCTCGCCCCGGCCACCATCATCCAGCGGCTCTAGCCACCGACCGGCGGCGCGACGAGGCGAGGGGGTCCGTCGCGCCGCCTGACACACCCGCTTTCGCCGTACCCGAGGGGGGCGACACGGGGCGAGCGGGGTACGGCGGGAGGGCGCGGGTGGGGTCAGGCGAGCCGCAGCAGGGTCGGGACACCCGCGGTCGCGGGGTCGACCACGACGACGCCGGACAGCTCGAGGTGCCGGACGTGGGCCATCGTCTCGGCGAGCGCGGCCCGCAGCATCATCCGGGGGAGCTCGTCCCACGGACGGTTCCAGGTCATCGCGCGAGACAGCGCCCACGGCGTGACGGGACCGGCCGCGAGCGCCGCCACGATGTCGCCGAGCCGCTCCTCGTGGTGCTGGAGCAGCTCGGCCACGCGATCGTCGACCCCGTGGAAGCGACCGCGATGGGCCGGCAGCACCTCGGTCGGCTCGGCGCCGGTGAGCAGCCGCAGCGAGTCGAAGAAGTCGCCGAGCGGGTCACCCTCGTCGCTCTCGAAGCCATAGAGGCCGACATGTGAGCTGATGGTCTTGAGCAGGTGGTCGCCGGTGAGCAGCCGGCCGTCGACGCGCAGGCACAGGTGTCCCGGGGTGTGGCCGGGGGTGTGCAGCAGCTCCACGCGCCGGTCGCCCAGCTGCAGCACGGACGTGTCGAGCGAGCGGTCCGGGAGCTCGGGCCTCGGCATGTGGACCAGCTTCGAGGCGGACTGCACCTCGTCGACGTCGCACTGGCCGGCACCCGCCTCGAGGAGCTTGACGGCGGTGTCCTTGTCGAAGACCTCGGGATCGTCGGCCAGGATCGCGCGATGCCGCGTCACGAGGTCGGTGTCGGCGTCGTGCATGCCGACCCAGCACCCGCTTGCCTCCCGGACCCGACCGACCAGCCCGAGGTGGTCCGGGTGGTGGTGCGTGACGATGACGCCCCGGATGTCGCTGACCGACGTCCCGCAGCTGACCAGGCCGGCCGTCAGGTCGGCCCACGCGAGGTCGTGGTTCCACCCGGTGTCGACCAGGTACGGCCCGTCGGAGGACTCGATCAGGTAGGTCTGGGTCCAGCCGATCGGGTTGTCGGGTACGACGGTCGGCACGGACCACAGGCCCGAGGCCACCTTCTCGACAGGTGGCTGCACGCGCTCAGGAGGCAACGTCGTCCCACGCCTGGAAGTACTGGGGGTGCGGACCCATGGTCATGACCTCGAGCAGTCCCCACCCGTCCTCGTCGCCCTGGTTGGTCGAGTAGCGCCCCAGGTGGTCCACGATCGCGCCCGGGAAGGGGACCATCTCCGGATCCTTGAGGTCGAAGTCCTTGCGCTGCACCACGAGCTCCTCGCCGTGGTACATCCCGTGCCGCCAGTCGGCGTCGAACCCGTAGCCGCTGCCGCGGGCGAGGTGGACCGAGCGCACGGCCTCCCCCTCGAGCACCAGCCCGTTGCGGAAGGTCACCGTCGCCCCGGTGACCATCCGGGTCCCGGGCGCGAAGCGCAGCGCGTGCTCGGGGCGGCCGAGGTGCTCGACGCGACCGTCGGGGAAGATCCGGAGGCCCTCCTCGATGGAGCGGCGTCCCAGACCGTCCTCCTGGCACATGTAGACGATGGAGCACTTCTCGAACTTCACGACGAAGTAGTTCCAGTAGAAGCCGTTCGCCGCCATCGTGGGCTTGCCCGCGGACTCGGGCTCCCCCACCGGGCGGACGCCCCACGAGCGGTCGCGGCTGCCACCGAAGCGATCGGGGGTGACCTCGATGGTGCGGCCGTCGAGCATGAGCGAGCCGGTCCAGGTGCCGGTCTGCAGGAACCGCATCGTGTTCATGGTCTGCCGGCCGAAGCTGGACTCCATCGTCATCCGCGGCTCCTCGTAGGCCGGGATCGAGCCCTCCCACACCGCGTCGACGGCAAACCCCTCGGTCTCCTCGCAGACGAACCGGATCTTCTTCAGGCCCTCGATCACCTCGACCCGCAGGGGACCCACGCGAGTGTCGAGGCGGTTGAGGCCGAGCGGGCGCGAGGACCGCACGACCGTCTGGGTCTCGCCGTAGGACGCGCAGATGAAGGCGTCCGTCACGTCGAGGTTCGGGTACTGCCCGAGCCCCATCGCCATGAAGAACTCGTCAGTGGAGCCGTGCATGCTGAAGTAGCAGCGGTCATAGAAGTTGCGGTCGGACGTGCCGACCGTCGCCATCGTCTCGGCGACCTGGTGGATGGGCAGCTCGTCCAGCGGCGAAAGCATCAGGCAGCGCCCTTCTCGTCGAGGATGGCGGTGGTGACCCGGGTGACGGCGTTCTCCTGGGCCATGTCCCCGTCGGGCTCGAGCAGGCCCCAGTCCTTGAAGATGACCGCGAGCCGGCCCATGATCACGCAGAACCGGAAGCCGGCGAAGACCTCGTAGTAGTCGAAGGCCTTCGCGGAGCGGCCGCTGCGAGCCTCGAAGCGCGCGATGGTCGCCTCCTTCGACGGAAACCCGGGCAGCCGCCCGACGCCCATGCCCTCGCTGTGGTGCCGGTCGAGGAACCAGGCCCAGGCAAGGTCCTGCGAGGGTGAGCCGAGGCAGGCCATCTCCCAGTCGACGACGGCCAGCCGCTCGCCCTCGGGCGAGAACATCACGTTGCCGATCCGCGAGTCCCCCCAGCAGAACACGGTGCCGTCGTCCTCGGGCAGGTGCGTCTGGAGCCAGGCAAACGCGCGGCGCGCGACGACGAGCTCCTCGGTCTGTTCGACCGATTGCATGAACGCCTCGTAGTAGTCGAGCTGCGCCTGCAGCCCGCCCAGCAGCGGCGGCAGGTCGAGCGTGGCGTGGTCCAGCGAGGCGACTTCGGCGATCGTGTCGACCGCGCCCCACCACACCTTCTCCTGGATCTCCGGCGAGGCCTCCTTCAGCCAGCCGTCGAGGGTGTACGGCGGGTTGTCGGGCGGGATGACGCCGTCGACGAACCCCATCACGAAGAAGGGCGCACCCAGGACCGACGGGTCGGTCTCGAACCAGCGGACGGTCGGGACGGGTACGGCGGTCTTGGTGCCCAACGCGACCAGGATGTCGTGCTGTGCCTGGAAGGCTGCGTCCGGGAACAGCGTGTAGCCGGTCGGCGCGACGCGGACGACGAGGGTGTCCTTGGTGCCGTTGTAGGTCGCGTCGACGATGATCGTCTCGTTGGAGAAGCCGGTCGCTCCGGGACCGGCGAACTCGCCGAGGGTCACGTCGGCGCCGACCTTGGTCGCGAGCCACGCCGCGAGCTGCTTGGTGGACTGCTCGACGTCGCGCTGGGCGGGGATGGCCACGGGGTTGACTCCTTTGTCGTCCGCGTGTCACGGCGGTGGGGCGAACCTAGAACGTGTTTCAGTCAGCGGCAAGGCTGGTGAGCTCAGCCAGTGCCGCGGTCGAGACCGCATAGGGGGTGGACAGGGCAATTCGGGTGCATCGTGCGAAGCGCCTACCGAGCCCCGCCGCCACGAAGGCCGGCGACCCGACGAGCCCGATGGTGTCGACCACCTCGTCCGGCACGACCTCGGCCAACCGGCTCCAGTCACCGGAGCGGGTGAGCCGACGCAGGTCCTCGTGGAGCTCGCCCCAGCCGTGCACGTCGAGCACGGGCCGGTACGCCGGGGTGCTGCCGTAGAACGCGATCAGACCGCGCACGGCGGCGCGGGCCGTGCGGATCTCCTCCTCGGTGACGCCGACCCCGACGATCGACTGCCCGATGACGGGGAAGCCGGCGGGCACGTCGGCCAGCGTGTGCGCGAGCGACGCCTCGCTGCAGAACGGGTGGACGAGCAGGCCGTCGGCAACCTCGACCGCCATCGCCGTCATCCTCGGCCCCAGCGCGCCGACGAGGACCCGGGCCGGCTGCACGTCCGGCGGGACGAACAGCGGCGGGCAGTAGGTGTGGCGCGTCCACTCCCCCTCGAAGGCCAGGGGCTCGCCCGTGGCCCAGGACGTCTGGATCGCCTTGACCGCGAGCACGATCTCGCGCAGCTGCCGGACCGGTGACTCCCAGGTCGCTCCGAAGCGGTCCACGACGTGCCGCCGGACCTGGGTGCCGAGCCCGAGGGAGAAGCGACCGGCCGAGGCGCGCTGCAGGTCCTGCGCGAGGTAGGCCAGGTGCATCGGCGAGCGCGGCAGCGCGATCGCGAGGTTCGTGTAGAGGTCCAGCGACGAGGCGACCGCCGCGGCCCCGAGCGGGAGGAACGGGTCGGACGCGCCCTCGTAGGTGAAGACCCCGGCCACACCGGCCTCGGCGAGCTCGGCGACGGTGCGGGGGACGTCGGCGAGCGAGGCGTCGAGCCGGACGTCCAGCAGCACGGCAACCTCCTCGATAACGAGAACAGGTTCTAGCACGATCGGCACCGCTGCGTTACGGTCCGCAGCATGTCGAGAGAGCTTGAGGTCGAGGTTGCCCCGACCTGCATCAGCAGCGGCTACTGCCGCAACTTCGCACCGGACGTGTTCGGGGCGAAGGAGGACAAGAAATCCTATGTGAAGACCAGTCCCGTGGTCGAGACGCCGCGCCTGCTCGAGGCCTTCGAGAGCTGCCCGGTCGAGGCCATCTCCGCGAAGGACGCGGCGACCGGCGAGGAGGTCTTCCCGTGAGCGCACCAGAGCACCTGCTGACCGAGAAGGTCGGGCACACGCTGGTCTGCACGATGAACCGGCCGGAGGCCAAGAACGCGTTCAGTCCCAACATGCTGTCGCGGATGCTCGAGGCCTGGGAGACCGCGGACGCCGACGACGACATCCGGGTGGTCATCCTGACCGGGTCGGCCGACGTCTTCTGCGCCGGCGCCGACCTGAAGGCGATGATGAGCGCGCCCGACCCGGGCGACGAGCACGCGAGGCGCTACAGCGAGGACGCCGGGCTGGCGTGGAAGGCACTGCTGCGGCACTACCGCCTGACCAAGCCGCTCATCGCCGCGGTCGAGGGTCCGGCCATCGCTGGTGGCACCGAGATCCTGCAGGCCACCGACATCCGGGTCGCCGGCGAGGGAGCGACCTTCGGCGTGGCCGAGGTGCGGCGGGGGCTGTTCCCCCTGGGTGGCTCGACCGTCCGGCTGCGCCGGCAGATCCCCTACACGGTCGCGGCCGAGCTGCTGCTGACGGGCAAGACGATCACGGCGCAGGAGGCCCTCACCTACGGGCTGATCGGCCACGTCGTACCCCGGGGCGAGGCTCTCAAGAAGGCCCACGAGATCGCCGACGCGATCGCCGAGAACGGCCCGATCGCGGTGCGGTCGGTGCTGCGGTCGCTGAAGGAGACCGAGGGCCTGCCCGAGGACCAGGCGCTCAAGATCGAGCTCGAGATCGGCATCCCGGTCTTCGCGACGAACGACTCGAAGGAAGGGCCCCGGGCCTTCGCCGAGAAGCGCAAGCCCCACTTCACCGGCACCTGATGAGCCCCACAACCCAGCTCACACCGGGGGTCGACCAGCTCGCGGACGCGATCCGCGAGCTGTTGGAGGCGACGGTGCGCGCGCAGGGCGGCGACATCGTGCGCAGCACCGAGCTGGTGCGGCAGGCCACCGCCTCGCTGGCGGACCCGCGCCAGGGTCCGTGGGTCGCCGGGGGTGCGGAGGCGTCCCCGTACAACGCCGTGGTGGGTCGGGGGAACCCGATCGCTGCGCCCGTGCTCCTCACGTCACGCACGGCCGACGGCGTGACCGGCACGGTGCGGTTCGGCACCCCCTACGAGGGCGCCCCGGGGCTCGTGCACGGCGGCGTGCTGGCCATGGTGATGGACCAGCTCTTCGGTGACGCCGGCATCGCGGCACAGGTCGGCGGCATGACGATCGGGCTCGAGATCCGCTATGCCGCGCCGACTCCGATCCACACGGACCTCGCTCTCGAAGCGCACGTCGTCACAGCCGGCGACCGGATCGTCGAGATGGCCGGCTCGATCAGGTCCGGCGAGACGACGACGGTCACCGCGACCGCGACCTTCTTCCGACTCACGGAGGAGCACGCCCGCAGGATCTTCCCGCACCTCTCGCGCAGGTGAAGTGGGGCCGGTACGGGAGGCGGCCGCTCGCGGTCCTCTGCCTGGTCGGCCTGGTCGACTCCTTCGACCGCGGGGTGCTGCCGGCCGTCATCGAGGCCGTGCAGCGCGACCTGCACTTCGGCGACAGCGAGGCCGGCCTGCTGAACTCCGCGCTGATCGTGGCAGCGCTGCTGCTCGCCGTACCCGGGGGTCGGCTCGCCGACCGCCTCGACCGCCGGATCCTCGTCAGCGTCGTGCTCGCCATCTGGTCCGCGACCACGTTGCTGGCCGCGGCGAGCCAGCGGTTCTCGCAGCTGTTCGCCTCGCGCGCCGTGCTCGGCGCCGGGGATGCGATCAACGACCCGGCCGTCCAGTCACTCGTCTGCGACTACTACCCGGTCGAGATCCGCGGCCGCGCCTATGCCTGGCAGCGGGTCGTGCCCACCGTCGGCATCGGGGTGGGCACGGCGCTCGGCGGTCTGGTCTACCACTTCGCCGGCTGGCGGGTCGCCGTGCTGGCGGTCGGCCTGCCCGGGATCCTGGTGGCGCTGCTGGTGCGCAACCTGCCGCTGCCGGCACGCGGCGACTCCGACGAGCACCTCCAACCCGTCACCGAGGCCGGCGAGGCCATGACGACCTGGCAGGCGGTGAAGGCCACCTGGGCCGTGCCGTCGCTGCGCGTGCTGCTCGGTGCCACCGCGTTCATCAACGGCATCCTGACGGCGCTCGGCTTCTGGGGGATCGCCTACCACGTCAGGGCTTCCGGGCTCTCGGAAGCGACCGCTCCGGGCATCGCCGGCGGCGTCATCCTGGTGGGCGCGATCGCCGGGGGCGTCGCGGGCGGCATCGCGACCGACAAGGTGCGCAACCGGGTGCCCGGCGCACTGATGCTCCTGACGGCCTTCGTCACCGCGGTCGGTGCGGTCCTGCTGTTCGTGAGCTTCCTCGACGGCCTTCCGGTCTATGCGGTCCGGTTGCCGCTGCAGATGGTCGGCGTCGCCCTGGTCGTGAGCTCCTTGCCGCCGATCACGTGCATCGCCGCCGAGGTGGTGCCCGCGGAGCTGCGTGGCACGTCCTTCGGGATGCTCAAGCTCGGCGCCAACGTGCTGTCCGCGATCGCCCCGCCCGTCATCGGCCTGATCGCCGAGACCCACATGATCCGGATCCACACGGGTGAGGTGAAGGGCGACCTCGGGTTCGCCTTCCGCTGCACCACGGGGGTCATCCTCATCGGTTCGGCCCTGATGCTGCTCGGCACCCGGCACCTCGACCGGGACACCGCCCGTGCGCTCGAACGCGTTTGATGCTTCACTGAAACGAGAACACGTTCTAGATGGGGAGCCCGCGTGTACCTCGACTACACCCCCGCCCAGCATGAGCTGCGCGACCAGCTGCGCAGCTACTTCGCTGCGCTCCTGACGCCTGCCGTCAAGGCGGCGATGGCCGCCGAAGGGCACAACGGCCCGACCTCGCTCGAGGTCCGGCAGAAGATGGGCGCCGACGGCTGGCTCGGCATCGGCTGGCCCACCGAGTACGGCGGACAGGGCCGCTCGGTCCTCGAGCAGTTCGTCTTCTTCGACGAAGCCACCCGGGCCCAGGCACCGGTGCCGATGATCGCCCTCAACACCGTCGGCCCGACGCTCATGCGGCACGGCTCCACCGAGCAGAAGGACGCCTTCCTGCCGCGGATCCTGGCCGGCACCCTCGACGTCGCCATCGGCTACACCGAGCCGGGCTCCGGCACCGACCTCGCGTCGCTCCGGTGCAAGGCCGAGCGGCAGGGCGACGAGTTCGTCATCAACGGCAACAAGGTCTACACGACGGGTGGCCTGACCGCCGACTACATCTGGTTGGCCGCCCGCACCAACCCCGATGCCGCGAAGCACAAGGGCATCACCATCCTGCTGGTCGACACGAAGTCCCCCGGCTTCTCGGCGACCCCGATCGTCACCGTGGGCGGTGAGGTGACGAGTGCGACCTACTACGAGGACCTGCACGTGCCGGCCTCGATGGTGGTCGGCAACGTCGACGAGGGCTGGCGGCTCATCACCAGCCAGCTCAACCACGAGCGCGTCGCGCTGGCCGCGATGGGCGGTCGCTCCCTCGAGCTGTTCGAGGCCGTGCGGCAGTGGGCGGTCGCCGAGGGGGTCATCGACGTCCCCTGGGTGAAGCAGACCCTCGCCCGGGTCTACGCCCGGCTCGACGCCCTCAAGCTGCTCAACTGGCGGATGGCCTGGAAGACCGACGCGGGCACGCTGACCCCGGCCGACGCGAGCGCCGGCAAGGTCTTCGGGTCCGAGACCGACATCGAGTCCTATCGCCTGCTGCTCGAGATCATCGGGCGTGCGGGCATGGTGCAGAAGGGGTCGCCGGCAGCAGAGCTCGCCGGCGTCCTCGAGAGGGCCTACCGGAGCGCACCGGTCCGTACCTTTGGCGGCGGCTCCAACGAGGTGCAGCGCGAGATCCTCGTCCAGACCGCCCTGGGCCTTCCCCGAGGAGCGCGATAGCCGTGGATTTCACCCCCACCGAGGAGCAGGAGGCCGTCCGCGGCCTCGCGCAGCAGCTGTTCGCGACCGCGACCCACCCAGGTCTCGGCGTCGAGGGCTTCGACACCGAGCTGTGGGCCAAGCTCGTCGACGCCGGCCTGCTCGGCCTGTCCCGTGACCTCCCGCTCGCCGTGTCCAGCGTGCTCGCCGAGGAAGCCGGCAAGGCCGCCGCCCGCGTGCCGCTCGTACCGGTCCTCGCGGCGCTGCCGGCGCTGACCGACGCAGCTCTGGTCGAGGACGTGCTCGGCGGCTCGCGCCTCGTCGTGCCGGCGCTGCAGGCTGACGGCTGGAAGGGCGGCGTCACGGCCACTGGCGGACGCCTCACCGGCTCGCAGATCGCGGTGGCGTGGGCGTCGGAGGCCACGCACGCCATCGTGTCGGCCGGCGAGGACCTCTACCTCGTCGACCTCGCGGCCGAGGGCGTCACCCGCGCGGCCGAGGAGGTCAGCTCACACGAGCCGGCGGCGACCATCGAGCTCGCCGGCGCTCCCGCCGTACTCCTTGAGGAGAAGGCGAGCACAGCACTGCAGCGACTGACGCTGCTCACCTGCTCCTACGCCGTCGGGGTCGCCGAGGCGTCGCTGCTCATCGCGGCGAAGCACGTGTCGACCCGCGAGCAGTTCGGCAAGCCACTGGCGACCTTCCAGGCGATCACCTACCAGGTGGCCGACTGCTACATCGACGTCGAGTGCATGCGGCTCACGACGGCCCAGGCCGTCTGGCGCGTCGACGAGGGACACGACGCCGCCGAGCAGACCGCGATCGCGGCCTTCTGGGGCGCGGACGGCATCCACCGGGTGACGTCCAAGGCGGTGCACCTGCACGGCGGCCTCGGGGTCGACGTCAGCTACCCGCTGCACAAGTGGTTCCTGATCGGCAAGGTCCTCGAGCTCTCGCTCGGCGGTGCGCAGCGCACCCTCGAGTCGCTCGGCGACCTGATTGCCGCTCGATGAAGGACTGGCACCCGACCTACCTGGACCCGTCGCCGCGTCGCCTCCGCAAGCACGCCCTCGCCGAGGAGGTCCGTGGCTTGATCGGTGACGTCCTCATGCTCGACGTCGAGGCCGCGTCCGAGGAGGCGCTCGCCGAGGCGGAGGTGCGGATCGCCTTGCTGCGCAAGGCTTTCACCGACATGCCGGACATCCGGGCAGCCGGTCCGCACCTCACGCCCGTCGACAACTCGCTGCTCGAGCGCTCACCGCTGAGTGGCCTGTCGAACGCCATGGCCGCACCGCTGGTGCTCGAGTTCGACGGCACCACGACACGCGGTCATGCGACCTACCCCGCCTACTTCGAGGGGCCACCCGGACTGGTGCACGGTGGCTATGTCATCAGCGCGTTCGACGACCTGCTCGGCGTCGCACAGGCCGCCTCAGGCGTCGCCGGGTTCACCGGCACGCTGTCGGTGAAGCTGCTTGCCGGCACGCCACTGAACCGGCGCATCGACTACGAGGGCGGCGTGCGTTCCCATGAAGGACGCAAGGTCATCGCCTGGGGCCGTTCGACGCTCGACGGCGTGGTGCTCGCCGAGGCCGAGGGCATCTTCATCGAGCCGCGCGGCGGCCACCCCGGCAAGCGACTGAACGAGCAGCTGAACGCCGCCCCGTGACGAGCACGGGGCGGCGTCACCGCTGTCAGCTCGGCGAGCCGAGGATGGTCTGGCCCTGGATGCCGGCGGCCGGCACACCCGCACCCGCGCAGGCCGTCGGGTCCGGCGGCTCGAAGGCGAGCGCACCGAGGGCGTTGTCGGCCAGGTAGCGCGTCGTGGTGAAGGTCGTGGTCGTGCCGTCGGCCGCGGTGGCCGTGAGGCTCGAGATGACCGTGCCCTTGAGGCCCACCGCTGCCGCGGCGCCCGTCGTCGTGTAGTCGATGATCGTGACGGCGTTGTCGGACCACTGGACCAGCGCCTTGCCGGCGGTGGTGCTGCTGGCGCAGGAGCCGTTGCCGGTGGCCTTCGGCTCCTGATAGGTCACGCCGCCGACGACGACCGGCGACCCGGCGGAGATCTTGGCCGTGACGGTCGAGGCACCTGGCAGCCCCGGGGACGCGGCGTCACCGGCCGAGCAGCTGCTCAGCGTGCCGGTGAAGC
Organism: Frankiales bacterium; assembly: GCA_025465465.1. Classification (GTDB taxonomy): domain Bacteria; phylum Actinomycetota; class Actinomycetes; order Mycobacteriales; family SCTD01; genus RYN-111. The sequence continues at coordinate 17,372 of JAODND010000020.1, read as the reverse complement.
CATAGGTGAAGTCGTGGGCAGTGGAGCCCAACGGGGTGCTGAAGCTGGCCTGTCCGTTGAGCGAGCAGGTCGCGCCGTTGGGAGAGGCGAGGGCGGGCTGGGTCAGGGCGCCGGCGGTGCTGAGTGCCGTGGCGCAGGCCACGACCGCGAGCGACTTCTTCACAAGGTTGCTCCTTCTGGCCCCGAGGGGCGTCGGCGGGGGGAGCCCGGATCGTGGACCACCCGGACATCCCTGCGCAACTGCCTCGAAACGGACCTCACAGCGAGCAGCAACGAGGCTACGGAACGTGATCGGTCGAGACGGGCCTGGCGCTCGGAGTAGAACGTGTTCCATACTCACGACGACGGGCAGCGGAGCCCGGAGAAGGAGTCCTGCAGTGGAGACGCGCGAGCACATCTACGTCGGCGGGGAGTTCATCCCCAGCACCGGGAACGGGACCATCGAGGTCATCAGCCCCCACACCGAAGAGGTGATCGCTCGGGTGCCCGACGGCACCAACGCCGACATCGACAAGGCCGTCGCGGCCGCGCGCGAGGCGTTCGACAACGGCCCGTGGCCCCAGCTCACACCGGCGGAGCGCGCCGGCTACCTCACCCGGCTCGCCGAGCTGATCACCGGCGAGATGGACGACTGGGCCCGCACCATCTCCAGCGAGATGGGCTCGCCGTTCAGCTTCTCCCAGATGGGCCAGGTCTACGCGAGCGCCATGGTGCTCAACTACTACGCGGGCCTCGCGGAGACCTACCACTTCGAGGAGCTCCGCACGGGCATCATGGGCCCGGCCCTGGTGCGCCGCGAGCCGGTCGGCGTCGCCGCCGCGATCGTGCCGTGGAACGTCCCGCTGTTCACCACGGTCCTCAAGCTCGGCCCCGCCCTGCTCGCCGGCTGCACCGTGGTGCTCAAGCCGTCGCCCGAGACGCCGCTCGACGCCTACAAGCTGGCCGAGGCCTGCGAGACCATCGGCCTGCCCAAGGGCGTGCTCAACATCGTCGTCGCCGGTCGCGACGTCGGTGCCCACCTGGTCAGCCACCCCGGCATCGACAAGGTCGGCTTCACCGGTTCCACCGCCGCCGGCAAGCTCATCGCCGCAGCCGCGGGGGCGCAGCTCAAGCGCGTCACCCTCGAGCTCGGCGGGAAGAGCGCCTCCATCTTCCTGCCCGACGCCGACCTGGCGCTCGCCGTGCCGCAGGCGCTGGGATCCGGATTCATGAACAACGGCCAGGCCTGCGTCGCGCAGACCCGCATCCTGGTCAGCCGCGACAGGTACTCCGAGACCGTCGACGCGCTGTCGGAGTGGACCGCCGCACAGGTCGTCGGCGACCCGCTCGACCCGGCCACGCAGATCGGGCCACTGGTCGCCTCCCGCCAGCGCGACCGCGTCGAGGGCTACATCGCCATCGCGCAGAAGGAGGGCGGCAAGATCGCCGTCGGCGGCGGCCGGCCGGCCTCGCAGTCGAAGGGCTGGTACGTCGAGCCGACCCTCGTGATCGACGTGGACCCCAACTCGACCATCGCCCAGGAGGAGGTGTTCGGCCCGGTCGTCTCCGTGCTGGCCTACGACACCCCCGAGGAGGCGATCCGGATCGCGAACAACAGCAACTTCGGGCTGTCCGGCTCGGTCTTCACCGCCGACGTCGCCGCCGGCATCGACGTGGCCCGCAAGGTCCGCACCGGGACCTACACGGTCAACGCCTTCGCGCTGGAGTTCGCCGCCCCGTTCGGCGGCTTCAAGCAGTCGGGTGTCGGCCGTGAGCTCGGTCCCGAGGGTCTGGCCGCCTACCTCGAGTCCAAGTCGATCTCGCTGCCCGCCGGCACCGAGGTCCCGGGCGTCCCGACCGTCTGAGGTGTCAGCGGAGACCACCACCGACGAGGTGCTTGAGGGCGTCGACCTGACCGGCAGGACGGCGCTGGTCACGGGCGCCTCCGCCGGCCTCGGCATCGAGACGGTGCGGGCGCTCCAGTCGAAGGGGTGCGAGGTGGTCGGCGCCGTCCGCGACCTGGCCAAGGGCAAGGCCGTCGTCGACTGCGACCTCATCGAGCTCGACCTCGCCGACCTCGACTCCGTCCGCCGAGCGGCACCCGACGCGGCCGCCCGGCTCCCCCGCATCGACTTCCTCATCAACAACGCAGGGGTGATGGCCCCTCCGCTGACCCGCACGGCCCAGGGGTTCGAGCTGCAGCTCGGCACCAACCACCTGGGGCACTTCGTGTGGACCACAGCACTGCTGCCCCAGCTCGTCAGCGGCTCGCGCATCATCAACCTGTCCTCGCGGGGGCACTTCCGCAGCGGCATGCTCTGGGACGACCCGCACTTCCGGGACGCCTCGCACTACGAGAAGTGGAAGGCCTACGGGCAGAGCAAGACGGCCAACATCCTGTTCACCCAGGGCCTCGCGGCGCGCGGCTTCACGTCGTACGCCGTGCACCCCGGCGTCATCCTCACCGAGCTCGGCCGGCACCTGACCGCTGACGACTCCGAGGGCCTGGCCAAGCGGCTGCCGACGTTCAAGAGCATCCCGCAGGGCGCGGCCACGACGGTCTATGCGGCCGTGACCGAGGGCCTGCCGAACGGCTCCTACCTCGAGGACTGCGGCGTCGCCGGTCCCGTCAACGACGACCTGACGGCCGGGGTGATGCCCTGGGCCGTCGACCCCGACCAGGCCGCCCGCCTCTGGGTCTGGTCCGAGGACCAGACCAGCTAGCTTCCCTGCTCATCTGTGACCTGGGCCGGCAGATGCACGCTCAGCCGGAGGCGCTGACGTCAAACAGCAGCAGGGAAGGTCAGTCGGCGTCGGGGTTGGGCGGGAGCTCAGCGGTACGCGGGGTGTCGGCCTCGATGGGGCCGGTCTTCATGGAGCCGCCGGGCGACCCGAGCAGCTCGTCCTTGCCGGGCAGCAGCTCGTAGAAGAAGACCCGGTTGTCCTCCTTGTCCGCGACCTTCTCGGTCGGGAGCGTGCGGTCCGGGTAGATCGCGTCGACCGGGCAGACGGGCTCGCAGGCCCCGCAGTCGATGCACTCCTTGGGATGGATGTAGAGCTTGCGGTCGCCCTCGTAGATGCAGTCGACCGGGCACTCCTCGATGCAGGACATGTCCTTGATGTCCACGCACGAGTCGGTGATCACGTACGTCACGCCTGAGCGCCTTCCGTCGAGTGGCCGGGGAACACCGTTGCCTCCGGGTCGATCACGGTAGCCGCGTTGTTCACCGCCGTCGCAGCCTCCCCGAAGCCGACCGAGATCAGTCGGACCTTGCCTGGGTACTCCGTGATGTCGCCGGCGGCGTAGACCCGCGGGAGGTTGGTGGCCATCGTCGTGTCGACCACGATGTGCCGGTCCTCGGTCGCCAGTCCCCAGCTCTCGAGCGGGCTGATGTCGGCCGTGAAGCCGAGGGCCGCGACCAGCGCGTGGCACTCCAGGTCCTGCGACTCCTTGGTCTTGACGTGGCGGACCGTCAACGACGTCACGATGCCGTCGCCGTTGACCGACACCGGCGAGACCGGCGTGATGACCGTGATCGAGGAGTCCTTGAGCAGCTTCACCGAGTGCGCGTGCGCCCGGAACTCCTCGCGCCGGTGCACCAGTGTCACCGAGGACGCGACGCCCTCGAGACCCAGCGCCCAGTCGACCGCGCTGTCGCCGCCACCCACGACGACGACGTCCTTCCCGGCGTAGGGAGCGTAGGTGGGGACGATGTACTCCAGGCCCTTGCCCTCGAAGGGCTCGCCGCCGGGCAGCGGGCGCGGGTTGAACGTCCCGATCCCGCCGGTCACGATGACCGCCTTGGCGGCCACGGTCTTGCCCGAGGTGCACGTGATGAGCACGTCGTCGCCGCGGTCGGCATAGGAGATCGCCTGCTCGCCGAGCAGGTAGACAGGCTCGAACGGCGCTGCCTGGTTGACCAGGTTCTCGACGAGGTCCTTGCCGCGGACCGCCGGGAACCCGGCGATGTCGAAGATCATCTTCTCGGGGTAGAGGGCGGTGATCTGGCCGCCGGCCTCCGGGAGCGCGTCGAGGACGGACACCGACAGGCCCCGGAAGCCCGCGTAGTAGGCGGCGTACAGCCCAGAGGGACCCGCGCCCACGACGAGGACGTCGACGGTCACGTCAGCCACTGCCACCTCCCGGGAAACAAGAACACGTTACAAAATGGCACTCGGTGCCGTCACGCCGCCCCCATCGCGGCGAGCGCAGCGGCGACCAGCACGTCGACGCCGACCTGCAAGGCACCTTCGTCCACGTCGAACGTGGGCTGGTGCAGGTCCATCGACCGCTCCGACCCGGGTGGCCGGACCCCGAGCCGGGCCATCGCCCCCGGCACGTGGTCGAGGTACCACGCGAAGTCCTCGCCGCCGAGCGACTGCACCGTCGGCACCAGCGCCGACGGCCCGAGCGCCCGCGTCACCGCGGCACCGAGCAGCAGCGTCGCCCCGGGGTCGTTGACCACCGGCGGCACGCCCCGCTCGTACGACACGACAGCACGCGCGCCGTACGGCGCGACGAGGCCGTTGACGAGCCGCTCGACCAGCTCCGGTGCCTGCTGCCAGGCGTTCTTGTCCAGCACCCGCAGCGTCCCCGCGAGCACGCCCTCGCGCGGGATGGCGTTGCGTGCGTTGCCGGCCGAGATCCGACCCCAGACGAGGCACAGCCCGGCCCGCGGGTCGACGAGGCGGGACAAGGCGTCCGGCAGGCCGGTGGCGACGGTCGCGAGCACATGGACGAGATCGACGGTGTTGTGGGGCCGGCTGGTGTGACCGCCCGGCCCGGTCAGGCGCACCTCGACGGCATCCGCGGCGGCCGTGATGGGGCCGCTCGAGAGCCCGATGCGGCCGACCTCGAGCGACGGGTCGCAGTGCAGGCCGAAGATCGCGGACACCCCCTCGAGGTGTCCTTCGGCGAGCACGTCGAGGGCACCGCCGGGCATCTGCTCCTCGGCGTGCTGGAAGACCAGCCGCACCCGCCCCGGGAGGTCCCTCTGGGCGAGCGCGAGGCCGGCACCGAGGACGACGGTGGTGTGCACGTCGTGCCCGCAGGCGTGGCAGACCCCGTCGACGGTGGACCGGTACGCCACGTCCTTCTCGTCCTGCAGCGGCAGGGCGTCGATGTCCGCGCGCAGCGCGACGAGCGGGCCCTCGGCGCCGATGTCGCAGACCAGCCCGGTGCCCCCGGCGAGCACCTTCGGCGCGAGGCCGGCGGCGATGAGGTGGTCGGCGAGGACGGCTGTCGTGCGGCGCTCCTGACGACCCAGCTCCGGGTGGCGATGCAGGTCGCGCCGGACCGCCACGAGGTCGAGGCTCACGGCTGCCCCGCGTCGAACTCCGCGACCAGGCTGTCGACCACCGCATGGAGGTCGCCGCCGGCAGCGGACGCGGCGGCGCGCTGGCGCTGGTAGGACGCGCCCTTGGCGACGACCTGCTCGATGCGGGCGAGCTCCTCGACGCACCCGAGCCGCTCCGCCGCCGGCTTGAGGTCCAGGGCCAGCTCGAGCAGCGCGTCGCGCACCGGGCGGGTGGTCTCGTCCTCGCGGATGATCTGGGCGTCCATCCCGTAGCGGGCGGCGCGCCACTTGTTCTCCCGCACCACCCAGCCCTTGGGGGTCGGCAGTGTGTAGCCCTTGTCGATCTCGCGGTCGAGGACGTCGACGAGGCACTGCGCCAGCGCCGCCACCATGCCGACCTCGTAGAGCGTCGGCAGGCCGTCGCAGATGCGCAGCTCCACCGTGCCATAGGTCGGGTGCGGCCGGATGTCCCACCACACCTCCTTGATGGAGCCGATCGTGCCGGTGGAGATGAGGGTCTCCATGTAGGACTCGAACTCCCCCCAGCCGGCCAGCTGGTAGGGCAGCCCGGCGGTCGGGAGGTTCTCGAAGACCTTCGACCGGCTCGAGGCGAGGCCGGTGTCGTGCCCGATCCAGTAGGGCGACGAGGCGGACAGCGCGAGCAGGTGCGGGATGTAGGACGACAGCGCGTTGACGATCGGGATGGCCTTGTCGGCCGACCGGACCCCCACGTGCACGTGGACGCCGAAGATCTGCAGCTGCCGCGCGAGCCACTGCATGTCCTCGACGAGCTTGGCGTAGCGCGGGTTGGGGCTGATCGTCTGCGTCGCCCAGTCAGTCGTCGGGTGCGTGCCTGCGCACATCATGGCGAGGCCGCGGGCCTCGACGAGCGGCCGGAGCTCGGCGATGGTCGCTGCGAGGTCGGCCGTCGCCTCGGAGACGGTCGAGCAGACCCCGGTGATGACCTCGATGGTCGACTCGAGCAGCTCGTGCTTGGCCTTGGGATGCTCGCCCGTGGGGGAGAGCTCCGTGAGGATCCCCGACGCCCCGCTGGTGAGCTCGCGGGTCTCGCGTGAGACCAGCTGCAGCTCCCACTCCACGCCGAGGCTCGAGCGCGACGAGGCCTCGAACGGGATCTTCAAAGGGGGAGCACCTCCACCAGCAACCGGGGCCGGTCAGAGTAAACAGCGTCCAGCCCACGTCGTACCGCCCGGCGCATGGTCCAGGCGAACTGGACGTCCCAGCCGAAGGCGAGCAGGCCGGCCTCGTGAGCGTGCCGGATGAGCCGTCGCGACCAGCGGCCGTGCCGGAGGTTCACCGCGTCGATGCCTGCCGAGCGCGCCGCCGCCATCGCACTCCGGCTGCGCAGGACGGCGTCCCGCCAGCGCAGGTCGGTGACGAGCCGGACGTCAGGGTCGAGCTCGCGCCAGGGTGCGGAGCGCAGACCACCGCCGCAGAGCCACAGCCGGGAGAGGTCGAAGCCCGCCGCCCGGGCGACCTCGACGGTCCGAACGGCGGCGCCGGGACCTCTCATGTCGAGCGACAGGTCGAAGTCGGTGCCGCAGCGCCCGAACAGCTCCGCGAGCTGGACGGAGCCTGCGCCCGGCGGACCGTGGCTCAAGACGGGCTCGCCCTGGGACCCCAGCCAGATGTCGGACTCCAACCCGGTCACCCCGAGGGACAACGCGTGCTCGAAGGCCTCGAGGGAGTTCTCAGGCCGGTCGGCCATTCCTCCTCGGTGGGCGAACCCGATCACCCTCGCCGGTGAGGTCCTCACCCTCGGCCGGCACCCTGAGCACCGGCGTGGGCTGCGTCGACCAGGCCGTGGTGAGGGAGCGAGCGACGTGGAACCTGTCCACCTCGTCGAGCCGGTGGTTGCGCCGGACCATGGGGATGGCAAGCAGGAGCGCGAACACCGCGAGAGCGGCTATGACAGCGATCACGAGCACAAGGGGAGTCCTCCCCGTCGAGACGGTCCCCCCTGGACAGCACGGAGTCTACGGCCGGTGTCTAGAAGAACTCCTGAGGGGTGTAGACCCCCCAGACCTCACGAAGCGCTCCGCAGACCTCTCCGACGGTGGCCAGCGCCCTGAGAGCGTTCTTCATGGGGTAGAGCACGTTGTCGGCGTGGGGGTCGTTGCCGACGGCCGCCTTCTTCATGGCGTCCAGGGCGGCGTCCACGGCGGCCTGGTCGCGCGTGGCCCGCAGCTCGGTGAGCCGCGCCCGCTGGTCCTGCTCGATCTGCGGGTCGACCCGCAGCGGCTCGTATCGCTCCTCCTGCGCCGCCTGGAACTTGTTGAGCCCCACCACGATGCGCTCGCCGCTGTCGATGCCCAGTGCGATGCCGTAGGCGGACTTCTCGATCTCGCTCTTCTGGAAGCCCTTCTCGATGGCGGCCACAGCCCCCCCGAGCTCCTCGACCTGGGCCATCAGCTCGCGCGCGGCCTTCTCGACCTCGTCGGTCATCGCCTCGACGACATAGGACCCGGCGAAGGGGTCGACCGTGGCGGTGACATCCGTCTCGTAGGCCAGCACCTGCTGGGTGCGCAGGGCGAGCGTCGCGGCCTTGACGGTCGGCAGCGCGATGGCCTCGTCGAAGGAGTTCGTGTGCAGCGACTGCGTACCACCGAGCACCGCCGCCAGGCCCTGGATGGCGACCCGGACCAGGTTCACCTCGGGCTGCTGCGCCGTCAGCTGGACCCCGGCCGTCTGGGTGTGGAACCGCAGCATCTGCGACTTCGGGTCCGTGGCGCCGAACTCGTTCTTCATGACGTCGGCCCAGATCCGGCGCGCGGCGCGGAACTTCGCGACCTCCTCGAGCAGCGTGGTGCGGCTCACGAAGAAGAAGGCGAGACGGGGGGCGAAGTCGTCGACGTCCTGGCCGCTGGCGACAGCTGCCCTGACGTACTCGATGCCGTCGGCGAGGGTGAACGCGATCTCCTGCGTGGGCGACGCACCGGCCTCGGCCATGTGGTAGCCGGAGATCGAGATGGTGTTCCACTTCGGGATCTCGGTGCGGCAGTACTCGAAGATGTTCGTGATCAGCCGCAGCGAGTGCGCCGGCGGGTAGATGTAGGTGCCGCGGGCGATGTACTCCTTGAGCACGTCGTTCTGGATGGTGCCGGTGATGGCGGAGCCCGGGATGCCGTTCTCCTCGGCGACCAGCTGGTACATCAGCAGCAGCACGGCCGCCGGCGCGTTGATCGTCATGCTCGTGGAGACCTTGTCCAGCGGGATCTGGTCGAACAGCACCCGCATGTCCTCGAGCGAGTCGATCGCCACGCCGACCTTGCCGACCTCGCCATGGCTGATCGTGTCGTCGGAGTCGTAGCCCATCTGCGTCGGCAGGTCGAAGGCGACGCTCAGCCCCCCGGTGCCCTGGGCGACCAGGTGCCGGTAGCGCTCGTTGCTCTCCTTGGCGGTGCCGAACCCGGCGTACTGCCGCATCGTCCACGGGCGGCCGGTGTACATGCTCGGGTAGACGCCACGGGTGAAGGGATACTCGCCGGGCCTGCCGAGCCGCTCGTCGAGCCCCGGGGCCAGCTCGGTGTAGAGCGGCTCGATGGGGAAGCCCGACTCCGACTCGCGCGTCATAGGGGCACGGTACTGAGCGTGGGTCCACCGTGTTGCACGAGGTGACCAGTCACACAGTCCCTGCTGTTTCCCGCTCGTTAGTCTGCGGGGCATGGCAAAGGCCCCGGCTGGGACGCTCTACCGCGGCCGACAGGGCATGTGGTCCTGGGTGGCGCACCGGGTCACCGGCGTCCTGGTGTTCTTCTTCCTGTTCGCGCACGTGCTCGACACCGCGCTCGTCCGGGTGTCCCCCGACACCTACGACAAGGTGATCGCCACCTACAAGACGCCGATCGTCAACCTGCTCGAGTTCGGCCTCATCGCCGCCGTGCTCTACCACGCGCTGAACGGCCTGCGGATCATGGCGATCGACTTCTGGGAGAAGGGCCCGAGGTACCAGAGGCAGCTGACCTACGCGGTCCTGACCCTGTGGTTCCTGCTGATGGCGGGTGCCGCGCAACCCGTCCTGGCGCACACGTTCCGGCAGGTCTTCGGCTCATGACCGTGATCGAGGCGCCTCGGTCGCGGGCGCGTTCCCGCACCAGCTTCGAGATGTACAGCTGGATCTTCATGCGGATGAGCGGGCTGCTGCTCGTCGTGCTGGTCCTCGGCCACTTGCTGATCATGAACGTCCTCGACGGGGGCGTGCAGCGGGTCAACTGGGGCTTCGTCGCCGGCCGCTGGGCGTCGCCGTTCTGGCGCACCTGGGACCTGATGCAGCTCTGGCTCGCCGAGCTGCACGGCACCAACGGGCTGCGCACGGTCATCAACGACTACGCAGTCCGCGACTCCACGCGCTTCTGGCTGAAGATGCTGCTCTACACCTCGGCTTTCCTCGTGCTGGTGCTGGGCACGCTGGTCATCTTCACCTTCGACCCGAGCATGAAGTAGGCGCGGTGGTGCAGTTCCACACGTACGACACGGTGATCGTCGGCGCGGGCGGCGCCGGGATGCGGGCTGCGCTGGAGGCCGGGCAGCGCTCGCGCACCGCCGTACTGACCAAGCTCTACCCGACCCGCTCCCACACCGGCGCTGCGCAGGGCGGCATGTGCGCCGCCCTCGCGAACGTCGAGGAGGACAACTGGGAGTGGCACACGTTCGACACCGTCAAGGGCGGCGACTACCTCGTCGACCAGGACGCGGCCGAGGTGATGTGTCGCGAAGCCATCGACGCCGTGCTCGACCTCGAGAAGATGGGGCTGCCGTTCGACCGCACCCCGGAGGGCCGGATCGACCAGCGCCGGTTCGGCGGTCACACCCGCAACCACGGCGAGGCGGCCGTCCGCCGTTCCTGCTTCGCCGCCGACCGGACCGGCCACCTGATCCTGCAGACGCTCTTCCAGCAGTGCGTGAAGCACGGCATCGAGTTCTACAACGAGTTCTACGTCCTCGACCTGCTCCTGAACGGCGGCCGCACCGCGGGCGTCGTCGCCTACGAGCTCGCGACCGGCGAGCTGCACGTCTTCCAGGCGAAGTCGGTGCTGTTCGCCACCGGCGGCTTCGGCAAGGTCTTCAAGGTCACGTCCAACGCGCACACGCTGACCGGCGACGGCATGGGGATCGTCTTCCGGCGTGGGATCCCGCTGGAGGACATGGAGTTCTACCAGTTCCACCCGACCGGCATCTGGAAGATGGGCATCCTGCTCACCGAGGGCGCGCGCGGCGAGGGCGGCATCCTGCGCAACTCCGACGGTGAGCGCTTCATGGAGCGCTACGCCCCCACCCTCAAGGACCTCGCGCCCCGCGACCTGGTGTCCCGGGCCATCTACACCGAGATCCGCGCCGGTCGCGGTTGCGGGTCGGCACGGGACCACGTCTACCTCGACCTCACGCACCTGCCACCGGAGCAGCTCGACGCGAAGCTGCCCGACATCACGGAGTTCGCCAGGACCTACCTCGGCATCGAGCCCTACACCGATCCGATCCCGATCCAGCCGACCGCGCACTACGCGATGGGCGGCATCCCCACCGACATCGACGCGAGGGTGCTGCGCAACAGCACCGAGGTGGTGCCCGGACTGTTCGCCGCCGGCGAGGTCGCCTGCGTGTCGGTCCACGGCGCCAACCGGCTCGGCACCAACTCGCTGCTCGACATCAACGTCTTCGGACGCCGGGGTGGTCTGGCGGCCGCGGCCCACGCCAACTCCCAGGTGCACCACGTCGAGCTGCCCGACGACCCCGCCGGCCAGGTCGAGGCCCTGCTGCAGCGGCTGCGCGACGGCGGCGGCCAGGAGAACGTCGCCGCGATCCGCACCGCGCTGCAGGAGACCATGGACGCGCACGCGTCGGTCTACCGGACCGACGCGACGCTGAGGCAGGCCGAGGCCGACATCCGCGCGTTGCAGGTGCGGTACGAGAAGGTCGGCGTGTCCGACCGGGGGCAGCGCTACAACACCGAGCTGCTCGAGGCCGTCGAGCTCGGCTTCCTGCTCGACCTCGCGCAGGTGCTCGTCGTCTCGGCGCTGGCCCGCCACGAGTCCCGCGGCGGGCACTTCCGCGAGGACTTCCCGACCCGCGACGACGTCCACTTCATGCGGCACACGATGGCCTACCGCGAGGGGACTGACGTCCGGCTGGACCACAAGCCGGTCGTGCAGACGCGCTACCAGCCGAGCGAGCGGACGTACTGATGACGCTCGTCACGCTGAAGATCCGCCGCTACGACCCCGAGCTGTCCGAGGACGCGTTCTGGCAGTCCTTCGAGGTCCCCGTGGAGAGCGGCGACCGGCTGCTCGACGCTCTGCACCACGTGAAGTGGTACCTCGACGGCTCGCTGACGTTTCGCCGCTCCTGCGCGCACGGCGTCTGCGGTTCCGACGCGATGCGGGTCAACGGGGTCAACCGGCTCGCCTGCAAGGTCCTCATCAAGGACTTGGGCGACGAGATCACCGTCGAGCCCCTGAAGGGCCTCCCGACGATGAAGGACCTGCTCGTCGACATGGAGCCGTTCTTCGACGCCTTCCGGGCCGTCAAGCCCTTCCTCATGACGAGCGGCAACGCACCCACGCGGGAGCGGCTGCAGAGTGCCGAGGACCGTGCCCGGTTCGACGACACGACGAAGTGCATCATGTGCGCCGCCTGCACGACCGCCTGCCCGATCTTCTGGAACGACGACCAGTACTTCGGCCCGCAGGCCATCGTCATGGCTCACCGGTTCATCTTCGACAGCCGCGACGAGGGCGCCGAGGAGCGGCTGGAGATCCTCAACGACAAGGAGGGCGTCTGGCGCTGCCGGACGACCTTCAACTGCACCGACGCCTGCCCCCGCGGCATCGAGGTCACCAAGGCCATCCAAGAAGTCAAGCGCGCCCTGATCTTCCACCACACCTAACCCTCCCCGCCCCATCCCCGGGAGCCGTTCTTCACGTCGACGGCGGGGAGGGTCCGGTAGAATGGGGGCCACCATGCGGACTCCCCGACGACGTGCTCTCGCCGCGGCTGCCCTGGCTCTCCCGTTGCTTGCCGGTGCTCCTGCCCAGGCGGAGACCCCTGCCGCGATCGGTGGCGACCAGCTCGCCTCGCGCGGCATCGTGTCGCCCTCGTCCGCCCCTGCGCTGCCGGCCACCACGGCGGCCGGCTGGCTGGTCGCCGACCTCGACACCGGCGCGGTGCTCGCGGCGAAGGACCCGCACGGGCTGTACGCCCCCGCCAGCACGCTCAAGACGCTGACGGCCGCGACGCTCATCCCCCACCTCGACCCCCGGATGCGGGTGCAGCCGACCTGGGACGACGTGAACGTCGACGGCTCCAAGGTCGGCCTGGTCCAGACCGTGCGCTACCCCGTCAGCGAGCTGTTCACCTCCATGCTGGTGGTCTCCGGCAACGACGCCGCCCTCGCGCTCGCCACCGCCAACGGCGGCGTCGGCAAGACCGTGCGCGAGATGAACCTCGAGGCACGGCGTCTGCAGGCGCGCGACACGGTCGCGGTCAACGACAACGGCCTGGACGCGCGCGGGCAGCACAGCTCCGCCTACGACCTGGCCCTCATCGCCCGAGCCGCCATGAAGCTGCCCGATTTCCGGACCTACGTGGCGACCAAGCACGCCCACATCCGCGGCGCCAAGCCCGGCACGGCGATCGCGATCAGCAGCCATGACAAGTTGCTCTACAACTACCCCGGCGCCATCGGCATCAAGAACGGCTACACCGTCAGCGCCCGCGCGACCTTCGTCGGTGCGGCGACTCGCGGTGGCCACACGCTCGTCGTCACGCTCATGAAGACCAACCCGCGGTACTGGCCTGAGGCGGCTGCCCTGCTCGACTGGGGCTTCAAGGCCACCGCCGCCGCCGTCAGGCCCGTCGGTCAGCTCGTCGAGCCGCTCGACGCGTCGGCCGCCGTGCCGACGCCGGCCTCGCAGCCTCTCGACGCCCGGCGGGTGACCAAGGTGGCCGCCGGGTCGGGCACCGGGCTGCCGCTCCTGCCGGCCGCCGTGATCGGGGCGGGCGTGGCCGTCCTGGGCAGCGGCGTCCTTCGCAGCCGGCGCCGCGAGGGCCGCAAGATGAAGCTCCCGCCGATCTAACGGCTGGCGACGAACGCGTCGAGGCCGGCGCGCGCCTTCTTCTGCACGGACCCTTGCAGCAGACCCCCGAGCAGCTTGCCCGGCAGGCCCAGCGCCTGCCCGGCCCAGCGCCGGAAGTCGAACTCGTCGTGCTGCTCGACGATGGCGCCGTCCTCGAACCGGAAGCGGGAGCGCACGTCGTTGACGACCCGGCGGCCGGGCTCGCCGAACGTATAGCTGGCGATCCAGTGCGCGGTGCCGCTGGTCTCGTCGGCGGAGCACTCGACGAGCTCCACCGTGAGGTCCTTCGAGCGCTCGGTCAGCATCTCCCACATGGCTCCGGGCTCGCCGTTCGCGAGCCCGGGGAAGGCGGGGTCGTCGAACGTCGCCGCCGGCGCATAAGCCTCCGCCATCGTCTTGCCGTCGCGCCGCGCGAAGGCGGCGTAGAAGTCCTCGAGGAGCTGCTGGTTGCTCATGGGCCGCAGGTTAGCGGCGGACCAGCCGACTGAGGGTCTTCAGCCCGTAGACCCCCACCCCGGCGACCACCGCGAGTGAGGCCAGGCTCACGGCCCTGGCGGCCAGCACCACCTGCTTCTCCCCCGCCGGCGCCACGGCTGGATCGTCCCGCAACACCGGCGCGCTCGGCTCGGTGGCGTCGTCGTCATCCGGCACCGTCACGGTCACTGTCACGGTGAAGGCCGCCGTGTAGAGCACCAGGCGCGAGACCAGGTTGAGGAACAGCAGCAGTCCCACGACAGCGGCGAACGTGCCGTAGGTCGCCTCGCCCTTGGTCGTGGTGCGGCCGATGTAGAAGGCGCCCGCGAACTTCAGCACCTCGAACCCGACGGCGCCGAACACGGCCCCCCGGAGGACCCGCGGAAGCGGCGTCGACACCTTCGCCAGGCCGACGAACAGGTAGAGGAAGATCGCGACGTCGATGAGCGCGCCGAGCGCATAGCTGACCACGAAGGTGACCGTCTCCGCGCCCAGGCTGGCCGACATCCCGAGGAAGCCGAGCACGTTGGTCGTCGCCGCGGTTGCAGCGCCGCTCACGACGACGGAGGCCGCGATGACCGCGAACAGACCGACGAGCGCGATGACGTCCGCGATCTTGCGGGTGACGATGTTGCCGGCGGCCACGCTCTCGTGCCAGACCGTGCGGATGGCCGCACGCAGCGCCTCGATCCAGCCGAGACCCGACAGCAGCGTGCCGACGAGGCCGATCAGCCCCGCCTTCCCGGCGCTGTCCTGGACGACCTTGGCGATGGCCTTCGCGGTGGGCTGGCCGAGGTACGGTCCCAGGCCGGTCGTGACCTGGCGCCCGGCGTCATCGCCCAGCGTCAGCCGCGTGAAGTAGACGGCGATCAGCAGGATCGGGAACAGCGAGAGGAACCAGTAGAACGTCACCGCGGCCGCCAGCCGGTCGCCGGTGTCGGCCTGGTAGCGCTGGTACATCCGGACGAGGTGTTCGACCAGCGGCCACCGACGACGAAGCTGCTGGAACGTCGCCTTGGGGTTGATCACCAGGGCTGTCTACCCCGGCTCGTCCGGCGGAAGCGCCGGCCCGGGCAGCGGACGGTCAAAGGGGAAGTCGCGCTGCGGCCGCCACACGTTGTCGCGACCCTTCTCGAACATCGTGAAGCCCCACACCCGGAACCGGGCGTCATAGCTCGCGAGCTCCTCGAAGGCGCGATCGAGGTGCTCCTCGGAGACCTCGTGGGCGACCGTGACATGCGGGTGGTACGGGAAGCTGACCTCCCGTTGCAGGGCGCCGGAGCGGACCTGTGCCTCGATCAGCTCGCACTCACTGATCCCCTGCACCAAGGGCACGAAGACCACCGGCGAGACCGGCCGGAAGGTGCCGGACCCACGCAGGTGCATGAGGAACGGCTCGTGCAGCGAGGCGACCTCCTGCAGGTGCTCCTCGACCGCAGCGAGGTCGTCGGTGCGGAGCGCGGTAGGGGGCAGCAGCGTCACGTGCGGCGGGATCTGGTGCGCGTTGGGGTCGCCCAGCCGCTCCCGCCAGCCCTGCAGCTCGCTGGTGTACGGCTCCGGGATGCCGATCGCGACCCCGATGTCACGCCGAGCCATCAGGCGGGCGCCAGCAACCCGATCCGGTCCCTCACAGTGGCCATCGTCGCCGACGCCACCGGGCCCGCCGTCGCCGCCCCCTCCCGGAGCACCTCGTCGAGGTAGCCGGGGTCGGCGATGAGCTCGTCGAAGCGGCTCCGCACCGGGGCGAACATCTGGAGGACGGCCTCGGCGACGTCGGCCTTGAAGTCGCCGTACCCCTTGCCCTCGTAGCGTCCGACCAGGTCGTCCACCGGAGTCCCCGTGGCCACCGAGAGAATGGTGAGAAGGTTGGAGATGCCCGGCTTCTCCTCGACGTCGTAGCCGACCTCGCGGCCGGTGTCGGTGACAGCGCTCTTGATCTTCTTGAGGGTCTGCTTCTCGTCCTCGATCACCCACAGGACGCCTGCGCCGCCCTTGCTGGTGCTCATCTTGGCCGTCGGCTCCTGCAGGTCCTTGATCCGCTCGGCTGACGTCTGCACATAGGGGTCCGGCACGGTGAACGTCTCGCCGTAGCGGTTGTTGAACCGCTGCCCGAGATCGCGCGTGAGCTCGAGGTGCTGGCGCTGGTCCTCGCCGACAGGCACGGCGTGCGCCTGGTAGAGCAAGATGTCGGCGGCCTGCAGGATGGGGTAGTTGAACAGCCCGACGTTGCCGCCGCCCTTCTCCTTGAACTGCGTCATCCGAGACGCCTCCCCGTAGCCCGTCAGGCAGGAGAGGACCCACGAGAGCTCCGCGTGCTCAGGGATGTGCGACTGCGCGAACAACGTGCTCTTCGCCGGGTCGACCCCCATGGCGAGCAGCTCGGCGACCAGCTTGCGGCACTGCTGCCGCAGCTCCGTCGGGTCGGGCAGGATCGTGAGCGAGTGCAGGTCGGCCATGAAGAAGAAGCACTCGAACTCGTCCTGCAGCGCGGTCCAGTGCCGGACCGCGCCGAGGTAGTTGCCGAGGTGCTTGCCGGCACCGGTCGGCTGGATCCCGGAGAGCACGCGCCTGCGCTGGTTCGGTGGAGACATGCAGGCATCCTAGGTTTGCCGTGTGTATGACGTCGCAGTGATAGGCGCCGGCCCCGCAGGTGCCGCCGCCGCGCTGTCGGCGCTGCGCACCAAGCCCGGCTGCCGGGTGCTGCTCGTCGACAAGGCAGACTTCCCGCGCGACAAGTCCTGCGGCGACGGCATCGCCCCCCATGCCCTGGACGAGCTCGCCCGGCTCGGTGTCGCAGACGTCCTGCTCGACCGGACCCCGGTACGCCGACTCCGGCTGGTGAGCCCGAGAGGCACCCAGGCGTCGTCGGAGGTGCAGCGCCCCAACTACGTCGTGCCGCGCGTCGTGTTCGACGCCCGGCTGGTCGAGGCGGCAGTCCGCCGAGGGGCGACGTTTCGGCGCCAGACCGTCCGGGCGCTGGACGACATCGACGCCCGCGTCGTCATCGGCGCCGACGGGGCCAACGGCGTCGTGCGGCGGCTGCTCGGCGTGGCCAGGCAGGACGAGCAGACGATTGCGGTGGCGGTGCGGGGCTACATCCCCTGGCAGACAAGCGATCCGGAGCAGGTGATCGTCATGGACGGCCGGGACTGGCCTGCCTATGCCTGGCGGTTCGACACCGGCGCGGGGACCGCCAACGTCGGGTTCGGGATGCTGCTGCCAAACCTCCGCGCGATGCCGCACGGCCGCGACGCCCTGCACGAGCGGCTCGTCGAGCTGCTCCCCGAGGCTGCCGGGGCCGAGCGACTCCGCTCGCACCACCTGCCGCTGTCGACGGGCCGCCCCGTGCAGCCCGACGGACGGGTGCTGCTGGCGGGTGACGCCGCCTCCCTGGTGAACCCGTTGACCGGCGAGGGCATCTTCTACGCCCTGCTCTCCGGCCGGCTGGCCGGTGCCGCGGCGGTCGGCGCCGACGACCCGGGCGCGGCCTATCGCGGCGCGCTGGACCGCGAGCTCGGCCGGCACCTGC
>JAODND010000092.1 GCA_025465465.1 Frankiales bacterium | reverse complement strand
AGGCCGCGGTGATGTAGCGGACGTCGTTCTGCGGCGAGGTGAGCTTGAGGATGAGCATGTGCTCGGCCATCCAGCCCTCGTCGCGGGCCATGACCGAGGCGATGCGGAGCGCGAAGCACTTCTTGCCGAGCAGCGCGTTGCCGCCGTACCCGGAGCCGTAGGACCAGATCTCGCGGGTCTCGGGGTAGTGGACGATGTACTTGGTGTCGTTGCAGGGCCAGGGGGTGTCGGCCTGGCCCGCGTCGAGGGGCGCACCGACGGTGTGGACGGCCGGGACGAAGAAGCCGTTCTCGCCGATCTCGTCGAGCGCGGCCCGGCCCATCCGGGTCATGATCTTCATGGAGACGACGACGTAGGGGCTGTCGGTGATCTCGACGCCGAGCTGGCTGATCTTGGAGCCGAGCGGGCCCATGCAGAACGGGACGACATACATCGTCCGGCCCTTCATGCAGCCGGCGAACAGCGGCTCGAGCGTCTGGCGCATCTGCGCCGGATCCATCCAGTTGTTCGTCGGGCCGGCGTCGGCCTCCTGCTCGGAGCAGATGTAGGTGCGGTCCTCGACCCGGGCGACATCGGTCGGGTCGGACTTCGCATAGAAGCTGTTCGGCCGCTTGGCCTCGTCGAGCTTCACGAAGGTGCCGTTGTCGACCAGCAGCTGCGTGAGGCGCGTCCACTCCTCCTCCGAGCCGTCCGCCCACTCGACCCGGTCGGGCTGGGTCAGCTCGGCGATCTCACGGACCCACGCCACCAGCGTCGCGTTGTTGGTGGGGGCGTTCTCGAGCCCGGGAGTTGTTGAGGCGG
This sequence comes from Frankiales bacterium, assembly GCA_025465465.1. GTDB lineage: Bacteria > Actinomycetota > Actinomycetes > Mycobacteriales > SCTD01 > RYN-111. Next base: position 57,809 of record JAODND010000092.1, on the reverse strand, counting down.
TCGTCATGAGATCCTCTCCATCGAGGGTGGCTCGGCCTGCAGCGCGGCGAGACAAGAAGTGTGCCAACTGTCTACCCAGACGCAACAGTGCCCCACCCTGTGAGATCGCGCACCGTGACCCCTCTGCGAAGGAAGATCTGTTGGACACACTTACCGAGACCGTCCATAGGGTCGAGACCGCCGTCAAGCCGCACCTGCGCGGAGTGCTGCACGAAGTCGCCTTCGCGATCTCGCTGGTCACCGGGACCGTGATCGTCTGCCTCGCCGACGGGGCCCGGGAGCGGGCCGCCGCGGCTGTCTACGCCGCGTCCGTGGCGCTGCTGTTCGGGACCTCGGCCGCCTATCACCGGGGCACGTGGGGCCCGCGAGCGCACAGCCTGATGTCCCGCCTCGACCACTCGATGATCTTCGTGCTGATCGCGGGCACCTACACGCCGTTCGCCCTGCTGCTGCTGCACGGCTGGGTGCGCTGGCTCGTGTTCGGCGTCGTCTGGGGCGGGGCGCTCGCAGGCATCCTGCTCCGCAACGTCTTCCGGCAGCCGCCGCGCTGGGTGTTCGTGGTCCTCTACCTCGCGCTCGGCTGGGTCGCTGTCGGGATCGTCCCGCAGATCCTGTCCGCGGGCGGAGTGGCCGTCCTGGTGCTCGTCATCGTGGGCGGGCTGCTCTACTCGGTCGGCGCGGTCGTGTACGCCCGCCAGAAGCCCGACCCGTCACCCCGGTGGTTCGGCTTCCACGAGGTGTTCCATGCGTTCACCCTCGCCGCCTTCGCCACCCACTACATCGCCGTCAGCCTGGCCATCTACAGCACCTGACCCCCCTCGCGTGGATCTCGCGTGGATGTGGACTGGTGGGCTCGCCGCACGGGGATGCGGGAACCCACCAGTTCACATCGACGGGCGTTAGAGGGTGGGGCCTTGGTCGCGGACCTTCTGGACGGCTTCCATGGCCTGCCGCAGGTCGGCGAGCCAGCTGTCCGCGTGCTCACCGACGAGCTTGACGCACCAGGCCAGCGCTTCGGCGCGACTGCGGGCCACCCCGCTGTCGACCAGCGTGTCGAGCACCTGGCGCTCGGGTTGGCGCAGCCGCGTCATCACGGGCACCGACAGGTGCGTGAACAGCGCGGTCGTCCCGCCCGTGGTGGCGCCCCAGGCGACCTTGCGGCCGTAGCGGTGCTCGGCCTCCCGCGCGATCTGGACCCGCTCGTCGCGGGTCTCCTCGCGCCAGCGGCTGATCCGCCCCTGCTCGGCGGCGGCTCGGTTGACGTCACTGTCGGCCGCACCGCCCTCGGTCGCCGGTGACTCGATCGTCACCAGGACCGTGATCTCGTCACGGTCGATGCGGAGCTCGGGCGTCCCCCAGGTGTCCGGCAGTCGACCGGCGAAGAAGCCGTCAACCCCCTCTGCGCTGGGTACCTCGTGCTCGTGATGCCTTCCTCGACCGCCTCCCGGACCTCGTCCACCTCGTGGACCCCTGGGGGTGTCGTCGGGCGACAGTCGCCCGGTTCTCTCGTGTGGGTGCCTCATCGGGCTCCCCCCTTTCAGTTGTTACGATTACATGATTACACACATGCATCACTTGCACAAGCCGTGCATGGCAGGGTGACCGCGTGACGCGCAACCGGTTCGTGCTGCTGGCGGTCGTGGTCGTGGTCCTCGCCTTCGGCGTCGGGCTCTCCCTGGGGCTCTCCATCGGCTCCACCGGAGGCGCCGCCGCGAGCAGCGCGCCGCTGCCCTCGGCCACCGCGACGCCGACGACATCGACCGCGATCACGGAGCTCCCGACCTCGCTCTACGCCGGCTGCCAGTCGCAGCAGTCTGCCGTCGGCACGGCGGTGTCGTGCAGCTCGACGATCCCCGGTGTCGACGAGGTGCTCGTGGTGAAGTGGCGCGACGCGGCCGCCATGCAGTCCGACTTCGCCCGCACCCAGGGCGGCAAGCCCGACGGCAAGTGCAGCGGCTACAAGGGCAAGCCGCCCTCCGGGATCAGCAGCACCTGGGGCAACGGCAAGCCGCTGGCCTGCTACGTCAACAGCAACGGCGCCGCCGTCGTCCTGTGGGAGGCGCCGGAGCGGGCACTCGAGCTGCTCGCGATCCGCCGGGACGGCGACACCAAGAAGGCCTTCGCCTGGTGGAACCAGGCGATCAAGACCCCGTTCAGCTGAGCTGGGCGCGCAGCCGGTCGGGGTCGGTGGTCGGGAGCTCGCACACCATCCGCCGACAGACGTACGCCGCCCCGGGCGCGCGTCCCTCGGCGAGCGGGCCGTTGACCGCCACGACCGCCCCTGGACTGGTGCCGCGTCGGGCCACGGCAAGCAGGTCGGGGCGCTCGATCACGACCACCACGGCAGGGCCGGCGAGCAGCGCCTCGCTGACGGCCAGCGCCCAGCCGGCAAACCGCGCATGCCGCCCGAAGAGCGCGGCCAGCTGGGTCAGGCAGTGCTCGGCCGCCGTGCGGTGCGCGTCGCTGCCGGTGAGGGCGGCGTAGGTCAGCAGTGCACCGGCCGCGGCAGCGGCCCCCGACGGCGTCGCGTTGTCGGTGGGGTCCTGCGGACGCCGCACCAGGACCTCGGCATCGTCGGCCGTGTCCCAGAAGCCGCCGTTGCCGTCGGGGAACCGGGTGAGCACGACCTCGAGCAACGCGTGGGCACCGCGCAGGTGCTCCAGGTCGCCGGTCGCCCAGTAGAGCGCGAGCAGCCCCTCCGCGACGTCGGCGTAGTCCTCGAGCACGCCGGCGTGCTTGCCGACGACACCGTCCCGCGAGACCCGGCGCAGCCGGCCGTCCACCCAGTGCAGGTCCTGGAGGAGCTGGGAGCAGCGCAGTGCCGCGTCCACCCAGGTCGGCTCGTCGAAGAGCACGCCCGCCTCGGCGAGCGCGGCGACGGCCAGACCGTTCCACGCCGCGACCACCTTGTCGTCGCGGCCGGGCTGCGGCCGCTCGTCGCGCGCCGCGTGCAGGCGAGCGCGCACCGACTCGTAGCGGTCAGCGTCTGCGGGCTCGAGCAACCGCTGCAGGGTCGACGTCCCGTGCTCGAACGTGCCGTCGGCCGTGACCTCGAGCTGCTCCGCCGCCCAGCTGCCGTCGTCCTCGCCGAGCACCTCGACCAGCTGCCGTGGGGTCCAGGCGTAGGTCAGGCCCTCGACGCCGTCGGTGTCGGCGTCCAGGGCGGAGGCGAACCCGCCCTCCGGGGTGCGCAGGTCGCGGAGCAGGAACTCTGCCGTCTCGCGCACGACCCGCTCCGCGAACGTGCTCCCGGTCGCGCGGTGCCAGTGCGTGTAGACCCTGAGCAGCAAGGCGTTGTCATAGAGCATCTTCTCGAAGTGCGGGACGACCCACGCGCCATCCACCGCATAGCGGGCGAACCCGCCGGCGAGCTGGTCATACATGCCGCCGCGGGCCATCGCCTCGCAGGTGTGGGCGACCTTGTCCAACCCCTCGCCCGTGCGAGAAGCCCTGCGGATCAAGAACTCCAGCACCATCGAAGGCGGAAACTTCGGCGCCGAGCCGAAACCGCCGTGCACCCCGTCATAGGATCGGCTGAGCTGCTCGTAGGCCTTGTCGAGCAGTGCCGCGTCGACGGTCGCGTCCGAGGCCGGCATCGACGTCGACAGCCGCTGCACGACGTCGCGCCCGGCAGCGTCGACATCGGCGCGGCGGGTCTCCCAGGTCTGCGCGACCGACTGCAGCACCTCGTGGAACGACGGCATCCCGTGCCGCGGCTCGTTCGGCCAGTAGGTCCCGCAGAAGAAGGGCTCGCCCGAGGTGGTGAGGAACGAGGTCATCGGCCACCCGCCGTGACCCGTCATCGCCTGCACGGCCTCCATGTAGACGGCGTCGACGTCCGGTCGCTCCTCGCGGTCGACCTTGACGTTCACGAAGTGCGTGTTCATGAAGGCGGCCGTGGCCTCGTCCTCGAAGGACTCGTGCGCCATCACGTGGCACCAGTGACAGGCGGCGTAGCCGATCGACAGCAGGACAGGTACGTCGCGACGCGCGGCTTCCTCGAACGCCTCGGGTCCCCACTCCCACCAGTCGACCGGGTTCTCCTTGTGCTGCAGGAGATATGGGCTCGTCGAGGAGGCCAGCCGGTTCACCACACCGAAACCCTAGGCGTGTGTCAGCGCGGAGGCCGCGCGGCCGTTCCACTCGAGCATCAGCAGCGTGGCGTCGTCGGTCAGCTGACCGTCGTGATGCGTGAGCAGCTCCCGCACCACACGACGCATGGTCTCCGGGGCCTGCAGGCCACCAGCAAGCTGCGCGGTCACGAGGTCGGACAACCGCTCGACCCCGAAGAACTCACCGTCAGGCGATCTCGCCTCCACGACCCCATCGGTGTAGAGGAGCACCATGTCGCCCGGCTCGAGCTGCTCCTCCCCGACGTCAGGTGGCTCGTCGGCAAGCAGGTGACCCAGTCCGAGAGGTGGCCGCGGCTCGGTTTCGAGCGTCTTCACCACCTTGCCTCCGCGCACCAGCAGCGGCCGTGGGTGACCGGCGTTGACCCACCGCAGCACTCCGGTCGCGGTGTCGAGGTCAGCCAGCACGGAGGTCGTGAAGAGCTCGCCACCAAGACCTGTCATGAGCGCATCGTCCACGCTGGCCATCACCTCGAGGAGTCCCAGCCCGGACCGTCTGGCGCTGCGGTAGGCCGCGACGGTGAAGACCGCGCACTGGGCGCTGTGCAGGCCGTGCCCCATCCCGTCGAAGATGGCAACCTGCGTCCGGCCCGGGTCGACGGAGTAGTCAATCGCGTCGCCAGCGACCTCATAACAGGGCTCCAGCGCGGCCGAGACCGTGACCTCGTGGCTGGCGAAGCTGAGCGGCGGCAGGATCGAGTAGTGCAGCTCGGCTGCCACGCCGAGGTGGTGACTGCGACGCAGCCGGACGATGGTGTCGCCGTAAGCGCTCTTCGCCGCGAGCAAGCCGGCTGTGACCGTGGCCAGCCGGCGGAACGCACCGACGACGGGCCCGTCCTCGGCAGCGTCGGCGAGCGGGTCCAGCACCACCGCCAGCACGCCGAGCCGATGCGTGCCCAGGAGGAGCGGCAGCCACAGCTTCGTCTCCAGGTCGGTGCCGGTCTGCAGCTGCGGCTGTGACGTCTGGTAGGCCCGACCGGCGACGGTCCCGTCGACGTTCAGCTCGGACGCACTGTCCGTCAGGGCCGCCCCGACGACCAACGGCTGCAGGATGTGCTGCTGGAGGTCCGCCACGAACACGACCGCCTCGAGCGCACCCAGCCGCCGAGCACACCCGTCGACCAGCCCGGCCAGGTCATGCGGAGCCGCTAGCTCGGCCTCGACGGCCAGGTCATCCAGCACCTGGATCGTCGTCGGCACGTCTTCCAGCGGGATCATGCACAACCATAGGCCCGGCTCCTACAGCGTGCCGAGGGAGCCGTCGCTGCTGAACACGAGACCGACGTTGATGGTGCCGTCCTTGAGGGCGGCCTTGGTGAGCGGACCGCCGGCGTCGAGGCTCTTGAAGCTCTTGAAGGTCAGGCCGTAGGTCTTCTCGAGACCGAGCTCGCAGAAGGGTCGCTTCGGGCACTCGGCCGGGCCGCCGAGGATCAGGTCCTTGAGGTTCTTGAGGTCGCTGATCTTGGTGAGCTTGTTGTCCTGCGCGAACTTCTTCGTGACCGCGAACGCGTTCTTGTCGTCCGCAGCGGCCGGCGCATACACCGTGAGCCCCCGCGGGCCGGCGAGCGCCTTCAACGCGGTCAGCGTGGCGTCGAGGTCGTTGCTCGCCTTGGGCTTGGCGTTGGCGCCGTTGGCCTTGGTGTTGAGGAACTCGGTCAGCGTCCCGACGTACTCCGGGAAGACGTCGAGGTCGCCCCGCTCGAGGGCGGGCTCGTAGACCTCCCGGCTCTCGACGGTCTTGACCTCGGTGCTGAAGCCGGCCGCCTTGAGCGCGTCGGCGTAGACGTAGGCGAGGGTCTGGCTCTCGCTGAAGTTCGCGCCCCCGACGACGAGCTTGCCGGAGCCACCGGAGACTCCCGAGTCGAGCCCCTTGTCCTTGACGAACGACGACGCCGCCGCCTCGGAGGTGTGCCGGTCGATGTCGACAGACTTGTTGAGGCCGATGAGGGCGTCGACGCTGAGCGCCGCGGACACCTTCTCGAGGGCCTGCTTCGCGGCGTCGGAGGCGACCTTGGTGCGGATGACCGGGACGATGTTGTCGACGGTCTGGAGCTTGAGGTCGTCAGCGAGCACGACCAGCACCTTGCTGTTGTCGGTGCCGTTGGACGACAGCTTGCTGTTGCTCGATCCGCCGCACCCCGCGACGAGCAGCGGCAGCCCTGCCGCGAGGGCGATGAGTGTGCGAGCGCGCATGGCCGCCTCCTGTGTCCCGGCCGCGTCGGGCGGCCGCGTGTCTGGGCGGGTTGCACTTCCCGCGCTCACGACCTAACCAGACCGGGAGGGCCGCAACCACTGCAAGACACGTCACAGTCTGGTTTCGACCGCCGGCTCCAGCCGGTGCTGCAGCAGTCCGAGCGACACCTCGACGAGGAGCGCGAGCAGCGCCACGACCACACCCCCGGCGACGGTCTCCGGCTCGTCCCCGCGCGCGAAGCCCTCGTTGATGAACTGACCGAGGCCACCGCCGCCGACATAGGCAGCGAGCGTCGCCGTCGCCACGACCTGCACAGCGGAGGTGCGGAGCCCAGCCGCGATCAGCGGCAGGGCCAGGGGCAGCTCGACCGAGCGCAGCACCTGCATGCCCGACATGCCGTTGCCCCGGGCCGCCTCCACCACGTCCGGGTCCACGTCCCGCACGCCGAGAAACGCGTTGCTCAGCAGCGGCGGAATCGCAAACAGGGTCAGCGCCAGCACCGTCGAGCGGGTGCTGATGCCGAGCGAGGTGGACGCCAGGATGATGAGCACCCCCAGCACGGGCAGGGCTCGGGTCGCGTTGCCGACGGCGACGAGCGCACTGCCCCAGCGGGACCGGGCGTGGCCCAGCAGCAAAGCCGGCGGCAGCGCGACCAGCGCCGCGAGGCCGACGGCAGCAGCACTGATCCCGACGTGCACCAGCAGCCGGTGCGGGATGCCCTCGGACCCGCTCCAGTGGTCACCGTCGAGCAGCCAGTCGACGGTCTGGCCGGCGAGGCTCACCGTCGCGCCCAGGGCGTCGCGAGCCATTCGATCCCGAGGAAGAGCCCCTCGGCGATGGCCGCGAGCAGCACGCACAGCGCCGTACCCGTGAGGATCTCCGCGTGGTAGAGGTTGGCCCGGAAGCCCAGGAAGATGATCCGGCCCAACCCGCCGTGGGCGACGGTGACGCCGACCGTCGCGAGCGCGACCGTCGAGACCGTGGCGACGCGGACGCCGGCGAGGATGGCCGGCACCGCGAGCGGCAGCTCGACGCGCAGCAGCATCCCCGTGCGGCTCAGGCCCATCCCGCGGGCCGACTCGCGGACCTCCTCCGAGACGCCCGCCAGGCCGGCGAGCACGTTGCGCACCAGGATGAGCAGCGTGTAGGCGGTCAGTGCGATGACAGCGGTCGTCAGGGTCAGTCCCGTGATCGGCGCCAGCAGCGCGAACAGCGCGAGCGACGGGATCGTGTAGATCACCCCCGTCACGCCGAGCAGCAGCGTCGACAGCCGGCGGTGGTCGCGCACCATGACCGCGAGCGGGATCGACAGGAGCAGCCCGAACCCGACGCTCAGCAGCACCAGCTCGACGTGCTCCTTCGTCGCCGCCCTGAGCGCGTCCGCGTTCTCCCGGACGTAGTCCACGCTGATCCACGGGTTGGGTGCGTCAAGATGAGCCACCACTGTCGAGAGGACGTGCACGTGACCGACGATGCCATGATCCGGCTCGATCGGGTGAGCAAGACCTATGCGGACGGAACCGCCGCCGTCTCCGAGCTCTCGCTCGACGTCGGTCGCGGCGAGATCTGCGTCCTGGTCGGCCCGAGCGGGTGCGGCAAGACCACCACGATGAAGATGGTCAACCGCCTCATCGACCCGACGTCAGGCACCGTCTACGTCGACGGGCAGGACATCTCGCGGACCAACCCGACCGAGCTGCGCCGACGCATCGGCTACGTCATCCAGAACGTCGGTCTCTTCCCGCACCAGCGGGTCCGCGACAACGTGATGACCGTGCCGCGGCTGCTCGGCTGGGATCGCGGGCGGGCTCGACAGCGCGCGGGGGAGCTGCTCGAGCTCGTCGGCCTGGACCCGGCCGTCTATGGCGGTCGCTATCCCGCGCAGCTGTCCGGAGGTCAGCGCCAGCGCGTCGGCGTCGCTCGAGCCCTCGCTGCCGATCCCCTGGTGCTGCTCATGGATGAGCCGTTCAGCGCCGTCGACCCGGTGGCGCGCGAGCGCCTGCAGACCGAGTTCCTGCGGGTCCAGGCGGAGGTCGGCACCACGGTCGTGCTCGTCACCCACGACATCGACGAAGCGGTCCGGCTCGGCACCCGGGTCGCGATCCTGCGCGAAGGCGGCCACCTGGAGCAGTACGCGCCGCCGGCCGACCTGCTCACTGCACCGGCGACCGAGTTCGTCGCCGGCTTCGTCGGGTCGGACCGCATGGTCAAGGCGCTGTCGGTGATGCCGCTGGCGACCGACGGACTCGAGCCGGGCACGGCGCAGACGGCCGTGTCCGCAGACGTCGACCTGGGTCGTGCCCTCGTCGCGCTGCTCGCCGGAGGGGGCCGCGTCGAGGTGCGCGACGGGGACAGGTCGCTCGGAGTGCTCACGGCAGAAGGCCTGGTGCGGCAGGCGGCCGCCCGGCCAGCCGGGTGACAGGCTGGACGCGTGCCGTTACAGGTCTTGCCAGGGCTCGTCGTCCCCGACGCCGAGTTGTCCTGGCGGTTCAGCCGCTCCTCCGGGCCGGGCGGTCAGGGCGTCAACACCAGCGACAGCCGGGCCGAGCTGACGGTCGACCTGTCGCGGGTGCTGCCGGAGCACCTGCTTGCCCGGGCCGCGGAGCGCGGGCCCACCGTGCTCACGACCCAGTCGAGCGACCAGCGCAGCCAGCTGCAGAACCGGTCCGTCGCCGGCGAGCGGATGGCCGAGCTCATCCGTGCGGCCATCGCCCCGCCGCCGGCGCCCCGACGCGCGACCAAGCCGTCGCGGGCCAGCAAGCAGCGTCGGCTCGACGTCAAGCGTCAGCGGTCGGACCTGAAGAGGACTCGTCGTCGTCCGGGTCGGGGTCGTTCGGGAAGCTCGCCGGAAGGCGCTTGAGCCGGGCGTTCATGTTGCGGATCAGCAGGTAGGTCACGACGCCCAGCAGCACGACGATGAGGAACCCGAGCCAGCCCGCTGAGATCAGCCCGTCGTCGGCCACGGCCAGCATCAGCGCACCCCCGCGAACAGGTCGTCCTCGGGCAGCGACGACGTGACGTGGCTGCGCGCGAGCTCGAAGTCCTCGGTCGGCCAGACCCGCTGCTGCAGGTCGAGGGGCACGGTGAACCAGCGGCCCTGAGGGTCGACCTGGGTGGCGTGCGCGATGAGCGCAGCGTCACGGGTCCCGAAGTACTCCCCGCACGGGACGCGGGTCGTCAGGCGCTCGGCGTCCTCGGGCTTGTCCTCCCAGTTCGCCAGCCAGTCGGCGTACGGCGACTCCAGACCGGCCTCGATCATCGCGCCGTTGAGCGCGACCAGCCGCTCCTTGTGGAACGTGTGGTTGTAGTAGAGCTTCAGCGGCTGCCACGGCTCCCCCGCCTCGGGGAAGCGGCTGGGGTCGCCGGCCGCCTCGAACGCCGCGATGGTCACCTCGTGGCAGCGGATGTGGTCGGGGTGCGGATAGCCGCCCTGCTCGTCGTAGGTCGTGACGACGTGCGGCCGCTCCTTGCGGAACAGCTCCACGAGCGCGGCGGTCTGCTCCTCGAGGTCGCCAGCTGCGAAGCACCCGTCAGGCAGCGGCGGCAGCGGGTCGCCCTCCGGCAGGCCGCTGTCCACCCAGCCCATGAAGACCTGCCGCACGCCCAGGATGTCGCGTGCGGTGTCCATCTCCTTGGCGCGGATCTCGGTGATGTTGGCGAGGGTCTCGGGGTTGTCGAGAGCCGGGTTGAGGACCGAGCCGCGCGAGCCGTCGGTCAGGGTCACGACGAGGACGTCGACACCCTCCCGTACGTAGCGGGCCATGGTGGCGGCGCCCTTGCTCGACTCGTCGTCCGGGTGCGCATGCACGCACACCAGCCGGAGCTGGTCAGCTGAGGTCACGGCATCGACTGCATCCACGGCATCCACAGGCATCATTGTCACCGATGGACACCACCACCGGCCTGCGCCGGCCCCCAGGCAGGTACGACGAGCCGCGTACCCTCCCGCGACCGCTGCTCGTCGGCGGCGCCGTCGTGCTGCTCGCCGCCCTGCTCGGCTTCTCCTACGTGGCCTACCGGCACTACGCGAGCACCCGGGCCGCGTTCACCAACCTCGACTACCGCGTCGCTTCGGACTCCTCGGTGCTGATCCGCTTCCGGATCGCCCTCGACGAAGGGGAGACGGCGCAGTGCGTCCTGCAGGCGCGCGACCGTGACAACGTGGAGGTCGGCAGCGTGATCGTCACTCTCACCGGGCAGGGCAGCAGCCCCTTCACGGTGGAGCGGACGCTGCCGACGAAGCACCGGGCCGTCGCCGGCGAAGTCCTGTCCTGCCGACGCGCGCCTTAGCATGGTCGGGAGCATGGACGGACGCCGAACCCGAGGAGAACGACCGTGTCCACCGACAGCACCGCCCCCAGCGCGAGCACCTGGCTGACTGCCGAGGCGCACGCCCGTCTGGTCAGCGACCTCGAGGACATGACCGGTCCGCAGCGTGCCCACATCGTGGGTCGCATCGAGGCGGCTCGCGAGGAGGGTGACCTCAAGGAGAACGGCGGCTACCACGCCGCGAAGGACGAGCAGGGCAAGCTCGAGGCCCGGATCCGGCAGCTCACCGCGCTGCTCCGGGACGTGCGCGTCGGCGAGACGCCCGCCGGGGACCTGGTCGAGGAGGGCTGCCTCGTCACCGTCGACTACGGCGACGACGACTGCGAGACCTTCCTGTTCGCCTCGAGGGAGAACGCCACGGACGAGGGCGGCAAGATCGGCTCGGTCGACGTGTACTCGCCGGAGTCACCGATCGGGCAGGCGATCCACGGCCACAAGGCCGGCGACCAGGTCACGTTCGGCCCGAAGAACCTGACCGTGACCGTGAAGGACATCAAGCCCTACGACGCCTGAGCTGCCGCTCAGCTGGGGCGCACGTGATAGGAGGCCTGGCTCAGCGTCGCGACCAGCAGCTCGGCGTGCTCAGCGCCCCTGGTCTCGACCTGCAGGTCCACCTCGACCTCGTCGAGATGGAGCTCCTTGCCGGTCCGTTGGTGCTCGACGTCGAGCACGTTCGCGCCCGCTTCGGCGAGCACGCCGAGCAGCCGGGCCAGCTCGCCGGGGCGGTCCGGGATGCGGACGCTCATCGACAGGAACCGGCCGGCCGCGATGAGTCCGTGCCGGATGACCTTCGACAGGAGCAGCGGGTCGATGTTGCCCCCGCTCAGCACCACGACGACCGGTGGGGCGAACGACGCCGGGTCCTGCATCACGGCCGCAAGCCCGGCCACACCGGCCGGCTCGACGACGAGCTTGGCCCGCTCGAGCGAGAGCAGCAGCGCGCGCGACAGCGCGTCGTCGTCGACGGTCACCACCCGGTCAACGAGGTCGCGCACGTGGCTGAAGGTCATGTCACTGGGGCGACCGACCGCGATGCCGTCGGCCATGGTGGCCATCGAGGCGAGCGGGATCGGTTTCCCTGCCGCCAGCGAGGGCGGGAACGACGCCGCGCCCGCTGCCTGCGCCGCGACCACCTCGACGTCGGGACGCAGCGCCTTCACCGCAGCGGCGATGCCCGAGACGAGGCCGCCTCCCCCGGTGCACACGACGACCGTCCGGACCTCGGGACACTGCTCGAGGATCTCCAGGCCCACGGTCCCCTGGCCCGCGATCACGTCAGCGTGGTCGAAGGGATGGATGAGGACGGCACCGGTCTCGGTGGCGAACGCCCCGGCTGCCACCAGCGCCTCGTCGACGGTCGCGCCGGCATGCCGCACCGTCGCTCCGTAGGCCTTGGTCGCCTGCACCTTCGGGATCGGGGCACCGACCGGCATGAAGACGGTGGCCTCGCAGCCCAGCAGCGCCGCCGCCAGGGCGACGCCCTGCGCGTGGTTGCCGGCGCTGGCAGCCACGACGCCCCGCGACCGCTCCTCGTCGCTGAGCCGCGCGATCCTGACGTAGGCGCCCCGGATCTTGAACGATCCGGTGCGCTGGAGGTTTTCGCACTTGAGGTAGACCGGGCCGCCGACCTGGTCTGCCAGCGCCCGGCTCCCCTCCATCGGCGTGGTGCGTGCGACCCCGTCGAGCAGCCTGCGCGCGGCCTCGATCTCCGCGAGCCCGACGAGCGGCAGGTCCAGTGACGTCACGGGATCAGTCTGCCGACCAGTAGCGGTCGTCGAACAGCGCGGCGGCGCCGATCAGGCCGGACTCCTGGCCCAGGCGGGCCGGCTCGACCCGCACGTCCTTGGCGAAGGAGAGTCGCGCGTGCTCCGCGAGGGTGCGACGCAGGGTCGGCCAGACCGACGGCACCTGCGACAGCCCTCCCCCCACCGCGACGACCCGGACGTCGAGCAGGTGGATCGCCGACGCGATGCCGACACCGAGCGCCCGGCCGGCGCGCGCAAACGTCTGCAACGCAAGGGAGTCACCCTGCAGCGCCAGCCGTCCCAGCTCCACTCCGTCGCGGGCCTTCGACCCCCGCGCCTGAGCCCACTCGACCAGCGCGGGTCCCCGGGCGACGGCCTCGAGGCACCCTCGCCCACCACAGGGGCAGAGCGGCCCGATCGGGTCGACGACGATGTGCCCGACGTGGCCGGCATTGCCGGTGCCGCCGTCGACCAGCCGGCCGCCGAGCACCAGGCCTCCGCCGACGCCGGTCGACACGACCATCCCGAGCAGGTCGGCGACACCCCAGCCGCCCTGCGCGTGCTCCGCCACCGCCACGCAGACCGCGTCGTTGTGCAGCCGCACCGGCACGGCATAGCGCTCCGCCAGCCGGTCCCGCAAGGGGAAGCCGCCGCGCCAGGCGGGGATGTTGAGCGGGGCCACGACGCCGGCAGGCCACTCCATCGGACCGCCACAGGCGACCCCGAGCTGGTCCACCCCCTGCGCCGCCAGTGGGTCGAGCAGCCCGATGACGGTCTCCCACGGGTCGTCCCCGGTGGGCCGTCGGACGGCGGCGCCCAGGGTCCCGTCCTGCACCGCGGCCGCCACCTTGGTGCCCCCCACGTCGAGGCAGAGCGTCTTCACGGGAAGATCACCATCGAGGCCGTGAAGCCATGCAGGTGCGAGCGCCCCGCCACCGGTCCGATCTCGCCACCGGCGAAGAACCCGGCGACGGCATCCGCGGCGAGCCCGTCGCGCACCGCGGTCACGTCGTGCGAGGCCCCGCCGTACGACGGCCCGAACAGCGTGGCCCCCCTGCCGTTGCAGGAGAACAGCAGCGCGCCGCCGCCGGGCTGACCCGGGCACCGCGCCAGTGCGGTACGCAGGTCGGCGTCGGCGGCCTCGGCGTCGCGCACCTGCAGCCGCACCGTCTGCCCCTGCTGCACCCGATCGCCCACCACGAGCGCAGTGCCCTCGCTGCCGATGATCGCGCGGACCAGGTAGTCGTGCTCGTCGGTGTACTCGTCGGCCGCGATCCCGATCTGCAGCCCGGACGACGCCATCGCCTGCTCGGGCGGGGGCAGCGTCTCCAGCACCCGGCGCACCTTGTCGAGCGCAGGCATCCCGGCCAGGGAGTGCAGCACGTTGCCGGCGGCAGCGGTGACCGTCATCGCCGGACCGATCGGGCGGCAACCCTGCGAGACGAGCGGCCGGGCGGAAGCACCGTCGATGAGCACCCCGACCGCGCCGCGGTCGACACTGCGCCCGTCGACCCACAGCCGCGTCGACCCCGGGCCCGAGGCACCGTGCGCGACGCCACCGACGAACGGCAGCCCGGGCAGGGTCGCGCCCGCCTGAGCCACGAAGCCCTCGACCGGGAAGCTGAACGGATCGGCGAGCAGGACCGCCACCTCGTCAGCAGGCTGCGCCACCTCGGGCATCCCGACCACCGCGACCTTGTCCTCGGAGGGCATCACCTCGAGGTGGAACGTGCGCAAGGCCGCCCCGGGGAGCACGGCCACCCAGACGCTGACGGCCGAGGTCGCCTCCACCCCGGCCCCGCCACCGATCACCCCACCGGCGCTGCACCCCAGAGTCGTGGTCGCACCGGTGAGCTTCAGCGCCCGCTCGCCGGCTGCCGCGGGGTCGTCGCCGCAGACGAACACGACGGCGAGGTCGGGGGTGCGGCCGTGCAGCGGCGCCAGCGCAGCCGCGACCGCCGTCTCCGCCGCCCCGATCAGGTCGGAGGAGACGCCGATGCCGTCACCGAAGCGCCCCACGGCGCAGATCCTTGCAGGATGCGCGATCGGGGGCCTCGACGTAGCGTGAGGGAGTGAGCCAACCGGACATCAAGACCCTGGCCGCTCTGCGCGAGAGCGGCCACCTCCACAAGACCGTCAAGGCGGAGATCCGCGACAACCTGCTCGCGCGGCTGGCCGCCGGGGAGCCGTCGTTCCCCGGCATCCTCGGGTACGAGGACACCGTCGTGCCCGAGGTCGAGCGCGCGCTGCTCGCCGGCCACGACCTGGTGCTGCTCGGCGAGCGCGGACAGGGCAAGACGCGCATGATCCGCACCATCACCGGCCTGCTCGACGAGTGGACGCCGGTCATCACGGGCTGCGAGATCAACGACCACCCCTACGCCCCGGTCTGCGTGCGCTGCCAGCAGGTGGCCCACGCGCAGGGCGAGCAGACGCCGGTCAGCTGGAAGCACCGCGACCAGCGGTACGGCGAGAAGCTGGCCACGCCCGACACCTCCGTGGGCGACCTCATCGGGGACGTCGATCCCATCAAGGTGGCGGAGGGTCGCACCCTCGGCGATCCGGAGACGGTGCACTACGGACTGGTCCCCCGCACCAACCGGGGGGTCTTCAGCGTCAACGAGCTGCCCGACCTCGCCGAGCGCATCCAAGTGGCGCTGCTCAACGTCCTCGAGGAGCGCGACATCCAGGTCCGGGGCTACACCCTGCGGCTGCCCCTGGACCTGCTGCTCATCGCCAGCGCCAACCCTGAGGACTACACCAACAGGGGCCGCATCATCACGCCGCTGAAGGACCGGTTCGGCGCCGAGGTCCGCACCCACTACCCCGTCGACCTGCACCACGAGCTCGCCCTCATCCGGCAGGAAGCGCTGCTGCAGTGGGAGAGCACGCCAGTCGTCGTACCCGACCACCTGCTCGAGATCGTCGCCCGGTGGACGCGTCTGGTCCGGGAGTCGCCCCAGGTCGACCAGCGCTCCGGCGTCAGCGCACGCTTCGCCGTCGCCGCTGCCGAGACGATCGCCGCGTCCGCCGTACGCCGGTCTGCGGTGACGGGCGAGTCCGCTGTCGCCCGGGTCTGCGACCTGCCCAGCGTCGTCCCCGCGAGTCGCGGAAAGGTGGAGTTCGAGGCGGCCGAGGAGGGCCGCGAGCTCGAGGTCCTCGAGCACCTGCTGCGCAAGGCGACTGCCGACACCTTCCGGGCCAGCCTCGCCGGTCTCGACCTCTCCGGACTGCAGGGCCGCTTCGACGAGGGCGGCATCCTCGAGACAGGTGACCTGGTGCCCGCAGCCCAGCTGCTCGCCGATCTCGGGACCGTGCCCGGCTTGGCGCAGCTGCTCCAGCGGCTCGGCGTCGAGGAGGAGTCACCGGGTCTCGCCGCGGCGGCGCTCGAGTTCGCGATGGAGGGCCTGCACCTCAACCGTCGGCTCGCCAAGGAGACGGTCGGCAGCCGCACCGTCTACGGCCACTGATGAGCACCTGATGGGTGACCCGACCCTCGGTGTCCCCGACACCTACGCGCTGCGCCGCCGGGTGCTGCTGACCGGCCTGGTCGCCTTCGGGCTGTTCCTCGGGCTCGGCTGGCTGGTCGCCTGGCTGGACGTCGCCGAGGCGTGGCTGCTCATCGCGATGGCCCTCGCCTACGTCGTGGTCATCCGACCGATGCTCCGACCGGTCCGCGATGCCATCCGGCTCCGCCGTCGGCTCGCCTACTCCGCCTACCTCGCGGAGAAGGAGAGGAGCGGCGAATGACCGCCCGGTACGGCGCCTGGGCGGGCGGGCGCGACCCGCTCGAGCCACCGTTCGACGTGGCCGAGGCCGTCGACGAGATCGGTGAGCGAGTCATGGCGGGCGACAGCGTGCGGCAGGCGCTGCGCGACCTGCTTCGGCGCGGGACCGACGGGCTGCGGGGTCTGGACAACCTGCGGCGGCAGGCGGCGAGCCGGCAGCGCGAGCTCCGCAAGCAGGGCCGGCTCGACGGCACCCTGCAGGAGGTCCGCGAGCTGCTCGACAAGGCCCTCGAGCTCGAGCGTTCGGCGCTGTTCCCCGACCCGTCGGACAGCGCCCGGATGGCCGAGATGGAGCTTGACGCGCTGCCCACCGACACGGCACGCGCCGTGCAGGAGCTGAAGCCCTACCAGTGGCGCAGCGCCGAGGCGCGCGAGGCGTACGAGCAGATCGACGACCTGCTGCGACGCGAAGTCCTCGACTCGCAGTTCCAAGGGATGAAGGACGCCCTGCAGAGCGCCGGTCCTGAGGACATGCAGGCGGTCAAGGACATGCTGGCAGACCTCAACCAGATGCTCGAGGCCGACGCCCGTGGCGAGCACACCCAGGAGCGGTTCGACGAGTTCATGGCCCAGCACGGGCAGTTCTTCCCGTCCAACCCGGCCGACCTCGAGGAGCTCGTCGACGAGCTCGCACGTCGGTCCGCCGCGGCCCAGCGGCTGATGGATTCACTCACACCTCAGCAGCGCCAGGAGCTCTCCGAGCTGATGGACGGTGCGATGGACCTGGACATGCAGTCGCAGCTGGCGCAGCTCGGCGACTCCCTGCGCACCGCCCGACCCGACCTGCAGTGGGGTGGCCGCGAGCGGATGAGCGGCGAGCAGGGGATGGGGCTCGGCGACGCGACGACCGCCCTTCAGGAGCTGGCCGATCTCGACGACCTCGAGGGCGCCCTCAGCCAGGACTACCCCGGTGCCTCACTCGACGACATCGACGAGGCGGCGGTGCAGCGCGCCCTCGGTCGTGGCGCCCTTGACGACCTCCGGGCACTGCAGCGCATCGAGCGGGAGCTCAAGGAGCAGGGCTACCTCACGCATGACGCGCAGGGCCGGCTCGAGCTGTCGCCCCGCGCCGTGCGACGGCTCGGTGCGACCGCGCTCCGCAAGGTCTTCGCGCAGGTCTCGTCCCGCAGCCGGGGCAGCCACGACGTCCGCGACGCCGGCGCGGCCGGGGACATCACCGGCGCCTCGCGGCAGTGGCAGTTCGGCGATGAGCAGCCGCTCGACGTGATCCGCACCGTGCGCAACGCCGTGCTGCGCGACCCGCACCGTCTCAAGCTGCAGGTCGACGACTTCGAGGTCGTCGAGACGGAGCGCCGCACGACTGCTGCGGTCGCGCTGCTGGTCGACCTGAGCTTCTCGATGGAGCTTCGCGGCACGTGGGGGGTCGCCAAGCAGACCACGCTGGCGCTGCACTCCCTCGTGACCACGCAGTTCCCCCAGGACGCGATCGAGGTCATCGGCTTCAGCGACTACGCGCAGGTGCTGCGGCCGGAGGAGCTCACCGGCCTCGACCCGCAGCGGGTGCAGGGGACCAACCTCCAGCACGCGCTGATGCTGGCCGGCCGCTTCCTGGGCAAGCACCCCGGCGCCGAACCCGTCGTCCTCGTCGTCACCGACGGCGAGCCCACTGCCCATCTCACCCGCGACGGCTATGCCGACTTCTGCTGGCCGCCGCTCCAGGAGACCCTCGAGCTCACGATGGCCGAGGTCGAGCGGATCACCCGACGGGGCGCCACGATCAACGTCTTCATGCTCGACGACGAGCCCCGCCTGGTGTCGTTCGTCGAGCACCTGGCGCAGCGCAACGGCGGCCGGGTCTTCTCCCCCGACCCGGCTCGGCTGGGCGAGTTCGTCGTGAGCGACTACCTCCAGGCCCGGCGCGGTCGTCGTCGAGCAGGCTGAGGGCTCGCTACCCTCCGCCTCGTGCGCAGACTGCTGCTCGCCCTCTCGCTGCTGCTCCTTGCCGCGCCCGCTGCCTCCGCTGCGGGCTCGGCGTCGGTCGAGCGGTCAGGATGGACGCCGGTCGACTGTGGTTGCTCTCACGCGCTGAGCATCGAGGCCGTCAGCAAGGACCTGGTGTTCCTCGGCACCGACAGCGGCATCAGCCGCAGCACCGACGGCGGGTTCACCTGGCACAACATGGACACCCCCATCCACAGCGAGGTCGACCGGGTCTCGTTCGCGGACGAGAGCACGGGTGTCGCCGAGGGCCAGTTCGAGGGGGTGCTCGTCACCCGCGACGGCGGCAGCACCTGGAAGCAGTACCGCCCCTGGTCCGGTCCCACGAGCGACGTGGCAGCGGTGCGCGGCAAGCTGTTCGGCCTGTCGCCGGCTGCGCTGTATGCGTCGACGGACGGTGGCCTCGTCTGGAAGCGGCAAAAGGGCGTCGTGCCACACGGCTCGACACCGCGGATGGACTGGCGCAGCGCCACCGATGGCGTCGTGGTCAGCGCCCCGAACGTCGCCACCACGACCGACGGCGGCGCGACGTTCGTGACCGCGACGCGACCCACGCTGTCCCTCTTCGACGCCCTGTCCCTGCCCGGCGGCAGCGCCTTCGCCATCGGTCAGGACGCCCAGCACACCGGCCATCCGTGGGTCGACCACGTCACGGGTACGACGGCGGCGGCGGCCGACCTTCCCGGACGGGGAGTCGCGGACGAGCAGGAACGCGGGATCTCGACGTCGGGAGGTGCCGTCTACGTCGTCGGCACCGAGGGCCTCATCGCGCGCAGCCCGGACGGCGGCACGACCTGGGCCTACGAGACGACCCCGCCGAGCTACGAGCGGGCCTCGTTCTTCGACGTCGACAGCATCGATGCCGACCACGCCTGGATCGCGGTCCACTCCGGCCGCATCCTCATCCGCAATGCGCCCAGGATCCACGACGTGACGACGACACCGCACCGCGGCCTCGGCCTCGGGCTGCTCGGCCTGGGAGGCCTGGCCATCGTCGGCGCCGCGGCCGCCGTCGGCACCGGCCGCAGACCGATCGCCGGAGGACTCGCGGCGGTGGCCGTGATCGTCTGCGGCGGAGGGCTGTTCGCCGTCACCGACCACGCCACCTGTCCCGTCGGCGGCTGCGCGACGTTGCGGTCGCTGCCCGACCCCACTCCGACCCCGACGACCACCGTCACACCGACCACGTCACCGACAGCCAGCCCGACGGCATCGCCCACGCCGACCGCGTCGGCCACCGCGAGCCCCACGACGAGCCCCACGACGAGCCCCACGACGACGCCGTCCGCATCGGCGTCGGCGTCCCCCACGGCAAGCCGCACCGCACGGCCGAGCTCGTCACCGACGCCCTCCCGAACCCCGTCACCGACACCGTCCCCGACGGCAGCGGGCACCTTCACCGCGCAGCTCACGACCGCCCCGACCTGCGACTCCAGCGGTGGCTCGCACGCCGGAGTGATCACGCTGCGCAACACGACCGGCAAGGCCGTCAGCTGGTCGGCCACCGCCCGCGAGAAGTCCGGGAAGAACCCCTGGGCCAGGCTCTCACCCAGCAAGGGCAGCGTGAAGCCCGGCAAGCAGGCCACCTTCAGCGTGACGCCGGCCGCCGGCCTCTGCAAGCCCGGCGGCAGCCCGACGACCGACCACGTGGACGTGACGCACGGCACCGCCACCACCGCGGTGTCCGTGACGGTGAACCCGCAGACCTGACCCTGGGATCAGACGGCGGCTGCGACCTCGGGCTTGCAGACGCGGCACGGAGCCAGGTTGCGGGCCGCTGCCTCGGCAGCGGTGACATAGCCGATGTCCTCGCGACCGTCGACCAACCGGCAGTCCTGGCGGTGGTAGCTCGCGGCACCGGCGGCGTAGAGGCCGTCAGCGCTCGACGGCACGCGGGTGCCACCGACGCTGCCGCCCTGCTGGGCGTCGACGAGCTGGAGCAGCACCGACTCGAGCCGGGACCGGTCCTCGCGGGCGCTCGCGTTGATGATGAGACCGACGCCGAACACGACGATCGCGAGGCCGAGGAACCCACCGGAGAGCAGGTACGGCAGCTGGGCGCGGGTGTCGAGCAGCGCGCCCGCGATGCCGTTGTAGCCCAGGCCGATGACCCCGAACCCGAGCACCACGATGACGTAGCCGAGTGCGCGGCCGTAGGTGGCAGGTGACTTCATGTGCTTCTCCAGGCGTGACGTGGGTTCAGGAGGTACCGAGGTAGGTCTTGCGGAGGTCGCCGGACTTCTCCAGCTCGGCACCGCGGCCGTCGTAGGTGAGCGTGCCCTTCTCCATGATGAGGGCCTGGTCGGCATAGGGCAGGACACCGACGTTCTGCTCGACGATCAGCACCGTGGTGCCGTCGTCGTTGATCTTGCTGACGACCTGGAAGACCGTCTGGGCAAGCTTGGGACTGAGACCGAGCGAGGCCTCGTCGATGAGGAGCACCCGCGGTCGCGACATGACGGCCCGGCCGATCGCGAGCATCTGCTGCTCGCCGCCCGACATCGTGCCGGCCAGCTGGTCCTTGCGCTCCTCGAGACGCGGGAAGTAGCTGAACACCTGCTCGACGGTGTCCTCGACAGCCTTCTTGCCGTCGGCCTTGCGGGTCCAGGCACCGAGCCGCAGGTTGGTCAGCACCGAGAGCGCCGGGAAGACTCGACGCCCCTCCGGCGACAGGCCGACCCCTGCCGCGACGACCTTGGGCGCCTCGAGTCCGGAGATG
Source organism: Frankiales bacterium (assembly GCA_025465465.1). GTDB lineage: Bacteria > Actinomycetota > Actinomycetes > Mycobacteriales > SCTD01 > RYN-111. The sequence continues at coordinate 36,945 of JAODND010000092.1, read as the reverse complement.
ACCTTGCCGTCGAGCCGGACCTGGCCCTCCCAGGCGGGCAGCAGACCCGCGATCGCGTTGACGGTCGTCGTCTTGCCCGCGCCGTTGAGGCCGAACAGCACGGCGGTCTCGCCCTCCTCGACGGAGAACGAGATCCCTTGCAGCACAGGCAGTGCGCCATATCCGGTGCGCAGGCCATCGACCTCGAGCAGGCTCACGACGACGCCTTCTTCCGGGGCGCGGCCGCCTTCTTGGCTGGAGCCTTCTTGGCGGGGGCCTTCTTCGCCGCGACCGGGTGCGTGGCCTCGTCGAGGGCAGCCTCCTCGGGGGTCTCCGCCGTGGCCGCCAGCTCCTCAGGGGCCTCGCCGCCGAGGTAGGCCGCGACCACCTCCGGGTGTGTCTGGATCACCGACGGCTTGCCCTCGGCGAGCAGCCGGCCGAAGTTCAGCACGTAGATGTGGTCGCAGACGCTGAGCACGAGGGGCACGTGGTGCTCGATGAGCAGCATCGTCAGGCCGAACGCCTTGCGCAGCTCGATCAGTCGTTCGCCGAGCTCGTGCGACTCCTCGGGTCCCATGCCCGATGACGGCTCGTCCAGCAGCAGCACGTCGGGCTCGGTGGCCAGCGCGCAGCCGAGCTCCAGGAGCTTCAACGTGCCGTAGGAGAGCCCACCGACGCGGAGGTGACGGAACTCGGTCAGCCCGAGCAGCTCCAGGATGGCGTCGGCCTTGGCCTCGAGCGCGCGCTCCTCGGCCGCGACCCTGCCACCACCCAGCAGGCCGGTCACGACGTCGTACTGGACGCGGGCGTGCTGGGCGGTCTTGAGGTTGTCCAGCACCGTCGAGCTCTTGACCATGCCGACGTTCTGGAACGTCCGCCCGAAGCCCATCGCCGCCTTCTTGTGCGGGGGCGTGCGCGTGACGTCCTGGCCGCGGTAGACGACCTTGCCGGTGTCGGGCTTGTAGAAGCCGGTGATGCAGTTGAACGCCGTCGTCTTGCCGGCGCCGTTGGGCCCGATCAGCCCCACGATCTCGAACTCGTTGACGGTCAGCGTCAGGTCCTGCAGGGCCTGCAGGCCACCGAAGCGGATGGACAGGTCGGAGACCTCAAGCACGGACACTGGAGCCCTCCGCAACTGCGGGACCGGAGTGGGTCGCGTCGTGGAGCTCGAAGCGGTGACCGGTCATCCACCGGGAGATCGGGCGGAGCTGGGCACCCAGCCCTCCGCGGTTGAAGATGAGCGTCTGCAACAGCAGCAGCGCTCCGATGAGGGACGCCAGATAGCTGGCCTTGACGTCGGAGGAGTAGTAGCTGCCGAGCACCGGCACGTGCTGCATCCACGGGTGCACCCAGTGCGCGTAGAAGAGGTCGTCCAGCAGCTCGTTGATGAGCCCGAAGAACAGGCCGGCCACCACCACCCCCAACCGGTTGCCGAGACCGCCGACGACGCACATCACGACGAACAGCAGCGCCAGCGTGAAGCCGTTCGGGTCCTGGAAGTCCTTCTCGGAGTAGAGCTCGCCCCGGAACGCGTAAAGGCCGCCCGCCAGACCGGCGATCGCGCCGGACAGTGCGAAGGCGAGCAGCTTGTAGGACGTGACGCCGATGCCGAAGGCCTCCGCGACCCGCTCGTTCTCCTTCAGCGCCAGCAGCGCGCGTCCGACCTTGCTGACCGTGAGCCGGTAGTCGAAGTAGAACACGACGAGCAGGACCGCGACGCACACGAGATACCAGTCGCCGTTGGTGGCGAGGTAGTGCGGCCGCTGGATCTTCACCCCTGAGTTGTTGTCGGTGAACCGCGCGAGCGCAAACAGCGAGCTGCTGATCGCGGAGCCGAACACCAGCGTGATGAGCGAGAGGTAGAGGCCGGTGATGCGCAGAGCGACCAGCCCGAGCACAAGGGCGACGCCGGTGGTGGCGAGGACCGCGCAGGCCATCGCGAGCCAGATCGGCAGCTGGGCCTGGGCGACGATGTTGGCCGTCACCAGGGCACCCAGGCCCAAGAAGCCCTGGTGGCCGAGGGACAGCTGGCCGGTGTATCCGACCACGATGTTGAGCGAGAGCCCCATGAGCGCATAGATCACGGCCAGTGAGCAGGTCTTGGAGAAGTCGGTTGCGAACGACGGCAGGAACAGCACCACGGCGAGGCCCAGGTAGGCCAGGCCGCGGGCAGCCAGGCCCGCGCCGGACAGCCGCCAGGGCGACACCGCCGGAGCAGCCGCGACCGCGGTCACGTCTCGCTCCCGAGCAACCCGCGCGGAAAGACGAGCAGGACCAGGAGCAGTACGAGACCGACCGCGACGTTCTGCGCCCCCGGGAAGCTCAGGAACGCCTGGGTGTACTGGTGGACGAGCCCGACGAGCAGACCGCCGACGAAGGCGCCGGGCATGCTCGTGACGCCGCCCAGGACGGCTGCGGTGATGCCACCGACGAGGGCGGTCCCGGTCATGATGCCGGGCACCAGCAGCGGTGCCCCACCGATCGACACGATGCCGGCGACCGAGCCGAGGAACCCGGCGAGCGTCCAGGTCAGCAGCGAGACGCGGCTGATGCTGATACCGACCGTCGCGGCCGCCGTCGGCTCCTGGCTGACCGCGAGAATCGCGGTGCCCTGCCGGGAGTAGCGGAAGAAGGCGACGGCAGCCAGCGCCATCGCGACGAGGACGAGCAGCGTCAGCACCTGCTCCCACGACACGTTGTAGCCCGCGAAGCCGACCCTGAAGGCAGGGTCGTGGAGCCCGACGTCCGTCACGGACGGCAGCGCGGCGACCCCACCCGTCGGGAAGACGAGGTACTCCACCGCGATGGAGGCGAGCAGGACGCCGACCGTGCCCACGACCATGATCACCTTGGGCTGGTGGAACAGCGGCCGGATGACCAGCCGCTCGGTCAGCACGGCCGACAACGTGCCGAGGAAGATGCCGACGATGACGGCCACGATCCATGGCATGTGCCACGGGATGCCGAAGAGCTTGCCGTTGTAGCCGAAGTAGGCGGTCAGCGCCGCGATCGTGCCGAACTCCGCCTGGGCGAAGTTGAAGATGCGGTTGCTCTTGTAGAGGAGGACGAGACCGAGGGCGATCAGGCCATAGACCGAGCCCTCGATGACCCCGAGAACGAGTGGCTGGCCGAGCTGCTGCTGCGGGTCGAACGCGAGGATCACTTGTAGTACGGCCCGCCGGAGGTGTCCCAGGCGCCGGGCTGACTGGCGTTGGGCTCGGTCTCGTTGCAGTTCATCCGCTGTGCCCACGCGCCGGTGCCACCGAAGTGGTTGCCACCGGAGAAGACGCTCTTCGGGTAGACGCCGTTGGTCAGCGTGGCCTTGGACAGCCCATCGATGAACCCTGGCCGCGTCAGGCTGGTGGCCGCATTGAGCGCGTAGTAGAGCGACTGGTTCAGACCCCAGATCGACCAGTAGATGTCGTCGTAGCTGTTGTTCGCGGCCTTCTTGAACTCTGCGGTCGCGTGGTCGATGCCGGGGAACGGCGCGAGGAAGTTGGCCTTCACCACGCCGGCCGTTCCCGCGCAGACGAGCTGGGCCACCGTGACCTCGGTCATCGTCACGCCGGGTCCGGTGTAGGTGCCGCGGAAGCCCTGCTTGCTCGCGGTCCCGCTCATGTAGAGGAAGTAGCCGGGGCTGGTGTCGAGGAAGACGGTGTCGTAGCCACCAGTCGCGATCTTGGTGCCGGTGTTGGCAGCGCGGCCCTGGATGCCGTTGTCGTTGGTGGCGTCGACCTGGATGTCGTCGTACTTGATCCCGGCCGACTTCAGGACGCCTTCCATCGCGTCACGGGCGTCCTTGAAGTTGTTGGTGTTGGACGTGATGACGGCCCACTTCTTCAGCCCCAGGCCGGACTTGCGCGCGTTCTGCAGCACCAGCGAGGCCTGCTGCGCGTAGGTCAGCGTCAGCGCGAAGTAGTTCTTGAGCTTGTCGAGGCCGTTGGTCGTGACACCCGCCGACAGGTAGGGCACGCCCTTGCCCTGGATGTCCGGCATGGTGGCGCAGGACTGGATCTGGTCGGTGCCGGCGGCACCGATGACGATGAAGTCACGACGGCTCATCGGGCCGCACACGTCGCGGGCGGTCTGCGGTGTGTACTTGTCGTCCTGGAAGTCGATGACGACCTGCCGACCGCAGACCTTGTGGGCCGGGTTCTTCCAGTAGAGCGGGACCGCGGCCTCGAACGACGGCGGGAACGGCGCACCGGTCCCGGTCTGCGGGGCGTGCACGCCGACCCGGATCTGCGTCGGGGTCACGCCGACCACGTTCTGCCCCAGCGTGTTGCACTTGATGCTCGTCGGGCCGGTGGTGCTCCCCGAGCTGCCCGACGTGCCTGACGTGCCTGAGGTGCCGCTGGTGCCGGAGCTCCCACTCGTGCTGGTGGTGAGCCCGGTCGTGCTGCCCGAACTGCCGCCGATGCCCGTGACCCCGCTGGTCGCGCCGCCGGTGGTGAGCCCGCCGGTCGTGCCGCCGCTCCCGCCCTGGCCGTTGTCGACGGGCACCCCGCTCTGCTGCTGCTGCTTGAGCGCGTCGTACTGCTCCTGCTTGAGCCCGCAGGCAGCCGACAATGCGGCAACGCTGAGGAAGGCGACCACGGCGGTCGAGGGGCGGCGGCGCATCGGATGGCTCCAGGGGGTGGGGGGCGGAGGAGGGAAAGCGAGCTCAGGCAGAACGGACGGCGCGGGCGAAGCGGGCCCGTCGTGGGTCGGCCGGGGCGGGCACGAGCGGGTCGCTCTGCGTCAGCCAGGCGAGTCCGAGGACGCCGGCGACAGCGAGAACGGCGAACCACCACTGCGTCGACGGGACCAGCGACCTCGGGGCGAAGGAGGCGGGTCGGATCGCGACCGCCTGCGGCACCGGAGCGGACTGCGGCTGCGGTACGGCCTGGGGTGCCGGCACCTGGACGTCGGGGACCGCGGGGAGGGTGCCGCCACCCATGATGGGCGGCGGTGCCACGGCGCTCGGGACGGTCGGGGCGACCGGCGGCGGCGCGGTCGTGCCCGGGTCCTGGGTCACCGGCGGCGACCAGGTGGCCTTCGTCGTGATCGCGTTCTTGCCCTTGAGGGAGATGCTGAACGGGCGCATGTCGGCTGTGGGAAGCAGCGTCGGGACGATCGAGATGCCCTGCGCGGGCGTGCCCTGGCTCCACTCGTTGGCCATCGCGGTGAGGTCGAAGACATAGGCCTTCGCGGCGTTGAGCACGCCCTTCACGCAGGTGGGCGCGGCGTAGGGCGGGGCCTTGGTGATCGCCTGCGGGGCGCCGCTGTCGGAGAACACGTCGATGTTCTCGCACGCCGAGATGTCCGCCGTGCCGCTCTGCACGTTGTTGGCAGCGGTGTCGACGGGCACGGTCAGCTGGAAGCTGCTGAACAGGGCGCCGACGGGGATCGCGGTCAGGTCGATGTCGAGTGCGGCCAGCTTGTCGCGGGCCGCGAGCGTGTCCGCGACATAGCCGACGCCGAGGTCGCCGTCCGGGACGCCGGAGGCCGCGTTGGCCTGGTCGGGCAGCGTCGGCAGGGCGGCGACCGGGGTCACCGTGGTCTTCTCCGCCCAGTACCACGCCGTCTTCGTCACCGCGGGAGCGCTGGTGTCCGCGTGGGCCGGGCCGGCCAGCCCGACCACCGGCAACAGCGCGATCACGACAGCGACACCGCTTCGTCCCGCGACCCGTCCTGCCCTCACCGTCGTCTCCTCACGTGGCCGGCGTCACAGCCGGTTGATCTTGTTTCGCCGCACGTCACCGGATTCCTGCCGCCATCCGGAACTCGTCCGAAACGGTGGGGAGAGGGTGACCACATACCGTCCCGGGTGTGCAAGTGGGTGTGCAGGTGCGGGAGGTGGCGGCGGCCGAGACCGCCGAGCTCCGCCGCCGGGTGCTCCGCGCCGGCCGGCCGGTCGCGCTGCCCGGCGACGCCGACCCGGCGTTCCACGTGGGCGTGTACGACGGTGAGCTGCTGCTCGGGACCGGCAACGTGCGCGTGGATCCCGCGCCCTGGGCCCCGTCGGACCCCGCCTGGCGCCTCCGGGGCATGGCCACGCACCCGGAGCACCGCGGACGTGGCGTGGGTGCCCTGGTGCTCGACGCGCTGCTGGCCCATGCCCGCGGCCACGGCGGCGGCGTGCTGTGGTGCAACGCCCGGACGCCGGCCCAGGCGTTCTACGAGCGGGCCGGCCTCGTCGCGCGCGGCGAGCCGTGGGAGGACCCGGAGCTCGGCCCGCACGTGGTCATGTGGCGGACGCTGTAGCTCACGCGGGCGGGTTGTCGAGGGTCCAGCCGCGTACGGGGTCGCCGGCGACCTGGGGGGTCTGCCGGCCGTGCGGCTGCTGGTGCAGCGTGATGGCCTGCGCGTAGTAGGTCCCCCAGCGCAGCGACTCCCCAACGGTCGTGATGCCGTTGCGGTTGGCGTCGGCCTGGCCCTGCGCGAGCCCGAGGTCCCACACCAGCCCGGACCACACGGACTCGTCCCACTGCGGGAACTCATAGGACTTCTGGGTGGACTTCGAGCTGGTGGACACGAGCGTGCGGGCGCTCGGGAGGTCTTCCATGAAGCCGGCCGCCTCGCAGCCGGCGATGTCGACCCAGAGCTTGCCGCTGCCCTGGTTGAGCGTGTCCGCCACGAAGGTGTCCGGCACGTAGCTGTTGTCCTGGGCCCAGAGCTTCTCGTGGCCGCCTTCCTGGCGGACGTGCCCGGAGAAGTGGAAGAGCGTGAAGGTCCCCGGGGTGCTCTTGCTCGCGAGCCACTGCAGCCCGGCGCGCACGGCGGCGCCTGACGCCTGCCCGTCGGCGAGCATGCGGATGTTCTCCGAGGGCCAGCCCGAGGCGAGCAGCAGGGACCGGATGAACTGCACGTCCTGGGCCCCGGCGTAGGTGTCGTGGGTGGGCTTGACGTAGTGGGTCACGCCCACCAGCAGCGCGTAGCGGTCCGGCGCGGCGGCGAACCGCGTCGGACGTGGGTCGTTGAACGGGCCGGGCGGCGGTCCGAGCGAGGCCTCGACCGGCACGCCGGTGTTGGCCTTCGTCGCCACCTTCACGACCCGCCGCTGGGGAGGCGCGGGCTGCTGCTGCGTCAGGTGGGTCAACGGGATCTCCACGACGGGCGTCTCCCCATACACCGTCTTGGTGGAGATGACGCCCGACACCACGATGCCCACGCTGGTCAGCAGCACGAGGGCAGCGGCCCAGGCGACTGCCTCGACCAGCCAGCGAGGGGCGCGCTTGCTCACCTGTCGACCTTCGGCAGGTTCCGGGCGCAGGTCAAGCGAGGGCGCGCTCGAGGTCAGCGAGCAGGTCGTCGGCGCTCTCGATCCCGACGCTGAGGCGCACGAGGTCGTCCGGCACCTCGAGCTGCGACCCGGCGACGCTGGCGTGCGTCATCCGGCCAGGGTGCTCGATGAGCGACTCCACACCCCCGAGCGACTCGCCCAGGATGAAGACCTTCGTCCGGCGGCACACGTCGAGTGCCTTTGCCTCACCGTCCACGAGGCGGAACGAGACCATGCCGCCATAGGACTTCATCTGCTTGCTGGCAAGGTCGTGCCCGGGGTGGTCGGGCAGTCCCGGGTACAGGACCTCCCGCACCGCTCGGCTGCGGGTCAGCAGCTCCACGACGCGCTCGGCGTTCTCGCAGTGCCGGTCCATCCGGATGCCCAGGGTCTTGATGCCGCGCAGGGTCAGCCAGCTGTCGAACGGACCGGGCACCGAGCCCATCGCGTTCTGGTGGTAGGCGAGCTCGTCGCCGAGGGCCGCGTCCCGCACGACGACCCCGCCACCGATCACATCGGAGTGGCCGCCCAGGTACTTCGTCGTGCTGTGCACCACGATGTCGGCGCCGAGGGTGAGCGGCTGCTGCAGGTAGGGGCTGGCAAAGGTGTTGTCGACGACCAGCAGCGCCCCGGCCTCGTGGGCGACGGCGGCCAGCCCGGCGATGTCGGCGATGCCGAGGAGCGGGTTGGTCGGCGTCTCGCACCAGATCAGCTTCGTCGTGCTGGTCATGGCTGCGCGGGCGGCGTCGACATCGCCGAGCGGCGCAGGGGTGTAGGTCACCCCCCACCGCTCGAGCACCTTGGCGAACAGCCGGTACGTGCCGCCGTACGCGTCGTCCGGGATGACCACGTGGTCACCGGGGTTGAGCACCGTGCGCAGCACCGTGTCCTCCGCGGCCAGCCCGCTCGCGAACGCCAGCCCACGCGCGCCCTGCTCGAGGGCGGCCAGGCAGGTCTCGAGCGCGGTCCGGGTCGGGTTGCCGCTGCGGCTGTACTCGTAGCCCTTGTGCTGCCCGACCTCCTCCTGCACATACGTCGACGTCTGGTAGATCGGGACCACCACGGCACCGGTCGTCGGGTCGGGCTCCTGGCCCGCATGGATCGCCAGCGTCTCGAAACCGGTCATGGCGTCAGGCTACGTCGCTGCCGCAGGCGTGCCAGCACCTCCGCGTGCTGCGGATTCCCCTGCTCCACGGCGTCCACCGTCAGCACGGGCACCGGTTCGTCGGACCAGCCGACGGCGAGGTCGACGGTCGGTGGGAGGGCGTCGACCGGGCGCAGCCTGAGCCGCCCGAGCATCAGCCCGAACGTCTCGCTCTGGAGCGCCTCGGCGGCACCTGCGAGGTCGAGCGCGAACCAGCTCTGTTGCAGCGGCCCGCGCGCGGTGAACCCACGGACCCCGTTGCGCGACAACCACGCCCTGCCCTCGTCGTCGAACCGGAAGACGACTTCAGGCACGGTGACCGTCGCACCGAGCCCGTGCAGCCGTAACGCGCAGCCGCCGTCCACGGCCCACGTGACGCCCGCGGCCCGGAGCGAGCCCCCGAGCTGGCTCAGATCCGACGTCAGCGAGCTGTCGAGCTCCGCGTCAGCGGCGAGCAGCGCGTCGACCCGAGCGTCCACCTCGGCGAGCAGCTGCTCGAGCGCGACCCGGACCTGGAGGCCGCACGCCGCCAGCAGGCGGTCGAGGGTCTGCACCGTCGGCGACACGCGCCCGGACTCCCAGGCCGCCACGGCCGGCTGACTGGTGCCCGCGGCCTTCGCCAAGAGCCGCTGGGTGAAGCCCGCGCGGGCCCGGGCTTCGCGGAGCAGGTCGCCGACATGCATGCCGGCAGTCTCGACCGTGCCACCGCTGCCGCGCCGGGGATGTCCCCAGCCCGCCGGGGCGCATACGCGATCTGAGATCGGAAGACGACATCTCGTATGGCAGCTGGAGCGCGGATGCCCGCCTCCTCATTTGTGCGAGAGGAAGGCGAGCACGTCCTGGCGGGTGACGACGCCGGTCGGGCGACCGTCGGCGACGACCACGGCCGCATCGGCCTTCTCCAGCGCGACCATCGCCGCATGCACCGGCTCGCCGGCGCCCACCATCGGGAGCGGGGCGCCCATGTGCTGCGACAGCGGGTCGGCCAGCTCGGCGCGACCGTTGAACAGGGCATCGAGCAGGTCACGGTCGTGCACGGCCCCGACGATCTCCGCCGTCATCACGGGCGGCTCCGCCCGCACGACCGGCATCTGCGAGACGCCGTACTCCCGGAGGATGTCGATGGCCTCGCGCACGGTCTCGTTCGGGTGGGTGTGCACGAACTCCGGGACCGCGCCGGCGCTCTTGCGGGCGAGCACGTCGCCGACGGTCTTCTCGCCGTCGTCGCTGTTCAGGAAGCCGTAGTCGGCCATCCAGTCGTCGTTGAAGATCTTCGACAGGTAGCCCCGGCCGGAGTCCGGCAGCAGGACCACCACGATGTCGTCGCGACCGGCCGCGCGGGCGACCTCGAGGGCGGCGACCACCGCCATCCCGCAGGAGCCGCCGACGAGCAGGCCCTCCTCGCGCGCCAGCCGTCGGGTCATGGCGAAGGAGTCACGGTCGGACACGGCGATCACCTGGTCGGGGACCGTCGGGTCGTAGGTCACGGGCCAGAAGTCCTCACCGACGCCCTCGACGAGGTACGGCCGGCCCGAGCCACCTGAGTAGACCGACCCCACCGGGTCCGCGCCGATCACCTTGACGGCGGGGTTCTGCTCCTTGAGGTAGGTGCCGGTGCCCCCGATCGTGCCGCCGGTGCCCATGCCCGCCACGAAGTGCGTGATCCGGCCGTCGGTCTGCGTCCAGAGCTCCGGGCCGGTCGTCTCGTAGTGCGACCTCGGGTTCGCCGGGTTGGAGTACTGGTCGGGCTTCCAGGCACCGGGCAGCTCCTTTGCGAGCCGGTCGCTCACGGAGTAGTAGGAGCGCGGGTCCTCGGGGTCGACGGCAGTCGGGCAGACCTCGACCCGGGCGCCGTACGCCCGAAGCACGTCGATCTTGTCCTTCGCCACCTTGTCCGGGCACACGAAGACGCACGAGTAGCCGCGCGCCTGGGCCGCGATGGCCAGCCCGACGCCGGTGTTGCCGCTCGTCGGCTCGACGATCGTCCCGCCCGGCAGCAGCAGGCCGGCCTGCTCGGCGTCCTCGATCATGCGCAGCGCGATCCGGTCCTTCACCGAACCGCCAGGGTTGAAGTACTCGACCTTGGCGAGGACGGTGGCCGCGATCCCTTCGGTGACCTTGTTGAGCCGGACCAGGGGCGTGTTGCCCACCAGGTCCAGGACCGACGCGCTGATGTCCACGGGCCCCAACGTAGGGCAGTTATCGTCACCTGGCATGAGGCTCCCTCGCCCCGGGCGGCGCGCGACGCAGGTCGCGACCGGTACCGGGCTGAGCGCTGGGTCGGTGCTGGCGCTGGGCGCGGCCGCCTACGGGGTCATCCGGGCCGAGGCCAAGCTCGCCCGGCACACGATCGGCGAGCCCAAGGACAAGCCGCCGGACCCCACAGGGGTCTACGGCCGCTACCTGGGACCCTCGCTGCGGCTCGTCATGCTCGGCGACTCCTCCGCGACCGGCCTCGGCTGCGACAGCCCGGCCCAGACGCCGGGTGCCCTGCTCGCCGGCGGCGTGGCCCGCGACCTGCAGCGGCGGGTCCGGCTCGACATCTACGCGGTGGTGGGCGGCCGCTCCGCCGACCTCGACACCCAGGTGGCCAAGGCGCTGCAGTCCGAGGTCGACCTCGCCGTGATCATGGTCGGCACCAACGACGTGACCCACAGCGTCTGGCCGGGCGACGCCGCGACCCTGCTCGGCCGGGCTGTCGCGACCCTGCGCGCCGCCGGGGTCGTCGTCGTCGTCGGCACCTGCCCCGACCTGGGCACAGTCAAGCCGCTGCTGCAGCCGCTCAAGACCGTCGCCGCCTACTGGTCGCGCCGGATGGCGACCGCCCAGGCCATCGCGGTCGCCGAGAACGGTGGCACCGCCGTCTCCCTCGGGTCGCTGCTCAAGGAGGAGTTCCACCTGCACGCCGACCTCTGGAGCGCGGACCGCTTCCACCCGTCGCCCGGCGGCTACCGCCGGGTGGCGGACGTCCTGCTGCCCAGCCTCCTCGAGGGCATCGGGGTCGACATCCCGGTGAGCGTGCCGGTCAGCGACGCGGTCTACGACGTCGACGTGGCCGCCAGCGTGGCCGCGCGCGAGCCCGGTATCGCGGTCGAGACCGTCGAAGGCGAGGAGGGCGTTGCCGCCGTCGGTCCCGGCCGGCTCGTGCGCCTGGTCCGGCGCCTCCCGCTCGTGGGTCGGGGAGCCCCGGACGAGCGCAATGACGAGGCGGCTGACGAGGAAGACGAGCGCACCGGCTAGCGTTTCACCGAACGTCGTTCTGTTTTCTGTCCTGAGGAGCCCGCATGACCGAGGCCGTGATCGTTTCGACCGCCCGTACCCCCATCGGCCGCGCCATGAAGGGCTCGCTGGTCAGCGCCCGCCCGGACGACCTGGCCGCCTTCGCGGTCAAGACCGCCCTCGACAAGGTGAGCGCGCTCGACGTGCACGACATCGACGACCTGATCATGGGCTGTGGTCAGCCCGCGGGTGAGTCAGGCTTCAACATCGGGCGCGTCACCGCGGTGAAGCTCGGCTACGACTTCCTCCCCGGGACCACCGTCAACCGGTACTGCTCCTCCTCGCTGCAGACGACCCGGATGGCGTTCCACGCCATCAAGGCCGGCGAGGGCGAGGCCTACATCTCGGCCGGCGTCGAGGCCGTCTCCCGCTTCATGTCCGGCATGGCCGACAGCGGCACCGCCCGCAACCCGGAGTTCGAGGACGCCTGGACCCGCTCCGAGCGGACCGCGGCCGAGGGCGCCGGCGAGTGGCACGACCCACGCGACGACGGCCAGCTGCCCGACCTCTACATCGCGATGGGCCAGACCGCGGAGAACGTCGCCCTCTGGAAGAACGTCAGCCGCGAGGACATGGACGAGTTCGCCTGCCTGTCGCAGAACCGCGCCGAGAAGGCCATCGCCAACGGCTTCTGGGAGCGCGAGATCACGCCCTACACGCTCGAGGACGGCACCGTCGTCGACAAGGACGACTGCCCCCGTGCCGGCGTGACGGTCGAGGGCATGGCCGGCCTCAAGCCTGTCTTCCGCCCCGACGGCCGCGTCACCGCTGGCAACGCCTGCCCGCTCAACGACGGTGCTGCCGCGGTCATCATCATGAGCGACGCCAAGGCAAAGGCCCTCGGCCTCACCCCGCTGGCACGCATCGTCTCCACGTCGGTCACGGGCCTGTCGCCCGAGGTCATGGGCCACGGCCCGGCCGAGGCCATCAAGCTCGCGCTCTCCCGTGCCGGCAAGACGGTGGACGACATCGACCTCTACGAGATCAACGAGGCCTTCGCGGCCCAGGTCCTCTCGTCCCAGCGCGAGGTCGGCATCGACCTCGAGAAGCTGAACGTCTCCGGTGGCGCCATCGCGGTCGGCCACCCGTTCGGCATGACGGGCGCCCGCATCACAGGCACGCTCATCAACAACCTGCAGACCTATGACAAGACGTTCGGCGTCGAGTCGATGTGCGTCGGCGGTGGCATGGGCATGGCCATGGTCATCGAGCGCCTGAGCTAGTCAGGTACGGGCGCACACGGTGCGGCCGTAGGAGAGGGTGTCCCAGCCGCCGAGGCTGGTCGGGACATCCTCGCCGAGCAGGTCGAAGCGGTGCGCCAGGACGTGCGCCGCCGCGTCGGCGCAGAGCTCAGGTGGCGGGTCGCAGCGGACGAGGTCGTCTCCGGTGACGGCGATCTGGTCCGCGACGAGCAGGTCCGGAGACAACACCGGCAGGTCGTGCAGCCCGGTTCGCTCGAGGTTCGCGGCCGCGTCGGCGAGCCACGACGCGAGGTGCCGCCCCAGATCAGCCCGGGTCCCCCACGGCTCGGCCTCCGCGGCCCAGCGTGCCGGGGTCCAGAGCCGCAGCCGGTCGACGAGCGAGCGGATCTCCTTGGCCAGGAGCCCTCGATCTGCGGAGAGCACCGTCGGACACTAGCGTCCCCCTGTGCGCCGTGCCCTCGCTCTCGTCCTGCTGGCGGCCGCCTGCACCAGCACCAGCCCGCGTACGGCAGCTGGGCCCACTCCCACCGTCCCGACGCCCACGCCCACTGTGACGTCGCCGGTCGCGAGCCCGCGCGCGACCGGCTTCCCGAGCTGCACCACGTACCGGGCAGCGGACCCGCGCCGGCCGGTGCTGACCGCCGACGTCACCGTGCGCGGCAGGAAGGTCGCCGGCACCGAGCGGATCGTGTTCACCCCCGACCTCGCCGTCGGGCAGCTGGTGTTCCGGCTCTGGGCCGCGGCGCCCGTGCCGTCGAGGTACGGCGGCCGGCAGGCCGTGACGTCGGTCGAGGTCAACGGGGCGCCTCGCGCGTCCACGAGGCCGTCGCCGACCGTGCTGCGGATCCCGTGGTCGGGGCCCGCGGGCACGCCGGTGACGATCGAGCTGGGCTTCACGCTGACCCTGCCGGTCGGCGCCGACGAGCGATGGGGGAACCGCGGCTCGACGTCGTGGTTCGCGAGCGGGATGCCGTTGCTGGCGTGGGAGTCCGGGCACGGCTGGGACGTGGAGCCGGCGACGACGCAGTTCGCGGAGGCCAGTACGAGTGAGGAGATGCGGCTGGACCGGCTGACCGTCCATCACGCGGCGGGCCTCACGGTGCTTGCTACCGGCGGGACGATGTCGCGGACGGCCACCACGCTCGTCACCTCGGCGCCCTCGGTGCGGGATGTCGCCGTGGCCGTCGGGCGCTTCAGGATCGCCCTGGTCAACGGACCTGTCCCCGTGACGGTCGGCGTCACCCCCGGCCTGGCCGACGACCCGGCGGAGATCGCCCGCGAGACAGCTGCGTACCTGCGCGGGCACATCGCGCGGTTCGGCCCGTTCCCCTATCAGCACGTCGTCATCGCGGTGCTGCCCGACATCTCCGGAGGCATCGAGTATCCCGGCGCAATCCTGCTCAGCACCCGCCAGGACAAGGACGCGACGCTCAGCCACGAGCTCGGGCACCAGTGGTTCTACGGGCTGGTCGGCGACGACCAGGCCCGGGACCCGTGGCTGGACGAGGCCTTCGCCACCTACAGCGAGGCCCTCGAGCGCGGGACCGCTTCGTCGTACACGTCCGTCTTGCGGCTGCCGCGGTCGGTGCGCGGCAAGACGGGACTGCCGATGACCTACTGGGAGGGACGGCCCGGCTACTACCAGGGTGTGTACGTGCAGGGCGCGGGCGCACTGTTGAGGGCGCGTGCCCGCGATCCGCGGCGCTTCGACGCGCAGCTGCGCTGCTACATCGCCCACAACGCGCACCGGATCGCCACGCCCGCCGACGTCGCACGGGACCTGCCGCTGGCCGTCGCGGAGCTGCGAAGGGTGGGGGCGCTCAGGGGGTGAGGCGATAGAGCGTGTCGGCGGAGATGACGAGCAGCTCGCCGGCCCGGTCGACCCCGAACGCCTGCAGGCCACCGACGCGCACGCCGAGCGGGACCGGCGGCGTGAGCCCATGCGCGGTTCTGCGGGTGCCCATCAGCCGGCCGTCGCAGTAGTCGCCGTACACGTAGGTGCCGCGCAGGTCCGGGAGTGCCCGGCCCCGGTAGACCAGGCCGCCCGTCACCGAGCACCCGCCGCTGCTGTGCGGGTAGGTGATTGCCGGCTTGATGAGGGGGCCGCCGAGGGTGAGCAGCTCGTCCTTCTTGAAGAGCTGGGCGCCCTCGTAGACCGACCACCCGTAGTTGGCACCGCGTTGCAGCTTCGGTGTCACGACGTCGATCTCCTCGACCTTGTTCTGCCCGACGTCGCCGAGGTAGAGGTCGCCGTTGGTGTCGAAGGAGAACCGCCAGGGGTTGCGCAGGCCGAGCGCCCACACCCGGTTGTTGACCGGGTAGGGGTTGTCGGTCAGGCCGCGCCCGGTCGTCGGGTCGATGCGCAGGATCTTGCCGAGGTCGCTGCCCAGGCTCTGGGCGCGGTTGCCCGGGTCGCCGGCCGACCCGCCGTCGCCGAGGCCCACGAGGAGCTTGCCGGTGCGATCGAACAGGATCAGCCCGCCGTTGTGATTGGGGTAGGGCTGGTCCTCCTCGAGCACCTGCACCGGGTCGTGCGGCGCGTGGTTCACGAGGGTGTAGCGGATGATCTTGGTGTTGCCATCGGCGTCGGTGTAGTCGACGTAGAAGTGCCGGTTCGTCGCGAACTTGGGGTCGAACGCCATGCTGAGCAGGCCCTGCTCGTTGCCGTTGCTGACGAGCTTGGTGAGGTCGAGGACGACTCCGGTCGTGACGCCCGTGGCCGTGATCTCGACGATGCGCCCGACCCGCTCCGCCAGCCACAGGTGGGCCGGGTCCCCCGGTACGGCGCCCACCCACACCGGGCTGGCGAAGGTGCCGAGCTTCTGGAGCACCAGCGGTGTCCCGGTCGTCGTCGGGGCAGCGGTGGCCGTCTGGGTGGGCGTGGGGGTCGGCGCGGGGCTCGCGCTCCGTTGTGGGTTGGCGCTGCTCGCGGTGCACGCGGTGGCGCCCAGCAGGAGGGCGACGGCAGCCCTTCGCAGGCTGGGCACCCCGGCTAGTTGTTGCGCAGGTAGCTCAGCAGGCGGAGCACCTCGAGGTAGAGCCAGACCAGGCCGACCACGAGGCCGAACGCGATGCGCCACGACTCGCGCTCGTCGACGCCGGCGTTGACCATCTTCTGCGCCTGGTCGAAGTCGAGGACGAAGGTCAGCGATCCGGCAACGATGAACGCGATGCTGAACAGGATGGCCACGCCGCCGCCGCTCCGCAGCCCGAAGCCACTGCCCGAGCCGTCGAAGGCGTTCACGATCAGGTTGACCACGAGCAGGGCGAACAACCCCAGGAACGCGCCGGTGACCATCTTCACGAAGCGCGGTGTCGCCCGGAGCCGGCCGCTGCTGAACAAGAACAGCACCGTCCCGAAGATGGCGCTCGTCGCGACCGCCGCCTGCAGCACGATCCCGCTGTACGCGGTGTTGTAGGCGTGGCTGATCGCGCCCAGGAAGACGCCCTCACAGGCGGCGTACGCGAGCACCAGTGGCGGGCTGACCTGCCGCTTGAAGATGTTGACGAGGGCCAGCACGAACCCGGCGATCGCAGCACCGAACACGAGGCCGGGCCCGAAGTCGGCCACCCACGCCACGGCACCCGTGACCAGCACGATCCCGAGCAGCATCGACGTCTTCACGACGATGTCGTCCATCGTGAGCCGCTGCGGCGTGCGGAAGATCTCCTCCACCTGCGCCGCGCTCGGGGACCGCTTCAGCGTCGGCGCGTTCCCGAAGACGGGGTTGCTGGACTCCACGACGTGCTCCTTATCGTTTGCCTGTCATGTGCCTGAACGACACCGACGTCATCTTCGTGCCCCCGGTGGGACTCGAACCCACACTGACGAGGTTTTTAAGACCCCGGTCTCTGCCAGTTGGACTACAGGGGCGTGCGACGACCACGGTACGACGTGGGCCTCACGGGAAACCTGGCTCGCTTTCGGGCCGTAGACGGCTGCTTCCAGGTCCGAGAGACGGCACACTCTTCCGGGTGACTGGTGAGGAGCGTGTGACGTACCGCGCCGTGCTCGCCAATCGCGAGTTCGCCGCGCTGCTTGTTGGGCAGGGTTTGAGCACAATAGGAGACCAGCTCGCGCGCATCGCGATCGCGATCCTCGTCTTCGAACGCACCGGATCGGCCCTGGCTGCTTCGGCGACCTATGCGGTCTCGTTCCTCACCTACCTGCTCGGCGGGCCGGTGCTGTCGGCGGTCTCCGACCGATATCCGCGGGCTGGCGTCATGGTGATGTGCGACGTGCTACGAGCTCCTGCCATTCTGGTGCTCTGCGCGCCCGACGTCCCGCTCTGGGCCTATTTTGTCGTCCTCGTGGTCGTCGGGCTGATGTCCCCGCCCTTCGACAGCGCGCGGAGCGGATTGCAGCCCGATCTGCTGCCAGGTGACCAGTACGTCGTCGGCAACGGTCTGATGAACCTGGTGCTGCAGTTTGGGCAGGTTCTGGGATTCCTTGCCGGAGGTGCCCTGGTCGGTCTGGTGTCGGCACGCGGCGCGTTGGCGATCGACGCCGCTTCCTTCCTCATTTCGGCTGGTTTCGTCCTGGCCTGCGTCGTCCCACGTCGCGCTGCTCAAGATCGGGCAGATCGAGGTCGACTACTGACCGACACCCGCAAGGGCGTGAGCCTGGTTCGTTCATCCCCTGCGCTTCGCCGCTACCTGTTCTTCTCCGTCCTGACCTCGGCGGCGGTGATCACGCCGGAGGGTCTGGCCGTACCGGTCTCGCGCGCGCTCCACAGCGACAACGTGATGGCCGGCTTCCTGACGGCAGCCATACCCGCCGGCACGGTCATCGGTGGCCTTGTGGTGCTCCGACTCTCCCCAGAGCGTCGGCTTGTCCTGCTGCCGCACCTGTCGCTCCTTTGCACCGTCCCGCTACTGGTCACCCCGCTCATCAACCAGGCAGCAATGCTCGTTGCCCTCTGGTGCTTGGCCGGACTCGGCAACTGCGTCACCTTGATCGCCGCGGCCGCGTACATGCAGGCGTGTCCCCCCGAGTTCCGTTCCCGGGCGTATGGAGTGGCCGTGACCCTGCTGCAGGCCACCCAGGGGGTGGCGCTGCTGGTCTCCGGTTGGTTGGCGGGGCCGGTGGGTACGCGGGGAGCCGTGGCGCTCGTGGCGGCCGTCGTCGTACTGGGGCTGGCTGGCCTTCCTGTCCTCCGGGCCACATCCGAACCTCAAGGAGTTCCGCACTTCGTCCGAGGTAATGCAAGATGAGCAGTCCTCAGGGGGTGACGGGCGTCCGGCGCTTGGGTGTCGCGACGCTCAGTCTCGTGCTGCTCTGCGCCGGTCTCACCCTCATCTGGACGGCAGCGCCTCGCTGGACGAGTGATCACCTCCCGTACATGCTCCCGTGGTGGGCGCTGGCGCCGGCCTACCTCGTCGCCTACCAGCTTCGGCTGGAGTACGAGTTCCGCAAGCAGGCGCGCGTTTTCCACCTCACGCACATCCCGTTGATCCTGGGCATCGTCTTCGTCGCACCCTGGCTGCACCTCGGCGCGCGACTGCTGGCGACCGTCACCGACTGCATCGTGCAGCGACAGCGGCCGCTGAAAGCCACGTTCAACGTCGCCTTGAGCTGCTTCGAGGTCGCCGTGGCGATCACGGTGCTGTCGTGGCTGCAGCCCAGTCCCAACGCCGGTCCTGAGCTCTGGGCGGTCGTGCTGACCAGCCTCATGCTGTCCGAACTCGTCAGCTTCTTCGCCATGCAGATACTGCTGTCGCTGGTCGGCGTTCGCCAGAGCCTGAGTGACCGGGTCAGCACCCTCGGCAGCAACATGGCCATCAGCCTGGTGTTCAGCGGCCTTGCAATCGTGTTCGTCGCCGCCGTCTGGACCGACCCGTTGACGTTGATCGTCATCGGGGCCGTCGCCACCGCTCTCATCATCGCCTTCCGAGGACACCGCCGCCTCGCGCAGCAGCAGCAGCAGACAGCTGAGCTGCACCAGTTCGTCAAGGGACTAGGTCCGCTCGACCTTGATCGTGGGGAGAGCCGCCAGGTCCTCGACCACGTACGCGAGCTGCTGCGCGCTCACGTACTCGAGCTCTCCCTCCAGACCAGGACGGGCTGGCGGCGGGTGCGTCTCGCGGAGGCAGGCTCCGACGGCGAGAAGTCCTACGAGGACACGCTCGAGGACGCCTCAGCGATCAGGACGACCCCGTCGACGGCGGTGCTCCGGAGCGCCGACCACATGATGACGCCGTTGGTGGGATCCAACGGCCTCTTGGGCGTCCTCACTGTGCAGGACCGGATGAGCGAGATGAGGCCGTTCGGCATCCGCGACCTTCGACTGCTCGAGACGCTTGGTGTCGAGCTGGCAAGCGCGCTGGAGCGTGGCCAGCTCCAGCACGACCTCGCACTCGCCGCCACCACGGACGCGCTCACACAGCTTCCGAACCTCAACGAGATCTGCCGTCAGATCGATGACGGGTTTCGCGAGGGACGGTGCGAGCTCGTGCTCGCCGCCATCGCCGTCGATTCCTTCCGTGAGGTGAACGATGCACTGGGGCACGAGGTCGGCGATGAGTTGCTGCTCGAGGTCACCCGGCGCATCCGGCTCAGCTACGCGGACGCGCTCATCGGCCGCATCGGAGGTGGCCGCTTCGCCTTGGTCGTGCCAGCCGACGCAGTCGGCAACGATCCCTCGATGTTCGGGCTCGGCATCCGTGCCCAGGTAGAGGGCGGTGCCCAGCTCGGACCGGTGGGAACCCACATCCGACTGTCCGTCGGGTGCGTGGCTGCACCGGAGCATGGCGAGGATGCCGCGACGCTGATCCGACGCGCGGAGACTGCCATGTACGGGGCGCGCAACGCCCACGGCGGCCCGGTCGTCTGGGAGCCGGTCTACGAGGTCGAGGGGCAGCGACGCCTCGCCGTCGTCATGGCCCTGCGCGAGGCGCTCTCCTCTGGCGCCATCGGTGTCGCCTTCCAACCAAAGCTTGACGCCACGAACCTTCAGGTGACCGGGGTCGAGGCCCTCGCCCGCTGGACGCACCCGGCGCTCGGTGCCATCTCGCCCGGCGAGTTCGTACCGCTCGCCGAGGCGGCTGGGCTCATGGGCCCCCTCACCTCGAGCGTGCTGCGACAGGCGCTCACGGCCTGCAAGGGCTGGCAGCGGCGGGCTGGTCGCGTGGGTGTCGCAGTCAACGTCAGCGCGGACACGATCCTTGACCCGACGTTCGTGACCGAGGTCGCGGCCATCCTGACATCGATCAACATCTCCCCAGACCTTCTGACCTTGGAGCTCACCGAGGGCGTGGTGGTGAACGACCCGTTGCTGGCGAAGCAGCGCCTCGGCGAGATGCGCGCACTTGGCGTCAAGATCTCCGTGGACGACTTCGGCACGGGTTACTCGTCCCTGACCTACCTCAAGGGCCTTCCGGTCGACGAGGTCAAGATCGACAAGGGCTTTGTTGACGAGATCGCGCACGACGCGGCAGACCGCGCCGTCGTGAGGGCCGTGGTCGACATCGCCCACACGATGGGCCTGCGGGTCGTCGCGGAAGGCGTGGAGCACGCTGACCAAGGAGAGCTACTCGCCCAGTTGGGCGTCGACGAACTCCAGGGCTATCTGCATGCTCGCCCGATGGCCGCACTCGACATGGCCCAATGGCTCAGGCGACGCGACGACGCCGGCACGCAGTCGTTCGCGAACCCGCTCTAGCTGATCCAGGGGACAAAAAGCGTCCAGGGGCTGGGACCGGGTGTAGCACCACCCAGTCCCAGCCCCTGGAAGGAACTGGGCGCAGCCTCAGCTGCGACGAATCAACCCCAACCGTTGCTCATGTCGCTCCCCCTCGCATCTGGTCTAGACCGAACTGAGCCGTTCGGCCCAACGCGGAAGACTCTAAATGCCGATACGCGCATCTGGAAAGCCTGGGATTCGGACAAAGACGGACACACGTATCTTCTTCCTCAAGAGATTCACCCGTTTGGCCCTACAGGACGTGCGTGTTGGTGCCGAAGAACCCGCGTAGAAGGGGGCGTCCGGCCTTGTAGCACCAGGGTCGGGACGCCCCCGACGGTCCCGGACGGCGTACCCAACGGGGCCAAGTGGCCCCCCTCGAGGCGCATTCGCGCTGCTGAGTGGGTCGAAGTCGGATATTCGGACACGTGGGGACGTGTCGAGGCTTCCGAGATCGGTCAGGGAGCGGCGGCGAGCTCCACGGCGCGGGCGAAGACGGCGTCCAGCATCGGCTCGGTGAGGCGGCCGGTGAAGGTGTTCTGCTGCGACACGTGGAAGCAGCCGAGGACCGAGAACCCGTCGGCCTCCACCTCGGCGCCGTGGGTGAAGCGCGGCGTGCGCGCCGTCCAGAGCCCGAGGCTGCGGAGCTGGTCGAAGAACGCCAACCAG
Source organism: Frankiales bacterium (assembly GCA_025465465.1). Classification (GTDB taxonomy): domain Bacteria; phylum Actinomycetota; class Actinomycetes; order Mycobacteriales; family SCTD01; genus RYN-111. The sequence goes on along the minus strand of JAODND010000092.1, from coordinate 15,726 downwards.
CCGAACGACCCGAGGCAGACCACGGCCCGCACCGACGGCAGTACCCAGGACAGCTCGCGGGCGAGCCACGGCGCACAGGCGTCGCGCTCGTCAGGGAGTGGCTTGTTGGCGGGCGGAGCGCAGCGGACCGGCAGCGTGATGCGGGTGTCGATGAGGGTGAGCCCGTCATGCGCGTCGACGGAGGTCGGCTGCGACGCGAGGCCGGCCCGGTGCAGCGCGGCATAGAGCCAGTCGCCGGATCGGTCACCGGTGAAGATGCGTCCGGTCCGGTTGCCGCCGTGAGCCGCGGGCGCGAGGCCCATGACGAGGATGTGCGGACGCGCCGAGCCGAAGCCGGTGACAGGGCGGCCCCAGTACCTCTCGTCGGCGTAGGCGGCCCGCCTCTTGTCGGCCACGTCCTCGCGCCACTCGACGAGTCGGGGGCACGCCCGGCACACCGACGAACGAGCCTCGAGGTGGTTGAGCGACGGCGCCGAAGCCGAGAGCCGGACGACCTCCGCGGCATCGTGCGCGACCGGCGTCGTGCCGGTCGCCTTGTCGGTGGGGAACCCGGTGCCGGGGCGGATCACGGAGCGGCGCCGGTACGGCTACGGAGCATTCGTGCCCTCACGCCCGTAGCGGTCCTCGAGCCGCACCACGTCGGTGAGCTGCGTGGTGGATGCCTCGAGCATCACGGTGTCCCCGATCGCGGTCACACGGTGCCGCACACCCGGCCGCAGGTGGATCGACTCCCCGGGCTCGAGCTCGAAGGACTCGAGCGCGTCCTCGTGCAGGCCGATCTCCACGCGCAGCCGCCCCGACTGCACGGAGATCGTCTCCTCCTTCACCTCGTGATACTGGAGCGACAGGGCGTGCCCGTCGCTCACGTGGATCGCCTTGCCGCAGAACACGCCGTCGACCAGCGCGAAGATCTCCTCGTGCCCCCACGGCTTTTCCACGCGGCCGACGGCACTGACCCAATCGGACTTGCTCACGAGTCGCCCATGCTCAGGGCGATCCCGTCGAGGATGTCGGACTCGCTCACCACGACCTCGTGCAGCGACAGCAGCTGCATGGCGCGGTCGAGGATGAGCGCTCCACCACCGATGACGTCGACCCTTCCTGGGTGCATGACTCCAAGTCTGGCCCGTTGCTCCCGGGTCATGGACAGCAGGTCCGTCGCGATCTCGTGAGCTCTCGCCTGCGAAACACGGGAGAGATGGATCGCCTCCGGCTGGTACGACGGGAGCTCGAGCGCCAGAGCGGCGACCGTCGTCACGGATCCCGCCAACCCCACAGCAGTCCGGGCCCGCGCGACGGGCACCACCTCCGCTGCCAGCCGGAGAGCCGCATCGACGTCGGCGGTCGCCGCCGCCACCTCGGCCCGGGACGGTGGGTCGGAGAGGAGATGACGCTCGGTCAACCGGACGCAGCCGACGTCGACCGAGCGCGCGGCCTCGACCGACGTGGTGCCGAGCACGAGCTCGGTGGAGCCTCCCCCGATGTCCATGACCAGGAACGGCCCATCCGTCGGGTCGAGGTCGATCGTGGCGCCGCAAAACGACAGTGCAGCCTCCTCGTCGCCACTGATGACCTCGGGTTCGACGCCGAGCGTCTCCACGACCATGGCGACGAACTCCGCCCGGTTGGCGGCATCCCTCGTAGCGGAGGTCGCGACCATCCTGGTGCGCTCGACGCCCAGGTCCGAGCACGTCTTCGCATACGACGCGAGCGCCTCTCGGGTTCGCGCGATTGCCTGGGGCGCAAGGGATCCGGTGCGGTCGACCCCCTCGCCGAGGCGGACTATCCGCATCTGGCGGTGCAGCTCGTCACCCGGCAGGTCGCGGACCAGAAGGCGGACGGAGTTGGTGCCGCAGTCGATGGCAGCGACTCTCACGAGCGGGTCTTCTTGTGGGGCATGTCGTCGGAGTCCGGATCGACACAAGGCCCCTTGCGAGACCAGTCCTCCAGCATCGCGAGCGCCTCGTCGCCGAACGGGTTCACGCCCTGACCGACTGCCAGCGAGTGGCCGACGAGCACATGGAGGCACTTCACCCGAGTCGGCATCCCACCCTGTGCCGGGACGTTCTCCAGCACCTCGTGGGCGTCGCGCCGGCGGACGTAGTCCCGCGCCGCCTCGTCGTACCTCGCCTGGAGCTCGGGGTCCGTCGCAAGACGTGCCGTCATCTCCTTCATGAGCCCCGAGGACTCGAGCTGCCCGATCAGCGAGGCCGCGCGCGGGCAGGTCAGGTAGTAGAGGGTCGGGAACGGCGTGCCGTCCTCGAGTCGCGGGTTGGTCTCGACGACGTCCGGCAGGCCGCAGCCGCAGCGGTGGGCGACATCGCGGATGGCACGGGGCTCCCGGCCCAGTTGCAGGCCGACGACACGGACGTCGCGGGGGTCGAGGGTCATGTCGGTGTCAGGGTCACGGTGTCGGGGTCACGGTGTCGGGGTCACGGTGTCGGGGTGGGCAGTGCAGCGGGCTTGTCGGCGGCCCGCACGCTTCCCCAGACCTGGGAGTACCACGGGGCTTCGGGTCCGGTCGCCGCGATGCCGGACCGGCCCGAGGGACCCGCTGCCGCAGGCGCCGGCGTGGGACTGAGGACGACATAGGGGATCTCCCCCGGCATGACGTAGTGCAGCCGCTCGCGCGCGAGCTTCTTCACATACGACGGGTCCTGCAGCAGCCGTCGCTGCTGCTCGAGCTGGGCGACGCGTTGCTCCTTGGCGACCAGCTCGTGCTGTGCAGCGGCAATCTGTCCGCTCTGCGACAGGTACTCCCGCAGCGGAAGCGCGGCGCTCACCACCAGAGCGCAGACCACCAGGCCGAGGACGGCCGCGCGGGTGGTCAGCCCAGTCTTCTTGGCCGGCTGCTCAGGCCCTTTCGTGCGCCGGACAGCGTTGACCTGCCGCTTGCCACGGCTCGGCGGCGGTCGACGCTTGGAGGGCACCCCGAAACGCTACGCCGGAGAGGTGCTGAACCTGGGGAAGGCAGCGGCACCGGCATAGCGTGCCGCGTCGTCGAGCTCCTCCTCGATGCGCAGCAGCTGGTTGAACTTGGCCGTGCGCTCACCGCGTGCGGGCGCGCCCGTCTTGATCTGGCCGCAGTTCACGGCGACCGCGAGGTCGGCGATCGTGGTGTCCTCGGTCTCGCCGGAGCGGTGGCTCATCATGCAGCGGTAGCCGCTGCGGTGGGCGAGCTGCACGGCGTCGAGGGTCTCGGTCAGCGTGCCGATCTGGTTGACCTTCACCAGCAGCGCGTTGGCCGTGCCCTTGGCGATGCCGTCGGCGAGTCGGGCGGGGTTGGTGACGAACAGGTCGTCGCCGACGAGCTGGACCTTGCTGCCGAGCTGGTCGGTGAGGGCCTTCCAGCCGTCCCAGTCGCTTTCGTCGAGCGGGTCCTCGATGGACACGATCGGGTAGTTCGCCACGAGGTCGGCGTAGTAGGCGGCCATCTCGGCCGCGGTCCGCTTCTCACCCTCGAAGACATAGACCCCGTCCTCGCAGAACTCGCTGGCCGCGACGTCGAGCGCGAGCGCGATGTCGGTGCCGACGCGGAGACCTGTCGCGGCGACGGCCTCGACGATGAGGTCGAGGGCGGCGCGGTTGCTGTCGAGGTTGGGAGCGAAGCCGCCCTCGTCCCCGATGCTCGTGGCCAGCCCGCGCTGCTTCAGCACGGCCTTGAGCGCGTGGTAGACCTCGACGCCCTGACGCAGGCCCTCCGAGTAGGTCGCCGCGCCGATCGGCGCGACCATGAACTCCTGGACGTCGACGTTGGTGTCGGCGTGTGCTCCCCCGTTGAGGATGTTCATCATCGGGACCGGCAGCAGGTGCGCGTTGGGGCCGCCGACATAGCGGAACAGCGGCAGGCCGGCGGACTCGGCGGCAGCCTTCGCGACGGCCAGCGAGACGCCGAGGATGGCATTGGCGCCGAACCGGCTCTTGTCGTCGGTGCCGTCGAGGTCGATGAGCGCCTGGTCGACGAGCCGCTGCTCGGTCGCCTCCATGCCGAGCAGCTCCGGACCGATGTCGTCGAGCACTGCGTCGACGGCCTTGCTGACGCCCTTGCCGCCATAACGCGAGCCGCCGTCGCGCAGCTCGACCGCTTCGTAGGCGCCGGTGCTGGCGCCACTCGGTACGGCGGCGCGTGTCAGCGTGCCGTCATCGAGGGCGACCTCGACCTCCACGGTGGGGTTGCCGCGCGAGTCCAGGATCTCGCGCGCGCCAACAGCCTCGATGGACGCCATCGTCACTCCTCGGGTCGGGGTGGCCCGAGCCTACCGAGGCACCGGTGTGCCGCAGACGTGACGCTGGCCACCCCTGCCTGCACTCAGGACGGGTCGCGGAGCGTGGCGGTCCAGGCGGCCGGGTCGGTCGGCGGCGCGCCCGAGGTCTCGGCGTCGTGCAGCCGGTCGCGGAAGGCACGCGCCACCGTGCGCAGCTCCGCCTCGGGGTCCAGGCCCTGCTCCTGCGCACGGGCGACCAGGGCCCAGAGCTCGCCGCCGATCCCGTCGTAGCCGATCTCGGGGACCCCGAGCTTCGCCGCGCGGCGCTGGAGCATGGCGGCGAGCGACAGCGCCGGCTGCCCGAGCGGGATCCCTTCGGTGACCGAGACGCGGCCCTTCTCGGCGGCCTTCAGCGCCTCCCAGCTGCCCTCGAGGTCGTCGGTGCTGGCCCCGGCGAAAACGTGCGGGTGGCGGCGTACCAGCTTGTCGACGAGGTCTCCGGCGACGTCGTCGATGGACCACGAGGTCTCGGCGGAGATCCGGGCGTGGAACAGGATCTGGAGGAGCAGGTCGCCGAGCTCCTCACGCAGGTGGTCGAGGTCGCCGGTCTCCAGTGCCTCGTACGCCTCGTAGGCCTCCTCGAGGAGGTACGGCATGAGCGACGCGTGCGTCTGCTTCGCGTCCCACGGGCAGCCGCCCGGTGAGCGGAGGCGGTCCATGACCTCGACCGCCTCGAGCAGTCGCTCCCCTGGACGCACCGTGGCTACTTGCAGGACGGGGTGGCCGTCGGGGTCGGCGTCGCCGCGGCGGCGTCAGCAGCGCGCGGGCTCGGCGACGAGAACGCCGTGGAGGGGCAGACGGCCGGGGCCACGACGCTCTGGCCGACGGTGTCCCACACGCCGAAGCGCGGGTTGACATGCACCCCGAGGTCCTTCGCGACCTTCTGGAGGTACGCCGACAGCTTCGCGTCGCGCTGCGTCTGGAGCAGACCCCGACGCAGGTCGCGCTGGGCCTGCGCGAACGTCGTGGTCCTGCGCTCGATCACGTGGATGACGTGGTAGCCGAACTGGGTCTTCACCTCGACGAAGGAACCAGGCTTGTTGGCGAAGATCGCCGCTTCGAACTCCTTCACGAGGGCGCCCTTGCCCTGGAAGCCGAGGTCCCCGCCGTTGGCCTTGCTGCCGGTGTCGGTGCTGTACTTCGCGGCCAGTGCTGCGAAGGTCGTGGGGTCGGCCTTGACCTGCTTGAGGATGGTGTCAGCCAGCGCCTTCGACGCCACCAGGATGTGCGCGGAGTGCACCTGGTCGTAGGTGGCGATGTTCTGCTGGTAGGCGTCCTGGAGGACCTTGAGGGGCACGTCGATGGACGCGGTCAGCTTGTCAGCGATCGCCTCCTTGAGGACGAGGTCGGTGAAGAACTGGCGTTGGTCCTGCTTGGCGATGCCGGCGCCAGCTGCGGCGGCCTCGAGGCTGGCGCCCTGGCCGCTCTGCACGACGCGCTGGTCGAGGTTGGTCACGTAGGCGTCGACGTCGGCACCGTCGACCGTCACCCCCTGCTGCTTGGCGGCGGTCGTCACGATGTCGTGCTGCAGGATCCGGCCGAGCACGTCGCGCTCGAACCCGGCCTTGTCGGTGCCGACCTTCTGCTGCGCCGCGGTGTCCTTCAGGGCTCGCGTGACATAGCCGTCAAGGGTCGTCGTCGTGATGCGGTCGTTGCCGATGGTCGCCGCCGCACCGGTGCGCACGGTGCCGTCACCGCAGCCGGAGAGTGCGAAGGCGGACAGAACGGAGGCAGCAAGGAGCAGCGAAGGCGTGCGGGTCACGGCTCTAGCCTACGGGCGCCGCAGCGAGGAGTCCCTCGAGGAGGTCCGTCGCCCAGGCCAGCAGGTCGACGTCACGCAGCGGCTGGCCGCCGAGTGGCTTGGTCATCGGCATGGGCACGAGCACCGTGTCCAGCGCCTGCTTGTAGACAGCCCCCTTGTAGAGCCGCTGCAGCCGCAGCACCTGCGACTCCCGCAGCGGCATCGGCAGGAACCTGATCTGCTTGCCCTGCACGCCGACCTCGGTGAGCCCATAGGAGCGCGCCGTGTTGCGGAAGGCGGCAACCGCCAGCAGGTTCTCGACGGGCGCGGGCAGCGGCCCGTAGCGGTCCTTCAGCTCGTCACGCACCGCCGACAGGCCGGCGTCGTCGAGGGCCCCGGCGATCTGCCGGTAGGCCGCCAACCGGAGCCGCTCACCCGGCACATAGGCGTGCGGCAGGTGCGCGTCGATCGGCAGGTCGACCTTGGTGTCCTTCTGCTCCGGCGCATCCTCGTCGAGGTCACCGGGCAGTCCACCACCGCGCTTGAAGTCGGCCACCGCGTCGCCGACCAGACGCATGTACAGGTCGAAGCCGACGCTCGCGATGTGACCTGACTGCTCGCCGCCGAGCAGGTTGCCGGCGCCGCGGATCTCGAGGTCCTTCATCGCCACTGCCATGCCGGCGCCGATCTCGGTGTTCTGCGCGATCGTGGCGAGCCGGTCGTAGGCCAGCTCCGTCAGGGGCTTCTCGGGCGGGTACGTGAAGTAGGCGTACGCCCGCTCGCGGCCACGGCCGACGCGGCCGCGGATCTGGTGCAGCTGGGACAGGCCGAACGCGTCGGCCCGCTCGACGATGAGGGTGTTGGCATTGGGGATGTCGAGGCCGGACTCGACGATCGTCGTGCAGACGAGGACGTCGAAGTGCTTCTCCCAGAAGCCGACCATGACCTTCTCGAGCGCGTCCTCGGTCATCTGCCCGTGACCGACGGCGACCCTCGCCTCGGGCACGAGCTCCTGCAGTCGCTTGGCAGCCCGGTCGATCGACTCGACCCGGTTGTGCAGGTAGAAGACCTGGCCCTCGCGCATCAGCTCTCGGCGGATCGCCGCGCCGATCTGCTTCTCGTCGTAGGGGCCGACGAAGGTCAGCACCGGGTGCCGCTCCTCCGGCGGGGTGAGGATCGTCGACATCTCACGGATGCCCGTGAGGCTCATCTCGAGGGTGCGGGGGATCGGGGTCGCCGACATCGTGAGCACGTCCACGGCTGTGCGCATCTCCTTGAGGAACTCCTTGTGCTCCACCCCGAACCGCTGCTCCTCGTCGACGATGACCAGGCCGAGGTCCTTGAACTGCACCGACTTCGACAGCAACCGGTGGGTGCCGATGACGACGTCGATCGAGCCCTCGGTGATGCCCGCCAACACCTCCCTCTGCTCCTTGTCGGAGTTGAAGCGGGAGGTCGCCCGGACCGTCACCGGAAACTGGGCGAAGCGGTCCCGGAAGGTGTTGTGGTGCTGCTGCACGAGCAGCGTCGTCGGCACCAGGATCGCGACCTGCTTGCCGTCCTGCGCCGCCTTGAAGGCTGCCCGCACGGCGATCTCGGTCTTGCCGTAGCCGACGTCACCGCAGATGACCCGGTCCATCGGGATGGGCTTCTCCATGTCGGCCTTGACCTCGTCGATCGCCTCGAGCTGGTCGGGCGTCTCGACGTAGGGGAAGGCGTCCTCGAGCTCGCGCTGCCACGGCGTGTCCGGGGAGAAGGCATAGCCCGGCGCCGACGTGCGGGCGGCGTAGAGCTGGATGAGGCCGGCGGCGATCTCCTTGACCGCCTTGCGCGCGCGGCCCTTCCGCTTGGCCCAGTCGCTGCCGCCGAGGCGATCGAGCGACGGGGCCTCGCCCCCGACATACCTCGTGACCTGCTCGAGCTGGTCAGTCGGGACGAACAGCTTGTCGCCCTTGGCGTAGTCGAGGATGAGGTACTCGCGCGTGGCGCCGGCGACGGTGCGCTGCACCATCTCGACGTACCTCCCGATCCCGTGCTGCTCGTGCACGACCGGGTCACCTGCCCTGAGCTGCAAGGGATCCACGGCGTTCTTGCGCCGCGAGGGCATCCGCTTGGACAGGTCCTTGGAGGCCGGCCCCTTGGCACCGGTGAGGTCGCCCTCGGTGAGCACGAGCGTCTGCAGGAGCTCGCTGGACCAACCGGTGTCGAGGCAGCCCGTGCTCACGACGACCAGCCCCTTCTCCGGGTGGGCGTCGAACTCGCCGCGCACCGGGACCTCGGCGGCCTTGAGCACCTCGACCATCCGTTGCGCGGTGCCCTCGCCCTCGCTGGTCAGGACGACCGACCAACCCGCCGCGATGCGCTCACGGATCTCCTCCACGGCCCGCTCGGTCTCGCCGTGGAAAGCCTGCGGTGCCCGGGCGGCGAGGACGACGGTGTCGTCCTCGAGCTCCTCGTCGGCCGTGAACGGCGTGATGCTCCACCACGGGTGACCGTGGGCGGTGGCGTGCTCCCGCACTTCGGCGAGCGACTTGTATGCGGCGGCGCCGAGGTCGACGGGAGCCTGGCCACCGGTGGCAGCAGTCGCCCACGAGGCCTCGAGGAACTCCTGCGACGTGCGCACCAGGTCGTGGGCGCGGGTCCGCACCCGCTCGGGGTCGCAGACCACGACAGCGGCGTCGCGCGGCAGCTCGTCGACGAGCAGCTGCAGGTCGTCGACGAGGACGGGCGCGAGCGCCTCCATGCCCTCGACCGGATGCCCGTCGGCGAGCTTGACGCAGATGTCGGCGAGCTCGGGATGGGACTCGGCGAGCAACCGGGCCCTCTCCCGCACCTCAGGCGTGAGCAGCAGCTCGCGGCACGGCGGCGCCCAGAGGCCGTGCTCGACCTCGTGCAGCGACCGCTGGTCCGCCACCTTGAAGGAGCGGATCTCCTCGACCTCGTCGCCCCAGAGCTCGACCCTGATCGGGTGCTCCTCGGTCGGCGGGAAGACGTCGAGGATGCCGCCTCGCACGGCGAACTCGCCACGCTTCTCGACGAGCTCGACGCGGGCATAGGCAAGATCCACCAGGCGGCGGACCAGGTCGTCGAGCGGGAGCTCGTCGCCCTTGCGCAGCTGGACCGGCTCGAGGTCGCCGAGTCCCTTCACCTGCGGCTGCAGCAGCGACCTGACAGGAGCGATGACGACCTCGAGCGGACCGGTGGCCGGGTCGTCCTTGCTCGGGTGGGCGAGCCGTCGCAGCACGGCCAGCCGGCGGCCCACGGTGTCGGCCCGCGGGCTCAGGCGCTCGTGCGGCAGGGTCTCCCAGCTCGGGAACAGCGCGACCCTGTCGGTGTCGAGCAGGCTGCCGAGGGCCGCCTCGAGGTCTTCTGCCTCGCGGCCGGTCGCGGTGACGGCGATGACCTGCCGACCGCTGCGGGCCAGCGCGGCGATGACGAACGGGCGCAGGCCGGCGGGCGCGGTGAGGTCGAGGGAGGCGGGGACCGCGTCGACGACACGGGACAGCGAAGGGTCGCCGAGCACGGTGTCCAGCAAGGCGGCGAGGGTCACAGCGGGAGCTCCAGGTGAAACGCGAACAGACCCCGCTCGGCCAGGACCGGGGGGTGGGTGCTTCCAGCCTAGGTCGAGGGCACGACCACTCGTCCGCAGGCACTCGGGGCCGTACGCTTCCCGCCGTGCCCACACGCGAGCTCGAGCTGCAGCTGGCGATCATGGCTCGCCGGCTCAGCAAGCCCGTGCGCCTGCACGGGCCGTCCGGGTTCACGGTGCTGGACCGGCCGGCGTACCAAGCGCTGTGGCGCATCTGCGACGAGGGACCACTGCGACCCACGACGCTCGCCGGCCTGCTCGAGGTGGACCTCTCGGTCGTGAGCCGGCAGGTGCGTTCGCTCGAGGACGTCGGTTTCGTGCAGCGCAAGACCGACCCGGCAGATGCCCGCGCGGCGCTGGTGAGCGCCACCGAGGCGGGACGGGAGGCGTTCGAGCGGACCAGGCAGCAGCGCACCGAGGTCCTCGAAGAGGTCCTGGCCGGGTGGCCGGACGACGAACGGGCGGTCTTCGTGCGGCTGCTCTCGCGGTTCAACGACGAGCTCGAGGCGTCCATCGCCCGGCGCCGGGCGGAGATCGACCAGCCCTAGTCCGGATCGACGTGGAAGGTGTTCTGCGCCGTCTCGAGACTGCCCGACACCAGCGCCTCGACCGCATCGGCGGCGCGGTCCACGAGCAACGGGAGCTGCTTGCGCTCGGCGCCGCTGAAGTCCTTGAGCACGAAGTCAGCCGGATCCTGCCGGCCCGGTGGCCGGCCGATGCCGACCCTAGTGCGCAGGTAGTCCTTGGTGCCGAGGCTCGTGGTGAGCGACCGAAGCCCGTTGTGCCCGTTGTCGCCACCGCCGAGCTTGAGGCGCAGCGTGTCGAAGGGGATGTCGAGCTCGTCGTGCACGACGACGATCCGATCGGCCGGGATCTTGAAGAAGTCACGCAGGCTCGCGACCGGCCCACCGGACTCGTTCATGTAGCACTTCGGCTTGGCGAGCACGACGCGCTGCCCCGCCAACCGGCCCTCGACCGTGTCCGCGCGGCCCTTGTGCGCCCTGAAGCGGGCACCGACGCGGTCCGCGAGCAGGTCGAGGACCATGAAGCCGACGTTGTGCCGGTTGCCGGCGTAGGACGGTCCGGGGTTGCCGAGGCCGACGACCAGCCACAGGTCGTCAGCCATGCGTGGTGCTTACTCCTCGGAGGCGGGAGCAGCCTCGTCGGCAGCAGCCTCGGACTCCTCGGCCTCCGCAGCTGCGGTCTCGTCGTCGGAAGCCTCGGGAGCGAGCTCGGCGGCAGCAGCGTCGAGCTCGGCCTCGAGCGCCTCGGCGGTCGGGGCACCCAGGCCCTGGACGAGCACCTCGTCGCCGGACACGGCCAGCGTGGTCCCCGCGGGAAGCGTGACGTCGGAGGCGTGGATCGTGCCGCCGACCTTGAGACCCTGGATGCTGACCTCGAAGCCGGTCGGCAGGTGGGTGGCCTCGGCCTCGACCGACAGAGTGGCCCGCTGCTGGTCGACGAGCACGTCGGGCGCGGGGTCGCCGACGAGCGTCAGCGGCACGTCGACGGTGACCTTCTCGCCGCGGCGGACGGCGACCAGGTCGACGTGCTCGAGCGTGCGACGAATGGGGTCGCGCACGACGATCTTCGGCAGGGCCAGCTGCTCGCCCTCGTCGGTCTGCAGCGCGAGCAGCGCGTTGGAGTCGTGCTTGAGCGCGAGCATGAGCTCGTGGCCCGGCAGCGCGAAGTGGCGGGGCTTGTCGCCGTGGCCGTAGAGCACGGCAGGCACCTTGCCGGCACGGCGGGTGCGGCGGGCCGGACCCTTGCCGAACTCGGTGCGGGCCTCGGCGACGATGCGGACCTCGGACACGGCGGAACTCCTCGAAACGACTGCAAGCTGTGGGGCGCGGACGGCGCAGCAGAGGAGTCTAGCGGAAGCGCCCCCGAGGCAGGCTAGGCAGCCCCGTCGAACAGGCTCGTGACCGAGCCGTCCTCGAAGACCTCGCTGATGGCGCGTCCGACGAGCGGGGCGATCGAGAGCACCGTGAGCTTGTCGAACCGGTTCTCCTCCGGAACGGGGAGCGTGTTCGTGATGATGGTCTCGGTCACCTTGCTGTTCTTCAGCCGATCGACGGCCGGGCCGCTCAGCACGCCGTGCGTCGCGGTGACGATGACGTCGGCGGCACCCGCGTCGAACAGCACGTCGGCAGCCTTGGTGATGGTGCCCGCGGTGTCGATCATGTCGTCGACCAGCACGCAGACCCGGCCCTCGACGTCGCCGACCACGCGGTTGGCGACGACCTGGTTGGCGACCAGCGGGTCGCGCGTCTTGTGGATGAACGCCAGCGGGCAGCCGCCCATCCGGTCCGACCAGCGTTCCGACACCCGCACGCGACCCGAGTCCGGGGAGACGATCGTCATGTTGGCGCTGTCGTACTTGCGCGCCACGTGGTCTGCCAGCAGCGGCAGCGCGAACAGGTGGTCGACCGGGCCGTCGAAGAAGCCCTGGATCTGCGCGGTGTGCAGGTCGACGCTCATGAGCCGGTCGGCGCCGGCCGTCTTGAACATGTCAGCGATGAGGCGGGCGCTGATCGGTTCGCGACCGCGGTGCTTCTTGTCCTGCCGGGCATAGGGGTAGAAGGGCATCACCACGGTGATGCGCTTGGCGGACGCGCGCTTGAGCGCATCGACCATGAGCAGCTGCTCCATCACCCACGTGTTGATGGGTGCCGCATGGCTCTGCATGACGAAGGCGTCGCAACCGCGGACGGACTCCTCGAAGCGCACGAAGATCTCGCCGTTGGCGAAGTCGTACGCCGCCGTCGGCACGGGCTCCACGCCGAGCTCCCGGCCGACCTCCTCGGCAAGCTCCGGGTAGGCCCTGCCCGTGAACAGCATCAGGTTCTTGCGGCTGTCGATCTCGATGCCGGTCATGCGGGCTCTTCCCCCTTGGCAGGACGCCGCTCGGCGGTCCAGCCCTCGATGTTGCGCTGCCTCTCCCGGGCCACGGCGAGTGCGCCGTCCGGGACGTCTTCGGTGATGGCGGAGCCAGCCGCCGTGTAGGCCCGGTCGCCGACCTGCACCGGCGCCACGAGGCTGTTGTTGCTGCCGACCCTGGCGTCGTCCCCCACGGTCGTACGGTGCTTCGCCTGCCCGTCGTAGTTGACGACGATGGTGCCCGCGCCGATGTTGCTGCGGTCGCCGATCGTCGCGTCCCCCACGTAGGACAGGTGCGGGACCTTTGTGTCGTCGCCGATCTGGGCGTTCTTCGTCTCGACGAAGCCGCCGATCTTGCCGCGCGCGCCGAGCACCGTCCCGGGGCGGACGTAGCTGAACGGGCCGACGCTCGCCTCGGCGCCGATCACCGCACCGATCACCTCGCTGCGCCGGATCTCCGCGCCCTCGTGCACCTGGGTGTCGGTCAGCGTCGTGTCGGGGCCGACGACCGCGCCGGTCGCCACCGTCGTACTTCCGTAGAGCTGGGTGTTGGGCTTGAGCGTGACGTCGGCTGACAGCTGGACGTCGACGTCGATCCAGGTCGTCTGCGGGTCGAGCACCGCGACGCCGTTGCGCAGGTGCTGCTGGACGATCCGGTCACGGAGGACCCGCGCGAGATCGGCCAGCTGCGCGCGGTCGTTGACGCCGCGCGTCTCGTCGGCGTCCTCCGCGATGGTCGCGGTCACCGTCAGCCCGGCGTCCTTGTGCAGCCCGATGACGTCCGTGAGGTACTGCTCACCCTGCGCGTTGTCGGTCGTAAGCTGCTGCAGGGCGGTCCGCAGGTGGCCGGCCGCGAAGGCGTAGATGCTCGTGCCCACCTCGTGGATCTGCAGCGTCGCCGCGTCGGCGTCCTTGTGCTCCACGATCTTCGTGACGCTGCCACCGCTGCGCACCACGCGGCCGTAGCCCGTCGGATCATCGACCACCGCCGTCAGCAGCGTCGTCGCGGCCGAGTGCAGCTCGTGGCTCTCGACCAGCTTGTGCAGCGTCTCCGCCGTCAGCAGCGGCGAGTCGGCGGGTACGACGACCACGGTGCCTTCCGCATCCGGGATCGTGTCTAGCGCGATGCGGACCGCATGCCCGGTGCCGTCCTGCGTCTCCTGGACCACGGCCTTGGCCTTGCCGGTGAGCGTCGCCATCACCTGGTCGCGAGCGTGTCCGACCACCACCAGCAAGTGCTCCGGGTCGAGTGTCTCGGCGGCGTGCAGGACGTGCCCCAGCATCGTCCGGCCCGCCAGCCTGTGCAGGACCTTCGGGGTGCTGCTGCGCATCCGGGTGCCCTCGCCCGCAGCCAGGACGATCACGGCGACAGGTCGTGCGGACGGCACGCAGTCTCCCTGCTGGCGCGGGCGGACGGGTGGACCGGGGAAGCGCCGGTGACCCCGGCGCGCACAACTCTACCGGCGATCGTCCGGCGACCCCTGGCGTCCCGAGTTACTTGCGTCACGCAAGCTCCGCCCCCAGGATTCGAACCTGGACCCGACCACCCCAAAAGAGGCTGTGCTGCCTGTTACACCAAGGCGGAAAGTGTCACAGTGTTCCATGACTCCCCCAGTCTGCCGCATGTCCCCCGCGCTTCCCTGCTCCTCTGTGACCCGATGCCGGCGGGCCCACGCTCAGCGGACCTGAAGCAGGTCACACGGCAGCAGGGAAGCTCGGGGCTGGGTGAACCTTTGGACAAGAGTGGTCGAAGCCTGGACAGGGCTACGCACACGTAAGTTACGCTTCCGTAGCCACGCCCCCAGCCACAGGGACCGCCTTAGATGACCGAGATTCTCGACGCACCCGTCACCACGATCGAGTACGACGCGGACGAATCGCGGCCACTGCAGCAGCTGCCGTCGACCGAGTACATGGCCCGCTGGGAGCAGATCGCCCTCGGGATCTTCGTCTTCGTCCCGCTGCTCGGCGTGTTCGCCGCCGCGTTCGTGCTCTGGGGCAACGGCCTGAGCTGGACCGACGTGATCATCAGCGCGGTCTTCTACCTCGTCACGATGCACGGCATCACCGTCGGGTTCCACCGCTACTTCACACACGGGTCCTTCAAGGCCAAGCGCGGGCTGCGCATCGCCCTGGCCGTGGCCGGCAGCATGGCGATCCAGGGTCCTGTGACGCGCTGGGTCGCCGATCACCGACGGCACCACGCCTTCAGCGACTCCGACGGCGACCCGCACTCCCCGTGGCGCTACGGCGGAGGAGTCAAGGGACTGACGAAGGGGCTGCTGCACGCGCACGTGCTGTGGTTGTTCGACACTGAGCAGACCGACCAGAAGCGCTTCAGTCCCGACCTGCTTGCCGACGAGGACATCGTGCGGGTCAGCCGGCTGTTCCCCGTGCTCGTGGCCACCTCTCTGCTGCTGCCGGCGCTGCTCGGTGGCCTCATCACCATGAGCTTCACCGGCGCGCTGAGCGCGTTCTTCTGGGCGAGCATCGTGCGGGTCGGCCTGCTGCACCACGTCACGTGGTCCATCAACTCGATCTGCCACACCTGGGGCGAGCGCCCCTTCACGACCAAGGACCGAGCGGTCAACGTGTGGTGGCTGGCCGTCGCCTCCGGTGGCGAGTCGTGGCACAACCTGCACCACGCCGACCCGACGTGCGCCCGGCATGGCGTCGACAAGGGCCAGGTCGACAGCAGTGCCCGGCTCATCCGGACCTTCGAGAAGCTGGGTTGGGCCCGCGACGTGCGCTGGCCCAAGCCTGAGCGGTTGGACGCGCGCCGGGCCTAGTCTCGCGAGAGTGAGCGAGGACGAGAGACGCGCCCGGGTCAGGATGACCGGCAAGGAGCGCCGAGAGCAGCTGCTCGACGTCGGTCGTTCGCTGTTCGCCGAGCGCGGCTACGACGGCACCGCCGTCGAGGAGATCGCCTCGCGTGCCGGGGTCAGCAAGCCGGTCGTCTACGAGCACTTCGGCGGCAAGGAGGGCCTGTACGCCGTCGTCGTCGACCGCGAGGTGCAGCAGCTGCTCGGGATGTTCGGCACGGCGCTGTCGGGTGAGTCGCCGCGCGAGCTGCTCGAGCAGGCCTGCCTGGTGCTGCTCACCTATGTCGAGGAGCACGGCGACGGGTTCCGGATCCTCGTTCGCGAGTCGCCCGTCTGCATGGAGCGCAGTGGTGGCTTCGCCACGATCAAGAGCGAAGTAGCGAGCCAGGTGGAGTACATCATCGTCCAGCAGTACAAGGCCCCCGGAAT
>JAODND010000031.1 GCA_025465465.1 Frankiales bacterium | reverse complement strand
CCGGCCTCGGCAAGGACGTGCTGCTGCTGACCGACGGCCGGTTCTCCGGCGGTACGACGGGCCTGTGCGTCGGCCACGTCGCGCCCGAGGCCACCGACGGGGGGCCGATCGCGCTGGTCGAGGAGGGCGACACCATCCGGCTCGACCTCGGCAGCCGGACGCTGGACCTGCTGGTCGCCGAGGAGGTGCTCGCCGCCCGCCGGGCCGGCTGGAAGCCGCTCGAGCCCCGCTACACGACCGGGGTCCTCGGCAAGTACGCCAAGCTGGTCGGCTCGGCGGCCCACGGCGCCATCACCGGCTGACCCCGCCTCACCATGATCAACAGAATCCCCATAGGTGCGTCAGCCGTCCGCCGTACCCATCCTGATTCTGTTGATCATGGAGGAGGGGTCTCAGGATGTGGGACGGGTGTCTCAGATGTTTGACTTATCGGCGTACGGCGGGCAGGCTCGCAGACGTGCGCAGCATCCTCGTAGTTAGCAAGCGCGACTGAACCCCGCCGTTCAGCCGCGCTCACCCCTCCGTGCTCAGCACGAGGGGTTCTTTTTTGCCCAGACACGACCCGCAGGACCCGCCGAGAAGGAAGACCTGATGACCAGTCCAGCCGAGAGCCTCACCGGAGCGCAGTCGCTCGTGCGCAGCCTCGAGAGCGCCGGCGCGGAGGTCGTCTTCGGGATCCCGGGCGGGGCCATCCTGCCCGCGTACGACCCGCTGTTCGACAGCGTCACGCTGCGGCACATCCTGGTCCGGCACGAGCAGGGCGCCGGCCACGCCGCTGAGGGGTACGCGCAGGCGACCGGCCGCGTCGGTGTCTGCATGGCGACCAGCGGCCCGGGCGCGACCAACCTCGTGACGCCGATCGCGGACGCCTACATGGACTCCGTGCCGATCGTGGCCATCACAGGCCAGGTCCCGAGCGCGAACATCGGCACCGACGCCTTCCAGGAAGCCGACATCTGCGGCATCACGATGCCGATCACCAAGCACAACTTCCTGGTGCAGCACGCCGACGACATCCCGCGCACGATCGCCGAGGCGTTCCACATCGCGCTGTCCGGCCGGCCCGGTCCGGTCCTGGTCGACATCCCCAAGGACATCCTCCAGGCACAGACGACGTTCGCCTGGCCGCCGGTCCTGGAGCTGCCCGGCTACCACCCGACGACCCGCCCGCACGCCAAGCAGGTGCGGGAGGCGGCCAAGCTGATCGCCGAGGCGCGCCGCCCGGTGCTCTACGTCGGCGGCGGCGTGCTCAAAGCCCGAGCTGCTTCCGAGCTGCGGGTGCTCGCCGAGCTCACCGGCATCCCGGTGGTGACCACGTTGATGGCGCGCGGGGCCTTCCCCGACAGCCACGCCCAGCACCTGGGCATGCCCGGCATGCACGGCTCGGTGGCGGCGGTCGTCGCGCTGCAGAAGAGCGACCTGCTGATCTGCCTCGGCGCCCGCTTCGACGACCGCGTGACGGGCAAGCTCGACAGCTTCGCCCCTGACGCGAAGGTCGTGCACGCCGACATCGACCCGGCTGAGATCGGCAAGAACCGGATGGCTGACGTCCCGATCGTCGGCGACTGCCGCGAGACCATCGCCGACCTGATCGTCGCCCTGCAGGAGCTCTACGCCGCTGGCACCCGGGCCGACATCACCGCCTGGTGGAAGCAGGTCGACGGCTGGCGCGACACCTACCCGCTCGGCTACGAGGAGCCCACCGACGGCAGCCTCGCCCCGCAGTACGTCATCGAGCGGATCGGCCGCATCGCCGGTCCCGACGCGCTCTACGTCAGCGGCGTCGGCCAGCACCAGATGTGGGCCTCGCAGTTCATCAGCTACGAGAAGCCCTACACCTGGCTCAACTCCGGCGGCGCCGGGACGATGGGGTACGCCGTGCCGGCGGCCATGGGGGCCAAGGTCGGGCGTCCTGAGGCGACCGTCTGGGCCATCGACGGCGACGGCTGCTTCCAGATGACCAACCAGGAGCTCGTGACCTGCGCCATCGAGGGCATCCCGATCAAGGTCGCCATCATCAACAACGGCAACCTCGGCATGGTGCGGCAGTGGCAGACGCTCTTCTACAACAGCCGTTACTCCAACACCGGGCTCGACTCCCGTCGCGTGCCCGACTTCGTGAAGCTCGCTGACGCGATGGGCTGCATCGGGCTGCGCTGCGAGACCAAGGACGACGTCGACGCGACCATCGAGAAGGCGATGGCCGTCGACGACATGCCGGTCGTCATCGACTTCGTGGTCGGAGAGGACGCCATGGTCTGGCCGATGGTCCCGGCGGGCACGAGCAACGACGAGATCCTCGCCGCCCGCGACACCCGTCCCGTCTGGGGAGAGGACGACGTCTGATGACGACCCGACACACGCTGTCCGTGCTGGTCGAGGACAAGCCCGGTGTGCTGGCCCGCGTGGCTGCGTTGTTCAGCCGTCGCGGCTTCAACATCGAGTCGCTGGCCGTGGGTCCGACCGAGCACCCCACGACGTCGCGCATGACCATCGTCGTGACGGTCGACGACCTGCCGCTCGAGCAGGTCACGAAGCAGCTCAACAAGCTCATCAACGTGCTCAAGATCGTCGAGCTCGACCCTGATTCCGCCGTGCAGCGCGAGCTGGTCCTCGTGAAGGTGAAGGCGGATCTCGCGACGCGCAGCCACGTGCTGGAGACCGTCCAGCTCTTCCGCGCCAAGGTCGTGGACGTCGCCACCGACGCCGTCACGATCGAGGCGACCGGCACGGCCGACAAGCTGGCCGCGCTCATCAAGGTCCTGGAGCCGTTCGGCATCCGGGAGCTCGTCCAGTCCGGCATGGTCGCCATGGGTCGCGGTTCGCGCTCGATGACCGGCTCCGAGAACCGTCTCCGCTCAGCAAGCTAAGGAAGGAACACGAAAAATGGCCGCAGAGGTCTTCTACGACGACGACGCCGACCTGTCCCTCATCCAGTCCAAGAAGGTGGCCGTTCTCGGCTACGGCTCGCAGGGGCACGCGCACGCGCTCTCGCTGCGCGACTCCGGGGTGGACGTGCGCATCGGCCTGCCCGCGGGCTCCAAGACCCGCGCCAAGGTCGAGGCAGACGGGCTGCGGGTCGTCACGCCGGCCGAGGCGGCGGCCGAGGCCGACGTCATCATGATCCTGGCTCCCGACACGGTGCAGCGCAAGCTGTACGCCGAGGACGTCGAGCCGCACCTCACCGACGGCAAGGCGCTGCTGTTCGGCCATGGCCTCAACATCCGCTTCGGCCTCATCACCCCGCCGGCCGGCGTCGATGTCGCCATGGTTGCGCCGAAGGGCCCAGGTCACCTGGTTCGTCGCCAGTTCGTCGACGGCAAGGGCGTCCCGTGCCTCGTCGCCGTCGAGCAGGACGCGACAGGCAACGCCCTCGCCCTCGCACTCTCGTGGGCCAAGGGCATCGGTGGCACGCGAGCTGGCGTCATCAAGACGACGTTCACGGAGGAGACCGAGACCGACCTGTTCGGTGAGCAGGCCGTCCTGTGCGGCGGCGCGAGCGCCCTGGTGCAGGCGGGCTTCGAGACGCTCATCGAGGCCGGCTACCAGCCGGAGATCGCCTACTTCGAGTGCCTCCACGAGCTCAAGCTCATCGTCGACCTGATGTACGAAGGTGGGCTCGCCAAGATGCGCTGGTCGATCTCCGACACCGCCGAGTTCGGCGACTACGTTACGGGCCCGCGCATCGTCACCGCCGAGACCAAGGCGGAGATGAAGCGCATCCTGTCCGACATCAAGGACGGCACCTTCGTCAACCGCCTGATCGCCGATGACGACAACGGCGGCCAGGAGATGACGCAGTTCCGCAAGGAGCAAAGTGAGCACCCGATCGAGGTGGTCGGTGCCAAGCTGCGCCCGATGATGGCCTGGATCGACGCGGAGTCGTAGCGGGCTACGGCGCGTAGTAGCCGAACAGGTCGAGGCTGACCGTCGAGGTGCCCGCGGCGTTCTTGACGCGGACGTTGCCGCCCGCACTGGGCTTCGTCATGGACGCGCCGCTCGCGCTCTTGCCGGCGGAAACCGTCAGCGTCGTGATGCCGGGGAACGCACCCGTTGCGAAGGCCGACAGGAACGTCGTCGCGCTCGGGAACGACGCGACCGTGTCGAGCACCAGCGAGGTGGCGCCGTTCGGGATGCCGAAGCCCTCGCCGGTCCCGACCACCTTGGTGTCCCTGACCGTGGCGCCCATCTTGGTCGGCCCGAACAGGCGCTGCGGCAGCACCGGTCGGAACAGGCCCGGCGCCGACGCGTCGTAGTAGCCGGCGAGGTCCGCTACCACGTCGGTGTTGCCGAGTGTGGTGCGCAGCTTGATGCCGTGGTCGGCCCCGAGCTTCACGATGGCGAGGTTGGTTGCCGACTGGCCCGGCTTCGTGTGCACGTTGCCGGTGGTCGGGCTCGCCAGGTCGCTGCTGTAGACCTGCACCGTGCTGGTGTTGCTCGGGTTGATGCCGGTGACGTTGAGGGCGACGGCGACGGCTGTCGACGGGATGCCGGACAGCACGACGGTCCGGGCCGCCGAGCCGATCCGCGCCCGCGCGGTGCCGGTGCCGGTGCGGGTGTCGATGACGCGTCGCGCCGCCACCGATGCGTACGGCGTCCCGCTGGCGGGCGTGAAGTAGCCGACGACCGAGGCGTAGTTGTGCGCCGAGCCACCGATGTTCCGGAAGCGCACGCTGCCGGCTGCCAGCGGGACGGTCGCCAGCCCGTCCTTGGTGTAGCCGGCCGCCGTGACCAGGTTGGGTACCCGGGCCGGAGGGGGCAGCGGGGCCGTACGCGGCTTGGCGTAGGCGAACAGCTGGCTGTTACCGCTGGAAGTCGCGGCAGCGGTGAGGTTCAGGACGACGGCCGTCGCGTTGACCGGGACACCGTGGGAGCCGGCGATGCTGACGTCCTTGAGCGCCCCGTTGCCGACGATGCCCCAGTCGAGCACCTGCACAGGGTTGGGCAGCGGTGTGTATCCCGCACCCGGCAGCGCCGGGGTCACCCAACCCATGTCACGGAACATGCCGAGCATGACCTCACCGGGGTCGCGGGTGATGTCGTTGGCCTCGGCGAACGGCGTCATGAGGCTGTCCGCGTCGCCGACCGGATAGCTGAGGTCGGACAGGTGGCTGTAGCTGGAGCCCACCAGCCAGTCGGGCGGTGCGTACAGCCGTGGCTCGCGTCCGCGGTCGGCCGCGCTTCCCTCCGGGCCGTTCCAGTAGACCTGGTTGCTCGTGACCACGTTGTAGAGCGCGTTGCTCTCGTTGGGGTAGCTGAGGACCGACGTCCCACCCGCCGTCTCGGTGAACAGGTCGTAGACGAACGGGGCGTTGTCGCCGCCCGCCGGGTCGTAGCCGAACGCTGCGTGGCCCGCGCTGATCTTGTCGACGGAACCGATGAAGCCGAGGCCATGACCGAGCTCGTGCAGGACGACCGACTCGAAGTCGTAGCAGCCGTTCGGGCAGGCAGCTCCGATGCCGTTCGGGTCTGCCCCGAAGTAGTAGAGGCTGCTGTCGTTGGAGAACTCCGCGACGATGTCCGGGTCGGTGGGTGCGCCATCGACGCCCTTGAGGCTGTTGGCCAGCGGGTCCGGGAAGTACACCCCCCCGATCTTCTGGAAGCCCAGCGGGCCGGCGCCACCGAGCTGCCCGGAGGGCAGCGCCGCGAAGCAGGCGTCGACGGAGATCGTGACCGTGGACACGACGACGTGCGACCAGATGTCGACTGCCCGCTGGAACGCGTCGCTCTGGTCGGTCGAGGCGGCGGCGCAGTCGCCGCCTGAGCTGGTCGGCGTCTCGTAGGTCACCGTCCACGTCGACAGCTGGGAACCGGCCACCACCTTGGGCTGCGCGCTCGCGCGGAGCTGCTGCTGCCGTACGCCGAGTGACTCGGAGACACCGCTGCCGGTGGCGGCGCTGCGCCCGGTGCGGTCGACGGTGTTGATCACCGTGGGGTGGCCGTCGGACGGCCGGCCGCGCGTGATCGGCAGGTTCTTCCGTGCCTGGGCCAGCGTCGGCCGGTGGGCGCTGTTGCTGGCGGCTGACGCCGGTGGCGCGACGAGCGCGCTCGCGCTGAGGGTCAGGCCGGCGATGCCCGCGGCGATCAGGGCGGGAGGAAGCAGGCGCACGCGAGCTCCAGGGGTGAGGGGTTGGTTCGGGGTGATCCTGTCAGCCAGGCTGTGGTCTGTCGCGGTGCCGCCGTCGCTAGGGTTGCGTTCTGCCCGAACGCATCTCGACAAGAGGCTGTTTCCCTTGACCCGTCCCGTCGTCCTCATCGCCGAGGAGCTCGCCCCCTCGGTCCTCGCCGTCCTCGGTGACGGGTTCGACGTCCGCCATGTGGACGGGGCCGACCGCGCCGCTCTGCTGTCGGCGCTCCCGGAGGTCGACGCCGTGCTCATCCGCAGCGCGACCCAGGTCGACGCGGAGGCGCTCGCGGCGGCGCCGCGGCTCAAGGTGATCGCCCGGGCGGGGATCGGGCTCGACAACGTGGACGTCCCAGCGGCGACGGCCCGTGGCGTGATGGTCGTCAATGCCCCGCAGAGCAACGTGGTCAGCGCCGCGGAGCAGGCGGTGGCGCTGCTGCTTGCCTGCGCCCGCAACATCGCGCCCGCCAACGAGGCGCTCAAGCAGGGCAAGTGGGAGCGCTCGAAGTGGACCGGGGTCGAGGTCGCCGACAAGACGGTGGGCGTGGTCGGCTTGGGCCGCATCGGAGTGCTCTTCGCTCAGCGGATGAGCGCCTTCGGCACCCGGCTGATCGCCTACGACCCCTACATCTCGGCGGCCCGCGCCGGCCAGATCGGCGTCCGGCTCGTCACGCTCGACGAGCTGCTGCGCGAGAGCGACGTCATCTCCATCCACCTGCCGAAGACACCCGAGACCGTGGGGTTGATCGGCAAGGAGCAACTCGCGCTCTGTAAGCCGACCGTGCGGATCATCAACGCCGCACGCGGGGGGCTCGTCGACGAGCAGGCCCTCGCCGACGCGCTCGCGAGCGGGCAGGTCGCGGGCGCCGGCATCGACGTGTTCGCCTCCGAGCCGTGCACGGACTCTCCGCTGTTCGCGTTCGACTCCGTGGTGGTCAGCCCGCACCTCGGCGCGTCCACCGTCGAAGCGCAGGACAAGGCCGGTGTGGCGGTCGCGCGCTCGGTGAAGCTCGCCCTCGAGGGCGAGTTCGTGCCGGACGCGGTCAACGTCCAGGCCGGTGGCGTGGTCGTCGAGGAGGTCCGGCCGGCGCTGCCGCTCGTCGAGAAGCTCGGACGCGTGTTCACCGGGCTTGCCGGCGGCGTGGCCGCTCAGCTCGAGGTCGAGGTGCGCGGCGAGGTCACCGCACACGACGTGTCGGTGCTCCAGCTCGCGGCGCTCAAAGGGGTCTTCACCGACGTCGTGGAGGAGCAGGTCACCTTCGTCAACGCGCCAGCCCTCGCCGCCGAGCGCGGCGTCGAGGTCACGCTCTCGACTGATCCCGAGAGCCCCGACTTCCGCAGCCTCATCACGGTCCGCGGCACGCTGCCGAGCGGGGCGACGGTCAGTGTCTCCGGCACCCTCTCGGGGCCGCGACAGGTCGAGAAGCTGACCGAGGTGGACGGCTTCGACGTCGACCTGCTGCCCGTCGACCACCTGCTGTTCTTCCGCTACGCCGACAAGCCCGGCGTCGTCGGCACCGTCGGCGCGGCCCTCGGCGAGGCGCAGGTCAACATCGCCGGCGCGCAGGTGTCCCGCACCTCCCAGGGCGGGGACGCGCTGATGGCCCTGACGGTGGACTCCGCCGTGCCCGCCGAGGTGCTCGAGGCCATCGCCGTGGCGATCGGCGCGCAGAGCGCGCGGGCCGTCGACCTCACCTGATGCCGAGGTTCACGTCCTACGACGGGACCGCGCTGGCCTACTCGACGGTCGGCGACGGCAGCCCACTGGTCTGCCTGCCCGGCGGGCCGGGGAGCGCAGCGGCCTACCTCGAGGACCTCGCAGGCCTCGGGGAGCTGCGCACGCTGGTCCTGCTGGACCCGCGGGGGACGGGTCACAGCGAGCTGCCGGCCGACCCGTCGACGCTGCGCTTCGACCGCCTGGCTCTCGACCTGGAGGCGCTCCGTCAGCACCTGGGCCTGGCTGCGCTCGACGTGCTGGGTCACTCGGCTGGTGCGATCACCGCTCAGGCGTGGGCGTCGCAGTACCCCGACTCGGTGGGCCGGCTCGTCCTCGTCACCCCCAGCGACCACCTCCAGGGCGGGACGCGCGAGGACATACCGGGGATCCGCGAGACCTACGCGGCCGAGCCCTGGTACGCCGAGGCGAGCGAGGCCGTCGAGCTGCTGGCTGACGCCCCGCCGTCGCAGCGCGCGGCCCTCCAGCGGGCCATCCAGCCGTTCTTCTACAGCCGCTGGGACGACCGGGCCCGGCAGCACGCCGCCGGGTACGAGGCACTGATGAGCAAGCGAGCCCAGCTGGGCTACATCACCGGAGCCGACACGGTCGACCTGCCCGCGATGGTCGCCGGCCTGAAGGAGGTGACCGCCCCGGTCCTGGTGGTCGCGGCGCCGCGCGACGCGATGTCCGGCCACCTCTCCGCGGAGCTCGTCGCGAGCTCGTTCCCCACCTCGTCGCTGGTGTCCGTGGCGAACGCCGGGCACCACCCCTGGATCGACGAGCCCGTCGGCTTCCGGGCCGCGGTCGACCCGTTTGTTACTCTCTAGAGCATGGCGTGCCTGCTCCTCCTTACGGGCCGCGACGGGGCCTCTTCCTAAGGCCGGCTCCCCGTCGCGGGTTGTTGCGTTGCCGCCATCCCCGTTCGGACGTAGGAGCAGTTCCGTGAGCCACACCCGTTACAGCGCTTTCCCCCCGGTCGACCTCGCCGACCGGACCTGGCCCTCCCAGACCATCACGGCACCGCCGCAGTGGTGCAGCGTCGACCTCCGTGACGGCAACCAGGCCCTCATCGAGCCGATGGACGCGGCCCGCAAGAAGCAGATGTTCGAGCTGCTGGTCGCCATGGGCTACAAGGAGATCGAGGTCGGCTTCCCGGCCGCGTCCTCGACCGACTTCGACTTCATCCGCGACCTCGTCGAGCAGGACCTGGTCCCGCCGGACGTGACGATCCAGGTCCTGACACAGGCCCGTGAGGAGCTGATCGAGCGCACCGTGCAGTCGCTCGTCGGCTTCACCGGCACCGCCCTGATCCACCTCTACAACTCCACCTCGACCCTGCAGCGACGGGTCGTGTTCGGCCTCGACAAGGACGGGGTGAAGGACATCGCCGTCCAGGGAGCGACCTGGTGCAAGAAGTACGCCGAGCAGCTGCTGCCCGGCCAGTCGGTGCGCTGGCAGTACAGCCCCGAGTCGTTCACCGGCACCGAGCTCGACTACGCGGTCGAGGTGTGTGAGGCGGTCATGGACGTCTGGCAGCCGACGCCGGACAACCCGGTCGTCATCAACCTGCCGGCCACGGTGGAGATGTCGACGCCCAACATCTACGCCGACCAGATCGAGTGGGTCATCCGCCGGCTCGGCGCCCGTCGCTCGTCGGTGATCCTGTCCCTCCACCCGCACAACGACCGCGGTACGGCCGTGGCGGCCGCTGAGCAGGGCGTCATGGCCGGCGCGGACCGCGTCGAGGGCTGCCTGTTCGGCAACGGCGAGCGGACGGGCAACGTCTGCCTGGTCACGCTCGGGCTCAACCTCTACAGCCAGGGCATCGACCCGGGCATCGACTTCAGCGACATCGACGAGACCCGCCGCACCGTCGAGCACTGCAACCAGCTGCCCGTGCACCCGCGCCATCCCTATGGCGGCGACCTCGTCTACACCGCCTTCTCCGGGTCCCACCAGGACGCCATCAAGAAGGGCCTCGAGGCGATGGAGCGGGACGCGGCGGCTGCCGGCGTACCCGTCGACGAGTTCCGATGGGAGGTGCCCTACCTCCCGATCGACCCGAAGGAGGTCGGCCGCAGCTACGAGGCCGTGATCCGCGTCAACAGCCAGTCCGGCAAGGGCGGGGTCGCCTATGTCCTGAAGAACGACCACCACCTCGATCTGCCGCGTCGCATGCAGATCGAGTTCTCGCGGGTCGTGCAGGAGATCGCCGACGGCGAGGGCGGCGAGATCTCGCCAGTGCGCATCTGGAGCCTGTTCGAGCAGACCTATCTCGCCGACGGTGCGCTCGCGCTGACGTCGTACAAGCACTCCTCCGACGAGGACGACCGCGTCGAGGCCAACGTCGTGTGGCGTGGCCAGGCCACGACCATCAGTGGCACCGGCAACGGCCCGATCGCGGCGTTCGTGCACGCACTGTCGACGCTCGACCTCGACGTGCGCGTGCTCGACTACACCGAGCACGCGACGACCGCCGGGGAGGACTCGCAGGCGGCGTCGTACCTCGAGCTCGCCGTCAACGGCGCCGTGCTCTGGGGTTGCGGTGTGCACCCGAGCATCGTCACCTCGTCACTCCGCGCCATCGTGAGCGGCATCAACCGCACCCTCTAACCCCGTCCGCGCAAGAGAAGGGGTCTCAGGATGTGGGATGGGGGTCTTAGTCAGTGGTACGGGGTGGTAGCGTCCCGGGCATGACGAAGCTGGCGGTCATCGGCGGGGACGGCATCGGTCCCGAGGTCGTCGCCGAGGGCCTGAAGGTCCTCGGTGCGGTGCTGCCCGGTCTCGACACGGTCGACTACGACCTGGGTGCTGCCCGCTACAACCGCACCGGCGAGACGCTGCCGGACCCCGTCATCGAGGAGCTGCGCGGGTTCGACGCGATCCTGCTCGGGGCGATCGGCGACCCCTCGGTCCCTCCCGGTGTCCTCGAGCGTGGGCTGCTGCTCAGGCTCCGCTTCGCCCTCGACCACCACGTCAACCTGCGCCCGGTGAAGCTCTACCCCGGCGTCGAAGGCCCCGTGCAGGGTCCGGTCGACATGGTCGTCGTCCGTGAGGGCACCGAGGGCCCATACGTCGGCAACGGCGGCTCGATGCGCACCGGCACGCAGCACGAGGTGGCAACCGAGGTGAGCATCAACACCGCCTTCGGCGTGGAGCGGGTCGTCCGCGACGCGTTCGGGCGCGCCCAGCAGCGTCGCAAGCACCTGACGCTCGTGCACAAGACCAACGTGCTCGTGCACGCCGGCGGCCTCTGGAAGCGCGTCTTCGACCAGGTGGCCGCGGACTTCCCCGATGTCGAGACCGGCTACCAGCACGTCGATGCCGCGAGCATGTTCTTCGTGACGGACCCGGGCCGCTTCGACGTCGTGGTCACCGACAACCTGTTCGGTGACATCCTCACCGACATCGGCGCTGCCATCGGCGGCGGCATCGGTCTGGCCGCCTCCGGCAACCTCGACGTCTCCCGCGCCAACCCGTCGATGTTCGAGCCGGTGCACGGGTCCGCCCCCGACATCGCGGGCCAGCAGAAG
Organism: Frankiales bacterium; assembly: GCA_025465465.1. Lineage (GTDB taxonomy): Bacteria > Actinomycetota > Actinomycetes > Mycobacteriales > SCTD01 > RYN-111. The sequence goes on along the minus strand of JAODND010000031.1, from coordinate 4,410 downwards.
GCCGACCCCACCGCCACGGTGCTGAGCGTCGCTCTGCTCCTGTCCCATCTCGGTCACACCGAGCAGGCAGGTCGGGTCGAGGCAGCAGTGGCGAAGGACCTCGCAACCCGCGGTACGGCCGCCCGCAGCACCTCCGAGGTAGGCGACGCGCTCGCCACCCTGGCCGCCGGCTGAGGTTCGCCCGACGGCGCGCTCCCCGTACTCTTGGAGCAGGAGGAAGTCATGAGCGTGCAGTTCGCAGTGCAGCCCACGGGCACCCCGGTCGACGCGGAGGCGCGCGCGGAGATCCTCGCCAACCCGGCGTTCGGCAAGGTGTTCACCGATCACATGGTCACGGCCCAGTACGCCGTCGGCCAGGGCTGGCACGACGCGGTCCTCGGCGCGTACGGACCGATCAGCATCGACCCGGCCAGCGTCGTCCTGCACTACGGCCAGACGGTCTTCGAGGGACTCAAGGCCTACCGGCAGCCCGACGGGGGAGTGGCCCTGTTCCGTCCCGAGCGCAACGCCGCGCGGATGGCTGCCTCCTGCCGACGACTGGCGCTGCCGGAGTTTCCCGAGGACGCGTTCGTCGAGGCATGCGAGCTGCTCGTCACCACCGACCGGGACTGGGTGCCGAGCGGCGAGGGCGCGTCGCTCTACCTGCGGCCCTTCGTCTGGGCGACCGAGATCGGGCTCGGGGTGCGGCCGTCCGAAACGGCACTGTTCCAGCTGATCGCCTCGCCGTCGGGCAACTACTTCAGCGGGCCGCTGCGCCCGGTCTCGCTGTGGCTGTCCCAGGAGTACACCCGGTCTGCTCCTGGAGGCACCGGCGCAGCGAAGTGCGGCGGCAACTACGCCGCGTCGCTGGTCGCGCAGCAGGAGGCGATCGCCAACGGCTGCGACCAGGTGGTGTTCCTCGACGCGGTGGAGCGCCGCTGGCTCGAGGAGCTCGGCGGTATGAACATCTTCCTCGTCATGGATGACGGCCGGCTCGTCACGCCGGACGTGTCCGGGACGATCCTCGAGGGCATCACCCGCGACTCGATCGTCACGATCGCCCGCGAGCTGGGCCATGAGGTCGAGGAGCGCAAGGTCGACGTCGACGAGTGGCGCAAGGGTGCTGTCGACGGCTCCGTCGTCGAGGTCTTCGCCTGCGGCACGGCTGCCGTGATCACGCCCATCGGCGCGCTGCGCTGGCCGGGTGGCGAGGCGGTGGCCCGCGGCGGCGAGGCGGGCGCGACGACGATGAAGCTCCGCAAGGCGCTCATGGACATCCAGTACGGCCGGTCCGAGGACACCCACGGATGGGTCAAGCGAGTCTGCTAGTCAGGCCCTGTTCAGCGACGTACCGTCCTTGGCAGGAGGTGCGGCATGCACGTCAGGGATGCGATGAGCACGACGGTCCTCACCATCGGGCCGACCCACACGCTGCGTCAGGCAGCCAAGCTGATGGCCGAGCGCAAGGTCGGGGCCGCCGTCGTGCTCGACCCGGACGCTGACGGACCCGGGATCCTCACCGAGCGCGACATGCTCGAGGCCGTGGCGCTCGGGCAGGACCCCGACACGGAGGTCTGCGGCGACCACCTCACGCCCGACGCGGTGACGGCGACGCCTGACTGGGACCTGGGTCGGGCCGCGACCGCCATGGTCACAGGGGGCTTCCGGCACCTCGTGGTGTGCGACGGACCGGACATCGTGGGCGTGCTGTCGGTGCGCGACATCGTGCGCGTGGTGAGCGGCCGCGGCGAGCTGGCACCCGCCTGATATCGTTCGGCGTGATGTACCAGACGACCATCATTGCCGAGCGCGTCCGCTGACCCGAGTCAGTCGACGCGCTACCCCTTCTGCCCTCGTGGCCGGAGGGGTTTCGCGTTTCTAGGAGTCCTGTTCACATGCAAGACGACACCTTCCACGTCTACGACACGACGCTGCGCGACGGCAGTCAGCGCGAGGGCCTCTCGCTGTCGGTGCACGACAAGCTGGCGATCGCGCGGCACCTCGACGAGCTCGGTGTCGGCTTCATCGAGGGCGGCTGGCCCGGGGCCAACCCGAAGGACTCGGAGTTCTTCCGGCGGGCGCAGACCGAGCTCGACCTGAAGCACGCGAAGCTCGCCGCGTTCGGCTCCACCCGCAAGCCCGGGGGGAGTACGAAGGACGACCTCGCGCACCTGCGGGACTCCGGAGCCTCGGTGGCCACCCTGGTTGCCAAGTCCGACGTGCGACATGTCGAGCGGGCGCTGCGCACGACCCGCGAGGAGAACCTCGCGATGGTCAGGGACTCCGTGTCGCATCTGCGCGCAGAGGGGATGCGCGTCTTCCTCGACGCCGAGCACTTCTTCGACGGCTACGACGCGGACGCCGGCTATGCGCTCGAGGTGTTGCGGGTGGCGGCCGAGGCCGGGGCGGACGTGCTCGTCCTCTGCGACACCAACGGAGGCATGCTGCCGTCGCGGCTGCAGGACATCGTCGGGGAGGTCGTCGGAGCCGGCCTGCGCGTCGGCATCCACGCGCACAACGACGCGGCCTGCGCGGTCGCGAACTCACTGGCAGCCATCGAGGTCGGCGCGACGCACGTGCAGGGCACGGCCAACGGCTATGGCGAGCGGTGCGGCAACGCGGACCTCTTCAGCGTCGTCGCGGCCCTCGAGACCAAGGCCGGTCGTCCCGTGTTGCCGGCGGGCAAGCTCGCGTCCCTCGCCCGCATCGCGCACGCCGTCGCGGAGGTGGCGAACATCCCGCTCGACCCGCACACCTCGTGGGTCGGCGCGTCGGCCTTCGCGCACAAGGCGGGATTGCACGTGAGCGCCATCAAGGCCGATCCCGACCTCTACCAGCACGCCGACCCCGCTGTCGTCGGCAACGACATGCGACTGCTCATGAGCGAGCTGGCAGGCCGGGCCACGGTCGAGCTGAAGGGCAAGGCGCTCGGACTCGACGTGGATGCCGCGACCGCGGGCGAGGTGCTGCAGCGGGTCAAGGACCTCGAATCGGTGGGGTACTCCTTCGAGGCGGCGGATGCGTCGTTCGAGCTGCTGCTGCGCGAGGCGCTGGGCGCCCGGCCGCGGTACTTCGAGCTGGAGAGCTGGCGGGTCATCGTCGAGCACCGCGACGGCAAGGTGGTCAGCGAGGCCACGGTGAAGCTGTCGGCCAACGACGCGCGCATCGTCGCCACCGGCGAGGGCAACGGTCCTGTCAACGCCCTCGACAACGCCCTGCGGCACGCGCTGCTCGAGCTGTTCCCTGCCCTGGCTGCCTTCGACCTGGTCGACTACAAGGTGCGGATCGTCAGCGGCGCGCATGGCACGGACGCCGTGACCCGCGTGCTCGTCGACACCACCGACGGTACGACGGAGTGGAGCACCGTCGGGGTGCACGAGAACGTCATCGAGGCCTCGTGGCAGGCCCTCGAGGAGGCCTACACCGCCGGGCTGCTGAAGCACGGCCAGTGAGCCCCGCTGACGGGGTGCTGGTGGTGGCCGCCGGCTTCGCAGCGGGCGGGGTCAACGCGCTTGCCGGTGGCGGCACGCTCCTGACCTACCCGGTGCTGCTGGCGGTCGGCCTCCCTCCGGTCCTCGCCAACACCACTTCGTCGGTGGGCCTCGTGACGGGGTACGCCGGTGGCTCCATCGCCTACCGGCGGGAGCTGGCAGGACAGCGGGCGCGGGCTCTCCGGCTGATCGGCGCGGGTGTCGTCGGGGCGCTCGCGGGGGCAGTCCTGCTGCTCGTGGTGAGCGGCGACGCGTTCGAGGGTGTCGTGCCCTATCTCGTGCTGCTCGCCTGCGGGCTGCTGGCTGTGCAGCCGCGACTTGCGACCTGGCTGAACGCGCGCGGATCTGCGGGGGAGCACCCGCTGTGGGTCCCCCAGCTGCTCATCGGTCTCGGCGCCGTCTACGGCACGTTCTTCGGCGCCGGGCTGGGTGTGGTCATGCTGGCCGTGCTCGGGCTGCTCGTCGCCGACGACCTGCAGCGACTCAACGCCCTCAAGGGCGTGCTGTCGCTGGTCATCAACCTGGTGGGGGCGCTGCTGTTCGTCGCGACCGGCAACGTCCGCTGGTTCGCAGCCCTCCTCGTCGCCGTCGGCGCGTTCGCGGGCGCGACGGCGGGCGTGTCACTGGCCAGACGGCTGCCACCCCAGGGCATCCGCGTCGGCGTCGTGGTGGTCGGCGTTGCCGTCGGCGTGACGTTGCTGGTCCGTCAGCTCTGAGCCCTTTGCGGCAGGGCATGCTCCGTCGCAGACCGACGGCACCTCCGAGGGGACGGGCGCTCAGATCGCTGCCGGGCCGCGTTACCTCGTTTCCGTAGGATGGGCGGTGCGCGCCGGCGCCTGAGAGCCTGACGCCATGACGGCCGTGTCGCTTCCCGTGAAGCTGTACCTGGGTTGGTCGGGGCTCGCGGGTCTGGCGGGGGGCATCTGGGGCTTCGTCCGGG
>JAODND010000080.1 GCA_025465465.1 Frankiales bacterium | reverse complement strand
AGGTGCCGGACGTAGACGCCCTGCCCGCCGCAGTGCGGCTTGCTCCGGTAGGACAGCAGCGCGATGCGCAGCGGCCTCCCGCCGTCGGCGGCGACCTCAGGGTGCTGCGGCACGGGCGCTCCTGTCTGAAACTGCAACGTGTTCTTGCCACGCCGCCGGGGAGCACCCAGGGTACAGAACCGGTGTTACCAGCGGTAACAGCGGTGCTCAGAGCGTGCGGAACGCCGCGTCGTCCGCGCTGGAGCAGTAGGTGGTGTCCCCCGGGAACGACGCGGTGAAGGCGGTGGCGCGCACCACCGCGAGGAGCGCGCTGGCGTTCAGCTGGCTCTTCAGGTCCAGGCTGGCCGTCCCGTCAGCGCGCGCCGACGACTCACCGCGGAAGACGTCGCTGTCCCCCGCCCGGAGCGTGAAGACGATCGTCTTCCCGGCGACGCCCGTCCCCTTCGCCGTCAGCCGGGCCCTCAGCACCGCCGAGCCCAGCACCTTCAGGTCCACCTTGGTCGCGTCGGAGGCCGTCATCGTGGTCGCGGTGCAGCCGGTCGCGTCAGTGCACGCGGCGAGCAGCGGCAGCAGGAGCAGTGCCGGGGCGAGGGAGCGCATGTGGCCCTCCTACCCACCCCGTCGGGCTTGAGAGGCGGTCACAGCGTCGGGACGGCATACGGGTCGTGCTCGGCCAGCAGCTTCTCCAGCCGCGCCTGGTCGACGCGCGACAGCACGGCGCTGCTCTCCTGCGCGTCCCGGACGACCTTGGCCAGCGTGAAGCAGCTGGACACGAGGTAGAGGAAGCCGAGGGCGAGGAACGCCCGCATCCACCGGTCGATCGGCAGGTAGGCCACGCCCGCCCCGACGAACAGCATCGCCGCGCCGAACGAGATCGCCGCCTGCACCTGGTAGGCCGCCGTGCTCTTGAGGTTCGAGGTCTGTGTCATGCCTTCACCCTGGTACGACGCAGCGGTGCGCACCTGAGTACGACTACCTGGGCCGTCAGCGGATGCCGGCGGCGTCCATCCCGCGGAGCTCCTTCTTGAGCTCGTTGACCTCGTCGCGCAGCCGTGCCGCCAGCTCGAAGGACAGCTCGCGGGCGGCCTCGTGCATCTGGTCCTGCAGCTGCTGGATGAGCATCGCGAGCTCGGCCCGCGGCATGCCCTTGACGGAAGCGAGGTGGGTGCCGCCCTTGCCGGCGGCGCCGGGCACGGGAGCCTTGCCACGGGACTGGTTGCGACCAGACCCGCCGACGAGGTCGGGGTCCTGGCGCACGATGTCGTCGAGGATGTCGGCGATCTTCTTGCGCAGCGGCTGCGGGTCGAGCCCGCGTTCGGTGTTGTAGGCGATCTGCTTCGCCCGCCGACGGTTGGTCTCGTCGATCGCCTTCGCCATCGAGGGCGTCACGGTGTCGGCATACATGTGCACCTGGCCCGAGACGTTGCGGGCCGCGCGTCCGATCGTCTGGATCAGCGACGTGCCGGAGCGCAGGAACCCCTCCTTGTCTGCGTCGAGGATCGCGACGAGCGACACCTCCGGCAGGTCGAGGCCCTCCCGGAGCAGGTTGATGCCGACGAGCACGTCGAAGACGCCCTGCCGCAGCTCCTTGAGCAGCTCGATGCGACGGATCGTGTCGACCTCGGAGTGCAGGTAGCGCACCCGGATGCCCAGGTCGAGGAGGTAGTCGGTGAGGTCCTCCGACATCTTCTTCGTCAGGGTCGTCACGAGCACCCGCTCGTCCTTGGCTGCCCGGATCTTGATCTCGTGCACCAGGTCGTCGATCTGGCCCTTGGTGGGCTTGACGACGATCTCCGGGTCGACGAGTCCGGTGGGACGGATGACCTGCTCCACGACGTCGTTCTTGACGCGGGACAGCTCATAGGGCCCTGGGGTCGCCGACAGGTAGACGGTCTGGCCGGTGCGCTGCAGGAACTCCTCCCACCGCAGCGGCCGGTTGTCCATCGCCGACGGCAGCCGGAAGCCGTGGTCGACCAGAGTGCGCTTGCGTGACATGTCGCCTTCGTACATGCCGCCGATCTGCGGCACCGTCACGTGCGACTCGTCGATGACGAGCAGGAAGTCCTCGGGGAAGTAGTCGAGCAGGGTGTGCGGCGCAGTCCCCTGCGCGCGACCGTCGATGTGCCTCGAGTAGTTCTCGATGCCGTTGCAGAAGCCGACCTGTCGCATCATCTCGACGTCATAGGTCGTCCTCATCCGCAGCCGCTGCGCCTCGAGCAGCTTGCCCTGCTTCTCCAGCTCTGCCAGGCGATCCGCCAGCTCGAGCTCGATCCCGGCGACGGCCCGCTCCATCCGCTCCGGACCTGCGACGTAGTGGGTCGCGGGGAACACGAAGACCTCGTTGTGCTCCTCGATGACCTCGCCGGTCAGCGGGTGCAGGGTCATCACGCGCTCGATCTCGTCGCCGAACATCTCGACGCGGATCGCGAGCTCCTCATAGACCGGGAAGATCTCGACGGTGTCGCCGCGCACCCGGAAGGTCCCGCGGCTGAACGCCAGGTCGTTGCGGGAGTACTGCACGTCGACGAACTTGCGCAGCAGCTTGTCGCGCTCGATCGTGTCCCCGACGGTCAGCTTCACCATCCGGTCGACGTACTCCTGGGGCGTGCCGAGTCCGTAGATGCACGACACCGACGCCACCACGATGACGTCGCGCCGGGTGAGCAGCGACATCGTCGCCGAGTGCCGCAGCCGCTCGACCTCCTCGTTCACCGAGGAGTCCTTCTCGATGTAGGTGTCCGTCTGGGGGACGTAGGCCTCGGGCTGGTAGTAGTCGTAGTAGCTGACGAAGTACTCGACGGCGTTGTGCGGCAGCAGCTCGCGGAACTCGTTGGCCAGCTGTGCGGCGAGCGTCTTGTTTGGTGCCATGACCAGGGTCGGCCGCTGCACCTGCTCGACCAGCCACGCCGTGGTGGCCGACTTGCCGGTGCCGGTCGCGCCGAGCAGCACCACGTCGGGCTGGCCGGCCTCCAGCCGCTTGGTCAGCTCCGCGATCGCGGCGGGCTGGTCACCCGCGGGCTCGTAGTCGGAGACGACCTCGAACTTCCGCTCGGACCGGCGCAGATTCGTGTCGAGACGGGGCACGGCGGGGCGAACCCCATGGGTCCCCTTGATCTCAGCCGGCATCCCTCCACGGTACGTCCGCCGTCCGACAGGTCAGCCGCGGTAGAGGCTCCTGGCCTTGATCAGTGCCCGCCACTGCGGGTTGCCGGTGGTCTGCCAGGACCAGAGCGAGACCGAGCGCGCCCCCCACTGCTTCGCGGTGAGCAGGAACGAGCGCACGGACAGGTACGGGTGCGGGTCGGGCGCCAGGTATGGGGCGTCCAGCCGACCGTCGTAGCCCTGTCCGACCGGCATGACCGGCTTGTGGAACTTGCGGAAGTACGCCATCGACTGGGCGGTCACGGCCGCCGGCGAGCGGTTGTACCAGTAGGCCATCGGCAGGATCGCGTCCGCGCGGCGGGCGGTGCTCGCATAGGGGTAGTGGCCCCGCCGGACCTCGCTCGGCCACGGCACGGTGGCGAGGACCGACACGTCCCGCGGGAGCCAGTGCCGCAGCTCGTTGTAGTAGCGGATCACGTTGCTGCCGTTGATCCTGGTGCCCTCGGCCGCCGTCTCGATGTCGGGGGCGACCGCGGCGATCCGCGGGCAGCCACCGCAGCGGAACCGCGCGGCCATGGCGAGCCGGCGCGCGTCGGCCTCGGGGTTGTGCAGGTTGGCGAAGTCCCACGCGATCACCCGGATGCCGGTGCCCCGGGTGGCGGGCAGGATCTGACGCAGCGCCGGGCTCCCGATGGGTCCCATCCGGCTCGAGCCCGTCTGCACGAACAGGTGCGTCAGGCCCGCGGCCCGAGCCCGCTGCACGATGGCACGGCCGTTGCCGCCCTGGGTGCGGTCGAACTCGTGGAGCCACATGCCGGTGCCGCTCGGCAGCCAGCGGACCACGGGCGCGGCCGGCCGGCGGACGACCCGCTTCGTGACCGCCGCGCTGCGGACGACCTTCTGCTTCCGCACCGGCGCCTTCGTGGGCGCGACCGTGACGACCTGCGGCGCCACCTGCGACGTCAGCCGCAGCGAGGTGGTCGCCGGCGGGTCGGCGGCAGCGCGCGTCGCGTCGGAACCTCGGGCCGCGACCAGGCCCACGACGAGGACGCCGAGGATGAGGACGGCGAGGAAGCGGTCGCTGGGGCGGGACGGCACAGCGTGTCTCGGGGGCGGCACGCGGGCAAGGCTAAGCGGCGCATCGGCCTGATCGCGCCGAAACGCCCATCGCCTCGCGGCCAGGAATCGCTTGCCCACACCACGTCATCGGCAAACCTGTGGGCTTCTGCAGTCAGGTAAGGCCGAGGTCACCGGCAAGCGCGCGCACCTGGGTCGAGAGCTGCTCGACGGTGCCGCTGTTGTCCAGCACCCGGGTCGCGCTCGCGAGCCGGGTGGTCCGGTCGGCTTGGGCCGCGAGCCGGGCCTGGGCGTCGGCCTCCGCCATCCCCCGCAGCTCGACCAGCCGCTGCACCTGCACCTCGACCGGCACGTCGACGACCACCACCTCGTCGTACATGCCCTCCAGGTGGGCCTCGACGAGGAGCGGCACATCGTGCAGGAGCACCCGCGCGCCGGCCGCCTCGGCCTCGGCCCAGCGCTGCGCGGACAGGTCCCCGATGAGGGGGTGCAAGATCGCCGACAGCGCCTTGCGCCGCGTCTCGTCGCTGAAGACCAGCGCTCCGACGGCGTCGCGGTCGAGGGTGCCGTCCGGGCGCAGCACCGCCGGCCCGAACTCCTCGACGACCGCGGCCAGCCCCGGCGTCCCAGGCTCGACGACTTCCCGCGCGATCAGGTCGGCATCGACGAGCGCCACACCCGGGTACGCCGACAGCAGCCGCGACACGGTCGACTTGCCCGATCCGATGCCACCTGTGAGACCGACCTTCAGCACGGTGCGAGGGTAGGCGGATGGGCTTCCTCGACCTGCACACCCCCGGCACTCCGCTGCTCATCCCGAACGCCTGGGACGCGGGCTCGGCCCGGCTGTTCGAGTCGCTCGGCGCGAAGGCGGTCGCGACGACGTCCTCGGGCTTCGCCGCCACGCTCGGCCGCAGTGACGGCGACGTCACCGCCGACCAGGTGCTCGCGCACTGCGGCGCGCTGGTCGCGGCGGTCGGCATCCCCCTCTCCGCCGACCTGGAGAACGGGTATGCCGAGGACCCGGCACCGACCTACCGGCGCGCGCAGGAGTGCGGGCTCGCCGGCGCCTCGATCGAGGACTGGAGCGGCTCGGCGCTCTACCCGGTCGCCGAGGCCGCCGACCGGGTGCGGGCGGCCCGCGCCGCCGCCCCGGCGCTGGTCCTGACCGGGCGAGCCGAGGGATACCTGCACGGCCACCCGTCGCTGGCCGACGCGATCGCCCGGCTGCAGGCCTACGCCGAGGCCGGCGCGGACGTCCTCTACGCGCCCGGGTTGTCCGACCTCGCCGAGATCCGCACGCTCTGCGCCGAGGTCGGGCGGCCGGTCAACGTGCTGCTGCTGCCCGGACTCACCGTGCCCGCGCTGGCCGACGCGGGGGTGTCCCGGATCAGCGTCGGCGGCTGGCTCGCCTGGACGGCCTGGGACGCCGCGGCCTCCTCGGCCCGCGCGTTCCTGGCCGGCGAGACGGACTGGCTCACCACCGGCGTACGCGGCCGAGGCGAAGCCCGCCCGGTCATCGGCTGACCCTTCCCTGCTCGTCTGTGAGCAGGGAAGGAGCGCAGCGCTGGGCTACTGGCCGCCGGAGAGCTTCTCGCGGAGGGCCTGCAGCGCCTCGTCGGACGCCAGCGCACCGGACGGGCCGGGGGCCGCCGGAGTGCCGGGGTCGGCCTCGCCCTCCTCGCCCTCCTCGCCGGACTCCGAGGAGTACGACGTGGGCTCGGACGCCGCAGCGTCCTCGGCCGCCATCCGCTTGATCTGGTCCTGGTGCTGCTCGAAGCGCTTCTGCGCCTCGGCGTACTGCGCCTCCCACGCGGCCCGGGCCTCGTCGTGGCCGGGGAGCCACTCGTTGGTCTCCGGGTCGAAGCCGTCGGGGTAGATGTAGTTGCCCTCGGCGTCGTAGGACGCGGCCATGCCGTACTGGGCCGGGTCGAAGTGCTCGACGGCGATGACGCCGTTCTCGTTGGCCTGCTTCAGCGAGAGGCTGATGCGGCGGCGCTCGAGGTCGATGTCGATGACCTTGACGAGCAGCTCGTCACCGACGTTGACGACCTGCTCCGGGATCTCGACGTGGCGCTCGGCCAG
>JAODND010000058.1 GCA_025465465.1 Frankiales bacterium | reverse complement strand
GTCTGGCTCTCGTCAGAGCTGATGTTCTTCGCCGCGCTGTTCGCGATGTACTTCACGATCCGCGCGACCACGGGGCACGCCAACTGGCCGCCGTCCCACGTGCACCTGAACGTCGCCTACTCGACGTTCTTCACGCTCATCCTGGTCGCGTCCTCCGGCACCTGCCAGTGGGGCGTGTTCAAGGCCGAGCAGGGCGACGTCTACGGCATGCGGCGCTGGTTCTTCCTCACGTTCCTCATGGGCCTGGCGTTCGTGCTCGGCCAGGCGAACGAGTTCCGGAACCAGTACCACGACGGCAACACGCTGCACCGGGACGGCTACGGCTCGATGTTCTACCTGACGGAGGGCTTCCACGGACTGCACGTCATCGGCGGTCTGGTGGCGTTCATCTTCGTCCTCCTGCGCTCGACGGTCGGCCGCTACACGCCTGAGAAGGCGACCAGCGCCATCGTCGTGTCCTACTACTGGCACTTCGTGGACGTGGTCTGGATCGGCCTTTTCGCGACAATCTACCTGATCAAGTGAGGCAGACGTCTGTGAGATCGCGGATCTCCCACTACGCAGTGCTCCTGCTGGCCCTGACCCTGATCGGCGGCCTGTACACCGCCTTCGCGGCGCCCAAGTCGAAGGCCGACGACTCCTCGAACACCTCGATGGCGGTCGCGGCGGGCAAGCAGCTCTACCTCCAGGGCTGCTCGACCTGCCACGGCCTGGACAACCAGGGCGCCTCCGGCCCGACGCTCATCGGTGTCGGCGCCTCCGCCGTCGTCTTCCAGGTCGGCTCCGGTCGCATGCCGCTGTCCAACGCGCTGCCGCAGGCCCCGCGCAAGAAGGTCAAGTACGACCGGACGCAGATCGACCAGCTGGCCGCCTACATCCAGTCCAAGGGCGGCGGCCCGCAGGTCCCGGACGGCGACCTGACCGACGGCGACCTCGCCCTCGGCGGTGACCTGTTCCGCACCAACTGCTCGAGCTGCCACAACTTCGCCGGCGCCGGTGGTGCCCTGACGCGCTCGAAGTACGCGCCCGCGCTCAAGCCGGCCGACGCCGAGATCATCTACACCGCCATGCAGACCGGCCCGGAGAACATGCCGCGCTTCAGCGACAACACCCTCTCGCCGGACGAGAAGCGCGACATCGTGAAGTACGTCCGCTTCATCACCACGGAGAACAAGGACCCGGGTGGCGCGGCGCTCGGCCACTACGGACCCATCCCCGAGGGCCTGACGATCTTCCTCGTCGGCATCGGGCTGCTCATCGTCGTCACGCTCTGGATCGGTGCACGAGCATGAGTTCCATCCGCGACCGCCTGACGTCCTCGCCTGAGCCCGAGGACAGCGCGCCCGGCTTCGCCGAGCACGACACCCGTTCCGCCGGTGGCTCCGGTGCCGCCGAGTCCGAGCCGGTGGCCGTCAGCCACCACGGCGCCAACGACGACACCAAGCTGGCCGAGCTCGCGGTGTCGGGGCTTTTCCTGCTCGCCGCGGTCGGGGCCGTCGGGTTCATCGCGACCTATGTCGCGTGGCCCTTCAAGTACGGCGAGAGCGGCTACCAGTACTACACGCCGCTGCTCGGCATCACGATGACCCTCGCCCTCGTCGGCGTCGGTGCCGGTGCCGTGCTCTGGGCCAAGACGCTCATGGTCGACGAGGAGACCGTGCAGGAGCGCCACCACCTCAACTCCGACCCCGAGGACCGCGCCGGGGCGGCAGCCGTCCTCAAGCAGGGGGCCGAGGAGTCGGGGCTGATGAAGCACCCGATCCTGCGCCGCTCGTTCCTGCTGTCGCAGGCCGCGTTGGCCATCCTGCCCATCCCGCTGCTGTTCGGCCTGGGGCACTTCCAGCACAAGGAGCGGGCGCTCGCCAAGACCGGCTGGAAGAAGGGCTCGCGGCTGCTCGACGAGCTCGGCCGGCCGGTCAAGATCGGCGACCTCGACGTCGGCGGCGTGAAGTCGGTGTTCCCCGACGTGCCCGGTGGCCGCCGGATGGCGGACTCGGCCGCACTGCTCATCCGGATGCGCCCCGACCAGCTGAAGACCACCAAGAACCGTGAGAACTGGGTCTACGAGGGTCACATCGTCTACTCGGTCATCTGCACCCACCTCGGCTGCCCGGTGAAGCTCTACGAGCAGCAGACGCACCACCTGTTCTGCCCGTGCCACCAGTCGACGTTCGACGCCGCCAACGGCGCGAAGGTGCTGTTCGGGCCGGCCGCCCGCAACCTGCCGCAGCTGGCGATCACCGTGGACGCCGACGGATACTTCGTGGCCCGCGACGACTTCTACGAACCGGTCGGCCCGTCGTACTGGGAGCGCAAGCCCTCGTACAAGGAGCCGACCTACGACGGGACGGCGCTGTGATGGCCACGACGAAGACTCCCAAGCAGAACCCCGCAGTCGGGACCGCGATCTGGGTCGACGACCGCCTGGGATCCTCCAACTTCCTCAAGCGCAGCCTCAACAAGGTCTTCCCGGACCACTGGTCGTTCATGCTGGGCGAGGTCGCGCTCTACAGCTTCATCGTGCTGCTGCTGTCGGGCACCTACCTGTCGCTGTTCTTCGACGGCAGCAGCCGCGAGATCATCTACAACGGCTCCTACACACCGCTCAAGGGCATCCCGATGTCCGCGGCGTACGCGTCGACGCTCGACCTCAGCTTCGACGTCCGCGGCGGCCTCATCATGCGGCAGATCCACCACTGGGCGGCCCTGCTGTTCATGGCGTCGATCGTCGTGCATCTCATGCGCGTCTACTTCACCGGCGCCTTCCGCAAGCCGCGTGAGCTCAACTGGCTCCTCGGTGTCGGGCTGCTGACCCTCGGACTGGTCGAGGGCTTCGCCGGCTACTCGCTGCCCGATGACCTGCTGTCCGGCACCGGCGTGCGCATCGCCGCCTCGATCGCGCTGTCGATCCCTGTGATCGGCACCTGGGCCCAGTTCCTCGTCTTCGGCGGCGAGTATCCCGGTGGGCACATCATCGAACGGCTGTACCCGATCCACATCCTGCTCGTGCCAGGCATCATCCTGGCGCTCATCGGCGCCCACCTGGCCTTGGTCTGGTACCAGAAGCACACCCAGTTCGCGGGTCCCGGCCGCACCGAGGACAACGTCGTCGGCTCCAAGGTCTACCCCGCCTACTCGGCCAAGGCCGGCGGCTTCTTCTTCCTGGTGTTCGCGGTCATGGCGGCGCTCGGTGGCCTCGCGCAGATCAACCCGATCTGGCTCTACGGCCCCTACGACCCGTCACAGGTCACCGCCGGCTCCCAGCCCGACTGGTACATCGGCTTCCTCGACGGGTCCACCCGTCTCATGCCCAACTGGGAGCTGCGCGCCCTCGGCCATACGTTCTCCCCGAACGTGATGGTGCCCACCGTCGTGCTGCCGGGCATCCTGTTCACGCTGCTGGCGCTCTATCCCTTCCTCGAGGCCAAGCTGACCGGTGACAGGGGCTATCACAACATCCTCGATCGCCCGCGCGACAAGCCTGTCCGCACGGCGCTCGGCACCATGTCGATCACCTTCTACCTGGTGCTGCTGCTCGCCGGTGGCAACGACATCATTGCGTCGATCTTCCACCTGTCGATCAACGAGATCACCTACACGCTGAGGGCTGCGCTGTTCATCCTGCCGCCCATTGCATACGTCGTGACGAAGCGCTTCTGCCTCTCGCTGCAGCGCGCCGACGACGACCTGCTGCACCACGGCATCGAGTCCGGCACCATCCGCCGGCTCCCCTCGGGCGAGTTCGTCGAGGAGACCGTCGGTGTGCCGCACGTCTACACGACGCTGCTCGCCACCAGCGAGGAGCGCCGCCAGGCGATCGAGCACCAGCACCACGAGCCGGTCACCGCGGTCCGCGCCGGTGGCCCCGGGAAGGGCTTCTTCCGCGCCCGCGGCGGCGTGATCGAACAGAGCGCCGAGGAGCCGCCGCAGCTGGAGACCACCACCGACTAGCGAAACGTCAGGCGCAGCCTCGTCACGCTGTTCTTGCCGTCCGATCGGGTGGTGGCGCCAAAGGCTTGGAGCTTGGCGAGGTCGGCCCCGGCGCCGAGGTCATACCTGCTCTGCAGCGCGGCGAGGTCGACGAAGACGACGACGGGTGCCCCGTGCGCGTCGGGCACCGCGTTTCGGAAGACGTTGGACGAGCCGAGCTGCTTGGTCGCCTTGGCCGTCAGCGCCTCCTCAGGGACGCCGACCACGAAGCCGTCGGGCACCGTCTTGAAGACCGAGTCCAGAGAGCCGGGGGCCGTCGGCTGGCCGGACCACTGGTCGACCAGTCCGACGACCTTCTGCAGCACCGCCTTGGCGGCGGCGGGGTGGTCGTTCTTGACGTGGAGCACGGCGATGGGATCGTCCTTCGTGCCTGCGACGTAGCCCGCCACCTCGGTGCCGAAGACGGTGCGGATATCGGCAGGAAGGTGGATGCCCGCGTGCGCGATGGAGCTCAGCACGTCGCCCCCGCCCAGGTCGGCGATCATCGGCCGGATCGAGGTGTAGCCACTCGCGAGTGCCTCCCCGAGACCCGTCACGCTGACCGCGGCAACCGAGTCGCTGGGGAAGCCCTGCACGAGGTCACTGCCCTTGCCGGTGCCGAGCGCGAGGTGGTCCAGCTGCGAGATCCCGGTGGTCGCGCCGAGCTGGTGCAGGTCGATCTCGATCGCGTCGTTCTCGGCGTGGGCGCCGAGGACGTACTGGCCGCCCACCTTGAGGTTGTCCATGGGGAAGAACGGGTTGTTCTTGAGAGCGTCCTTCGGCAACAGGGAGAAGACCTTCCCGAGGTCGGCCCAGGCCGTGACGATCTGGTCGCCTCGCAGGGTCGCGATCGCCGAGCGGTAGGAACCGTCGTCGGCGAGGTGCCGCGTGGCGTGCGCTGCCGCGTCGACAGCCTCCTGGGTGTCGCTGAGCAGCACGTAGTCGTCGACGTCGGAGAAGGCGTAGAAAAGGTCGTTGGCCGAGTTGACGTCACGCAGGTGCTGCACGCCCTTGGTCGCCGCGTTCTTGTCCTTGAACTCCACCGCGACCAGCGGGTGTGGCGAATCCCCTGCCGCTCCGGGCACGACCCCGATCGCGGCCCGGTCCCCGATCCACGGCTTGATGTCCCTGCGGTAGTCGACCTCCTGACCGGCGGCCTTGAAGACGTCGGCGAGCAGGTCGTCCTTGACGGAATGGTCGCTCTTGACGTGCGTCTTCGGGAACCGCTTGCTCAGCCGGTAGACGGCGATCTTCTGGCTCGCGGACGGGTCCAGGTCCACCTTGGCGAAGGCGGCGGTGCCGAGCGGCAGGACCTGCTCCGGCGAGTGCCCCTGCGGTGCCAGGGCGGAGTAGCCGGCATAGGCGACGCCGGAGAGCAGGACGCTCAGGGCGGTGACGCCCGTGACGAAGATCTGCACCCTGGTGCGGTCGAGCGGCTGGCGCCGCACCCGCTCCGGCGCGCCGAGAACGTCGAGGTGGTCCGCCATGGGCGTCCTTCCAGCTGGGAGATGACGGCAACATGATGCCCGAATTGCGCCCGGCCGGGGGCGGTTTCAGCTGGCTGCGTCGTACGCCTCGTCCAGCAGCGCCCGCACGTCGTCGCTGACCTCCGCCTCCGTGAACCGGAGGTCGACCGCCCAGAACTCCGCGGTCGCCTTCACGCACCTTCGTCCGGCCACCTCCCTCGGGAGCAGCAGCCAGACCCGCAGTGACCGCACCAGCGGCCGCACCTCCGCGATCTTGCGCTCGGCCTTGAGGAACACCCCGACGGTCACGGCGTCCTCGTGCACCGGACCCGAGGAACGCAGGTGGGTCACGACCTCGTCGTACACGTCCTTCATGTACGACGGTCGGCCGGCGAAGACGGCCTCCACCGTCGTCCCCGGCACACACACGTGCGGTGTGTTCGACCGCCCGAACTCGCGATCACACGACGGGCAGGTCCAGCGCACAGGAAAACCCTAGAGCGTGAGGCGGTGCTGCGGGGCGGTGGTCGACCTGCTGTCAACGACGCCGAGAAGTCGGTAAATGAGGCGCGTTCTGGCACCTCCACCTCTCCGACTTCCCACCTGCGCCCTCCCGCCCATATGTGTCAGCAATTGTTGTAGGCGCGTCCGACCTAGTCCGTCGCGATGAAGACGCAGGCCGGCACCCCGCGACCACGGCGGTCCTCTTACAGTGGGTCTGTGAACGCAGGGCCGGGTGGCTTCATCGAGTCGGTGGCCCCTGGGCAGCTGGCCGAGCATCAAGAGCTGTACGAGGAAGCAATCCGGAGGTACGAGCGCCAGCACGGGCCGACTGACGGTGGGCCGGATGCAGGTGTGCGTGAGCCGCGCCGTCCGAAGTCTCCACCGCCCACTCTGGCCGCTGAAGGGGACGCTCGGAGTCGGTTGTCGACGCATGACAGGTTTCCGGGATGAGCGCTGAGGCGACCTTCACGACGACGATCCTGGCCATGGGGAACAACACCGGCATCGAGATCCCGTCCGAGGTGGTGGCGGCTCTCGGCGCAGGTAGCCGTCCCACGCTCGACGTGACCGTCGGCTCGTACTCCTGGGCCGTCACCGTGGGCGTCATGGGCGGCAAGCACCTGATCTCGCTGTCCAAGGCTCACCGTGAGGCCTCCGGGCTCGCTGCAGGCGACGAGATCGCTGTGCACGTGCTGGTCGCATCTGGCCCGCGCGAGGTCGACGTGCCAGCTGCGCTCGCGGCAGCACTGAAGGAGGCGGACCTGACAGCAGCGTTCGAGGCCCTCAACTACTCGACGCGCAAGGAGCACGCTCGGACGGTGTCTGAGGCCAAAGCCGAGGCCACCCGGGAGCGACGCATCACCAAGATCATCCAGTCGCTGTGAAGGGTCAGGGATCCTAGTCTCGGCTCATGGGAATGTCCGAGGTTCGGCGGACTGTCGCCGCTACGGCGGCACTCGCGCCCGAGTTCGTCGGCCTCACGGAGTCCGACGCTGAGGCACTGGCCGCCCGCCGACAGGTTGTCCTGCGCTGGGTGCGTATGAAGCCGCCAGGCGAGAAGGCGAGCTACGCCGTGAGCGCGGATCTGGTGTCCAACCGACTCACGCTGTGGTTGCAGTCCGGCAAGGTGCTGAAGGCGGAGGCTGGGTAGACGTCGGAGCGATTCTCCGCAGTGCAGGCATCGTGCAGGGGGCTACCGTTCTGGCGTGGACACCGGACAGGTGCTCGAGGACTTCCTGAACCGCGCCGGCATCGGCCAGCCACTCCCCGACGGCGGACCACGAAGCCGCTCGGTGCGTCGGCTGACGGACAGCTCCTGCCTGGTCGACTACGGCGAGCCCGATCAGGTTTTCCTCGTAAGCGTCCAACGCATCCCTCGACTTCACCTCGGTCCCGACGAGCCTGTGCACCTCGGCGAGCTGGGTGGCCTCCAGGTCCAGCTCACCGCGGTGACCGTGGACCACGAGGTCGCCGTTCACCTGCAGTTTGAGGACGACGACCGGAGGCGAGCACAGGAAGGCGAGGACGTGGCGCAGCGCCTGGCGACGGTGACGCTCACGATCACCGATGACCTCGGCACCGAGTACGGGCGAACGTTCGGCCGGTTTGGGGGCTCAGGCACCGAGTTCGAAGGCGCGTGGCTGTTCCAGCCGCAGCCCCCGGCCCAAGCACGACAGCTTCGCGTCACCGCACACGCAGCCGGCAACGAGCCCGCCGTCGTGACCCTGGACCTACCCACGACGAGCAAGGAGGACCCGACAGGCGTTGGGTGACACGACCGCCTCGACGTGCATCCCCTAGCGGTACCGCCAAGAGATGAGTACTCGGATCGCGGTTCGGCTCCCGGACGAACTCGTGGCCTACGTCGACCGGGATTCCTGCTCGATGCTCAGGAGCTCGCGCTCCACGAGGCGATCCAGGCAGCCTTCGACCTCGTGTAGCGGCCTGCCCGACGGCACGGGCAGAACCAAGGTCCTAAGACCATCGTCGCGTGGCCTCGCGTCCGGTTTGTCGCCAGGCTCGCGCGTGTGCGCATCCTTCCCGCCGGCCTCGCTCTGATCTGCCTCTGCACTGCCTGTCAGGGCCACCCGTCCGCCGTCCAGCAGGCCGCCGCCTCCCCCACGACCACCACGTCCAGCCCGACTCCGAGCGCTGTCGTCACCAGCGCCTCGCCCAGAGCAACCCTCGCCGGCATGCCGTCGCCGTCGCGGTCTCCGCGTCCCTCACCGACCGCGATGCGGACGGCGTCCCGCCCGACGCCGAGTCCCACCCCACGTCCGACCCCGAGCCCGACGCGTTCACCCGCCGCCAAGCCGCCGCCAGTCCCCTCGGGGACGACGCACACCATCCACATGCAGGCGCCCTACATGTTCATGCCGTCGAGTCTCACGATCGCCGTCGGCGATCGGGTGCGGGTCATCAACGACGACAGCACCCACCACACGTTCACAGACGCGGGCACCTTCGACTCCGGTGACCTGGGGCAGAACGGCAGCTACACGTACCGGTTCACCAAGGCTGGCGCGTTCGACTTCGTGTGCGACTACCACTCGTCGTTCGGCATGAAGGGCACCATCACCGTCCACTGACGTCCACCGGCCGAGTGCACCGTTCCTCAATGCGCCTGGCTGGGTCGGACGTGAAGGAGAACGCTGCCGATTTCAAGAGCCCTGTCGCTACTTGATGTCCCAAGTCGGCCTCGTGTGCTGAGCGCTGCTCAGCTGCCGAGGCCGACCGTCTCATAGAGGCCGATCCAGGTCACGACGAAGGCAGCGACGACCAAGAGCCCCAACAGCTCGCCGCCGAACGACGCTGCGGTGACCAAGGCTGCGGCCATTGCGGCGACAACCGGACCGGCCCGGCCGTGCATCACCGGGCCTCGACGATCACACCGTCCACGACCCAGCCCGTCGGGAAGGTCGACCAGTCCTCTCGCAAGACCCGGCGTATCCGGCGCCTGACCGCCCAGACCCCGAGCGCTGCTAGTAGGACGGTGCCGACCACGAGCCCGACACCGATGCTCAACGTCAGCAGCACGAGCCCCGGCGCGAAGATGACGGCCGCGAGACCGGCCGCGAGGAGCGCCAGCCTGCGAACGTGCCGCGGATAGGAGCGCTCCATAACGGGTCCTCTTTCTCTAGTGGGTGCACCCTCACCGTGCGGGCCGAACCTGTGCAGCGCCCGGACGATTGGTGCGCGTCTGCTGGGTGTTGGCCCTCAGATCGGGCTGTCTCGTGCCGCCTGTCCTCGGGGTGTCGAGAGTTGGCCCCAAAGGGGTGATGCAGATCTGGGCGTCGGTGACTCAGGATGTCCCACGTGCGTCGTTCACGTCTGGCCCTGCTCACCAGCCTGGCCGCTTGCGCCTGCTTGGGTGGTCTAGCCACAAGCCATGCGGCAGCGACAGCTGCGAGACCAGCGCCTGAACCGGTCGTCACTACGGACGACAGCGGACCGCACTGGCCGACGAGTACCTGGCAGTCAGCCAGCGGAACATCAGATTGGGCAACGCTCCCGTGCGTGGAGCACCCTGCCCGCTCTTGTTAGAACACGTGTAGGGCCGGGTCTTCACGCTCGGGAGCGGCATTAGCCGTGCGGTGGCGACCTCTGCGGATGCGCGTCGACGCTTGTCCTCCGGTGCGGCGCTCATGGCACGGACTGCCAGAATGGGACCTGACTGCCGACGAGCCGAGACGGTATAGGTCGCGTCACTTCGGTGAACCCTTGATCGGCTTTGGCGCCGACTAACGATGGCGCCGTCGCAGCCAGAGGAACGCGCTCACGATGACCACAATGACCGCCGTGCTGATTGGACCCCCATGCCCTGGCAGACAGGTGACGCAGGCAGTCACTCCCGTAGCAACAACTGATTCGCCCATCGAGCGTCACTTCCCGGCGGTGCCGGGCTGTAACCGGCCGGCTGCGCCCCGAGTGTCCGGCAGACGGTCAGTCGATTGTTGCCGGACGCAGCAGGTAGCTCACAGTTGAGGCGGAGCGGAGGGAGTCTGTGGGTAAGCCAATCCCGCAGAATCGTCGAAGGCGAAATAGGCCGGCTATTAGGACACCTGCCGCCTTCGTGCTCCGGACGACTGTTTCTTGATTTCGAGGCCGGGCATGTCTAGCGCACCTGAGCAAGGGAGGCAGTGACGTGTCGCTCATTGACTACCAAAGGCCAACGCGGACGATGTCTCTTGCCGCGCTGCCCCCTGCCGCAATCGGCACAGTCATCTTGGCGGCCGCATTGCGCGGCAAACCCGACGCGGAGTCGTTCATCCTGGCGGGCTGCTTCTACGTCTTCGCCTTGATCTTTGTGTACGGAGCGCTCGCATACGCATTCGGGTTTGCAGACAAGAGCAAAATCGACCCATCTACCGGCCGCTCCACTACTGGCAGCGTTGGCCGATTGGGAAGAACCGCTAAGGCGGGAGGAGCAAAGCCGGCACCGAGAACGCCGCGTCCCGGGGGCTCGTGTGCAAACGGAGCCGTCTGGGCAAGGTTGGTGCATGGCGGAGCCCAGTACGCAGCCGTTCTGGCTCAGTTTGGCCACCGGCGTGGCGGTCGTCTGGTCAGCAGTCAATGTGAGAGGCAGCGTTGACGGAACCGTCCTGGCCGCGTTTTACACCTATCTAACCTGCGCCATAGGCGTCATGTGGTGGGACGTCGGAAGGCGCGGACGCAATCCACGGGTCATGTTCGTCATCGGCACAGCGCTGGCCCTCTTCCCGCTCATCGGGTTCCGATCCTGGTGGAGATACGGCATCCACACGCCAACCCCACGACCCGGCACGGACGGCTTCGCGTAGGTCGCACAACGGCCTGCGCCATTTCGGCAGGAGTGTGGTCGCCTCCCGGCAGCAGGGCCCACAGCGCCGGGCTGTCCCCGTTGTGCCGATGCGTGCGATGAGACGCCCGTCGAGCCTCGTCACGACTCGCTGCGTTCGCTCAGCGACCGGGCGGTAGCGCCTGGTCCCGTTCGCCGTGGCCAGCGTTGATGTCGGAGGAGAGCTACCCGTCGTCAACGGCTGGGTGCGGCGGGCCCGGACACGACACTTCTGTGTCGGTCAACAGCGGGACTTCGTGATGGTTTCCGACGCGAGGTGCCGTCTAGCAACTCGCGACGACGGTCGCCGAAACATGACCGGATGTGGTCGTCGCTGAGACGACGACCTTCCCAGGGTTGATGACCGTGAAAAGGTACTCTTGGCCCCGCAGGCCGTTCTGCGTCCCGGGTGCCAGTACCGCGCTACCGGGAGTGAGCGACACGTTCTGCACTTGCCTTTCGCTCGCGAAGTCCACGGTTATGCCGGTGCCAACCTTCACGACCAGCTTCGCTGAGCCCGAGGGCGTCAGTCTCAATGCGCGCTGCACGCCTCCAGCATGGTCTTGGAACGCGCAGCCTTTCGCTGTGATCGCCGACTGGCCGGTGCAGGCGAGGCAGACCATCAAGACCAGCGCCATCCAGACGCGTCCCCTTCGCATGACCCAGAGCATCCCCTCGTTGGGCCGCTCTGTCAGAACCTTTGTCAACGAGTGCGGCTATCGGTCGGTAGGTGCATCACTTCTCAGGGGGCCATGCTGATCATCGGGTGACCGGGGCAACCTGGGAGGAGCAGGATGCGTCTTGTGTCCATGAAGGCGCGCGCAAGCATGTTGCTTGTCGTCATCATGCTTACGGCTGCATGCGAAGCCGACACCCAAAGCCGATCCGACGCGGCGCCTGGCGTCAGCGCTACCACGCCAGCACGGGGCGGGCCTGCATCGCCCGACCCAGCATGGGACTACGGACCGCCCGGGCTTATTGGTCCGGATGCCTTCAAGGGAACGCTGCCTGGCTACGTCGACGCCGGTTCGGGGTGGCAGGGCGACCTCGATGGATACCATTACCTGATCGCGGTAGGCAGTGCCCCTCCGACAGAAGCGCAGAAATCAGCGCCCGGCACCTACGAGCCTCTCGGCAAGATCCTTCGCGTCAAGAACCCTCTAGAGACCGCACCGGCCGATGCAACACCGGGACTGCCTGAGGATCTGGCCTTGCCGCGGACGCCCGGACCATTACGCGTCGAGAGCGTGCGGGTCCCCTTTGTCACCGTCACTGGCCCCACTGGCTCCCGATTCGTGGTGAACGTGATCACAGGCTCCGTGCGCTAGCTGCTCGACGCCGCTGCCGCTCGCCGGCGCGACGGCGAGCGGCACTTTTCGATGAAACGACGGCTACTTCTCGAGGCACCAGACCTCGGTGCTCACCGACTTGCCTGCAGGCACCGCCAGCGTCTTCGCGTTAGTCGTGATGCAGGTGTATGAGCCGCCGCCGTACAAGGGGCTGCGGCCCGTAACTACGTACTCACCCGGTGGAACCGTCGCTTCAAAGCGCCCGTCTGCGCCAACAGCAATCCGTCGCGACGCAGGCCCCGCCAGCACGACGGTTCCGCTGGTGGCGAAGCTCCTCGTCATCGGCGGCGAAATCATGAGAACGCCGCTGAGGCGGCGCTGGGCGACTGGTGTGCGCGAGGAGGTGGGCGTAGGCCCACCCTGAGTGCTTGCGTGCGTGCAGGCTCCGGACAGCAACAGAAGGGCCATCGTCGTCAGTGCCCGCGAGACCTTCATGCTTGTAAGACTCTCGCGCATCCACATCGGTTCGAGGACGTGAAGGTCCGGTTCTGCGCCTGTAGGAAACCCTGCCCTAGCCACGGTCCCGCTTGATGAAGGCGATGATGGTGACCAGTACGACGATGATCGTCACGACGACGCCGACCGGACCTCGCGGCGCGCTACCGAGTCCACCGCCGCTTGCGTACGCCGTCATCCCGTCCAACCTCGTAATGCCACCCGGACGAGCCTGGTTATCGGCTGTGAGGGAGGGCTGACGACCGATTGAGGGGCAACAACATTGCTAACGGCCATGCGGGGCAAGATCAGCGCATGACGCTTGGCGCAACTCGGGTGCTGGCCTTCGGTGCCATCTACGGCGGGCCCGCCATCCTCATCCCTGCGATCATTCTCGCCCTACTTGTGTTCTGGCTGACCCAGCGTCGCAGTAGGTAGAGCCGGTTCCCAGCAGTAAGCAGCCGGTTACCCGAGAGGCAGTGGGTAGCCGGCTCCCACCTTCGGATGCCGGTACCGGAGCTGGTGCGGTCGGCCGTCTACTTGATCGAGCAGATGACGCTGATCTTGTTCACGTCGGCGCCTGCCACCTGAAAGGGTTCGGAGCGGCACGGGTTGCCAACGATGGGATCAGCTCCAGGGCTCGCCATCGTGCCGTGCCCCACTGCGACGTATCTGCCGTCGGGCACGTCAACGGTGAAGCGGCCGTCGACGCCTGCTGTAACGGTCTTGGTCAGGCCCTCGCCGCGCACAGTGACCTCTCCGGCAAAGGGATACACCCCCGCGCTGCCGTCGACGGGGGCAGGGCCACCAACGTCCGCCAGGAGGCCATGCACCGTGTGGTTCGGACCCGAGGCAGGCACTGTGCTTCCCCCGCATCCCGCGAGCAAGCCCAGGACCGCCATTGTCGCAAGACCACGGATCATCACGTGAGCCGCACGGAGAAGAAGGTGCTCTCGCTGATGTAGCGACCGCACCCGAGCGGCTCCCAGCGGACCTCCAAGTAGTAGCGACCCAGGGGGAGCGGTGTTCCGTCTGCTCTGGTGGGACGAACGGTCGCGATGCCGGAACGGCCGTCGGTGCTGACGGAGCCAGCGGCCGGTGTCGTCCTCGTCGTGTGGCCATCCCACAGGTCGGCGGTCCAACGCCCGAGGGTCGCGCGGTCACCTCCAAGCGTCAGCGAGACCTGGAGGAGCCCATCGGCAGGCAAGTCGAACACTGTTCCATAGGAAATCTCGCGGATGCCGTCGGCCAACACCGTGTCACCGACTCGGAAGCTGTTCCCACTGTCGCAGGGCACGCCGGGTGCAAGCCCCGTCGGTGCTGGGGTACCGGTCCGGGCAGGCGCAGGTGCCTTCTGCGCTTCGGGCGTGGTGCGGTGCGGCGTCAGCGTGAGCGCCGCGGCGCTGCCGGCAGCGATGACCGCGGCTGCAGCGGCGAGCGCAGCGGCCTGCAGCCGACGAGTGCGACGCTGCCGCCGCTCAGCTTGGTGAACAACGTCGACGAGCAGGACGACGCGCTCGCCGGGGTCGGTGGCCGTCAGAAGTTGCTGGCGCATCCTGTTCTCATCCACGGGCGATCTCCTGCGGCTCGAGAATGCCCCGCAACGAAGCGAGGGCCTTCGACGTTTGGCTCTTCACGGTTCCTTCCGAGCACCCAAGAGCTCCCGCGCACTCCTCAACTGAGCGGTCCTCCAGGAAACGCAGAACGACGACGGCACGCTGTCTGGGCGGCAGGCTCAGCAAGACCTGCATCAACAACAGCCGCTCAGTGACGTCGGGCGCCTCGACGGCGCGATCGGGAAGGAACGGTGTCGTGATCAACGACCGATGTCGGGCCCGATGCCGGGCGCAGGTCCGGATGACGATCTTCCGCACGTAAAGATCAGGCGCGGCGACGCTCCGTACCCGCCCCCAGCGGGCGTAGGCCTTCGCCAGGGACGCCTGAACCGCGTCCTGCGCCAGGTGCCAGTCGCCCGTCATGGCGTAGGCCAGACGCAGCAGACTCGACTCATGGGTAGCCACGAACAGCTCCAGCTCCCGCTCGTACGTCACACCCCTACAGTGCCCGGAACCCATGCGCCGGGTTGCCTCCCCCCGGCAACTTCCTCAGATCGACCCACGCACAGGGCCGGGCCGGCTCGGCACGCTGACCGGCCAACCCATGGGGACGAGCAAGCATCCGTCGACCGAGACTGCGGTGGAGAGCGCCGCCTACCCAGTGTCGGCAGCCGACACGACGCCTACGCCGTCCAGGACGATATTGACGCGCCTGAAGGCGAGATCAAGACGGCGGGGACCGTCGAGGGAGGTCAACAGCCTCACGTAGCGGCCCTCCTGCTTTGCGCGTTTTTCGGCCTCTTGGGCGCTCAGCCCGATGAAGGGCACGACGGGCAGGCGCAAGATGGCGTTGTTGGCCGCGAGCTCTGCAACGTGATCCTCAGCCACGGCGTGACGGTATCGCCGCTCATCGCGACAGCGAAGACGCTCGATCGCTCAGGGACGTGGGCTACGGGCCGCCGAGCAGCCCGTAACCGCGGAAGGTGTCCCCGTTGATACGGAGGTACACGCCGGTCCCGCACCCTGGCACACCGCCGATTGTCAGGTGCCTCCCCCATATCTCTCGACGGCCTTGCCACGTCATGACCGTTCCGATGCGACCATCCTGCTCCCGCAACAACTGCTGGCGTCGGAAGACAAAGCCTGGTCCGCCGAAGTCGCGCCCGCAGATCGAGAGACGATCCGGTCCGGCCATGAAGGGCGTCTGACGCATCGCGTGACATGCATAGAGACCGGATGCGACCGCGACGAGCAGCACGATGACGAGTCCAAGGAGTGCCACCCGCCATGGGCTTCGCCTCGCCTCGAGCGCGGCCTGTGCCTCGGTCATCGGCGGACGATAGCGCCGCGACGCGGAACCTGGAGGAGAAGATCGGGGTTGTCTGGGACCATCCCCACGTGCGCCTTGGCAGTCTCCCACTCGTCGCGCTTTCGGTGCTGCTGACCTCGTGCTCATCAGGGTCGGCCGGTCACAGCTTGGTCGGCGTCGTCACCACGACAAAGCCGCGGCTCTGCCTTGGTGGGCCCCAGGCGTCAGGCGACTGCTTCGCGGCCACCTCCAAGCAAGTGGGTGCGCTTCGTGCTGGGCAGTGTCTCAAGATCACATACGCTCCGTTGTCGGGCATCGGACCACGCGGGCGACTCCTTTCGGTCACGCTCCTGAGGGATGCGCCCTCGTGGTGTCACCTGTGACGCCCGGGACGAGCACGCGCGTCGCCGTGTAGCCGGCGCCACCTAGGCCGCGACGGTCTTCGCGCTCGGGGTCGGGCTGGGTGCAGTCGCGGCATTGGTAGTCGCTGTGCGCCTTGTCGTGCTCGCCGGGCGGGCCGTTTCCTGGCCGTTCTCAGTAGAGCCGGGTCATTCGCCGTCGCTTGACAGGCAACGACATCGCCGGACCATGCGTCCTGTGGGCATGACACCTCGGCGGCTGGGAGTTATCGGGGTCGCGTGCGCGGTCGCGGGTTGCTCCACGGCAGTGCCAATCCACTCGTCAACACCGCCACCCACGACCACGAAGCGAAGCGTGATTTCGGAGCCCTCTCCGTCCACCACGACGAGGCCCAACGCGCGCCCATGCACGTACAAAGACCTGCGCACAACAGACGACGGCGTTCTCATGGGCATGGCTGGGGCAATGCTTCAGTACCTAACGCTGACCAATCTGTCTGCCTCGGCGTGCAGCATCTATGGGCTCCCCACGAGGGCACAGGCGACGGACCGCGGACACACCTTCGTGATCCACGTGCCTGCTGGTACTGCCCTGGATCAACCGGAAGACCCGGGCCCCGTGATCTTGCCACCAAACGGTTCCGCAGGGATCGCACTGACAGCCGATCACGCGGCCGGGTACAACCGACAGATCATCTACAGCGCCCTTTCGTTCCAGATCCAAAGCGTTGGCAGACTCACCTGGCACGGCTCATTCGAACCGGACAATGGCTTTCGCGTGGGGCCTCTCGCCATCGGCTGATCGACGACGAGCGCAGCAGTCCCCTCTGCCGGAGATCAGGCAGCTACACGCTGGGCTTTTCGAGCTCTCTCGTCTGGATCGGCGATGGTCTGGCGTGGATGCGACGAACTAGGTGCTGGAGAAGGACACCGGCCAGACCGCCGCAGGGCAGTCCGTATTCGACGTGCCCCAACCCACTGGTAAGGAGTCCGCCAAGAACGAGACCGAGAAGAGGCAGTTCGGCGGCGATCACCAAGAGGAACGGTTTCCTCGGCTGACCGGTGCGATTCGCGCTTCGCCGCTCCCACAATGCAGATGCAATCGCAGGCCCGGAGAAGATGACCGCCAATATCACGAGCCATGCCCATTGAGGCGGCATGAGCCCCACCGACAGCATCACGAGAAAGACAGCAACCGATGCGGTCGCCTTCGGGAAGCTGTAACCGGCGAGCCTGCTCACCTCGCGAGCGTAGCGATCACAGGCGCGCGCTCGTGGACAAAGTGTAGATATTCGCTGGGATTCGGCTACCCGAGTTGCAGTCGTCGGGATGCCTGGCAGGAGCCACGAGCTTCGGTCGTTGTCGCTGCACCGAGTCGTTCCCGTCGGGTGTGACAACCATCCGGGCCGGTTCCGGGCTTCTATCAGGGCATGGGACAGCGCGAGGACGACTTCGACGCCTTCGTCGCTGCCCGCGGCCAGGCGCTGTGGCGCACGGCGTACCTGCTGACCGCCGACCGGCATCTCGCTGAGGACCTCGTCCAGACCGCCCTCGTCGAGACGTGGCGTCGGTGGTCACGCATCGACGGGCTCGAGCACACCGAGGCCTACGTCCGCCGGATCCTTGTCACCTCGCACCTGAAGAGCACCCGGCGCAAGGTGCGGGTCCGACTCGGCGACGTCCCCGACGTCGGGGTGTACGACGGTGAGCCGCCGACCGACCTGCTCCGCGCACTGCGGGAGCTGTCCCCGGCGCAGCGCGCGGTGGTGACGCTGCGGTATTTCGATGACCGCACCGAGGCGCAGACCGCCGAGCTGCTGGGCTGCTCGGTCGGCACCGTGAAGAGCCACCACGCCCGTGCGCTGGCCAGGCTCCGCTCCCTTCCGTTCCTGACCAGTGAGGCGTCGCCATGACGGAAACGCTGCGCGAGGCGCTGCACCGTGAGGCCAATGCGGTCTCCCCGCCCGAGCTGTTCGGTCCGGCGCTGCGTTCCCGACCGCGAACGGCGCGTCGCGGCTGTTGGCTCGCGCTCGGTGCCGTCGTCGCCACCGCGGCTGCAGCCGCCGTGCTGGTGGTGACGCTGCCGACCTCCCACGAGAGCGTCCGACTGCCGGGCGGGGGGGACGCGCAGCCGCTCCTCGACGCCGCCGACCAGGCCGCGGAGCGCAACGGCGGGAAGGCCGTGAACGTCGAGGCGGTGAAGACCACCCGCGGTGCCGCCGGCGACTTCACCGGCCACCCGACGACCAACACCGAGGAAGTGGTGTGGGTGGTCCAGGTGAGCGGCAGCCACTACGTGTGCGGCGCCTGTTCGATGCCCCCGGGCGCCACGGCTCCACGCGGCGACTACCTGACGATGGTCCTGCGTGCCTCGGACTGGCAGGGCACCGACGGCGGCATCTCGCCGCAGCCGTTCGACCTGCGCCCCCTCGGCGACCTCACCGCGCTGCGGGGGACGACGGTGGCGAGCGACCGGGCCGCACTCATCGACCGGTGCGTGGGCCACGAGCATCCGGACTACACGACACCGCCGTCCTTCGCGCCGGCGGACTACCTCGGGCTCACCGAGAGCGAGGCGGCCACACTCGCCACCCAGCGGGGCCAGGGCGGCCTCAGGGTCGTCTGCCGGGACGGCGAGGCACTGGCCAGGACCTCCGACCTCCGACCGACCCGGGTGAACCTCATCCTCGAGGACGGCAAGGTCATCTGGGCTGGTCGGTTCTGAGGCTGCCGAACTCGGCGGCGGGCACGAGGAAGGCGCGGCGAGGGTGCCGGCCGCTCGAGACGGACGCAGCCGTTGTGCATCGTTAGTGATGCAGATACGATGCAGGCATGCGTACGACCGTTGACCTGCCACCCGCCGTCCACCGACGCGCTCAGGAACTCGCGAACGCTCGTGGTCAATCGCTGTCCGCGACCCTTGCCGAGCTCACTGCGCGAGGACTGGGCCAACTCGATGAGCCAGTGACCGTACGGACGGACGCAACCTCGGGTTTCCCCGTGCTGAGCGTGGGTCGTCGGGTGACCTCGGGCGACGTCGCGGCCGCACTCGACGAGGAGTGACGACCTACCTGCTCGACGCCAACGTGCTCATCGCACTCTCCGTGGAGGAGCACGAGCATCATGTGCCGGTTGCCGCGTGGATACGTGGCGTCGATGCCGTGGCCCTGTGCCCGATCGTCGAGGGCTCGCTCGTCCGCTTCCTGGTGCGCATCGGCGAGCGCGCCAGCGTCGGCTCCGAGGTCTTGCGCCTGCTCCACGCCAACCCGAACTGCGAGTTCTGGCCGGACTCGGGGTCCTATGCCCAGGCGGACCTCAGCGGGGTGCATGGACATCGTCAGGTGACGGACGCCTATTTGATTGCGCTCGTCGCATCCCGTCCCGAAGCGCGCCTGGCCACGCTCGACCAGGCACTCGCTCAGATGCGCCCAGACCTGACAGCCCTGATCACGCAGCTCTGAGGGATGCGGTCGAGGGAGAGTCGCTCGCGTGCGGTGAAGATGGGGCCTTGATCGCTCCCTTGCGGGTGATCACAGGCTCTGGCCGAGATGGGTCTCGCGCTGGGTGAAGTTGTGGTGGCAGTTCACCCGGTGAACTCGCCCTCCGGAGCCCACGACCTCGAACAGCGACCGCAACGCCAACAGGTGTCTTCGTATCAGGCGGACGGATGACGCTGCCATCCCAGCTCCAGACCTTCCTCACTGGTCGCCAGTGCCGCTATCGGCGCATTCGCCGTCACGGCAGCGCTGAGAACAGGCGCTCTTAGCCGTTTGGGCGCCGTTCCTTGCGGATGACCAGCAGGCCAAGGATCAGAAGCAGGAGACCGGGCGCACCGAAGATGGCAGTCAAGGGCAGGTAGAAGCCCAGCACAGAATGGCCATCGCGTTCACCGCGGTCGGTCGTGAAGAACTCCCACCAGTACGGGATGACCAAGGCGAGAAGCACGGCCCCGAGGCCAATGGCGGTCAGAGCCCTCGCTCTATGAGTCAGAGCCATCCGGCGACGCTATCGCCATGAGCCAGGACTGCGGACACGTACTGCTCCCCGAGTGCGAGATCGGCTCCTACCCGCGGGTGTTGGCAGAGGCCAGCTCCACAAGTCGCCGCGCCAGGCGGAGGTCGCTGACCATCGCGTTAGCCGGGCCGCCCAGGGCACCGAGGAAGAGTCGCGAAAGGGCTGGGCGTCTCGCCTGATGTCCCAACATCGCTATGGCCCAGGCCTGTGCGGTGGCTGCAACGGCGGGATCGGGATGCTGGCGTCGCTTGCGCGCCTGGCGATCGATTTCGCTGCGCTGCGCGTCCGAGAGGGCAAGCCATCGGCGAATGGCGTCCTGCTCGGGGTCTTGGCCCACTCTCACAGGCGAAGGCTACGGCTGCTCACGACCGCCAGCCGTACCAGCACTGCCGGCTGCGGCGTGGTGATCGTCATCGCGGGTAGGAGCGCGGCATGAGCAATCCCGCAGCCCAGCCCCGCCGATTGTTCCTAGCGTCCGTCGTCCTCCTGGGCCTGATCGCCATGGTGGCTCTGCTCGGGACTGGCCATCTTCTCCCCGCGGTCGGGGTGGGGCTGGTGGCAGTCGTGGCGTTGCTCGCGGGAACTCGACGCGCCGGTCAGACACGCTGAGACCCGCCTTTACCGTCTGCATAGAGCGTCGTCCGGAACCTGGCGGGTGCATGATCCGTCACATGCGCATGGTCGAGCACCGCGTCGAGCCATCGCCACTCCGTCCCTGGTGGGAGCGCGGCCTCGTCATGCTTCTCACAACCCTTGGTCTCACCCTGGGATTGGCTCTCGCTCTAGCCGACCCGTGGAAGCACGGCCAAGGACACTCGTGCCCCCCTGGCGCTCCAGAGGACGCCTGCTTCCTTCCGCCGAACTTGGCGGGTCAGCGAGCTTTGTGGGCGGGTATCGGCGCAGTGGGAGGGCTCTTGGTGGCCTGCGCGCTCATCGCGCGATGGAGGCGGAGAAGCGGCGTCACAGTCCGATAGCTCGGGCGGAGGAAGTGCCGATCACAGGCGTTCTCCGCTGTTCGTTCAGCGAAGTAGCAACGCGCTTGCGGCACGTTCGGTGGCGGTGGCGTTCGTGAGCATGAGTTCTCTGCGCCCGGAGCCCTTGCGCACGCGGTTCAGCAGAAGGAGCGCGATGAGGACGTCCACGACGAGCTCGCTGGGCCGTGGATGAGCTAATGCGCCAAGGAGTACCAACCCAGCGAGAACGACGAGCAACCGATTCGTTCGCTGAGCGGTTTGGGGTCGCGAGTGCGCCCGCTGGATGATGTTGCAGTAGGTGATCACGTCGGCGGCCAGATGTGGGGGAATGGTGGTCTCGCCATTTCGCACGAGCGCAGCGATCTGCCTCCGGTCGAAGGACGAGAGGCCCCGGAGGGGACGCATCCGGTGCTGCACCAAGGCCGTCATGGTGCAGCCGAAGAACAGCCCGAAGAAGATCCCGGAGGCCATGCCTTCCCCAAGCGACATGTCGCGGCCGCCAGTAAGCAGTCCGAAGGCGATGCCTGTTGGAACGCTGAGAGTCAGGAACTGCGGCACGAGCCCACGAGCGGCGAAGTCGCCGAGCCAACTTGCGTAGGCGGACGGTCTCCCGACGCCCGAGCCGCCGTCGGGCAGGATGTCCACTTAGCCTCCATCGGGTTCTTCCAAAGTCTCCTTGAGCCTCAGAGTCGACCCTGGACACGAACTCGGAGGTTGGGGGTTCCCCGACGCGAACCGGTTCTTAGACCACCCACGCGCCGAAGGCTATTGCGGCGCTTCCGTCGGCCGCCGGAGGAGCGAGAGGCGCGCTATCTCTACGGCTGCAACTGCTGCAGGTCTTGGCAGTGGGCGCCTGCGGTGTCGCACGTCGTCAGCGTCTCGCCGGGGTCGGGTCCTCCTCCTCGGAAGATCGCCAGCGTGCCGTCATTAGCGGCGCGGACCTGGTCGATGGCCAGGAACAGCGGCTCCCTGTTCGGCGCAAGATCGACCAGCTTCTGGAGCTGCAGCCGGGCACCGTTGATGCTCACGGAGTAGAGGACCGGCGGGAGGTGAGCGCTGCCGCCGTCGGAGTAGCCCTCGCCGGCGTACACGCGGTTGCCGATCCAGACGCCCGCGGACAGTCCGGTGGTGGCCTTGCCGAACTGGGCTGGCAGGGACGCGACGGTGCGCAGCGTGGCGGCGTCAAGCACGCGCAGCTCAGGCAGGACGTACATGCTCCCTTGGGGTCCGGAGGTGGGCAGGTCCAGCTGGATCAGGAACCGACTGCCGCGTGCGTCAGCCGCCACGAAGGCGTTTCGGTATTTCGCAGCGCTGACGACCCGGTCATGACCTGGCCCCGCGGTGATGATCATGACGTCGAGCGACTGGTACTGCACGGGATGCTCGGTGCGTTCGTAGACGAACTGCTGTCCGACCCATGCCACTGGGCGCAGCTGCCCGTGTGCCCAGATGCTCGGCGGTCCGAGTGCAGATGCGCGCACGACGAGCTCTGAGTGGTACTGGTCGTACTTGTTGATCGGCGACGCAAGCAGGTACGCCAGTCCCCCGGGTCCCCAGACGGGGTCGCAGCCGGGGCCGAGACCGTAGGCCTGCCGGGTGTGGACGTTCACCGTGCGTAGGCCGGTGGGGGACGTGTAGGCCACCCACGATGCGTCCGGGGAGACTGTGTAGCTCGCGTTGCAGGACGGCGTGGCGCGCGGCGCTGAGCCGATGACCAGTGCGGTTCGGCCTGGCAGTAGTAGCTGCGAGCCGCTGCGGACGATGAGCGGTACCTCGGGGCCGGAAGTCGCGCGTACGGAACCGAGCGACGTCGCGCGGGTCGGGGGAGACGGCAGGGTCACCGGTACCGGCGACGGCGTGCCCTCGACCGGCCGCGCAGTCGTCGCCGGCGGGGAAGACGTCGGACTGTGACCGGCCTCGATGGGCGGGCCGCTGCTGTGCAGCAAGGTGGTGGCCGTCAGCACGACGCCCGTGGCGACCACGGCGGCCCCGGCGACGGCGGCCGACCGCATCCTTGCGTGTCGTCGGCGCCCGCGCCTGATCACGCTGGCGATGTCGGGCACCGTCGCGCCGCGTCTCGCGCTCGCGACCGCCTCGCGAATCGCCTTGTCCAACGGATGATCAGTCACGCAGGCCTCCTTGAGCAAGCGCAGCCGCACGTGCCCTGCTAAGCCGGCTCTTCACCGTGCCAGGAGCGATGCCGAGCTCGTTGGCGATCTCCTCGACGGAGAACCCCAGAGCGTGGTGCAGGACGAGCACCCGTCGATGCGCAAGCGACAGCGGACCCAGCAGCTCTATGACCACGAGCGCTTCGTCATCCGGAGGTGCCACGGTCGGGCTGCTCGGCTGCTGCGCGAGGTGACGGGCCGCCACGCGCAGCCGCCGCCAGCGCGATACCGCCAGACGGAAGCCCACCGACCGCAACCACGCCTCCGGATCTTCATAGCCGTGCACCCGCTCCCACCGGGGAACCAGCCGGACGAAAGCGTCCTGTGCGAGGTCCTCCGCCTCGGCGCGGCCGCCCACGATTGGACTGAGGTAGCCGACGAGCTTGGGAAAGGAGCTGGCGTAGAAGACAGTGAAGTCGTCCACGCCCACTCCCCTCTGCGTCAACGCCAAGTCCGTCACACCCACTGTCACGCCCTGTCCCGGAGTTCGGTTCCCTGAGGTACGCGTGAACCCTGCACGTCCAACAAGAGACGCGCCGGATGGAACGCTAGAAGAGCTGTCGGACCCGCCAGTCTCTGGCGCACGTGAGCAACGGCCAGTTCACTTAGAGAAAGCCAAGGGCATGAGAGATGGCCCAGCCAATGAAACCGACGCCTACGCCGCTGCCCAGGATCAAGAAGGAGACTTTGACGGCCTGCCCTTGTGTCAGCGGCTTTTGATCGGCCACGTGCTCGCTCCCATCCGAAGGATCTTCCGTCGCGCGCCTCGTCGAGCCCTGAACTATCATCGGCCATGAACACTGGCAGGCAAGAACCGGCCTTCTCCACCAAGCCGGAGGCGACGTTCCTCCTGGGCTGTTCGCCGTACGGTGGAAGTGTGAAGCGCTTCAGATGGACTTGGTTCCTCTGGCACCGCACTCCGGGTCCTGGCGGCTATCAGATTCCCGGCGCGACCCCGCCAACTGTGCCGTTCGAGACGCCGCCGAAGTTCGGCACGCCGCCGAAGCCGAGTGAGGAGAACGACGAGGCGAGCCGATGATCCGGGCCCTACTCAAGGGTTTGGACGCTGCCGTTCCTTGCGGATGACCAGCAGACCAAGGATGAGGTGCAGGAGACCGGGCACTCCGAAGATGGCAGCGGGGTAGGTAGGACCCAGCACGGAGTGGCCATCGCGTTCACCACGGTCGGTCGTGAAGAACTCCCACCAGTACGGATGACCAACGCGAGGGCGTTATCGATGAGCCTGCTCGGGGGAGGCACCAGACATGTTCGAGGGCTTCCGAGACGAGCGCATCGACGTGGGCGAGGCAGTCCTTCGGGTACGTCATGGTGGTGACGGACCGCCGGTGTTGCTGGTTCACGGACACCCGAGGACTGGTTCGACGTGGCACGAGGTCGCGCCGCGATTGGTAGAGGCCGGCCTGTCTGTCGTGTGTCCGGACATGCGTGGCTACGGGCAATCAAGCAAGCCAGAAGTTCGGCCCGACCACTCACAGCAGTCGAAGCGTGCAGTTGCCAACGACCTCGTCCGGCTGATGCACGAACTGGGCCACCCAAAGTTCCATGCTGTGGGCCACGACCGCGGCTGCTACGTCGTGCTCCGAGCCGCACTCGACCACCCCCAGGTGATCTCGCGCCTCGTCGTGATGGACGGCGTCCCCATCAGCGAAGCGCTTGCCAGATGCGACGCGAAGTTCGCCCACGACTGGTACCACTGGTTCTTCTTCGCCCAGCCTGGCAAGCCGGAGCAGGCCATCCTGGCCGACCCGGTGGCCTGGTACCACGGAGATCCGGAGCGGATGGGTCTGGAGAACTACCGTGAGTGGCTCGCGGCCATTCAGGACCCCGACACCGTGCGGGCGATGCTTGAGGACTCCCGCGCGGGGCTTGGCATTGATCACGAGCATGAACTGGCCGACCGAAGTTCAGGACGAAAAGTCCGGTGTCCCACGCTGTTTCTCTGGTCGTCCAAGGATGACATGGAAGATCTCTACGGCGACCCGCTGGCGATCTGGAGGGCCTGGGCCGATGACGTGCGCGGCGCGAGCTTGGACTCCGCTCACCACATCGCGGAAGAGAATCCGATGGCACTCAGCAGGGCCATCATCGACTTCGTCGACGCGAGAACGCCCGCCGCGGATGCGTGGTAGGTGCTTCCGAGCTTGGAGAGCCGGCCTTCTTCAGCAGGCCCGGGTCTGCGACGGTAGCCGGCTTCTTCGCGATGCGGGTATCCGTGCCTACAGGCGGTTGTGACGCAGGTGCCGCCATGCACGTCCTGCACCGCCGAAGAGGAGCAACAGTCCGGCGCCTGTCCACCACGCGTTCAGTCCGGTGGGAGCGAGTGAACGGCCACTGGTCGGCTTCTGCACGTGGGGCGGCCTGCTACCGACGGTGGTAGGCAGCGTCGGGTCGTACTTGCGGAACAGTCCCTTGCCGGATTCCTGCCTGATGATCGCGCCGTGGTTGACCAGCCCGTTCGCGCTCACGTTGTTCGAGGCGACGCAGTTGTTGGTGGCCTTCTTGGTCTGGCTGTCGATCGGATCGACGCTCGGTGGTACGCAGCCGTCGGCGATGGCGACCATAACGCGGCCCTGCTTGGAGACCGTGATGTCGTTGAAGTCGAGCAGGTTGCGGCACGGGTTGCCGCCTCCGGCGTTCCAGATGCAACCGCGTTGCACGGGGTCGTTCGGCGTCGCGTCGACGGTCGTCCAGTGCGCGCCGCGGTCGTAGGTGGTGGAGATGTAGAGGTCCCAGCGTCCGCCGGTGAAGGTCGTGCCGTCCTTGGACTTCCCAAACGTCGCGGCCTGGGTAGACCCGGTTGTCGGGGTGCCGAGGAAGGCGAAGGCAGCGCGGTTCCCGTCGCCTGCGATGACCTCGGCGAACTCGGTGTTGCGGACGTTGATGCTGGTGCCGATGTCGCTGACGTGCCAGTGCGCGCCGTGGTCGGTGGACACGGCCATCTCGGGGCGGCCGGTGCCATCCGCCCAGCCCAGATACAGGGTGCCGTCGGACCCGGCAGACACTGACGGGTCGCTCTGGGCGTCGACGCTGCCGGGGACCTTCCGGATGGACCAGCTCTGCCCGGCGTCAGAGGAGACACCGATGCCGACCTCGCCCAGGCAGTTGCCGTCAGGCAGGTAGACGGTCCCGTCGTTGGGGGCG
The DNA here is from genome assembly GCA_025465465.1 of Frankiales bacterium. Taxonomy (GTDB): domain Bacteria; phylum Actinomycetota; class Actinomycetes; order Mycobacteriales; family SCTD01; genus RYN-111. Next base: position 23,135 of record JAODND010000058.1, on the reverse strand, counting down.
ACCCTCACGTGCCCGTGCAGTCCGGTGCAGTTGCCGTTCCACACGGGGACCGGAGTTCCGAACGTCAGACCGCCGTCGTCACTACGAGAGCAGCCGGCGTTGCCCAGCACGAGCGCCTGGGCCTGCGAGCAGTAGTAGACCGCGTGCGGGTAGCTGGTCAGCGGGCCCGCGCCTTCCGGATAGGGGCCGCCGCCGAAGGTCTGGTGGTCGAAGCCGTTGATGCCGGTTCCGCAGCCCTGACTCGGTGTCGTCGACGCGAAGTCGTTGTCGGTGAAGACCGCCCCGCTGCAGACGAACAGCAGTTGGCTGACGAAGGTCCTGCCCGTGACGGAGTCGGTGAACCCGATCGGGTCCAGGCTGGTGATGTTGCTGCCGTTCGGGGATCCCACGTTCACCGGCGTCCACCGAGATGTACCGGCCTTGTCGTTGAAGGCCACGTCGTACTCAGAGGTGTTCGCGGTGAAGAACGTGTGGTCGGTCTTCCAGTTGTTGCCGATGGAGGGTTCGCCGGCGGCCGTCGCGGTTCCCTTGGGTGCCTCGAACTGTCGGTAGGTCGGTGGTTGCACGGACGCGGCAACAGGCGTTGCTGACGGCTTGATGACTGCCGCGCTGACCACTCCGGTGTAGTCCTGCCCTGTCGGTCCGGTCTGGAAGGCGCAGATGTGCATCGAATAGACACCAGGCACTGCAGCGGTCAAGTCGACGCTTTCCTGGAACTGGCTGCTGTCTGAGGACGCAACCAGCTTGCCGTCCGGGCCGAACAGGTCCAGCCGCATGTCCTCGCTCGGCTCCGCCAGCGCGTTCCAGTCGATCTCGAAGCGGATCAGCACGTCAAGAGCCGGGTTCGGCGGCACTGGAACCAGCACGTTAACGGTGTGTTCGTCGCGTAGCGCGACATTGGTGCCGTCGCAGGCGCCGGTCGCGTCGTCGAAGGCGATGTTGGCCTGGCCGGTGTTGAACGGTGCGTGTCCGGTGAAGTGGACGATGTTGCGACTCGGAGCGGAAGGCAACGTGATGGTCTGCTGCGACGGGACCGATGCGAGGGCCGTGGGTAGCTCGGTCGCGGTGAGGCACAGGAGAACAAGGCCGAGCAAGCCCACGGGCAAGCGGCGAACCGCGCGAATCCTCATGACGCATTGTGAGGCATGTTGGGCTCCCACTGCATCCCCGGGACAATGGTGACCAACTCGGTCTCAGCCGCCGGATCAAGCTCGACCTGCGCGACGATGACACCTCCCGGACGATCAGCTCAAGGCCCAGAGCGAGTCAGGATGCGGCCCAACACCCTTGCCGCAGCGATCTGCGATCTTCCGTGTGTCGGGATCGTCAGCCCGCGTGTCGAGGCCGACATACGGATGATCGCGAGCGTCGGCGTCAGCTCCGGTCAGCTGTCCAGAGGCTGCGTTCTGCGGTCGGCGGCGACTCGCCTTGATCGACGGAGGCATTGCGCACTTCCGAGGCCGTCGAGACTGCGTCAACTCTCCGTCGATCAACAGCGAGGAGGTGCCGCTCCACGACGCTGACAGCCGGCCACGTGCGGAACTCGCCCGGAGCTCCGACGCAGGTGTCAGCCGACAGGAGTCCGGCTGCTAGTGCGGGTCCTCGCCGATGAACTTGCGGTTGAGGGTCGGGAGCTCGCCGATGGCCTCGACGGTGCCGAGGGTGAAGGCCTGCGTGCGGTTGATGCCGACGTAGTACTCGAAGAGCAGGCCGCTGAGCGCGATGAGCAGCGCAAACACGCCGATGACGATGAGGAAGGGCCCGAAGACGAGGCCCATCGTCGTGATCAGCGTCGACGCAGCCAGGCTGATCGGCCACCACGAGTGCGGCGCGAAGAAGCCCACTTCGCCCGCGCCCTCGGCAATCTCGGCGTCCTCGCGGTCCTCGGGGCGGGCGTCCATACGCGACGCCGTGAACAGCACGTAGTAGCCGATGATGAACGTCATGCCGGCCGACAGCAGCAGGCACGTGAAGCCGGTGTCGTCGCGGCTGACGATCCAGTAGACGATCGCGCTGCCCAGGAAGAACAGCGACAGGAACGAGAAGAGGAAGCCCTCGACCTTCATGGTCAGTCCCCTCGGATCAGCTCTGGCGCGGCGTGCGCCTCGACGCGACCGGTGGTCGCTGGGTAGTGCAGGTCGAACGCGGGGCGCTCGGACCGGATGCGCGGCATCGTGACGAAGTTGTGGCGAGGGGGCGGGCATGAGGTCGCCCACTCGAGGGAGTTGCCATAGCCCCACGGATCGTCGCCGACAGCCTTCTCACCGCGGGTGTAGCTGACGAACACGTTGTAGATGAACGGCAGCGTCGACAGCCCCAACACCACGGCACCGAAGCTCGACACCTCGTTGAGCGTCGTGAAGCCGTCGCTCGCCTTGTAGTTGGCGACCCGGCGCGGCATACCGATGTCACCCAGCCAGTGCTGCACGAGGAACGTCGTGTGGAAGCCGATGAACAGGATCCAGAAGTGGACCTTGCCGAGCCGGTCGTTGAGCATCCGTCCCGTCATCTTCGGGAACCAGAAGTAGACGCCGGCGAAGAACCCGAAGATCGCGGTGCCGAAAACGACGTAGTGGAAGTGCGCCACCACGAAGTAGGTGTCCGAGACGTGGAAGTCGATCGGCGGGCTGGCCAGCATGACGCCGGTGAGCCCACCCAGGAGGAACGTGATGAGGAAGCCGATGCAGAACAGCATCGGCGACTCGAAGGTCAGCGACCCTCGCCACATCGTGCCGATCCAGTTGAAGAACTTCACACCGGTCGGTACGGCGATGAGGAAGCTGAGGAACGAGAAGAACGGCAGCAGGACCGCGCCCGTGACGAACATGTGGTGCGCCCACACCGTCATGGACAGGGCGGCGATGCCGATCGTCGCGAAGATGAGGCCCTTGTAGCCGAACATCGGCTTGCGGCTGAAGACCGGGATGATCTCCGACACCACCCCGAAGAACGGCAGCGCCACGATGTAGACCTCGGGATGGCCGAAGAACCAGAACAGGTGCTGCCACAGGATCGCGCCGCCGGTGCCCGCGTCATAGACGTGCGCGCCCAGGTGCCGGTCGGCTTCCAGTGCGAAGAACGCCGCGGTGATGACCGGGAAGGCCATCAGCACGAGGATGGACGTGACGAGCATGTTCCAGGTGAAGATCGGCATCCGGAACATCGTCATGCCGGGCGCACGCAGCGTCAGGATCGTGGTGATGAAGTTGACGGCGCCGAGAATGGTGCCGAGGCCCGAGGTGATCAGGCCGATGATCCAGAGGTCGGAGCCGATGTTGGGCGAGTGGATGATGTCGTTGAGCGGCGCGTAGGCGAACCAGCCGAACGACGCCGCACCCGATGGCGTGAGGAAGCCGCTGATGACGGTGAGCCCGCCAAACAGGTACAGCCAGTAGGAGAAGGCGTTCAGCCGCGGGAAGCTCATGTCCGGCGAGCCGATCTGCAGCGGCATGATGTAGTTCGTGAAGCCATACGCCAGAGGCGGGGCCACGAGGAACATCATGATCGAGCCGTGCATCGTGAACAGGCTGTTGAACTGCTCCTGCGACACGATCTGCAGGCCCGGCCGCGCGAGCTCGGCGCGCATGATCTCGGCGAGCAGGCCGGAGAACAGGAAGAACCCGAAGCCGGTGCAGAGGTAGAGCAGACCGATCACCTTGTGGTCGGTCGTCGTCAGGACCTTGACGATCTTGGAGCCGGCGCCGGGGGACGGCCGCCGGTTCGCCGCCGGGGCGTGCGCCTCGGTCAGGACTGCCATGTCAGTTGTCTCCGGTCGTGAGTGCTGCGCCGGTGCCGTTGGGGGCGTTGAGCGGGCTCGCCTGCAGACGTTGGATGTAGGCGCGGTAGTCGCTCTCGGACACGACCTTGACCTTGAAGTTCATGGCGTCGTGCTTCTCCCCGCAGAGCTCGGCGCACCGCCCGACATAGGTGCCGATGCGGGTGGGCGTCAGCTCGAAGGTGTTGAGGCGTCCCGGCACGACGTCGCGCTTGAACAGGAAGGCCGGGACCCAGAAGGAGTGGATGACGTCCGGCGAGGTCTCGATGAACCGGATCCGCTTGTTGACCGGCAGCTCCAGCACGGCCTCCTGGCCGGCGGGCGGCGCCCCCGTGACCTGCACCTTGTCGTCGAGGTAGTTGAACTGCCAGTTCCACTGGAACCCGACGACCCCGATGCGGACGTCCGGGTTCTTCGTGAGCTTGTTGACCTTGTTCTCCCCCACCGCCGTGTAGAAGAACAGCACGGCGATGATGACGAACGGCACGATCGTGTAGAGCACCTCGATGGGGAGGTTGTACCGGATCTGCGCCGGCAGCTCCTCGGACTTCTTGCGGTCGCGCAGCACGGTCACGGCGATCAGCAGGTACATGCCGAAGCCCACCGCAGCCGCTGCTGCCGTGGTGCCGAGCCAGATGTCGTACATCGTCTTGCCCTCGGCTGTGACCGGCTTGGGCCAACCCAGGCCGAAGCTGTTCTCGTAGGCCTCGCGCCCGGTGCAGCCGCTGGTGAGCAGTGCGGTGGCGCCGGCGGCCAGCGCAAGCCGGACCGCCCTCGAGGAACGGGTTCTCAAGCGATGGAGCCCTTCGTGCGGGACGTGTTGTCTAGAGCGCTGGCGAGGCTATCGCAGAGCGCTCCGCGGCTCCTGCCGAGGGGGGCGTGTCTAGGGTTCGTTCATGGTCAGCTTCGACGCGGCGTCGGGACTCCCGCTGCACCCGCTGGCGCGGGAGGCGTGGCTCGCAGCGCTCGACGACGGCTGGGCGGACCCGGCGCGGCTGTACGGCAGTGCCCGGCGGGCCCGCCAGCTGCTCGACGGCGCGCTCGCCTCGATGGCCGCCCAGCTCGGGTGCCGGGTCGACGAGCTGCACCTGTCCCCCAACGGCACCCAGGCCTTGTACGGCGCGGTGCGCGGCGTCCGGGCGGCCCGGGCGCGCGTGGGGAGCCACGTCGTCCACAGCGCCATCGAGCACTCGGCCGTGCTGCACGCCTGCGGAGAGGGTCCGGCGACCTCCGTACCCGTCGACCTGCTCGGCCGCGTGTCGCTGGACGCTTTCGAGGCTGCCGTCCAGCCGGACACCGTCCTTGCGTGCCTCATCGCCGCGTCGCACGAGGTCGGCACCGTGCAACCGCGCGTCGAGGTCCCCGTCCCGGTGCTCGTCGATGCCGCGCAGGCCATCGGCCGGACGCCGCTGCCGTCCTGGGACCTGCTCGCCGGGTCCGCACGCAAGTGGGGCGGCCCGTCGCTGGGCCTGCTCGCGGTGCGGACGGGCGTGCGCTGGGTCTCGCCATGGCCTGAGGAGGGCGGTTTCCCGGGATCGCTCGACCTGCCCGCGGTGCTGGCGGCCGCGGTGGCCCTGGAGGCGGTCTCGCTCGAACGCGTCGCGGAGGACGCCCGGCTCCGCCCGCTGGTCGGCCGGATCCGGGCAGCAGCGGGAGCGATCGAGGACGTCGAGGTGGTCGGCGACCCGGACGAACGGCTCCCGCACCTGGTGACGTTTTCGGTGCTGTATGTCGACGGCGAGTCCCTCGTCATGGCGCTGGACGCTGAGGGGTTCGAGGTGTCCAGCGGCTCCTCGTGCACGTCGTCGGTGCTCGAGCCGTCGCACGTGCTGGTCGCGATGGGCGTCTCGACGCACGGTTCCGTCCGCGTCTCGCTGTCGCGGTGGGTCACCGAGGACGACGTGGACCGGTTCTGCCAGGTGCTGCCGCAGGTCGTGGCGAGGCTGCGCGGGTGATCCTCGACTGCCTCGGCCAGAAGTGCCCGCTGCCGATCATCGAGCTGGCCCGCGCCTTCCCCTCCGTGGCCGTCGGCGAGACGGTGACGGTGCTCGCCGACGATCCCGCTGCCGAGCCCGACCTCAAGGCCTGGTGCCGCCTGCGCGGCCAGTCCTACGAGGGCCGCTCCGGCGACGCCTTCCTGATCCGCCGCCTCACCTAAACCCCGGGGTCAGGTGGTGAAGGGGGACACCTCGGCGGCGGCGGCGGGGCCGAAGGCCTTCTCGAAGCGGGTCAGGAAGTCGGTGAGCACATAGTCCTGCGGCCCGACCGTCTCGACCACGTGGGTGGCGAGCAGCGAGCCGACCTGCGCGGCCCGCTCGAGGCCGAGGCCCCACGAGGTCGCCGTCAGGAAGCCGGCCCGGAAGGCGTCGCCGGTGCCCGTCGGGTCGACGACCACGTTCGCCTCCGCGATCCCCACCCTGATGTCCTCGAAGCCCTTGCGGCTGATGACGGAGCCCTTGGCCCCGTGGGTCGTCACGCGGACCTGCACCAGGTCGAGGATCTCGGCGTCCGACCAGCCGGTCTTCTCGGCCACGAGGCCCGCTTCGTACTCGTTGGTGAACAAGTAGGCGGCGCCCTCTACGAGCTGCTTGATCGCGTCGCCGTCGAGGAACGTCAGCGTCTGCGACGGGTCGGCCGCGAAGGCGATGCCGCGGGCCCGGCACTCGGAGGTGTGGCGGAGCATCGCGCCCGGGTCGTTGGGGCTGACGAGCACGAGGTCGACGTCGACGTCATCCAGCGAGATGTCAGCCGCCTCGGCCATCGCGCCGGGGTAGAACGAGCCGATCTGGTTCTGCGCCTGGTCGGTCACTACGGTGAAGCGGGGGCTCGACAGGGCGGTGGACACGCGTACCCCGGAGGTGTCGACGCCGACGTCCTGCAGCTGCTGGACGTAGTCGCCGGCGTCCTTGCCGACCGAGCCGATCAGCTGCGGCCGATAGCCGAGCGAGCCCATCCCGAACGCGATGTTGGCCCCTGTGCCGCCCTTGCGGACCTCAAGGGAGTCGGCGAGGAACACCACCGAAAGGTTCGCGAGCTGGTCCGGCAACAGCTGCTCGGAGAACAACCCGGCGAAGGTCATGAGGTGGTCGGTGGCGATGGACCCGGTGACGGCGATGCGCATCGCGACAGCCTAGTGAGCCGACACACATCACTACTCGTGAGTAGGCGTTGGGTACCCGCCGGTAACTGCCTACGGTCGAGGCATGGCCCACCACGCACCCGTTCCGTCCGAGAGCGAGCCGAACTCGATCCTCGACCTGGTGAACGACTGCCGCGAGGTCGCCAACGTGCTCGGCCACTCCGTCATCGACCTGACTCAGACCGTGGTCAAGATCCCCCTGAGCCGGCTGCCTCTCGACCGCCTGCCGTTCAGCTTCGGCGCGATGCCTGCCGAGATCACCGACGACCTGCTCGTCACCGTCGCCGGCATGGACGACTACTAGGAACCACGCACGCGCCCGCTGCAGCCCCCCGGGCAGCCGGAACCCGCAGTCTCCTGAGCAACGCAGAAGGCGCCGTCCCCACAGGGAACGGCGCCTTCTCGGCGTACTAGTGGAAGGACTCGCCGCAGGCGCAGGAGCCGCCGGCGTTGGGGTTGTCGATCGTGAAGCCCTGCTTCTCGATGGTGTCGACGAAGTCGATGGTGGCGCCCGCGAGGTAGGGGACGCTCATCCGGTCGACGATCACCTTGACGCCCGCGCCGTACTCCTGCGCGACGTCGCCGTCGAGCGCGCGCTCGTCGAAGAACAGCTGGTAGCGCAGGCCGCTGCAGCCACCTGGCTGCACCGCGACGCGGAGCGCGAGGTCGTCGCGGCCCTCCTGCGCGAGCAGGCTGGCCACCTTCTCGGCGGCCGGGTCGGTCAGGACCACACCGGTGGTCGTGGTCTCGGCGGTCGTCTCGCTCATGGGGCTGCCTCTCAGACGGGATCACGCTGCACAACACCCTCAGGCGCGGTGCTGTTCCATTGTCACACGGACCAGGCCCGCGCGACGGTCGACGCCACAGTGGCGAGCGCCTCAGTCGGATCGGCGAGCGCGGCCTCCAGACCCACCTCGTCGGTCAGGCTGTACGCCGCCTCGACCCCCGCAGCCGCAGCCTCGCACGGGCCCACACTCGTGCGGCCGGCCACCACGACGCACGCAACGCCCTGCTCGCCGGCCGCCGCGGCCACCCCGGCAACGACCTTGCCGCGCAACGACTGCCCGTCGAAGGAGCCCTCACCGGTGAGGACCAGATCGGTGCCGACCATGGCCTGGGCAAGCCCGACCGCCTCGGCCACGACCTGGACGCCACTGACCCGGGTGCCCCCGGCCGCCAGGACGGCGAACCCGAGACCGCCCGCCGCACCCGCGCCGGGGAGATCGCGCGCAGGACCAAGGTGCGCCTCGACCAGGTCGGCCCAGTGCGCCAGCGCGGCTTCGAGCGCGTCGAGGTCCCGACCGCCCTTCTGGGCGGCGAAGACGCGGGTCGCGCCGTGCTCGCCCAGCAGCGGGTTGTCGACGTCGGTCGCCGCGACCAGCTCCACCTCCAGGGGCGCCCCGACGAGCCGCACCGCGTCGGCCAGCGGCAGGCACCCGGGCGCCAGCGGTGCGCCGCCGACCCCCTCCCGGCGTACTCCCAGCGCCGCCAGGAAGCCGGCACCGCCGTCGTTCGTGGCCGAGCCGCCGAGGCCGACGACGACCCGAGCCGCGCCGGCTTCGGTGGCGGCGCGGACCAGCTGGCCCACGCCGTAGGTCGTGGTCACCGCGGGGTCCCGGTCCTGCTCGGCGAGCAGGTGCAGGCCACAGGCCTGCGCGGACTCCACATAGGCGGTGCCGCCGTCCAGGCGGAAGGACGCCAGCGTCGGGCGCGCGAGCGGGTCCTCGACGAGGACGGTCACGAGGTCACCCGGCAGCACGTCGAGGAAGCCGGGACCGCCGTCGGCCATCGGCAGCAGGACCAGGTCGTCGCCGGGGCGAGCCCGCCGCCACCCCTCGGCCAGCGCCGCCGCGGCATCCGGGGCGCCGATCGTCCCGGTGAAGCAGTCCGGGGCGATCACGACGCGCACCGCGCGAGTCAACCCCAGGGGAAGCAACGCGGGTACGAGGGGGTTATCGTCTGTACGACGACAAGAAGGGTCGACGAGATGACCGAGCTGATGGCGGGTGTGGAGCACACCCCCCTCGCGCTGCTCATGCTGGGCCGCCAGAGCGACGGCAACAGCGAGCGCGGCGTCGACTGCCCGGGTGAGCTCCCGCCGGCCTCCGACCCGTCGCTCGTCGAGCGCGCCCGCACGGCGAAGGCCGCGCTCGGCGACCAGGTCTTCGTGCTCGGGCACCACTACCAGCGTGACGAGGTCATCGAGTTCGCCGACGTGACCGGTGACAGCTTCCGGTTGGCGCAGCAGGCTGCGGCCCGCCCCGATGCGCCCTACCTCATCTTCTGCGGCGTGCACTTCATGGCCGAGTCGGCCGACATCCTCACCGGGCCGGGCCAGCACGTCGTCCTGCCGGACCTGGCCGCCGGCTGCTCGATGGCCGACATGGCCTCCTTCGAGCAGGTCGAGGACTGCTGGGAGCAGCTCGGCTCCGTCGGGCTCGACGCCGTGACCGTGCCGGTGTCCTACATGAACTCCAGCGCCGCCATCAAGGGCTTCACCGGCCGGCACGGCGGCACGATCTGCACCAGCTCCAACGCCAAGCGGGCCCTCGAGTGGGCCTTCTCGAAGGGCGAGAAGGTGCTCTTCCTGCCCGACCAGCACCTCGGCCGCAACACCGCGGTCCGCGAGCTGGGCCTGTCGCTCGACGACTGCGTGGTCTGGAACCCGCGGCTGCCCCTGGGCGGCAACACCGCCGAGGCGCTGGCAGCGGCCACGATGATCCTCTGGAAGGGCCACTGCTCCGTGCACGGGCGCTTCACCAAGGAGTCCGTCGACGACGTGCGTGCCCGGGTGCCCGGGGTGCAGGTGCTCGTGCACCCGGAGTGCCAGTACGAGGTCGTCGAGGCCGCCGACCTCGTGGGCTCCACCGAGCGGATCATCACGCTCGTCGAGGAGTCACCTGCCGGGACGGCGTGGGCCATCGGCACCGAGCTCAACCTCGTACGCCGGCTCGCGGAGGCCCACCCTGACAAGTCGATCGTCTTCCTCGAGAAGACCGTGTGCTTCTGCTCGACGATGAACAGGATCGACCTGCCGCACCTCGTGTGGGCGCTCGAGGAGCTCGTCGCGGGCCGCATCCCCAACCAGATCACCGTCGAGCCCGAGACGGCTCTGCATGCGCGCCGCGCCCTCGACCAGATGCTCGCCCTACCCTAGGGACGTGACCGAGAAGATCGACGGCAAGGGACGCCCGACCCCGAAGCGCAGCCAGAAGGCGCGAGGACCCGTCGCGCCCCCGCCCACCAACCGCCGGGCGGCGGCCAAGGCGATGCGCGCGAAGCAGGCCGCGGACCGCAAGGCGATCCGGGACGGCTCCAAGAAGGGCGACGAGCGCGCCTTTCTGCCGCGCGACCGCGGGCCGGTCCGGTCCTACGTACGCGACCAGGTGGACAGCCAGCGGACCCTGGGCCCGCTGCTCATGCCCTACATGATCGTGGTCATCATCATCGGCTTCACCAACAACGCCGCGCTCTACGGCGCCGCCTTCCTGTCGATGCTCGGGGTCATCCTCGTCGTCGGCATCGACTTCGCACGACTCGGCCGCAAGGTCGGCAAAGGGATCCGCGAGAAGTTCCCGGACACCAAGCCCCGGCAGCACGTCTTCTACGGCATCCAGCGCACGATGCTCATCCGCCGCTGGCGCACTCCCCCGCCGAAGGTGGTCGTGGGCGCCGACGTCTAGGGTCGCCTCATGGAGTTTCGAAGCCTGGGTCACAGCGGTCTGAAGGTCAGCGAGATCAGCTACGGCAACTGGCTGACGCATGGCTCGCAGGTGGAGGCGGACGCCGCCCACGCCTGCGTGAAGGAGGCGCTCGAGGTCGGCATCACGACCTTCGACACCGCCGACGTCTATGCCGGCACCAGGGCCGAGAGCGTGCTCGGTGAGGCCCTCAAGGGCGTCAAGCGCGAGAGCATCGAGATCTTCACGAAGGTCTACTGGCCCACGGGTCCCGGCCGCAACGAGCGCGGACTGTCGCGCAAGCACATCGTCGAGTCCTGCAACGCGTCGCTGCGACGGCTGCAGACCGACCACCTCGACCTCTACCAGGCGCACCGGTTCGACTACGAGACGCCGCTCGAGGAGACGATGCGCGCGTTCGACGACCTGGTGCGCGCCGGCAAGGTCATGTATGTCGGCGTCTCGGAGTGGAAGGCGTCCGAGATCGCCGAGGCGCTGGCGATCGCGGGCCAGCTGGGCCTGGACCGGATCGTGTCCAACCAGCCGCAGTACTCCGCCCTCTATCGCGTGATCGAGGCCGAGGTCGAGCCGCTGTGCCGCGAGGAGGGCATCAGCCAGATCGTCTGGTCACCGATCGCCCAGGGCGTCCTGACCGGCAAGTACGTCCCGGGGGCTCCGCTGCCCGAGGGCACCCGCGCGACCGATGAGCAGGGCGGCGCGAACATGATCAAGCCGTTCCTCCGCGATGAGGTCCTCACCGCCGTACAGCAGTTGCAGCCGCTGGCCGCCGAGGCCGGGCTGTCGATGGCCCAGCTGGCCATCGGCTGGGTGCTGTGCAACGACAACGTGGCGTCGGCGATCGTCGGCGCCTCGCGCCCGGAGCAGGTCCGCGACAACGCTTCGGCCAGGGCCCTGCCCGCCGACCTGAAGAAGGCCGTGGACGAGGTCCTGGCCGACGTCGCCATCACCGACCCTGGCCGCACCGCCAGTCCGACCAAACGGCCCTAACGGGCCATAGCCCGCCGGCTCCCTGCGCGCGAACACTCGGTGGACCGACGACAGGGAGCGACATGACGACCACCATCCCGCAGCAGGACCTCAGCATCAGCGCGAAGCCGACCCAGGCCGACGCCCAGCTGCTCGTCTCACTCATCAACGGGCCGATGGCGCAGCGCGCCTATGACGGCTCCGACCTGCTCATGGGCTATGACAGCCCGCCGACCTTTGCCCAGTTCGACGCCGACCACCCGCGCGGCAGCGAGGGAGCCCGGGCCGTCTCCGCGCTGCTCGGCTTCAACGAGACGCTCGGCACCTTCGTGAAGCAGGGCCTGCTCGACCGCGGCCTCGTCTACGACCTGTACTGGGTGGCTGGCCTCTGGGAGCGCAGCGCCGCTATCGCGCTGCACGTCCGGGAGAAGTCGGGCGTCGCGGCGATGTATGAGAACTTCGAGGCGCTGGCGAAGGGCCAGACCTGACCTCGAGCCAACGCACGGCCTCCGCGAAGCTCACGCAGCGGACCGGTCCGACGCCGCAGTGCGCCGTGAGGAAGTCCGCGAACGCCTGCGTGTAGGCGTCGTGGTCCCAGTGCTCGAAGTGCGCTCCCAGCACCAGCGGCGGTCGGCCCGACCGCAGCTGGGTCGCGAGGGCGCCCTCGAGCGCCGCGCGGGTCTCCTGCCCGACGACGACGGAGGCCCGCGGGTCCAGGGATCGACCGGACGCCAGCTGGAAGAAGAAGTTGTAGTCCATCGCGAGGGCATGCCGGCCCGACCCGGGGATCGGGACGAGCGGCAGCGGCATTTCCCACACGCCCTGCTGCCGGATCGGCCAGCTGCCCAGACTGCCGGTCCCGGAGGCGTCATAGCTCATGCCGTGCTGCTTCTCGACTGTCCGCAGGACCTGCAGATCGCCTTCCAGGCAGGGGGATCGGAGCCCGAGAGGGGCACCGACCGTCAGCGGCACGGCGTCGAGCAGCCCCTGGTACTGGGTGAGCTCGGAGTCCCAGTCGGCCGCGCTCCAGGTGCCGACGCTGCCCGGATAACCGCTGCAGAAGTGCCCGACGGTGTGCGAGGCGATCTCGTGGCCTTCGTCATGCGCTGCCTGCAGCTGCTCGAACATCCGGGTCTGCCAGTCACCGGCAAACCCGATGTCGGACGCGCCCACCCGGTGGTGCGGAGGGTGGTAGCGATCGCGCTCCTGGCGGCGAAGCAGGTAGGCCCCACTGAGGAAGAAGGTGACGTGGCTCGCTGAGGGGGCGAGCAGCTGCCGCCAACGCGCGGTGGCTGCCGGGTCACCCGAGCCGTCGAAGCCGAGCACGATGAGCTGGGCGTCACGCGGGATTGGGTCCGGGGTCGGCGTCGCCGCAGGCACCACGACCACAGCGACGGGCGACGGCACCGCTGTCACGTGGTGGACCGGCGCGGAGCACGCCGCCAGCGCGAGGGTCAGGCCGAGTCGAGCCCCATGGACCCATAGACCTTGCGGTCGCCCTCGTACAGCGACACCGACGCCACCCCCGCGCCCAGCAGGTCGCGCCAGACCTCTCCGACCCAGGACTCCGCATCCGACTGCGTCGGGAAGTCCGGCTGCGCCGGCGCTTCCGGGCCGGCCTCGACCGGCGACCCGTCGGGACCCTCGTACCGCCACGTCCAGCTCATGGACTGGCAGGCTAGACCGGTGCGGATCCGAGTGCTGGGCAGTGGTGGCGCTGACGGCTGGCCCAACCCGTGGTGCCGGTGCCCGTCCTGCGCCGCCGCCCTCGACCAGGGCGTGGTCCGCGGGCAGACCTGCGTGCTGCTCGACGACCGCGTCCTCATCGACCTCGGCCCGACCGTCGGGCTGGCCGCTGCCCGCCTCGGCGTGAGCCTGCGCGACGTCGACACCGTCCTCGTCACCCACCGCCACCGCGACCACCACTTCCCCCAGGTCTGGGTGTGGCGCTACTGGGCACGCGAGCCCCTGAGGCTCACGGTCGTGGCACCACCGCTCGTCCTCCAGGACGCACAACCCCACCTCGACGGTTGCCTCACGGTGGCCGCGCATCCGGGCGACGCGCACGAGGTGGCCGGCTACGTCGTACGGCCAGTCGATGCCAACCATCCCGAGGACGCCGTGCTCTATGACGTCACGAGCCCCGACGGTGCCCGGCTGCTGTACGCGACCGACACGGGCATCCTGCCCGACGAAACCGTGGAAGCCTTGCGTGACAGGGCTTTTGACGTCGTTCTGCTCGAACTGGCCGGCACACCGATCCCCTCGCACCTGACGCTCGAGAGCTGGCCAGGACAGGTCGAGAGGCTGCGCGCCGTCGGTGCGGTCACTGCGACGACCGACGTGGTGGCGATCCACGTGGGCCACGACAACCCACCGCCCGACCAGCTCGACCGCGCGCTGGCCGACCTGGGCTCCCGTGCGGCGAGGGACGGGGACGTCATCGACACCGCACGCGGCCGCACGATCCTCGTCCTCGGCGGCCAGAGCAGCGGCAAGTCCGCATACGCCGAGAGCCTGCTCGGCAGCGAGGTGCTCTATCTCGCCACGGCTCCTCCGCGCGACGACGAGGACTGGTCGAGAAGGGTTGCCGCCCACATCGGGCGCCGGCCGGCGACCTGGCAGACCCTCGAGAGCGGAGACGTCGCCGGCGTGCTGCGCGACGCCAGGGGCCAGGTGCTCGTCGACGACCTCGGGCTCTGGCTGACCCGGGTCCTCGACGACCACTGGGAGTCCTCCGACGCGCGATCCGTCTTCGACGCCGCCCTCGCGGAGCTGGCCGACGCCTGGACCACCACCCGCGCCCACGTCATCCTGGTCGCGCCGGAGGTCGGCTCCGGCGTCGTGCCCGCGACCGCCAGCGGCCGGCTGTTCGCAGACCTGCTGGGCCGTGCGACGACCGCGCTGGCCGGGCTCTCGGACGAGGTGCACCAGGTCGTCGCCGGCCAGCCGAGGAGGATCAGGTGAGTCGCCTCGCCGACGAGCTGCACCGGGTCTTCGGTCACCCACCGACGTACCCCAGAGCGGTGGTGCGCCTCCAGGTGGGCGACGGGCAGGGGGACGCGGCGGGTCGCGAGGAGGCCGACCGGCTCGTCGATGCCGGCTGCGAGCTGGTCGTGCTCGACAGCGACCTGGCGACCACGGCCGTCCGCGCCTGCCTGGCTGTCGCGCTCCACCTCGAGCCCGTGGACGTCACCGACCGGCAGACACCGGACTGGGCCACCGACGTCGTGGCGGTGCGTTCCCTGCTCCGAACCAGCCGCGACCCGCAACAGCTCCTGGACGGCGGGCTCGGGCGGCTGGTCGGCCTGGTCGACCGGCTCACCGAGCGCCGCACACCGGTGCTGCTCGGCGGAGGTACGGCGACAGCCACCGCCGTGCTCCTGGTGTGCACGCGCCGGCCAGGGGCCGAGCAGTGGCTGCTCGCCGGCAGTGCGCCCGCCGACCCGCACGCGGCCCAGGCGCTCACCCGCTCCGGCCTGACCCCGCTGCTCGACCTCGGCCTCGGCAGCACGGGAGCCGACGTCGCCGTCGCCGTCGTGCGGGCGGGCCTCGAGGCGCTCGGTGCCTGACGCCCTGCGGCTCGCGCTCACGACGCTGACCGTCCTGCGGGTGCAGGGACCGGAGCGGCTCGAACGGCGCACCGCCGGCCGGGCGATGGAGCTCGCTCCCCTTGTCGGGCTGCTGCTGGGCCTCGCGGCCGCGGGGGTGCTCTCCGCGTCGCAGGCCCTGGTGGACCTACCGCTGCTTCCGGCCGCGCTGGCTGTCGCGACGCTCGCCCTGCTGACCCGCGGGCTGCACCTCGACGGGCTGGCCGACCTCGTGGACGGACTGGCGTCCTACCGCGATCCCGAGGGCACCCGTGCGGTCATGAAGGCACCCGACCTGGGGCCGATGGGGATGGTCGCGGTGTCGCTGACGCTGCTGGTGCAGGTGGCAGCAGTCATGACCTGCACCCTGCACGGCCGCGGCTCGGCCGCCCTCGTGCTCGCCGTCGTCACCGGCCGGCTCGCTGTGCTGTGGGCCTGCACGAGGACCCCGTCCGCGACCGCTGAGGGCCTGGGTGCGCTCGTCGCCCAGACGGCCCGTCGCACCGTCGCGGCCGGGTGGACGGTGGCGGTCGCAGCCGGGTTCGGCTGGTACGCCACCGTCGCGACCGACCAGGAGCAGCTGGTCCGCACCGTGCTGGCCGTCGTCCTCGGCCTCGGGCTGGCGTGGGTCGTGGGCCGGCACGCGGTGCGTCGCGTCGGCGGCCTGACCGGTGACGTGCTCGGTGCCCTGTGCGAGCTCGCCACCACAGCGAGCCTCGTGGTGCTGGCCACCGGCAGCTGACCCCACCCCGTGATCCACGGAGACTTACCTGCCGATCAGGCGCCCGGATCCGCTCGCAGCTCTCCGTGGATCACGCCTCGGGGAGCTCCTCGATGACCCGCTTGGCGACGGCTCCCACCGGGATCACATCGACGTCGATGACCTGGTCGGCCACTTCGGCATAGAAGCCGTTGCGCTCCGAGGCCAGCTTGCGCAGCGCCGCCGCGGGGTCGTCCCCGAGCAGCGGACGGTCGGTGCCGCTCACCCGGCGCACCAGGCCCTGGGGGCTCGCGCGAAGCCAGACGACCCAGGCCGTCGACTGGAGGAGCCGCAGCCGGTCGTGCTCGTCGAGTACGCAGCCGCCGGCGACGCTGCCGATCATCGGCCCGGGCATGCCGAGCAGCAGCGTCAGCACTTGCGACTCCGCCTGTCGCAATGCGGTCTCGCCCTCGTTGTCGAGCAGGTCGCGGGCGGTGGCCCCGGCGGTGCGCTCGAGGAGGGTGTCGTTGTCGAGGTAGGGCCAGCCCAGCTTCGTCGACAACGCGGTGCCGACCGAGGTCTTGCCGCTGCCCATCATGCCGACGAGCAGGACCTTGGTGCTCACCGGACGTGGCTGGGGACGAAGGGCGGCTTCACCACCCTCATCAGGCTCGTGCGACCGCGGACGTCGACGGTCACCTCGTCCCCTTCTGCCGTGCCCTTCTCCAGCAGTGCCAGGCCGATCCCGACCCGGCGGGTCGGCGAAAACGTGCCGCTCGTGACCTCGCCGATGTCGCGTCCGTCCCTGCTCACGACCATGTGGGCGCGCGGGATGCCACGGTCCTGCGACTCGAGGCCCCACAGCGCGCGGCGGGGACCCTCCGCGCGCTCGGCGAGCAGCGCCTCACGTCCCCAGAAGGCCGCCTTGTCCCAGCCGACCGCCCAGCCCGCCCGCGCCTGCACGGGGGTGATCGTGAGCGACAGGTCCTGGCCGTGCAAGGGATAGCCCATCTCCGTGCGCAGCGTGTCGCGAGCTCCGAGGCCGCACGGCAGCGCGCCGGCCTCGACGATCCGGTCCCACAGGGCACCGGCCTCGTCCCACGGCGGGAGCAGCTCATAGCCGAGCTCACCGGTGTAGCCGGTGCGGCACACGATCATGTCGCCGGACACGGTGTAGCTCATGTAGCCGTGGTCCGTCGGCAGCCCGAGCTTCCCGACCAGCTCCGGCGCCCGCGGACCCTGGACGGCGATCACGCCATAGCGGGTGTGCTGGTCGGTGACCTCGAGGTCGTCCGGCGCCTCCGCGGCGAGCTTCGCCATGACCGTCGCGGTGTTGGCGGCGTTGGGGATGAGGAACACCTCGTCCTCGCTGCGGACATAGGCGATGAGGTCGTCCACGACGCCGCCCGACTCGTCGCAGCACAGGGTGTACTGGGCCTGGCCCGGCCCGATGCGGCGCAGGTCGTTGCTGAGACGCGCGTTGACGAAGTCGAGCGCACCCGGCCCGCGGACGACGCCCTTGCCGAGGTGGCTCACGTCGAACACCCCGACGTCCTCGCGCACCGCCGCATGCTCCTTGAGCACGCCGCCGCCCGGATACTCGATCGGCATCTCCCAGCCGCCGAAGTCGGCGAGCTTGGCCCCGAGCGCGACGTGCCGGTCGTGCAGTGGGGACTTCTTCAGGTCGCTCACGCGGAGGACCCTAGCGAGTCGAGCGCCGCTGCCAGGGATTGCAGGTCCTCCGGAGTCACCCATGCCGCGGTCGACACCCGCAGCACCGGTGCCGTCAGGTCGTCGGACCGTGAGGTCGGGACCGCACTGACCACGAAGCCGCGGTCGACGAGAGCAGCCCGGGTCGCGAACGGGTCAGCGGTCTCGTGGGACAGCGTCGTGATGCCGGTCGGCTCCTCGACAGGCTCGACCACGTGCCAGCCACCGGCTCCCTCCAGCAGCACCCGCGCAGCGGCGGCACCTGCCCGCACCACCGGCAGCAGGGCCGGCGACCAGGTGCGCACGGCGTGCGCAAGCCCGACCCGGCCAGCCACGTGCGGCTCCGGCGTGTCATACATCGCGATCCGCCCGGGGTGGTGCGACGGGCCGAGCGTGGGCGGCTCCGCGAGGCGGTCACGCCACTCCTGCGCGACGCACCCCCACCCCACTCCACGCGGTCCGCACAACCACTTGCGGCTCGTCCCGACGTAGGCCGCAGCGCCGTGCGGCACCTCGGTCTGACCTGCTGACTGGGCGACGTCGAGGAGCAGGGGTACGCCAGCAGCGACGGCGAGCTCGACGGGCTGGGCGATGCCGCGCTGGCTGAGGATCTGCGGAAACGTGACGAGCTCGAGATCGCCTGGCACGTCGAGGATGCGGCCCAGGGCATCGGTCGGGAGCGTCACCAGCTCCCAGCCCCGCAGTGCCGCGCGGGCGCGCAGGATCCGCGCGTTCCCGCCGTACTCCCCCGGGATGGTGCCGATCCGCGAGCCAGCCGGCAGCGGCCAGGCGTCGAGCATGATCGCGAACGCCGTCCCGGCGCCATCGGTGTAGAAGGCATCGTCAAGTCCCACGAGGGCGCCCAGTGCCACGCGCCCGGCGTCGATGCGGTCGGCAGCCAGCGCCTCCGCGACATATCCGCCGAGGGTCGCCTCGTCCTGCAGGTGCTGGGTCTCGAGCTCGAGGACGGCGGTGCTCACCCGGCCCGCGGCAGCCGCGTCCAGGTGCCTGCGGTCCGTCGGAAACCGCTCTCCCACCCACGTCGACACGCTCATGCCACCACCCCATCACAGGTAAGGTCGGTCCCCGTGACAGCCACCATCACCGCGACCACGGCCAGCGCTGCCTCCACCAAGGCCGACGCCATCGTCATCGGCGTCGTCAAGGGTCCCAAGGGCCTGGTGCTCGCGCCCGGCTCCGCCGACGTCGCGAAGGCGTTCGGCAAGGGCCTGCTGCCCGCGCTCGCGGGACTGGGTGCGATCGGCACCAAGGAGGAGGTCACCCGCCTCGCGACCCTCGGCAACACGAAGGCGCCGGCGCTGGTCGCCGTCGGTCTCGGTGAGACGTGGGACGCGGAGGCGCTGCGCCGCGCGACCGGTGCGGCGGTCCGCGCCCTCGCAGGCGCCTCGTCCTCCGTCGTGCTGGCCCTGCCTGCGGGCGACGCCACCTCGGTCCGCGCGGTCGCCGAGGGCGCGCTGCTCGGTGCCTACTCCTTCACGGCCTACCGGCAGACCTCGCTCGCCGACCAGAAGGCCCCCGTCGCCAGCTTCACCCTGGCCAGCAGCCTGAAGGACGCGAAGAAGGTCGTGCAGCGCGCGGCCGTCAT
This sequence comes from Frankiales bacterium, assembly GCA_025465465.1. Classification (GTDB taxonomy): domain Bacteria; phylum Actinomycetota; class Actinomycetes; order Mycobacteriales; family SCTD01; genus RYN-111. The sequence goes on along the minus strand of JAODND010000058.1, from coordinate 3,948 downwards.
CGCCGGCGCCGTCAACCTGGCCCGCGACCTCGTCAACACTCCCCCGTCGCACCTCCACCCGGTCGAGCTCGCCGACCTCGCCGCCGACGAGGCCAAGCGGGTCGGCGTCGCCGTCGAGGTCCTCGACGAGAAAGCCCTCAAGAAGGGCGGGTACGGCGGGATCGTCGGCGTCGGCCAGGGCTCGGCGAACCCGCCCCGCCTGGTGCACCTCTCCTACAAGGGCGGGCGGGCCGCGAAGAAGAAGGTCGCGCTCGTCGGCAAGGGCATCACCTTTGACTCGGGCGGCATCTCCATCAAGCCGGCCGCCGGCATGGAGGAGATGAAGTCGGACATGGGCGGCGCCGCCGCCGTGATCGCGACGCTGTCAGCGATCGCGCAGCTGAAGCTCCCGATCGACGTGGAGGCCTGGCTGCCGATGGCGGAGAACATGCCGAGCGGTACGGCGATCCGGCCGTCCGACGTGCTCGTCATGCGCAAGGGCACCCGCATCGAGGTCAACAACACCGACGCCGAGGGCCGCCTGATCCTCGCCGACGCGATCGCCCGGGCCTGCGAGGACGGCCCGGACTACGTGCTCGACGTGGCGACGCTGACCGGTGCGCAGGTCATCGCACTGGGCACCCGCACCTCAGGCGTCATGGCCAACGACGACGCGTTCCGAACGTCGATCGTGGCCGCGGCCGAGACCGCGGGCGAGTCGATGTGGCCGATGCCGCTGCCCGCTGACCTGCGCAAGGGGCTCGACTCCGACATCGCCGACATGGTCAACACCGGTCCGCGCGAGGGCGGCATGCTCACCGCCGGGCTGTTCCTCAAGGAGTTCGTGGCCCCGGGCGTGACCTGGTCCCATCTCGACATCGCGGGGCCGGCGTACAACGCGGGCGCGGCCTACGGCTACACGCACCCGGGCGGCACCGGTGCGGCCGTGCGCACCTTCGTCCAGCTCCTGGAGGAGCTCAGCGCCTGATCTCACTCGTCTGGCCCTGCGGTAGTGGGTCAGCCGGGTCGATGGGAAGTCATGAGCTTCCTCGACCTCCTTGCCCAGAAGGCGCGCGCGGCGGGTCTCGTCGCGGCCGCCTGCGCCGTCACCGCTGCCGCCACCGGGGCCGCCGTCGCCGGCCCCTCCTTCACCAACGTCGACTCCGCGACCGACGTGACAGCGAGCGCGTCCCCCACCGCTACGGCCGAGCCCACGGACAGCGCTGCCCCCGTCGAGACGGTCGCACCCACCGCCGCCCCGACCCCCGACCCCACCCTCGACCCCACGCCGGTGCCGTCCGCCGCCGCGAAGACTCCCCTCGCGTGCCCGACCGACGCGACCAACCACGGGGCATATGTCTCGAAGGTCGCTCACGACCGCAGCGCGACGGGCCGCGAGCACGGCAAGGCCGTCTCCACGGCCGCGCACTCCGACTGCGACAAGACGGCCCGGCCGGCCACCACCGACGCGACCGAGTCCGAGAGCCCCGAGCCGGTCGAGACGGAGAGCCCGGACGCGAGCCCGAGCGGCTCCGCCCAGCACGACAGCGGGCACGGCAAGGGGCACGGCAGCGGGCACGGCAGCGGCCAGAGCAAGGGCAAGCACGGCCACAGCTGAAGCACGCGGACACACTGACGGCCGGCTCCCAAGAAGGGGAACCGGCCGTCAGCGCCTGGGTGGTGCTTGCTCGTTTCGACGCTGCCCACACGACTCCTGCCACCGCACGGCACTTCCCTGGTCTGATGCCGTTTCCGCATGACAGAACCCCGACAAACCGGGCATTCGACCAGTTCCCTGGCGTGCTAGGTGGAGCGGGGCTCGCCGGCGGCCTTGCGCGCGGCAGTCCAGTCGCGCATGCGCTGCGGGTAGCCGGTGGCCGCAACGTCATAGACCGGGATCGCCAGCTTGCGGCCCAGGTCGAAGGCCGCCTTCGGTGACGCCACGCGACGACGCGTCCACTCCCCGTCAGCAGCCACGAGGATCAGGGTGGTCGCCGTCGTCATCGTCTCGGGCTCCACGAAGCCCTCGACGCCGGCCCGGGAGGTCGCGAACGCCGACAGGTGCGCAGTGTCGTTGTCGCCTGCAGTGCGCACGGTGCCGGCGCGCGGCTTGCGGGAGAACAGGCCCACGCGTCGCTCCTGTCGGGAATGGCCAGGGGCATTCGCACCCTGTACTCGTACGGGTGGAAGGATGCCATGTGGCAGGCGTGAACCGCTTGACCCGTGCAGCGTGAGGAGCAAGCAGTGACAACCGCGGGAACCGTGGACCTCGTCATCTTGGGCGGAGGAAGTGGCGGCTATGCCGCGGCGCTCCGCGCGTCGGAGCTGGGCATGACGGTCGTGATGATCGAGAAGGACAAGGTCGGCGGTACGTGCCTGCACCGCGGCTGCATCCCGACGAAGGCGCTGCTGCACTCCGCGGAGACCGTCGAGGCTGTCAAGGACGCCGCCCACTTCGGCGTCAACGCGACCTTCCAGTCCGTCGACGTCGCCGCCGTCAACACCTACAAGAACAAGGTCGTCGAGGGGCTCTACAAGGGCCTCACCGGCCTGGTGAAGAGCCGCTCCATCGAGGTCGTGCAGGGCACCGGCAAGGTCGTGTCCCCCACCGCCGTCGAGGTGGACGGCCGGACGATCGAGGCCAAGCACGTCCTGCTCGCCACCGGCTCCGTCCCGCGCTCGCTGCCAGGCCTCGAGATCGACGGCACCAGGGTCATCACGTCCGACCAGGCCCTCGACCTCGACCACGTGCCGGCCAGCGCGATCGTGCTGGGCGCGGGCGCGATCGGCTGCGAGTTCGCGAGCGTCTGGAACGCCTTCGGCAGCGAGGTCACGATCGTCGAGGCACTCGCCCATCTCGTCCCGCTCGAGGAGGAGTCGTCCTCGAAGCTCCTGGAGCGGGCGTTTCGCAAGAAGGGCATCAAGCAGGAGCTCTCGGCGCGCTTCCAGTCCGTCACCCCGACCGCCACCGGCGTGCAGGTCACGCTCGAGGGCGGCAAGACCCTCGACGCCGAGGTGCTGCTGGTCGCGATCGGCCGCGGACCGGTGTCGGAGGGCCTGGGCTATGAGCAGGTCGGCGTCGAGGTCGAGCGCGGCTTCGTCAAGGTCGACGCCTACTGCCAGACCTCGGTCCCCACGATCTCTGCCGTCGGCGACCTGATCCCGACCCTGCAGCTCGCGCACGTCGGCTTTGCCGAGGGCATCCTCGTCGCGGAGCGGCTCGCCGGCCTGCCCGTCACGCCGGTCGACTACGACGGCGTACCGAGGATCACCTACAGCCACCCCGAGGTGGCGTCCGTCGGGATCACCAGCAAGCAGGCCACCGAACGCGGGTACGACGTCATCGAGGCGACCTACGACCTGGCCGGCAACGGCCGCGCGAAGATCCTCAACACGGCGGGCGCCGTGAAGGTCGTCGCGCAGAAGGACGGTCCCGTTCTCGGCGTCCACATGGTGGGCGAGCGCGTCGGTGACCTGATCGCCGAGGCCCAGCTCATCATCAACTGGGAGGCGCTGCCGGCCGAGGTCGCGCAGCTGATCCATCCGCACCCGACGATGTCCGAAGCCGTCGGCGAGGCCCACATGGTGCTCGCCGGCAAGCCGCTGCACGCCCACTCCTAGGAGCTCTCACACCCCATGGCCGTCTCCGTCACCATGCCCCGTCTCGGGGAGAGCGTCACTGAAGGCACCGTCACCCGCTGGCTGAAGAAGGAGGGCGAGCGGGTCGAGGTCGACGAGCCGCTCCTCGAGGTCTCGACCGACAAGGTCGACACGGAGATCCCCTCACCGGCTGCCGGCACCGTCCAGAAGATCATCGTCCAGGAGGACGAGACGGTGGAGGTCGGCGTCGAGCTGGCCATCATCGGCGACGGGGACGCGCCTGCCGAGGCCGCGGCTCCCCAGCCGGAGCCGGCCGCCGCACCCGAGCCCGAGCCGGCACCCGAGCCCGAGCCCGCACCCGCGCCGCCG
>JAODND010000056.1 GCA_025465465.1 Frankiales bacterium | reverse complement strand
GCCGACCTGCTCCTCGTCCAGGTCCTGCTGATGGCCCGCGTCCCGGTGATCGAGCGGAGCTACGGCCAGGACGAGCTGGCCCGGCGGCACCGGCTGGTCGGGTTCTGGTCGTTCAACCTGCTCGTCCTGCACGTCGTCCTCATCACGATCGGCTACACCCTGGGCGACCACAGCGACGTCTTCCACGAGAGCTGGCGGCTGCTGACGACCTACGGCGGGATGCTGCTCGCCGCGGCCGGCACCGTGGCGCTCACCGTGGTGACGGTGACGTCGGTGCGGATGGCACGCCGTGCACTGCGGTATGAGTCCTGGCACCTGCTCCATCTCTATGCCTATGTCGGCGTCGGGCTGTCCGTGCCACACGAGATCTGGACCGGCGCCGACTTCGCCACCTCGTCGCTCGCCCGGGTGTACTGGTGGACCGCCTATGCCGTCGCGGCAGGGGCCGTCGCGGTGTTCAGGGTGGGCCTGCCCCTGTTGCGGACCCTGCGGCACGGCATCACCGTGACCTCTGTCGTGCGCGAGAGCGCCGACGTCGTCACGGTGCGGATGGGCGGGCGCGGCCTGCACCGGCTGCCCGCCAGGGCGGGACAGTTCTTCATCTTCCGCTTCCTCGACGGCCCGGGCTGGTCACGGGGAAACCCCTACTCGCTGTCGGCCGCGCCACGTCTGGACCGCATCCAGATCACGGCCAAGGACCAGGGTGACGGAAGCGGCCGACTCGCGCAGCTCCGCCCCGGGACCCACGTCCTGATCGAAGGACCCTACGGAAAGCTGACCGGGGAGCACCGCGTCGGCAGCAAGGTGACGCTGCTGGCCTGCGGCATCGGCATCACGCCGATGCGCGCGCTCCTCGAAGACCTCGACTACCCGCGCGGCGGAGCCACCCTGATCTATCGGGCTCGCAGCGAGCCGGACCTGGTCTTCCGCGCCGACCTCGACGATCTCGCCCAGCGTCGCGGCGTCACCGTGCACTACCTGCTGGGTCGACGGCCCTCCCGTCGCGCGTCCTGGCTGCCGGACCACGCTGCAGCGAAGTGGTCCGACAGTGCTGCCCTGAAGCGGCTCGCCCCCCAGCTGCGTGAGAGCGATGTGTTCCTCTGCGGGCCGGACGAGTGGATGGACGCGGCCGCCGCTGCCGTCCTCGAGACGGGCGTGCCCGCCAACCAGCTGCACCAGGAGCGGTTCACGTGGTGACTCCATGAGGCGGGGCCCGGCGACGGCGATGTCCGCCGTCACCCTGGCCGTCGTCGGCCTGAGCATGCGCACCGGAGCCTCGGGGCAGCCGCACACGGCGGCCGCTCCCGCCGGTGTCGTCCGGCCTCAGGTCGCCACGTCGCCCGCCGTCCGGACGCCCACGCCGAAGGCCACGCACACCGCCGCACCCGTCACGACCACGGTGAACGGCCAGCCGGCCGACACCCGCTTCGGCCCGGTCCAGGTCCAGGTCCAGGTCCGCGCCGGCCGGATCGTGAAGGCCAACGCCGTCGACTACCCGCAGGGCAGCGGCCGCGACCAGGAGATCAACAGCTTCGCGATCCCGCAGCTCGACCAAGAGACGCTCAGTGCCCAGACCGCGCAGGTCGACACGGTGTCGGGAGCGACCTACACCTCCGACGGCTACCGCCAGTCGCTTCAGTCGGCTCTCGACGCGGCGCACCAGGCCGGTGCGCTGTGACGCCGCACGTCCGCAGGACGCGTCGCAACGCCCTCGTCCTCGGCGCAACTGCGGCGACGGTCGGGTTGCTGTTCCTGTTCCCGACCAGCACGAACCGTGCCAGCACCCCGCGCCGACCCGGCCAGGCCCTCGCTCCGGCGGGCATCGTCGGCCCGACGACCAGCGGCTCCCCGTCACCGACCGCCGTACACGCCGCAGCCGTCATCGTCGTCAACGGCACGTCCGTCGACACCCGGTATGGACCTGTGCAGGTGCAGATCCGCGTGCAGTCCAAGCGCGTCGTGAGTGCCACCGCCATCGACTACCCGCAGGGGAGCGGGCGCGACCGGGAGATCAACAGCTTTGCGATCCCGGTGCTCGAGCAGGAGGCCGTCCACGCACAGAGCGCGCAGATCGACACTGTCTCGGGTGCGACCTACACGTCCGACGGCTACCGCGGCTCGTTGCAGTCGGCCCTCGACCTCGCTCACCTCTGACCCAGGGGCTCAGGGGCGCGACGCCGCGCCGAGCCGGGCCACGAGCTCACCTTGCGAGGCCACGCCGAACTTCCGGTAGACCGCGGTCAGGTGGTTGCGCACCGTGCTCTCGCTGAGAAACAGCCGCCGGGCAATGGCCGACACCCGCTCACCGCCGACGAGCCGGACCACGATCTCGTATTCGCGGGACGTGAGGGTGCTGAGCTCGGGCACGTCCAGCGCGGTGGGCATGTCCGACGTGAGCGCCGCCACGCCGGACGCCGAGACCTCCCGGGCGATGCGCCTGAGGTGGTCCTCGAGCTCGCGCTGCCGTGGTGACGCCACCCGTCGGTCGGGGTCGATGGCGGAGATCGCGAAGGCGTAGCCGCCCGGGGTGGTCCCGGCGAGCGGGGTGACGGAGACCCGGCACTGGATCCAGCCACCGTCGGCTGTCCGCAGCCGGACGCGGCCAGACGACTCGCCCTGCCGCGCCGCGGCCTCGGAGGCGAGCAGCAGCAGGTGGGAGATGTCCTCCGGGTGGACGACCGTGAACGTCGACTGGCCCAGCAGGCTCTCCGGCTCGTAGTGAAGCAGGTGGCCGACATCGCTGGTGATCCGGTCGATCCGCCACTGGTCGTCGATGGTTCCCAGCACGAAGCCCGCTGCGTCGTCCGGCTGGTCCCGTGGGACGACGGGCTCCTGTGGGCTCTCCAGGAACATCGCGAGCGCCCGACGTCGGGGGCACTGATCCGTGAAGGCGCTGATCCGGATGGTCAGCGGCCGATAGTCGCCGGTGGGCTGCCGGTAGCGCCCTTGTCGCGTGTAGCCGTCGATCTTGCCCTCGGCCACCAGCGCCAGCGACTGCGCCGCGACCTCGGGGTCGAAGACGTAGTCCAGCAGCCTCATCGACAGCAGCTCGGCCCGGGGTCGCCCGGCGAACTGCACCGCGGCGTCGCTCACCTCCGTGATGAGGCTGTCGGGCAGCTGGATCACGAACACCGGGAACGGTGAGGCGCGCACCAGGGCTTCGAGGTTGCGATCCTCGTCGGTGACCGGTCGAAGGTCCCGCTCGACAGACGTCATGCCATCCCCCCAGACGACAACAGTCCCACCACGGGCCTGGCTTGCCTAGGAAGGTCGGTAGAGCAGCCGGGCGACGGTCGAAGGGTGCCAACGTCGGCCCGCGCTCGACGGCCCGTGCGACCTGTTGAGGCTGGCTGCGATCGTGTGCAGAGATGCGCCCGCCTCGTGCAGCTCCCGCGCCGCCTCCAACACCTCGGGGTCGACGCTCGGGAGGTGCCGGCTCGGCGGACGCAGCGACGTGACAGCGGGCAGTGCGGTGGCCCACGGACGCTGCGCGACGAGCGCACCGGTCTCCTCGGCGGGTACGCCGGGGCTCCACAGGAAGCCTTGGCCATAGCGGCATCCGAGCGACGCCAGCACTGCAGCCTGATCCTCCCGCTCGATGCCCTCCGCGATGACGTCGACCTTGAGCTTTCCGGCGAGGCTCAGCACGCTCGCGCAGATCGCGGTGTCGTCAGCGCTCGACGGCAGCTCCCGCACGAACTCGCGGTCGATCTTGAGCTTGTGGAACGGCAGCTGGCGCAGCTGGAGCATCGAGGAGTAGCCCGTCCCGAAGTCGTCGATCGCGACCCGCACCCCCATGGCGGACAAGGTCGTCAGGACCTCCTGGGCACGCGCAACGTCAGCGACCACGGCGTTTTCGGTCACCTCCAGGATGAGCGACGCCGGGTCGAGGCCCGACTCGGTGAGCGCCCGGCACACGCTCTGCACGAAGTCCGGCGCGGTCAGGTGGGCGGGTGCGACGTTGACAGCGATCGACAGTGGTCCGCGGGGGCCGGACGGCCAGCTCTTGGCGGTCCGGCAGGCCTGCCCGAGGACCCACGTGTCGATGCCCGCCTGGAGGTCGAGTGCCTCAGCGAGCGGCAGGAAGCTGCTCGGCGCGAGCAGTCCCCGCTCGGGATGGTGCCAGCGGACCAGCGCCTCGAACCCGGCGACAGCGCCGGTGCGGAGCACGACGACGGGCTGGTAGTGGACGACCAGCTGGTCGCCCGCGATGGCCGCCGCAAGCTCACCGGCCAAGGCCCGGTGTTCGGACACCCGCTCGCGAGCTGTGTCCTCCAGCACGTGCCACCGGCCGCGGCCGAGCTCCTTTGCCCGGGCGGTGGCCGCGGCGGCGGCCGAGACGAGCGCCTCCGCTGTCTCGGCGGGGCCGTGGGCCATCCCGACGCAGGCGGAGTAGTGGACATCGGGTCGCCCGTCTCGGGTGAGCTCCGCGTTGACGGCGGCGGCGACGTGCTGCGCGAGGGCGGCCGCCTGGTCGAGGTCACCGGCATTGGTCAGCAGGATCGCGAACTCGTCGCCGGCATAGCGAGCCACCGTGTCGCTCGGTCTGACCAGTGCGCAGAGGGTGTTGGCGATGGCGCACAGCACCTCGTCGCCGGTCCCGTGCCCGAACACGTCGTTCACCGCGGCCAGCCTGTCGACGTTGACGAGCAGCAGCGCGTAGCTGACGCCGCCGGCGAGCTCGCCCTCGATCGCCTGCTCGACGCGGTCCATCAGCAGCGCATGGTTGGGCAGCCGGGTCAGCGGGTCCTCCAAGGCGGTCCGGAGCAGCGTGGTCTCGAGGTCGTGCCGCTCGGTGACGTCGCGCAGGTTCACGACCAGTCCGTTGACATAGGGGTCGGACAGGAGGTTCACGACGCGCTGCTCGACGCGGCGCCAGGCGCCCGTCAGATCCTGCAGGCGGTGCTCGAGCTGGAGCTCACGGCCGCTTTCCGCGATCAGGCGCCGCATCACGGCAGCCACCCGCTCGACGTCCTCAGGATGTGCCAGCGACGGCAGCGACCGGCCGGTCAGCTCGTGCTCGGCATAGCCGAGCAGCTGCGTCAGGGCCGGGCTCGCGTATTCGACGATCAGCTCACGGTCGACGATCAGCGCCACATCGCTGGCGTTCTGCGAGAGAGAACGCCATCGTCCTTCGGCCCGTTCAGCGGCGCGCTGGGCGGTCTTCAGGCCCGTGATGTCCTGCAGGCAGACCGAGATCTCCTCGACCTCACCCCCCGCCCGCACACCGGCAACCGAGATCAGGGCGTCGACCCAGGTCCCGTCCTGCCGGAGCATCCGACGCTCGAACTGCAGCTGGTCGCGCTGGCCGGCGAGCAGCTCCTGCAGCATCCGCTCGTCGTCGCCTCGGTCCTCCTCGGGGATCCGCGAGAGCAGCGGCTGGCCCTCGACCTCCTCATGGGTGCGCCCGAACAGGGTCGCCGCCGCCGGGTTGATCGCCGTGATGCGCCCATCGCGGGCGATGAGGGCCTGCGCGACCCCGGACTGCTCGAACAGCCGCAGGAACCGGTCGTCTGGCTGTGGGGAAACAGTCATGGTGCAACCGTCGCCCCGCGCTCCTCCCCGCGACCTAGGCACAATCTCCCTGATTGCTCGGGTGATCTTGGGGGAGAACCAGCGGATGGCACTCGCCCTCAGTCCCCGCCACCTCGGGCGCTATCGCGACATCGCACGGCTGCTCATCCGCTATGGACGCTCCGACCTCGTCCGTGAGCTGGACGTCGACGGCCTGGCCACCGAGGACCACGACACCCCGCTCTGCGACGACGCCGACCAGCTTGCGAGGGACCTGGAGGAGCTGGGTCCCGCCTTCGTCAAGCTCGGCCAGCTGCTGTCGACCCGCGTCGATCTCCTGCCGACCGCATACACCGACGCACTTGCCCGTCTGCAGGACGACGTCGCGCCGATCTCGTTCGCCGAGGTGGAGGCGGTCGTGAGCGACGAGCTGGGAGTCGATCTCAGGCACGCGTTCACCAGCTTCGACGAGAAGCCGCTCGCCGCAGCGTCGCTCGCGCAGGTGCACCACGCGGTGCTGCGCAGCGGCCGCGAGGTCGCCGTCAAGGTGCAGCGACCCGGCATCCGCAAGCAGATCCTCGACGACCTCGCCGCTCTCGGTGAGCTCGCGCAGTTTGCCGACGCGCACACCAGCATCGGGCGGACCTTCGGTTTCGGTGATCTGCTCGAGCAGTTCCGCAAGGCCATCGTCGCCGAGCTCGACTACACCCGCGAGGCGACGAACCTCACCACCCTGACCCGGATCGTGCAGCCCTGGCCGCGGCTCGTCGTGCCGCAGCCGGTCATGGACTACAGCACCAGCCGGGTCCTCACGATGGACTACCTCCCGGGGCGCAAGGTCACCGACCTGACGCCGCTGGCCCGCACAGACCTGGACGGCGCCCCGCTCGTCGACGACCTGTTCTCGGCGTACTTGCAGCAGATCCTCGGCGACGGCTTCTTCCACGCCGACCCGCACCCGGGCAACGTGCTGCTGACGGCCGACGGTCGGCTGGCGCTGCTCGACGTGGGGATGGTGGCGCGGTTGACGGCGAGTGCCCGGGACTGCTGCGTCAAGCTGCTGCTCGCCGTCAGCGACGGCAACGGAGAGGGGGCGGCGGAGGCGTTCGCGAGCCTTGGTACGAAGAGCGACGACTTCGACGGCGACCGGTTTCGCATCGCGGCCTCCGACCTGGTGCTTCGCAGCGTCGAGCTCGGACACCGACTGCAGGCCGGCGCTGTGGTGATGGAGATGACACGGATCGCGGGCACCTGCGGACTGCGGCCGGCCCCGGAGATGGCACTCGTCGGCAAGGCCTTGCTCAACCTCGACCAGGTTGCCCAGAGCCTCGACCCGAGCTTCGCCCCGGCGGAGGCGATTCGCCGCAACACCACGGCCATCCTCCAGACGCGCATGACGACGTCCGCAGGTGGCCTGCTCGGGGCCGCCATGGAGGCGCGCGACTTCACCGTGCAGCTCCCAGGCCGGATCAACCGGGTCATGGACGCCGTGGCGACCGGCCAGTTCCAGCTGAAGGTCGACGCCATCGACGAACCTCAGCTGCTTGCCGTCCTGCAGCGCCTCGCCAACCGGCTCGCCAGCGGAGTGGTGCTCGCCTCGCTCGTGGTGGGGGCTGCACTGATGATGCAGATCCCCACCACCTCAAGGATTCTGGGCTATCCCAGCATCGCCATGATCTGCTTCGCGCTCGCGGCAGCGGGTGGTGTGGTGCTGCTGCTGTCGGTGGTGCTGGCCGACCGACGCATCGCGCGGAGCGCGAAGGCCCAACGCCGCCGCCGGTGACCGCTAGCGCTCTGCCGGCACCGGGCTCTCGGCCATCCGCGGCCATGGCACCCGGGGCACGGCAAGCTCCCTCAGCGCGACGACGGCCTCCGCCGGTGGCAACGGCCGGGCAAACAGGTAGCCCTGCCCGCGGTCGCAGCCGAGCGTTTCGAGCTGCGCCCGCTGCTCGGCGGTCTCGACGCCCTCGGCGACGGTGCTCAGGCCCATGGCGGAGGCGAGCGCGATGATCGCCGTGATGATGGCCCTGTCATCGGTGTCGGTGTGGACGCCGCGGGTGAAGGACCGGTCGATCTTCAAGGCGTCGACAGGGAAGCGCCGCAGGTAGGCCAGCGATGAGTACCCCGTGCCGAAGTCGTCGACGCTGAGCCGCACGCCCAGCTCATGGAGGGCGACCAGCGCGGCGTTGACGTCAGGTCCGTCCGTCATGAGGACGCTCTCGGTGATCTCCAGCTCCAACGTGCTCGCGTGGACACCAGCGTCGGTGAGCGCCTGGCGGATGGTCTCGGCGAGCCTGGGCTGGGCGAGCTGCGCGGCGGAGAGGTTGACGGCCATGCTCAGCCGCGGCAGGTGCAGCTCCTGCTGCCACACCGCGACCTGCTCGAGGGCGGTGCGGAGCACCCATTCGCCCAGCGGGACGATGAGGCCGGTCTCCTCGGCGATCGGGATGAAGGCGTCCGGCGAGACCAGTCCGCGGGTGGGATGGTCCCAGCGCACGAGTGCCTCGACGCCGATGAGGTGCCCTGACGCGAGATCCACCTGGGGCTGGTAGAACACCCGCAGCTGTCCCTCCTCCAGCGCCCTGCGCAGCTCGATCTCCGTCTGCAGCCGCTCCAGGGTCTCCTCGCGCATGGTGTCCTCGAAGACCACCGACCGGTCGCGGCCGGCCGCCTTGGCGCGATAGAGCGCCTCGTCGGCGTCGCGGAGCAGCGACGACGCGGACGCGTCCCCGTCGTCACTGATGGCGATCCCGCAGCTGAGGGTGACGACCAGGCCCGCGTTGCCGACCCGCAGCGGTGCGCGGAGCGCCTCCTGCAGACGTTCGGCCAGGGCCAGGGCGTCGCCGGGGTGCTGCACCTCGTCGCAGACGACGACGAACTCGTCCCCGCCGATGCGCGCCACCGTCTCGCCCGCCCGGATGGTTGCGGTCAGCCGCTCGGCGACTTCGAGCAGGACCGCATCGCCTGCCTCGTGACCGAGGGAGTCGTTGATGACCTTGAACCGGTCGATGTCCAGGAACAGGACCGCGACGCGGGACTCGGGCCGGCGGGCCGTGTGTGCCAGCGCCTGGGTCAGGCGATCGCCGAGCAGGGTCCGGTTGGGCAGGCCCGTCAGCGCGTCGGTAAGGGCCAGCTCGCTGAGGCGTTCGCGCAGGGCGACGTCGTCGGTGATGTCCTGCGCTGTCCCGGCGAGCGTGAGCAGGCCGGTCTGCGGGTCGATGACGGCCTTGCACCGGCTGCGGACCCACCGGACCTCTCCGGTCGGGCGCACGATCCGGTAGTCGCGGCTGTAGCCGGTCCGGGCTGCGATGGCACGTTCGAACTGCTCCGCGTTGACGGCCCGGTCATCGGGGTGGACGACGGCGATGGCCTGCTCGTAGGTCGGGCCGTCGACGATGTGCGCCAGGCCGAACAGCCGTGACATCTGCTCCGACCAGCTCTGCTTGAGCGAGCCTTCCTCCCAGCTCCAGCTGCCCACCTGCGCGATCTCCTGCGCCTCGAGCAGCGCAGCCGCGGCCGCGGACTCCCGGGCCCGAGCCTGGGCGCGGGAGACCGACAGCTCGAGCAGCGATCCGAGCGAGCGGAGGTGGACGAGCTCGGCCCTGCCGAAGAACGGGGCGTACACGCTGAGCCAGACGTCCAGCTCGCACGTCGTGGTCAGCACCCTGAAGTGGCTTGGACCCATCCGGAGGACGTCGGCATGCGGCCCGGCGGCCTCGAGCTGGGCGGTGCGTTGGCCGCTCGCCGGAGCTGCCGCGTCCGGAGGTGAGCCGATGCAGGCCAGCAGCTCGCCGCTCAGGGCGCGAAGCGCGAGGGCCTCGGCGCCGACCAGCCTGCCGATGGCGGGCAGCAGCACATCGGTCACCTCCGCCGTCGACTCGGCCGCGACCAGCTCGGTCATCGCCGCGCTGAGTGCCTGTTCCTCCCGAAGGCTCCAGATCCGCACCAGCAGCCGCGGGGGAGAGAAGCCCACCAGCACGAGGATGGCCGAGACGGTCCCCATCAGGATGGTGGTCGCTGCGACCTCGCGGTTTGCGCCGGCGGCCGGTGCTGCGACTCCCAGCACGAAGTCGATCGCCAGCCCGGTGATCCCGAAGGCGATGGTCCGGGCTCGCCGCCGAGGCGCCGTCGGCAGCCCCTGACCCGCCGTCCACAGCCGCCAGGCGACGCCGAGGTTGATGCCGATCCACTGTGCGCCGAACAGTGCGAGGTAGACGGTGAGGAGCAACGAACGAGGCTGGCCTGGCGCAGGCAGGTGGACACACACCCAGGGCAGCGTCAGCGCCAAGGGACTCAGCACGAGGGCATAGCGGCGCAGCGAACGAGCCGGCGCCTCGAAGCACGCCAGGAACAGGTAGAGGCAGACCGGGAACACGGCGAGCAGCGACAGCAGCGCCCGGACCAGGATCCAGGTCGCGACCCCCGACGGGCTCGCAGGCAGCGTCAGGACCAGCGACAGGCTCAGCGCCAGGATGGTGAAGGGGGCAGCGATGTAGAGCGCGGCACTCTCGCGATGCCGGAGGTACCTGCGCACCGACACAGAGGCGAGCAGCGCAAACACCGCCAGCTCGACCCATCGCAACACGACCGCCACGGTCATGACCAACCCTCACCGCCCTCTCGATCACACACTGGCCCACTACGTGACTCGGCATGGGGCACCGGGCCGCAGCAGGACCATCTAGCAACAGAGAAACCGCAAGATGGGCCATCCGACATGGCCCTTTCGAGCCAGTCAGTGCGAGGGTCAGCCGTTGGAGCCGTCGTCCTTCGGCTCCGCCACCAGGTCAGCGACCACCGCGATGGCGGGGTGGCCGCTCGCGGCCGGCAGCTGCAGCAGCACGCGGCTGCCGAGCGGCACGCCGCGCAGCGCGTCGAACGGTGTCGTCGGGGTGTCCGAGACCGGGAACGCGGACGGCGCGCCGTCCTTCCAGGTGGACCCGGCGCTCTGGCCGTCATAGCCGACTGCGACGTACTGCAGGACGAGGACGCCCGTCGCGACCGGCTGGCCCGAGCCCTTGGCGAGCACCGTCACCTTTGCCTTCGCGGGTCCCTTGGTCCCCTTGGCCACGGTGACGGTCGGCGCCGCTCCGAGGGCTCCCCTGACGGTCACGCCGGGGGTCTTGACCGGTTGCCGGACCGCCTTGCTGTCACCTGCCGCCGAGGGACCGTAGGACGCCACGAGGTCGACGACGAACACCAGCGTGTCCGTACCGAGGATGCCGGCCTGACTGTTGCCCTGCGCGCCATAGCCGTCTGCCGGCGGGATCGACATCAGCACGCGGTCGCCGATCTTCTTGCCGACCAGCACCGAGTCCCAGCCGGGGATGACCTTGCCCGTGCCGATCACGAAGCCGGTCGGGACCTTGCGGTCGTAGCTGTTGTCGAACACCTTCCCGCCCCAGACCTGACCGAGGTAGTCCGCCACCAGCAGGTCGCCCTTGGCGACGACGGCACCCTTGCCGGCGCGGAGCACCGTGCTCTTCAGCGTCGGCGGCGCGGTCTTGGTCGGGAAGGTGAAGCTCGGCTTGCTCCCGAAGGACCCGGCCACGGTCGGCAGATCGGACTTCTTGGGAGACGAGCCGCCGCAGCCGGCGATGACGGCGAGCGCGAGCATGGGCAGGGCCAGCAGAGCGGAAAGACGACGCACAAGACAACCTCAGAACGGGAACGTGACCCCTCTACTCTGCCTCAGCCGGCTGTCAGCCCCGAGATGCGCGACAGGGCGGCAGCGTTGCGGCACATGGGTGATATCCGGGGCGATCCCAACAGTTGGGGTGAAAGCGCTCCGATAGACCCGATATGCCGCTGCCCGGGCGACGGATCGCCCTCTTGGTCGTCGTCCTCGCCCTGGCCGGCGTCGGGACCTCCCTCCTGCTGCCAGGTGCTGGCCCGGCGACCCGCGCGGCAGTGGCTCGACCTGCCCCTGTCGAGGCGCCGCGGGCGGCCGCCCCGGTCGTGCGCAAGCCTGCGCTGAAGCCGCATCGCGTGAAGGTGGCGCCGGTCACCGTCGCGCCCCGCCGGACGGTGGCCCGCCCGTTGGTGCGCCCCGTCGTGCACCGGTCCATCGCCGCACCGGTGGCCGTCGTCCGGACCGAGACTCCCAACCAACGGGGGCAGCGGGTGCTCGCCTCGCTGCACTACAACTGGCAGCGGATGGGCTATCGGATCGTGTTCCTGCCCGAGCGGCAGGGCTATCTCGGGTTCACCGACGGCGGTACGAAGACCGTGACGATCTGGGTGCGCAGGTCGGAGACCGACCTGGTGCTGGCGCACTCGATCGCGCACGAGCTCGGACACGTCCTCGACTTCACACAGGGCTCCGCCGCGAAGCACGCGGCCTACCTGGCACTGCGCAACCTCAACCCCACGACGAGCTGGTACGGGTGCAACGGTTGCACCGACTACCGCACCCCAGCCGGTGACTGGGCCGAGGTCTTCGCCTACTGGCTGGCCGGTCCTGGCGACTTCCGCAGCCAGCTGGGACCGCCGCCGAGTGCGACGCGGATGAAGGCGATCGCGCAGCTGTACAAGTTCTGAGGGGCCGGGTCTCAGAAGCGCTGCTGCCGGCGCAGTGCCCGCGGTCGCCCGTCGGGGTCGTACACCCACCGATAGAGAGCTCGCGCCCACGGCTGGGTGACCGGAGGACCCGGGGACAACGGCCGCACCCGGCCGAGCGGCCGCGGTCCGACGCAACCGCCGTCGTACCACCGCTGCAGCGCCAGGGCCGAGGTCCGCATCGTCTCGAAGGCCTCGACCGGGTCGACCAGGTGCTCGTCGGTGTCGACCTCGAGGTGCTCCCGCATCAGGGTCAGCCGGAGGTCGCGGGCATAGCGACGAGCGCCATCCCCCAGTCCGGCCGGGTCACGGGGCTCACGGTCGTCACGCGTCTCGTCGAGCACCGCGGCGCTCAGCTCCGAGTCGTGGGTCCAGGACCTCCGGTTGACGTTGTCGGAGCCGATGCTGGCCCAGGTGTCATCAGCCACACACACCTTGGCGTGCACGTATACCGGCAGTCCGGACGAGTTCTCGAGGCCGTAGACCGCGACGCGGTCGCCACCGGCCGCCCGCAGCAGGTCGAGGGCCAGCTGCCTCCCGAGCAGGTTCGGCGGGAGCGACCACCGACCGTCCTGGTCGGGATGGTGGGGCACCACGGCGATGAGGTGCAGCCCGGGCTGCACGCGCAGGGCCTCGGCAAACGCCCGCGCCACCTCGGCCGACCAGAGGTACTGGTCCTCGACGTAGACGAGTCGACGGGCGCGGTGGAGGACCTTGGCATAGCCGTGGGCGATGCTCCGCTCTCCCTGCGGGGCAAACCGGTAGCCGACGCCGGTCGGATAGGTGCGCAGCAGCTGCACCGCGTGCGGTCCTGCGGCCGCGGGGTCGGGCAGCTGCGCCGGTAGCGGACGTCCGTGCCGCTGCTCGTGACGGACCCTCTCCGCCACCCATCGGATCGGGCTGCGGGTCAGCGGTTGCGGGTCATCCCAGCGTTCGCGGAAGACGGTCTCGACCGCGCCGACCACCGGTCCGTGCAGCGCGACCATCGCGTCGTGCCAGGGCGGTCGTGCTCCGTAGACCGCGGCCATCGGTTGGCGCTGCTCGTCACCTCGGTGGCTCTCGTCGTCGCGCCGGCTGTGACACAGGTCGATGCCGCCGACGAAGGCGACATCCTCCGCGGGCCTGCCGGGATGCCGGAGCACGACGAACTTCTGGTGATGCGAGCCGCCCGTCCGCACCCGCATGTCAAGCAGGCACTCGCCACCTGCCGCCTCGATCTCTTCGCCGAGGTGCCGGTTTTCCTTGGCACTGAAGGAGAGTCGGTCCATGTGCGACCGCCAGACCAGCCCGCGGACGTCCACTCCGCGTGCCGCTGCCTCGCACAGCGTCGACCCGACCTCCGCGCCTGGTGCCAGCAGCTCGTCTGGGTCGCCGCGCCAGTCGGTGAACAGCAGCAGGTCACCCGCGCGCATCGCCTGAACCCGCTGGAGGAGCTCCGCGAAGTAGACGCTGCCGTGCACCAGCGGGATCGCGAGGTTGCCCTCGGACCACGGGACGAGGCTGCTCGTCGGGTTGTGCCGCTCGTCCCCGTCGAGGAACCACAGCGTCGTCGCCGTCATGCCGGTGCCCCTGCCCACGACCGGTCGCGAGCAAGCCGGCTATGAGCTGTGAGGCTGGGTATAGCCGAGCCATGAGACTCGGCTCAGTGGTCGTCCTGGTCTGGCTCCTGATCGGTGTCGCCGCGACCTATCAACGGCACTACTTCCAGCAGAACAACGACAGCTGCGCCAAGGCGGGCA
The DNA here is from genome assembly GCA_025465465.1 of Frankiales bacterium. Classification (GTDB taxonomy): domain Bacteria; phylum Actinomycetota; class Actinomycetes; order Mycobacteriales; family SCTD01; genus RYN-111. Next base: position 46,719 of record JAODND010000056.1, on the reverse strand, counting down.
CCGTCGTCGTCACGGTGCTCGCCGGCCCGCTGAACTACCTCGGTGCCAACCCCAAGGTGCACGACTGCAAGCTCCCGCAGCCCTCGAAGTAGCAAGTCAGCGGGCGAGCACGTCCGCGACGGCTCGACGCGGGGTCTGGGGTGCAGCTTGTCCACGCCCCAGGCGGAGCAGCATCTGTGGAGAGCCGACCGTGCCCAGGGCGAGCGCCAGCTCACGGCGTGACGCCGGGAGGTCGAGGACCTGCCCGATGGGCTGCGCGACGACGCCCAGCTCCGTGGCGAGCAGCAGCAGGGCGCTGAGTGCTCGGCCCGCCTGGATCCAGTCGAACGGGGTGTCCGACGGCGATGACAGCAGCAGGACGGTCGGGTGCTCAGGGTCCGGCGGCTCCTCCGGGCGAGGGTCGGCCGCTCCGTCGAACTGCCGCCCTTCGAGGCTCTCGGCACGGTCCGGTCCGTGGTCGACGGCGGCCGCCGGGATCCCGTCGCCGCGGTTTTCGTCAGGAGCGCCGTGCCACACCCAGCGGGCCAGTTCCTCCTGGTAGCCGGGGGCGCTGACCAGCGTGCGCTCCGCGCGGCTCACCAGCACCTCCACCTCGACGAGCTCCTCGTCGGACACGATCCGCACGAGTCCGTGCTCGTGGGTCGCCGCCCCAGCGATGGCGTCGAGAGCGGCGGCGGGGATGCGCTCGTCGTCGAAGCGGCCCCGGTAGGTGTGCCGGTGCAGGATCGCGAGGGCGTGCGCGAGCTCGGCGTCGGTCGCCGGCCGCCCTCGGGACAGTCGCACGGTGGCGACGGTGTTGCCGACGGGGTTGATGGTGACGCGGCTGTCGATGCCGACCCCCCGGGCGGCCACCTCGAGGTGGTGCAGCGCCGCACCACAGCTGAGCAGCAGCTCCCGGCCCATCGGGTCGATGACCGTGAGCTGGCGGCTGCGGTCCCGCTCGAGCCGCAGACCGCCGGGCGCGGGCCTGAAGTGCCAGGGCTGCGTGTTGTGGACGCTCGGGGCGAACGCCGCCATCGTCACCAGGTGTTCGAGGTCCTCTTCGAGCAATCCGCTCATGACGTGCTCCCTAAGTGGTCTCGCAGATGGCTGACACCCTCCAGGTGGGCGATGTCGAGGGGCAGCAGCCCGTCGGGCCGCAGCGGCCCGAGCCGTCCGTGGGCTGTCACGGTCCAACCGCGAAAGCTCGGGAGGACGTTCCTGCCGATGCTCAGCGCCACGACCTGACCGGCGAGCCGCTCTCGGTGCGCCAGGGACACACAGCGGAGCAGCAGCTGGCCTTGCCGGTTGACGAGGCGCACGGGGACGACCGCAGGCAGCCCGCCGGTGGTGCAGGCGAGGTAGCCGCGCCGGTTGCTCGCCAGGCGATCGCGGCAGGTGTCCCGCGAGAGCGACTTGCCGGATGTCTCGATCATGTCCGCAGCCTCGCCGCATCCGTGGCGGTGTTCCAGAGGCGACCGTCCCGGGGGGACGGGACCAAAGACCCATCCGCTCGCGGGTGATCGATGCAATGCTCCGGCAGTGGCACCCATCTCGGTCTTCCTCGTCGACGACCACGAGATCGTCCGTCGCGGGTTGCGTGAGCTGCTCGAGGCCGAGCCCGACCTCGTCGTCGTGGGCGAGGCGGCTGGCGTCGAGGAGGCGCTGGCCCGCGTCCCCGCAGCCAACCCCCAGGTAGCCGTGCTCGACGTCCGGCTCCCCGACGGGGACGGTGTCTCGCTGTGCCGCGAGCTCCGCGACGCGTTGCCAGGTTTGGCCTGCCTCATGCTCACGTCCTTCGCTGATGACGACGCGCTGCTCGACGCGGTGCTCGCAGGAGCCGCTGGGTACGTCCTGAAAGACGTACGGGGGAACGCCCTGGTCGAAGGGATTCGCACGGTCGCGGCCGGCGGCTCGCTGCTGGACCCGCGCGCCGCGTCGCTGGTGCTCGAGCGGTGGCGGGAGCCGGCCAAGGCCGACCCGCTCGCCGCGCTGTCCGAGCAGGAGCGCAAGATCCTCGCCCTCATCGGTGAGGGGCTCACGAACCGCGAGATCGCCGCCAGGCTGTTCCTGGCGGAGAAGACGGTGAAGAACTACGTGAGCAACGTGCTCGCGAAGCTCGGGCTGCAGCGGCGCACCCAGGTGGCTGTGCTCGCCACGGAGCTGCGCCTGCCCTAGATGGGCACCTGCCAGTCCAGCCGTGTCCCTTGCTCGCGTCCTGACGTCACTCTCATCGATCCGCCGAGCTGGTCGGCACGACTGGCCAGGTTGACCAGCCCGCTACGGGCCGCGTCCTCGGGCATGCCGATGCCGTTGTCCTCGACGCGCAGCTGCAGGGTGCTCCCCCAGATGGCGACCTGCACCTCGACCTGGCTGGCGTGCGCGTGCCGGGCTGTGTTGGACAGGGCTTCCCGCAGCGTCGCGAGCACGTGCTCGGCGACCTCGGGGGTGGACAGCGTGTCGAGCAGACCGTCCAGCCGGAGGGTCGGACTGAACCCAAGGGTGACGGCGGCGCCCTCCATGACGTTCAGCACCTGGGCGCGCAGCGACGGCCGGCCCTCCAGGGGAGCCTGCAGGCCATAGATGGTGGACCGGAGCTCTCGGATGGTGCCGTCCAGCTCGTCCACCGCCCGGTTGATGCGCACCTTTGCCGCGCTCGCATCCTGGTCGACCATCCGCACCGCGCTCTGGAGCTGCATGCCGGTCGCGAACAGCCGCTGGATGACGAGGTCGTGCAGGTCCCGTCCGATCCGGTCGCGGTCGTGCACGATCGCAAACCGCTCGGTCTCCCCGCGTCGCTCCGCGAGCTCGAGAGCCACGGCCGCCTGGGCCGCGAAGCCGGCGAGGTCGCCAGTGTGCCAAGGGGTCGGGCGGGTGATCCACAGCGTCACCAGGACACCCGGGCACGGGCGGCCTTCCGGTCCGAGCGGGACGGCGGCTCCCGACATGCCGTCGGCGCCCACGTCCTGCGTGACACCCGTGCGCAGCACCTCGGACAGGGGCCCGTGGAGCTGGTGCAGCAGGGCGGGACCGTCGCACCCGCTCGCGGTCTCGACGTGCAGCTTGCCGTCGGAAGCCAGGGCGACGAAGGCGACGTCGGCCGTCAGCACCTCACGGGCCCGTTCGACGACGAGTGCGATGACGTCCTCCCGCTGCGTGCCGGACAGCAGCGCCGTCGACACGATCCGGCCGGCCTCCATCCAGGCCCCCCGGCGGCGGCTCTCGGCATACAGCCTGGCGTTGCGGATGGCTGCTCCAGCTGCCGCGGCCAAGGCGATCACGACGCGCTGGTCCTCCTCGGTGAACTCGAGGCCCCCTCGCTTCTCGGTCAGGTAGAGGTTTCCGAACACCTCTTGGCCGACTCGCACCGGCACGCCGAGGAACGAGTCCATCGGCGGGTGACCCGGCGGGAACCCTGATGACCGCGGGTGCGCCGCGAGTTCGAGCAGGCGCAACGGCTCGGGCGTCCGCAGCAGCTCGCCGAGCACGCCGCGCCCGGTGGGAGGCGGTCCGATCAGAGCCACGCCGGCGTCGTCGATGCCGACGGTGATGAACTGCGACAGCCCGGTCCCGTTCTCGTCGACGACGCCGAGTGCACCGTAGGTCGCGTCGACGAGGGTCGCCGCCGCCTCGACGATGCGCTGCAGCACCACCTTCAGATCGAGGTCCGACCCCACCGCGAGGACCGCGTCGAGCAGCCGGTCGACGTGCGCGCGTTGGTCGGGGCGGTCGGGGGGGACTTTGTACCCCGTCATCGGGGACCTTCCTCACTGCCGCGCACGAAGCGCCGCTGATCCCATGGTGACAGGCGATCACCTCGGGTCGCTCCGAGAAAGGACATCCCATGCGCCGCAAGACCTTTGACACACTGATCTCGACCGCAGGACTGGTGATGGCCGCGGTCCTCCTGGCCGCCTCCGGCCTGCTCCTGTGGGCACACACCTTCGTCTCGGACAACGTGCGGACCCAGCTGGCCGCCGAGAAGATCTTCTTCCCGAAGGCCGGCTCCGACGGTCTCAACGACCCGGCCATCAAGCCGTACCTGAGCAAGTACGCCGGCCAGCAGCTCGTGAACGGCGACCAGGCCAAGGCCTACGCCGACCACTTCATCGCCGTGCACCTCAAGGGCATCAGCGGCGGCAAGACCTATTCGGAGCTGTCCGCGGAGGCCCAGGCGGCGCCGACCGACACCGTGCTGGCCGGCAAGGTGGCGACCGTCTTCAAGGGCGAGACGCTGCGTGGCCTGCTGCTCAACGCCTATGCCTTCGGGACCATGGCCAAGGTCGCGTTCATCGGCTTCTGGATCGCTCTCGGCAGCGGACTCGGCTTCCTGGTCCTCGGTGCCCTCGGGGTCGTGCATGCCCGCCGTACCGCCTATGACGTCGCGCTGCACGTCCCGGGATGGCACCCGGAGCACCAGCCGGCCCACTAGCCCAACCGCACCCCAGCAGGTCCCGTCGGCACGCGCCGGCGGGACCTCTCGGTTGCCGGGCAGCCCGGTGCGGAGAGGCAGAGGTTCCCGCCGTACGCTTCGCCGATGCGCCGCGCGGAACACGCTCTCGACGGTCGTCCCGAGAGCATCGCCCAGGTCCGGAGGTTCGCCAAGCAGGTCCTGGCCGACTGGGGTTGCGACGACCTCGCGTGGGCGGTCACGCTGCTCAGCTCCGAGCTGGCGACCAACGCCGTCCTGCACGCGAGGTCGTCGTTCACCGTCGCGCTCGAGGAGTGCCCGGAGGGGGTGCGGCTGGAGATCACGGACACCTCGCCCCGGCTGCCGGCCCGGCGCAGCTACAGCGCGGAGTCCACGACCGGCCGCGGCCTGCGCATCCTCAACGAGCTGGCGGACTCCTGGGGCGCCGAGGCAGACGAGAACGGCGGCAAGACGGTCTGGGCCGTCATCCCCTGGGAGACCGACGAGCGCCGAGGCCGGGCCGACCTGGCCGAGTCCGATCGGCCGCACGCGAACGGTCTCACGGCGGAGCCGACAGACTTCCCCCGTGCCGACCCCGTCCTCCGCTGGCGGTCGGCGGCGTGACCAGCGGCGGCGACGCGCTCATCGAGGTCCATCTCCTGCAGCTGCCGGTCCCGGTGTGGGCAAAGGCGCAGGAGCAGACGGCTGAGCTGCAGCGCGAGATGACGCTCATCGCCGAGACCCTGCGTGGAGAGGCCGAGGCCGCCGAGCCGACGGCAGCACCGCGGCACCTCCCGCTGCGACTCATCAGCCTCATCGACTCCCTCACGGCCGACTTCGCCGGCGTCAGCATGCGCCAGGACCAGGAGCTGGAGGACGCCGCGTCAGCGGGGAGGGCGGTCATCGACGACCTCGTCTTCCACGTGCCTGCGGCAGCGGCGGAGGCGTCGCACGTCCTGGGGACGATGCTCGACGAGGCTGACGAGTACTGCCGCAGCGGTCAGCACCTCCTGACGCTGGCCGCCGACGACGAGGTGGTCCGGTTCCGGCACTGGTACCTCGAGCAGTTCATCGCACAGATCGCCGGCGAGCCGCCGGTGGCGTGGCCGGACTACGACGGCAGCTGGCCGGGCTAGGTCCGCGCGGTCCCGACCAGGCCGAGCTCAGCGGCGCGGCTTCTCGCCTCGACCCGTGAGCGGACGTCGAGCTTGCGCAGGGCCGCGGACACGTGCTTGTCGACGGTCTTCGTCGACAGCACCAGCCGGTCGGCGATGGCGCTGTTGGGCAGTCCCTCGACGACGAGTCGCACGACGTCCAGCTCCCGGTCGGTGAGGTGCGCCGGGTTGCTCCGGGTGCTCGTTCGCGGGCCTCGAGGCAGCTCGCGCACCCCGCGCTGCCGCAGCTCCCTCCCGACGCGGGCTGCGGTGCCGTTGGCGCCGATCATCTGCAGCAGCGCCAGCGCCTCGACCGGCTCGCCGTTCTCGAGCAGACCCAACGCGGTCTCGAAGCCACACCCCAGCTCGCGCCAGCGCTCGACGGGTGCCGGAGTGTCGAACAGCGTGTGCCCTGTCGTGGGCTCGGTGGGCACGCCACTGAGCCGACGCCAGCGCACGAGCTCGTCGACCAGCCAGTGCTGCTCCTGCCGACGCGCATCCACGAGCGTCTGCTCCGTCAGACGGACCATGTCGTCGGCGGAATCCCCGTCGTACCAGGCCATCTCGGCCGCGAGGAGGGTGATCACAGCGCGCCACTCGAGGTGCGTGTGGCCGGCGGCCAGGGACGTCGCCTGGTCGAGCGCCTCGCGGGCGCCCGGGTCACCACGTCGCAGTCGCACCTTCGCTGTGACCGCGAGCGCGCCGAGCCGGAGCAGCTTCGCGCTGCCGGGCGAAGCAAGGATGTCGGTCAGGCCGTCGACCGCGTCATCCCAGCGCCCCAGCTCGAGGTGCATCCGGGCGACGTCGACGGCGATGTAGCGGCCCCAGAGCTCGAGGCCGCGTCGTTCGCACTCGGCGACGCCCTCCTCGACCATCGGGAGCTGTTCGAGGCGGCGCTGCTCGGCAAACGCACCCGACAGGTGCATGAACGCCCGTCCGACCGCCTCGTCGATGCCGTGCTCCCGGGCCAGCTCGAGGCTGCGCAGCAGCAGCTCGGGATCGCGTCCCTGGAACAGCTCGACGGTCCCTCTCGTGTTGAGCGCATAGACGACGACGTCGATCGCGCCGACCTGCTCCGCCATCGCCAGTGCCCGTCGTCCCCACTCGTGGGTGCCCGCCGCATCGCCGACATCGAGGTGCGTGTAGGAGATGCCGGCATAGGCCTGGGCCAGCTCCGCACTCGGCGGGAGCTGTTCGAGCACCTGCAGTGCCTTGGTGATGGTGGGTGGGGTCTCCGCCTCACGGCCGGCGCACGCCAACCGGCGTGCCAGGTTGTTCAGGACCCGACCCTCCCCGAGCCGGTCGTCGTGCTCGCGGCGGATCGCCAGCGCCTCCTCCAGTGCCGCCACGGCCTCGTCCATCCGATCGACGAGATAGCCCGCATAGGAGAACTGCTCCAGCAGGTCGGCCCGCAACACGGGCTGGTCGGCAGACACGTGCCGCAGCGCCTGCTCCCAGTGCGCCGCGGCCTCACGCTTGGCACCGAGCCGGCCGGCCCGCTCCGCTGCGGCCCGGGCATGCACGACGACCGCGTCTGGGTCTTGTGCCGCCTCGGCGTGGTGGACCAGCCGTGCCGGGTCGGCGCCGCCCCGAGCACTCAGCGCGGCCAGCGCCTTCCGGTGCAGCACCACCCGCTGGTACGGCGGAAGCGTGCCCTCCACCGCCAGCCGCGCCAGCTCGTGGCGGAACGTCACGCCGTCCTCGTGCGCGATCAGCACCCCGGCGGCCACCGCGTCGTCGAGGTGCTCCGCGCCGGTGAGGGCCTCGACGAGCCAGAGCTCCGCCTGCTGTGGCACGACCGCGACGGCCTCCACGACGGCACGCGCCTGCGGGTCGAGCCGGGCGAGCCGGGTGAGCGCGGCGTCGACGACGGTGGACGGCACCACGTCGTCGGGTGCCGCGAGCGCCTCGGTGACATAGAAGGCATTGCCGCCGGTCAGCCGGTGGAGCTCCACCGCGTCGAGTCGGGTGCCGCGGCTGAGGGCCCGGACAGCCGTCGGGGACAACGGTGAGGCGACCAGCCGGGAGGTGCGAGGTCCGCACAGGTCACCGAGAGCGGTCTGCAGGGCGGAGCTCCGCTCGACCTCCTCGTCGCGATAGCTCGCCACCACCAGCAGGGCCCGGTCACGCAGCGGCCGGGCCAGCATCCGCAGCACGTCGAGCGTCGCGTCGTCCGCCCAGTGGACGTCCTCGATGACCACGACCGAGGGCCCGTCGGCAGCGAGCCGGGCCAGGGCGCCCGCGACCTCGTGAGGTCGGGCATCGCCCGCGACCACGTCGGCGAGCTCACCGCCGACCTGCTCCGCCACCTCGGCAAACGGGCCGAGCGGCCGAGGGGTCGACAGGGGATGGCAGCTGCCGGACCAGACGGGAGCCGACAAGCCGGCGCAGAAAGCGTCGAGCAGGGCGGTCTTGCCCGAGCCGGCCTCGCCCCGGAGGAGCACCAGCTCGCCGTGCCGCGCGCTCTGCACGGTCTCCCAGGCGGCGCGCAACGCGGTGAGCTGGGACTCGCGTTCGAGCAGCACCCCCGCCGTACTCATGGGGACATGGTGCGGCAGCACGGCCGATCTGGGTAGGTCGCCGTCGAAATCTGGGCAGTTCGGCGGATGTCCGGTGCCGGTCGTCGTACCAGGCTCTGAGACGTGTCCACCGCGGGGTGCGGTGGCCCGACATCAGGAGACGAGATGCCTCGTTACATGGTCCAGCGCACCTTTGACGGCGGCCTGGCGATCCCCGCGAACGCCGAGGGCGCGACGGTCTGCGCCGCCGTCGTCGACAAGAACCTCGACCACCGCGTGACCTGGGTGCACTCCTATGTCAGCGACGACAAGCGCACCACGTTCTGCATCTATGACGCCCCGACGCCCGAGGCGATCCGCAAGGCAGCTGCCGACACCGGCCTGCCGGTTGACTCCATCACGCAGGTGTCGGTGCTGGACCCGTATTTCAACCACTGAAGCGGGCAGGAACCTGAGGGGGGCACGTCGAAGCAGCCGGCCATGAAGCCCCTGCTGCTCGCTGCCCTGCTCGTCACCGCCGGCGGGATCGCGGTCCCTGCCGCCGCCTCGGCGGCGCCGCCCCCGCCGCCCGTCAGCGTCACCTTCGGGCGCGAGGGCGTCTGCGTCACCGTCAGCCTGCAGGTGCCGCAGTGCGTCGCGGTCGGCCTGGTGAAGAGCGTCGAGGTGGGTCAGCGGCTGCCCGTCGGCGTGCCGTACCGGAGCGGCAACGAGGTCTGCTGGGACCCCACGCCCACCTCGAAGGGCCCCTGCGTCAACGTCGGCTGACCCGCCGGGGTCAGGCTGGGGTCCGGGACTGCTGGCTCGACGGGTCGGTCTGCAGCGCGTCCGCGACCTGCTCGGGTGGCAGCGGCAAGGAGAACAGATGGCCCTGGGCGAGGTGGACGCCGAGGCCGGCGAGGGTCTCGCGCTCCTCGCGCTTCTCGACGCCCTCGGCGACGACCACGAGCCCGAGCTCGTCGGCGAACGCGAGCACGGCACGCACGAAGCGCAGGCAGCGTGGGTCGCGGTCGATGCAGGAGATGAAGCTCCGGTCGATCTTGACCTCGTCGATGGGTAGGTCGCGGAGCCGGGCGAGGGTGGACGAGCCGCTGCCGAAGTCGTCGACGGCGAGTCGGACACCGAGGGCGCGCAACTCGTCGCAGACCTGGCGGGCGCGCTCGGTGTCGGCGAGCCCGTCGGTCTCGGTGAGCTCGAGGACCAGCCGGCTTCCCTCGATGCCATAGCGGACCAGGGCGTTCGACACCTGCGCGACCAGGCTGGGCCTGAGCTGCGAGGGACTGACGTTGACCGCGACCCGCACTCCGGGCGTCCACGACGCGAGGCGGAACAACGACTCCTCGAGGACCAGGGTGAACAGCTCGTCGAGCAGTCCGGCGCGCTCGGCCAGGGGGATGAACAGGTCCGGGGTGACCGGGATCCCCTGAGGGGACCAGCGGGCGAGCGCCTCCAGCGTGTGGGTGCGCCCCGTGGCCAGCTCGACGATCGGCTGGTAGGCGACATGGACCTCGCGGTTGGTGAGTGCCAGCGCGAGCTGCGGGCCGAGGTCGACGTCCTCGATCGCGAGCGCCGCCGTGTGCAGCAGGACGCCGGACTTGCCGCGGCGCTTGACGGCATACATGGCGAGGTCGGCGCGGGTGAGCAGCTCGTCGACGGTGGGTGTGCTGTCGTGCCGACCGACCCGCGCGACCCCGATGCTGACCGAGGCTGTCGCCGCGCCGGTCGCCAGGGTGAAGGGTGCCGTCAACGCCTCGAGCAGCGAGGTCGCGAGGCGGAGCGGCTCGGGTGAGTCTTCGAACAGCACGGCAAACTCGTCGCCGCCGAAGCGGGCCAGGGTGTCGGCGCTGGACAGGACGCTGGAGAACCGCTCGGACACCTGGACCAGCAGGTCGTCGCCGGCGGAGTGACCGAGGGTGTCGTTGACGTGCTTGAACCCGTCGAGGTCGAGGAAGCAGATGGTGAGCGGCCGGCCGTCACGGCTGTGCAGGTTGAGGGCGTGGGTGACCCGGTCGACGTACAGGGCTCGGTTGGCCAGTCCGGTGAGTCCGTCGTGGAAGGCCTGGTGGCGGAGCTCGCGTTCCCGCTCGGTCAGGCTCTGTGCGAGCCGCCGGTTGTCGCGGCCGGTGAGGGCCTGTCGCACCAGCACGAGCGCCATGAGCACACCGCACAGGACGGACTCGAACAGACCCGGACGGTGGCCCATGCCATAGCGCGAGATCTCCACGACGGCGGCCACGGTCAGCGGGATGTAGGGCAGCAGCCCCCCGGCCACCGAGGCGCTGTCGTCGTGAGCGGTGCTCTCGAGCGCCCCAGGAGCCATCGGCGCGAGGGCCAGCAGGAAGAAGGCGAAGTACCAGCCGAGGTCAAGCAGATCGCCTGTGGCATAAGAGTTCTGGGCCACTGCATAGGCGAACGCACTGTCCGCGACCGCCATGAGAGCGAGACCGCTGGCGACGATGCCGAGGACCGCACGGTGGCCACCGGCGCGGGAGAGCACCAGGACGCAGACGACGAGCAGGCCGACGTCGGACAGGGGATAGGCGACCGCGACGACGGACGCCAACGTCGAGTCAGCCCCTTGCCGGATCACGGCACCGAGCGCCGTCGACCAGGAGATCAGGGCGATGGCTGTCGTGGTCGTGAGGCCGTCGAGCGTCATGCGCCGGCGGTCCGAGCCGCTGGCGCGGGCGGGAAAGACGAGAAGGGCGGCCATCGCACCGACGGGGAAGGCGAGGAAGCCGACATCTGCTGCCGACGGGAAGGGAGTCTCCTGATGGAGCATCAGCTCATAGACCGACCAGATCGCCTCACCTGCCCCCCAGAAGGCGCAGGCACCGGCGAGCGCCGTCCATCCGAGCCGGAGGCGGCCATGCGACCCGCGGGCGGCGAGACCGCAGCTGACAGCTGCGATGAGGGCCGCGACGAGCTCGAGCAGGTCGTCGGCAGTCGTGTCGATCTGGCTGGTGACGAACAAGGCCACGACCACGAGCACGAGCACGACAGCGGCAGCCGCTGTCAGCGCTCGCAGTCTCGGAAGGAGTGGCATCTTTCGGTTCTCGGCTCCATGCCTGCTTCCCACGAGGGTTTTGGCGGAGATGGGAGAAAGGGACTAGGGCAACTGCCGTCAAAGTGGCCCGAAGCGTCCCCGTGTCCACCCGGCAGCGCCGGGGGCCCGCGCCGGTGAGCACGGGCCCCGGCAGTCACCGGGAGGTGTCGTGGAGAAGGTGTCGTGCTCGGCGGGGGTCGGTCCGGTCCCACGATGTGCGCACCCCTTCGGGATGGTCGGCCTGGCCCGATGAGGTGGTGTCGCCGGCGACAGGTTTCCGTCGGTTCTCGAGCGGCGACCCGCCTGGCTGGGTCGCTCAGGCGGGACGGATGGGCTTGATGGGTGGTGCGTGACTGGTGTCCAGGTAGTCCCTTAGGGGGGTCTTCGTGGATCGGCTCAACCGGGTCGAGGGGGGCAGCCGATGGCGTAGAGGACATCCGCAGACAAGGAAGTTGACCCACCCGTGATGCACATGGACGTTGAGACCGATCGGCTCGAGTCGCTGAGCACCTATCCCCTGGAGGCAAGCTCAGGGTTCGACCGGATCGCGGAGCTGGCTGCGCAGGCGTGCGATGCGCCGACCGCCTTCGTCTCGGTGGTGACGTCCGACCGGTTGACCTTCCTCGCCGCCAGCGGCAGCGACCCGGTCGACGTGCCGCGCGCCGGCACCTTCAGCACCTGGGTCGTGGACAACAGCGCACCGCTGGTCGTGGCCGACACGAGCCAGGACCCGCGCTTCCCCGACCGCCGGCACGGAGCCGGGGCGGCGGCCCGCGCCTATGCGGGGGTGCCGCTGATCGGCCGCGACGGTCTGGCCCTCGGCGTGCTCTGCGTCGTCGACCGGGTGGCGCGAGAGTTCACGGCGGCGCAGGTGCAGGCGCTCGAGACCCTCGGCGAGAGCGTGATCAACGCCCTCGAGCTCGGCCGCCTGTTGGGAAGTGGCTCCTCGACGAGTCAAGGTCGCCGGCTGCGGCGCGCCCTCGACCTCGGCGAGCTTGCCACCTGGTTCCAGCCGATGGTCGAGCTCGCCACCGGACGTCCGATCGGCATCGAGGCGCTGATCCGTTGGGAGCACCCGCAGCGCGGCGTGGTGCCGCCCGCCGAGTTCCTGCCCGATGTCGCCTCGAGCGGTCTCACGCTGGCTGTCGGCCGCCATGTGCTGCACGAGTCATTGCGCGCGCTCGCCGACCTCCGGGTCGCGCCCCTGGTCGTGGTGGGTGTCAACGTGTCGCCGCTGCAGCTGGCCCAACCCGGACTGGCCGACAGCGTGCTCGCCGACCTCGACGCGCACCAGATCGACCCGTCGGCGCTGTCGCTCGAGATCACCGAGAGAGGTGTCACGGGCAACGCTCCGGTGGCCGTCCGCGAGCTGCAGCGGCTCCGGGACGCCGGGGTGCAGGTCACCCTCGACGACTACGGCACCGGGCGCGCCGGACTGCGCCACCTCCTGGAGCTGCCCCTCTCCGCGGTGAAGCTCGACGGGTCACTGGTCGGCCGGATCTCCGATGCCCGCGTGCTCGCCGTGCTGAGGGCGACCGTGGCGATGGCCACCGACCTCGGGCTCGCCGTGATCGCCGAGGGCGTCGAGACCGAGGAGCAGCGCGCGCTGCTCCAGGAGATCGGCTGCCCCGTGGGACAGGGCCACCTGTTCAGCCCGGCGGTCCCCGAGAGCGCGCTGGCCGAGCTGCTCTGCGGGATGCGTCCTGCCACCGCGACCCACCACGGGCTGCACGTCGCCGACGACCTCGTGTCCCAAGCGGTCGACGTGCTCGAGCCGGCACTGCGGGGCACCGCTCCCGTCGTGCTGCTCGCCTCCGTCGAGCACCGGGTCGCCGTCGAGCGCGAGCTCGCCGCCCGCGGCATGGCGGCTGCCCTCCGGCCTGGCTACACCGTGGCCTCCTCGCTCGTCGACGTCCCCGAAGGCGCCGTCGTCTGGACCGACCTCGCCGCGGCGCGCTGGGCCGCGGGGGACGTCAGCGGTGCGATCGCCCTCGAGGACGAGCTCGCACAGCTGCCCGCGACGGTGCACTGCGCCCACGCGGCCTGGGCGCTCAGCGCCCACGGCACCGCGCAGCAGGTACGCCGGTTGCACGACCAGCACGTGTCGGGTCCGCAGGTCGCGAGGCCGGCCGTCGGGCTGGGTGTCGTGCCGCCGGACGCCCGTGCGCTCATCGAGGGCATGTCCCAGACCGGCGCGTCGCACCACTCCATCGCGGCCGCGCTGAACGCCGGCGGGCACCCGACGCCCTACGGCGTGCGCTGGCACTGGAAGCAGGTCACGCGGCTGCTGGCCGCCTGACCCGGTTCCCCTGCGGCCGGCCCACGTCACCCGGGCCGCTACCGGGCAGAGGGACCGCTGCTCTCCGAGAGCACCGGCTCACCGCCGTACCCATTGCCGGACCTCACGCGCAGCGTCCTGGCTACGGACGATCCCGCAGCCGAGGCCGCTTGGTCCGCACGGATTCACCCGTTAGGAGCTGTTCCGAGGGCTCGCTGGCGAACGGCGCAACGATGTGGTCGGGACGGGTGAGAGCAGGACCACCCGGACAGGGGTCAAGGCACCGGGAACGGGCAGCCGATCTGTTGGTGTGACCCCCCGAGACCTGGAGAACGTGATGTCCCCGATGAGGCTGCTCGAGCAGGGCATCCCGTTGTCCCTGCTGCTCGACCTGGTGTGTGGCCCCATGTCGGCGGACCTGCTGTCTCACGAGCTCCAGACCGACGGCCCGACCGCCGCCTGACGCCGTGGATGTGAACTGAGGGGGTCGCCCGAGCCCCTCTGCGCAGCCCAGGTGTTCACATCCACGTGGGGAGGGTGGTCTCGAAGCGGGTGGCCAGGGCGGTGAGGACGGGACTCGCTCCGAGGGGGCGGCCGTCGAGGCTGAGGACCGGCGCCACGCCTCGCACCGAGGACAGCAGCGCGATCTCCGTGGCACGCGCGAGGTCGCTCACCGACAGCGGTGCCGCAGTGATCGGCAGGAGGCGACTGCACGCGAGCAGGGTGGTGCCGGGCAGGATGCCGGTGTCGACCGGCGGTGTGACGAGCTGCCCGTCCACGAGGGCAATGACCGTTGACGTCGGCGCCTCGAGCACATAGCCGTCCGTCGACACCCAGATCGCGTCGTCGGCCCCGAGGGCACGGGCGTGCCGAAGGGCAGCCATGTTCACCGCGTACGACGTCGACTTCACGCCCCCGAGCAGCCACGGCTGCTGGGCGCGCAGGTCAGAGGCGATCCCGAGCGGCAGCGTCACCACGGAGATACCGCCGCGACCGGCGACCGTCTCGGGCGCGACGTCGAACAGCACCGCGAACCCGACGCCGCCCTTGGTCATGGTCAGCCGCAGACCAGCGTCCTCGGCGCCGATCGCGGCCTTGTGCGCCAGCTCGTCGAAGCCGGCAGGCAGGTCGATGCCGAGCCGGGCGGCCGAATGCGCGAAGCGAGTCAGGTGCTCGGCGAGCAAGCAGGGGCGCCCGTCGAGGACCCGCAGCGTCTCGAAGACGGCCTCCCCCCGGACCACGCCGAGGTCGTCGGCGCGCAGCACCGGGGTGTCGGGGGGCAGCTCTCGCGCGTCGTCGAGGAGCAGGACGCGGCGCACGGCGCCCACGGTAGGACACAGATCATCACCCGATCGGGTGAAACGCCATCGGGAGAACCGGTCGTTGTAGAGATCACCGCGCCGCTGTCGGTGGCTCGACCGGCGGCTGCTCTGGCGCGGTAGGCGAGCCGGTCCCGAGAGGACGGTAGATCCCTTCCCGGGACCGGCTCGCCACCCCCCGGATTCCGGATGACAGGCGCCGTCTTGCGACCTACGCTTCAGGTACACGTGAAGGGAGGTGGTCCGAAGCATTGAGTAACAACTGGACTCGTGAGGTGGCTGTCCGCTAGCCGCCGTCAGACGCGGACCACCGCACGCCTGACGGCGTACGGCGACTCCACGACAGGCACCCGAACCCCTGGGCGCCGGCTCAGTCCAGCCGGCCCATCTCTGTCGGAGAAGGAAGCGCCCAGGGGTTCGCCGTGCCCAGCGGCCGCGTAGCCTCGGGCGCGTGGGCAGGGCGCTGAGCGGTGAGGCTGCGACCCAGCGCTTGCGGGACGGCGGCTACCGCGTGACCCCCCAGCGCCGTCGGGTCCTGGAGGCGGTCGCGGCGTTGGGGCACGCCACCCCGGAGCAGATCCACGCCGAGATCCGGCCTGATGCCGACCTCGCGACGATCTACCGGACCCTGACCCTCCTCGAGCAGGTCGGCCTGGTGCAGCACACCCACCTCGGTCATGGCTCACCCACCTGGTCGGTGCTGGAGGACGTCGTACACCTCCACCTGGTGTGCCAGCAGTGCCAGGCCGTACTCGAGGTGCCGGCGGGCATCGCAGCCGACCTGCAGTCGCAGCTCGAGCGGCAGCACGGGTTCCTGCTCGACCTCGGACACCTCTCCTTGTCCGGGAGATGTCGGCAATGTGTGGCAAACGAGCACGAAACGCCGTGACGGTGCTGGGAGGATTCCCCTTACCCGCGGCGAACCCCTCTTACGGGGGATCGCCTGTTGCCCCCAGAATGGCCCGCACCACACGACTCAGCGCTGGAGAACAATGACGCTCCCCCTTGCCGCTCGCCGCTCACTGGCGCTCGCTGCGACGACAGCCCTCCTGACCTCCGGCGCGACCGGTCTGCTGGGCGGAGCGGCGTTCGCCGTCGGCCCCAACACCGGCACGGTCACCAGCATCTCCCCGACCGTCACCAACAACACCGGTGACACCGCCGTGACGCTGAACGGGTCCTTGTTCGTGCCCCAGTCGGACTCGCCGCTGCTGGCGCCGACGTTCCAGTCGGCCTACGGCTCGAGCGGCACCCCCGGCCTCGTGGGCACGACCGACCAGGCGAACTCGAGCAGCACGAAGCTCGTCGGCAGCGTCCCCACCACCAACGCGCCGCCCGGCGTCTACGACGTCTACACGTCGCGCACCGACCCGACCGGCACCTCCGTCAGCGCCAAGTGCGGCTGCCCGTTCACGATCAGCAGCAGCGGTGCCCCGGACGCGAGCGGCGTGCTGTTCGGCGCCCCCACCAGCAGCACCACCTCGCGTGGTGCCCTGCCGCTCGACGTCAGCGGGCAGAACCTCGCGGAGGCTTCCTACGTCGACTTCTTCCTCCCGGACGGCGTGACCAAGGACCCGGGGCTGGCCTTCACGGTCGGCGACCCGAACGACACCTCCCACTTCCCGGGCTACGCCTCGGCTCAGTTGATCCGCGGCAACTACACCCACTCCGGCGCCTTCACCCCGGGCAAGCACCTGCTGCGCGTCACCAACACGGTGGGCGAGACCGGCAGCGCGGCCGAGTTCTGGCAGCCGACGTTTGCCGCGGCCGGCGTCTCGCCGACCAGCACCGGTGCCGGTTCGCAGAGCGTCGTCGTGACGGTCAGCGGTCAGGGCATCCGGCAGGGGTCGCGGCTGTCCATCCAGGGCTTCAAGAGCGCCAGCCAGTCCACGCCCACGACCACCGTGCAGGACGTCAGCGCCGGCACCGCCACCGTGAGCGCCGACGGCACGCAGATCAGCGCGCCGTTCTCGTTCACCCAGGACGCGTCGGGCTCGCCGCGCGCCATCACGATCAGCGGGCCGGACGGCGGCAACTACAGCGTCGCCAACGTCTTCACGGTCACCCCGGGCCCGTCGATCGGCAGCCTGGACACCTCCGCTCTGGGTCAGGGCGCCAACTACGTCGAGACCATCAGCGGCTCGGGCTTTGCGAGCGGGACGAACGCCAGCACGCTGCCGGCCTTCACGGTGAGCGGCCCCGGCGTCACGACGCAGACCCTGAGCGCGACCAACATCTCCGCGAAGGTCCGCTTCCTCGTCGCCCCTGACGCCCCGACCGGAGACCGGTCCGTCACGGTCACCAACCCCGACGGCGGCACGTCGACGGCCGCCCCGACCTCGACGTCCTCGCCGTTCACGGTCGATGCCGGTCCGACGATCAGCAGCGTGTCCCCGGCGAGCGCGCCCGCGGGTTCCACCAAGACCATCACCCTCAAGGGCGCCAACTTCGACGGCCCGCCGAACGGCAAGATCACCGTCCAGTTCTCGCTGCCGCCGGCCGCCGGCGCCGCGCGCACCGCCGACCCGTCGCTGTCGGTCGGGACAGTCACCGTCACCAACGCCAACCCCGCGACGGGCGCGCCCGCGCAGGCCACCTTCTCGCTCGGCATCGCGAACAACGCACCCGCGGGGCTGCGCGACATCGTGGTCACCAACCCGAGTGACTTCGGCTCGGTCGTCTGCGCCGGCTGCTTCGGCGTGGACAACCTCACTGCCGCGCCGTCGACCGGCTCCAACAACGGTACGAAGTCGGTCGCGCTGACCGGTGCGGGTGTCGTCTCAGGCAGCACGGCAAAGCTCGTACGGGCCGGGACCCCGGGCATCCAGCCTGACATCGCCGGCGCGTCTCCGGGCGTGAGCGGCTCCACGCTGACGGCGATCTTCGACCTGACCGACGCGGCCCCCGGCACCTACAACGCGGTCGTCACGACACCGGGCGGCGCCATCCTGTCCTGCTCGTCGTGCTTCACCGTCACGGGCAGCTCGCCCACGGTCAGCTCGGTCACCCCGGCCGCAGGCGGTCAGGGCGCGAGCAACCTGCCCATCACCATCGCGGGCAACAACTTCTCCCGCGGCGAGCAGATCACGATCACCGGGGTCTCCGTCCACGACGTGGTCTGGGTCAGCCGGACCCAGATCACGGCGAAGGTCGACATCCCTGCTGCCACCGCGACCGGTGCGAAGGACGTCAAGGCGACCAACGCCGACGGCGTCAACTCGGGCACGCTGACTGGTGGCTTCACGGTCGACGCGCCGCCGTCGCCGACCGCGGTCTCGCCGACCAGCTATGGCCAAGGCGCCCAGGGCGTCAAGATCACGGTGACCGGCCCGGGCTTCGTGACCGGGTCGTCGCCGGCCACGTCCAGCACGGTCAGCTTCGGGCCCGGCGTCACGGTCACCGCCGTGACCGTCACGCAGGGCACGGTCATCCCGGTCGTCGCGCCCACCCCGGACGACACCCTCGTCGCGACGGTCAACATCGACCAGACCGCGGGCGCCGTCCAGCGCGACGTGGTCGTCACCAACCCTGACGGTGGTGTCGGCACCCTGGCCAAGGGCTTCTCGGTCAACTTCGGCCCGAAGGTCACCGGCGTGGTGCCGGGCTTCCTGGCGCCGGACGCGTCGGGCAAGGCGATCACGATCAACGGGTCGAACTTCTCCACGACCTCGGGCAAGACGGCCATCCCGACCATCGACGGGGTGACCCTGAGCAACGTCGTGGTCGCCTCGGACGGCAACTCGATCTCTGCCACCGCGAGTGTCGACTCCGGGACCGCCAAGGGTGCCAAGGACGTGGAGGTCAAGAACCCGACCGACTCGGGGGTCGGCAGCTGTGTCGGCTGCCTCCTCGTCGCGACACCGCCAGGACCGCCGACCAGCGTCCACACGGTCGGTGTGACCGGCACGTCTGTCACCGCGGGCTGGACGGCACCGACGGATGACGGCGGTGCGCCCATCACCGGCTACGTCGTGTCCGCCAAGGACTCGGGCGGCAACCCGGCCGGGACGCCTGCCACCGTCGGCCCGAACGCGACCGCGGGCACTGTGACGGGGCTCGCGGGTGGCGTGAAGTACTCCATCTTCGTGCTCGCGCGCAACGTCGCCGGCGACAGCACCGCGGGCAGCACCCTCGCCCAGACCAGCGGTGTCCCGCCGAAGGGTGACACCATCCTCACCAGCGGCCACCACCCGAGCCTCAGCACCACCGGTCAGCCCATGACCTTGAGTGGTCGCCTGCTCAAGGCCAGCACCGGCGCGGGCATCTCAGGTGCCACCGTCGAGCTGGCACTGTCGCCGGACGTCGGCTCCGCGTCCTTCCCGAAGGTGCTCACCAACAGCACCGGCGGCTGGAGCTACACGTTCCACCCGATCTACAGCTACACGATCAGGACGCTGTTCCGGGGCAACTCGACCAGTGGCCCGAGCCAGGCCACGTCGTACCGCTTGGGTGTGTCGACGCGGGTGACGGTCACCTCGCCGTCCAATGGCGCCCGCTCGTCGGTGAAGTCGCCGCTGGTCGTCCGGGGCGGCACGTCGCCCAACAAGAGCGGCAACCTCATCACGCTGTACCGCTACAGCGGCGGCCGCTACGTCGCCGTCCAGAACGTGCGGGTCGCCAGCAACGGGACCTACAGGTTCTCGGTCAACCTGGCCCGTGGCAGCTACACGCTCAAGGTCGGCATCGGGCGCACGCACGGCAACTTCGTCGGCTACTCGCCGGCGTTCGGAGTGCACCGCATCTGATCCAGCAATCGCTCAACACGGGCGGCGCGCGCGTCGACGATCGACCAGGCGCGCCGCCCGTACCGCGACTCCCGCGCGGCTGACAGGAATGCCGCGCGCTGCCTGCGCTTTGATGCAGGTGTGACCGCCGTAGCCGCAGACCCGCCCGACGAGGCCGTCGCCGGTCACTACGGCGACCCCTACGCCGAGCAGCGTGCGCTCTGCGCCGGGAGTGGGGTCGTGGACCTCTCGCACCGCGACGTGCTCCGGGTCACCGGTCCTGACCGGCTGTCGTGGCTGCACTCGCTCGTGTCGCAGCACGTGTCCGGGCTCGCGCCGGGCACGTCGACCGAAGCCCTCGTGCTGTCCCCGCAGGGCCACGTCGAGCACCACCTGCACCTGACCGAGACCGGCACCGAGGTGCTCGTGCACGTCGAACCCGGCACCGGCGCCGCTCTGCTCGGCTATCTCGACTCGATGCGCTTCATGCTGCGGGTGGAGGTCGCGCCCGTGCCCGAGCTGGTGGTCCAGTGGACGCCCGCTGAGGGCTACGCGCTGGTGACGTCCGTCGAGGGCACCGCCGGGGTGATGGCCTTCGAGGCGCTGCGGATCGCCGACGGCCGCCCTCGGCTCGGTCTCGACACCGACCACCGCACGCTCCCGCATGAGGTCGGCTGGCTCGGCTCCGCGGTCCACCTCGACAAGGGCTGCTACCGAGGTCAAGAGAGCGTCGCCCGCGTCTGGAACCTCGGCCGGCCGCCTCGCAGGCTGGTGCGCCTGCACCTCGACGGCTCCGACGTGACGCTGCCCGCTGTCGGTGCGGACGTGCTGCTCGACGGCCGGGCCGTCGGCCGGATGGGCAGCTCCGCACGGCACTTCGAGCAGGGGCCCATCGGGTTGGCCCTGCTCAAGCGCAACGTCCCTGCCGATGCCGCGCTGACGGTCGACGGCGTCGCTGCCGTCGTGGACGAGCTCGAGCTCGCCGTACCCGAGTCGCCGGCGCGCGCGTCCGCTGAAGCTCGCGCGGACCTGCTGCGCTTCCGTTGATCCACGGAGAGTCTCGGTAGCTTTTCGCGCCTTAGGCGGCCACCAACTCTCCGTGGATCAACGCAGTAGCGGTCCGCGCGGGCGGATCTCCAACCCGGGCGGGTCGCCGAGTCCCCGCTCGAGGCGGTCCGCTGCCTGGGTGATCAGGTCCCGCACCCACGCGGCCGGGTCCTGCCGCAGCTGCCACGGCGTGCGGTGCAGCAGATCAACTGCCCTGGCCGCCGCCGTGTGCCGGTTGAGGGTGTGCGCGAGCTTCGCCTGCGTGGCGTTGTGCTGCTCGACGGAGTCGAGCTCGCCGCCCGATCCCGTGCCCACGAGGAAGACGTCCGGCCGGCACAGGAGGCTGCCCCCGAGGTAGAGGTCGGGGTTCACGTAGAACGGCCAGCCGCAGCCGATCATCGCGTCCACCGCCTCGGCCTCCGGCGGCGACGCGCACCCGCGCTCGGCGTCGAGCACGGCCCGCCGCGTCCACGCAGTACCCCCGACCGCGCCCTCGTCCAGCAGCGTCGTCAGGTCCTTCGTCGTGACTCACTTGGCCACCGCCCCGAGGACCAGCCCGCGCACGTCACGCAGGCTCACGCACCCACGCGCGCCGTCGTAGACCGCTCGCGTGGCATCGGCCATGCGCACGCCGGCGAGGCTCCAGGTGTCGACTGACTCGAGGTCCCAGCACCGGCGGACGACGATCTCCGGGTACGACGGGCGGCGCGCGTCCTTGCCTACGAGCACGTGGACCGACGTACTGCCGGGCACCCACGGCAGCTCGAGCTCACGAGCGGCAAGCAGGCCGGTGACGACGGGTGCAGGCTGTGGTTTGCACCCGGGCAGCCGGGCTTGCGCGTGCTTGATCGCGGCGTGGGCACGCGTGGTGTCGGTCACCGGGCCGAACGCGTACATCCCGCGCCACATCCGCTCGACGTCGCCGGCCTTGACGAGGCGCGTCACCGCCGGCCCGTCGACGCCATGTGCCGCCAGCTCCGACGCGCTCACCGCCCGGAACGACTTCCTCCCGAGCTCGACGCCGATCGCCAGGGCCTCTGACATGCGCATCGGGGCAGCGTTGCCCCCCGGCGAGTACGGCGGGCTGCTGGTCGTACCGGTTGTGGACAGCCCCTCCCCGGTGATCCACGGAGAGTTGATCGCGGATCTGGGCCTCCGAAACTACCGAAGGTCTCCGTGGATCAGCGACCGAAGAGGCCCTTCTTCTTGGGCTTCCCTGCGGCGGGATGAGCGGCCTTCGAGGGAGATCGGCTCGGTCCGGTGGGCGCGGGCGGCTCGTCCTCGTGGCCGAGTGAGGACAGCTCACGGAACAGCGAAGCCATGTCGGTGTCCGCCGGCGGATAGGTCCGCAGCGGCGCCTCCTCGATCTCGTCCTCAACGTTCTCCTCGACCTGAACGACGGTCTCGACGGGGGCGATCAGGGTGTCGCCGGCGGTCGCGGCCGCGGCGCTCAGCTCGGCGAAGGCGTCGGCGGTGTGCAAGCGCTGCTGGGAGCTGCGGGCCTGCTCCTCGGCCTCGGCGGCCAGCCGCTCCGCCTCAGCCGCCTCGAACTCGGCGGCGATCCGGGCCGCTTCCGCCGCCTGAGCGATCTGGCGGGCCTCGTCTTCGGCGGCCTGCTTCTCGGCAGCTTCGCGCAACTCTGCCTCGACGCGGGCGCGCTCCTCAGCGGCGGCCTGCTCGGCGGCGAGCCGGGCCTCTTCCTCGGCGAACAGGCGGGCGGCTTCGGCGGCTTGACGGGCGAGCTCGGCTTCCTCAGCGGCGGCCTGCTCGGCGGCGAGCCGGGCCTCTTCCTCGGCGAACAGGCTGGCGGCTTCGGCGGCTTGACGGGCGAGCTCGGCTTCCTCAGCGGCGGCCTGCTCGGCGGCCACGCGTGCTTCTTCCTCGGCGAACAGGCGGGCGGCTTCGGCCTCTGCCTCGGCGGCTTGACGGGCGCGCTCTGCTTCCTCAGCAGCGGCCTGCTCGGCGGCCACGCGTGCCTCTTCCTCGGCGAACAGCCGGGCGGCTTCGGCGGCTTGACGGGCGAGCTCGGCTTCCTCAGCGGCCACGCGGGCCTCTTCCTCGGCGAACAGGCGGGCGGCTTCTTGTTCAGCAGCGATGCGAGCGGCTTCGGCCTCAGCCTCGGCGGCGAGCCGGGCCTCAGCCTCGGCGGCGAGCCGGGCGGCCTCGGCCTCAGCCTCGGCGGTGGCGCGAGCCTCTTCCTCGGCAGCGAGGCGGGCGGCCTCCTCGGCCTCGGCGGCGGCGGTTTCGGCGGCGGCCCGCTCTTCAGCGGCCTGGCGAGCAGCGGCCAGGTTGACGATCTCGGCCTGGTGGTCGGCGGTCAGCGTCGCGGCTTCGGCTTCGGCCTCGGCGGCCCGGGCGGCCTCCAGCTCGGCCTGCGCCTGGGCCAGCTCGTCGGCATCGGCGGCGCGGCGCTTGGCGTGCGCCTTGGCGCGGGCCTCCTGGCGCTTCTCGCGCGCTTCCTCCGCGAGGGTCATCGGCTTGGGGATCTTGTTGCGGCCGCGCTTGGGGGCGGCGAACAGGTCGTCGGAGGCGCTGCTGTCGTCACCGAGCAGTGCGGACAGGGCTTGCGACACCCGCCCGACGGAGGCGTCGATCTCGTCGGAGGCGGCGGTGCGGTTGTCGAGGGTGCGGTCCTCGCGGAGCGCCTTCGCGACGAGGTTGGCGACGTCGGCCGGGTTCATCTCCTCGGCCTGCGCCGGGATGACGATCTCGGACGGGGAAGCGGGGGCGAAGGCCATCGCCAGCCGCGACGTCACCGAGTCGACGGAGGGCGCCGGGGCTGCGGTGGTGGTCTCGGCGCCGACCAGCACCTCCTCGACCTCGAGCAGGCCGGAGCGGACGAGGGAGTAGACGACCTGGCCAGCCTCGAACAGGGTGAAGCCGCACTCGCGGGCGAGCTCCGACACGGAGCGCACGCCGTCGACCTTGCACAGCAGCGACCAGGACTCGGGGTCGATCGACATCTCGGCGTCGGTCTGGCCGGCAGCCGACAGCATGGGTACGGCGTCGGGCCCGTGCAGGACCTCGGCGATGACGTCCCACTGGGCGCGGCGCTGCTCGACGGACTCGAGGAGCTCCTCGACGGGGGTCGGCGGGGCGACATCCTCGCGGGTCCGCTCGTTGACCCGGAACTTCCAGCTGCCGGTGGGCCAGCGCATCAGGTCGCTGGTCTGCTCGCGCAGCTGCTCGTGGACGAACGACTCGACGATCGGCTGGTCGACATACCCGAGGTGCACGAGCAGCTCGCCGAGCCGCCAGCCCTGGAGCTCGGTGCGCTGCGCCTCGAGCGCTTCCGCGAGAGCCTCGGGTCCGAGGGCTCCGCTGGAGACGAGGCGCGCGCCGAGCTGGGGACGCCGGCCGGGTACCTGGACCGAATAGACCTGACCACCGCGCAGGAAGACCTTGGCCGTGCCGCCCACCCCGTCGTCGACGTGCAGGCAGCCGGAGACCACGCCATCAGCCAGTTGGCGTAGGACCGCGGGCAGCGGGGTGGTGACCAGATCGCCCTTGAGCACGCTCGGTCAGCTCCTCTCACTGGGTTGTCGGCTGTACTCATGCCTTCGGCACGATGAGCGTGCTTGTTGAGCCGATCGGGTCAGTCACTTGCGGGATCTGACACGATGGTGCGACCCACCCATCCCCGACACTGGAGGACCTCGCGTGAGCGCCGAGCAGGGCAGCCGCCGGATCGACCGTGTCCTCGCCGACGACTACCTCGTCGGCCTCGGAGACCTCGCCCTCACCGACCTCCGGGGGCTGCGCGACGAGGCCGAGCAGGAGGAGGTCGACCTGTCCTACATCCGGCGCCTCATCCAGGGCCGGCTGGACATCGTGCGGGCCGAGCTGAACCGCCGCGAGGGCGGCGCCGAGGGCACCCTCGTCGAGAACCTCGCGCAGGTCCTCGCCGACGAGCCGCGGGCAGGTGCGCGCGGCATGGGCCGGCACAGCACGATCGAGCCGAGCCGGGTCGACAGCCACCGCCGCTATGTCGAGGCGCTGGTCGCCGACGTCGACCTCTCCGACACCTCGGCGCGGTCCAGCGACGAGCTGCACCACGCGATGCGCGTGCTGAGCGACGAGGAGCAGTCTGTGTCGGCGAAGCGCCGTCGGGTGCAGGCCGTCATGGACACCTGCTCGGCCGAGATCACCCGCCGCTACAAGGACGGCGAGGCGGACGTCTCCGCCCTCCTCAACGACGCTTGATCCTCGCCGAGGTCACCCGCTCCGGTTTCGTCGAAGGCAGCCATCACGGGCACGTTCTTGCCGTACGTCCTGACGGCTCGGTCGCACTCGCTCTCGGAGATGTCGACCGTCCGATCCTCCCCCGCTCCTCCAACAAGCCGCTGCAGGCCGCGGCGATGCTGGACCTCGGCTGGCAGCCCGCAAACGACACGGAGCTCGCGATCGCGACCTCCTCCCACAACGGCGAACCAGGCCACCTGTCCGTCGTCCGGGCGATCCTCGGAGACCTGACGCTGCGGACCCCGGCGATGCCGCCGGTGAGCGAGGCGGCCTGGCACGCGATCCTGCGAGCCGGTGGCGAGGCGACGCCGCTGACCATGAACTGCTCTGGCAAGCACGCCGCGATGTTGCGGACCTGCGCGACCAACGGATGGGACACCGACAGCTACCTGTCCCCGGACCACCCGCTGCAGCGGGCCTTGAAGGACGCCCTGGCCACGATGGCCGGTGAGCCGGTGACCCACGTCGTGGTCGACGGCTGCGGTGCCCCGCAGCACGCTCTCACCTTGCGCGGCCTGGCACGCGCGTTCGCCGGGCTGGACCGTCGCGTCGTCGCGGCGATGTCGGGCAACCCCTGGTACGTCGGCGGCACCGGCCGTGACGTCACCCGGCTGATGGAGGGCATCCCTGGGCTGGTGGTCAAGGACGGCGCCGAAGGGCTGTGTGCCGCTGCCCTGCCTGACGGCTCCGTCGTGACACTGAAGATCGAGGACGGCGGCGGTCGGGCGCGCGCACCGGTGCTGGTCGCCGCGCTGCGGGTGCTCGGCCTCGACGCCCCCGTGCTCGACGAGCTGGCCGAGACGGCTGTGCTGGGTGGCGGCAAGCCGGTTGGCTCGGTCCGGGTGGTGTTCTGAGGCCTCCCGCTGGGCAGGGGCCTTCCATGCTGGTCGCAGGTCGGTACGAGCTCGGCGAGGTCCTCGGCGTCGGCGGGATGGCGAGGGTGCACCGGGCGACCGACACAGTGCTCGGTCGCGAGGTGGCGGTGAAGCTGTTCCGCGACGACCTCGATGAGGATGCGGCGACCCGCGCGCAGACCGAGATGCAGACCCTCGCGGGTCTGCAGCACCGTGGACTGGTTGCGGTCCACGACGCGGGTACGGCGGACGGCCGGCCGTTCCTCGTCATGGAGCTGGTCGACGGGACGACGCTGGCCGGCGCGTCGGCCGACCTGACGGTCGTCGGTGCCGAGATCGCGGAAGCGCTCGCGTATGTCCATGCGCAAGGCGTCGTGCACCGCGACGTGAAGCCGGCCAACATCCTGCTGAGCCCAGCCGGGGCGAAGCTCACCGACTTCGGCATCGCCCGCATCATCGACGGCGCGCGCCACACGGGGACCGGGCTGACCGTCGGCACCGCGCCCTACCTCGCCCCCGAGCAGGTGACGGGCGACCCGGTGACTCCGGCGACCGATGTCTATGCCCTCGGTCTGGTCCTGCTCGAGGGGCTGAAGGGGCAGCGCGAATACACCGGCCCGACTGTCGAGGCCGCACTGGCCCGGCTGCACCGCCAGCCCGTGGTCCCCGCTGACCTGCCGCAGCCGTGGCCGTCGCTGCTGACCGCCATGACCGCACGGATGCCCTCGATGCGGCCGACCGCGGCCGAGGTCGCGCACGTCCTGCGTGGCGAGGCGACCGTGGCCATGCCCTACCCCGTGGCAGCAGCTGTGCCGACGCGGGTCGCAAAGGTGGTGCCGGCCCAGCGTTCCTCGCTCGTCCGGGAGGCGCTCGGTCTCGACCTCGTGCGGATGGGCCTGGGGGCGCTGGCCATCCTGCTCGTCGGCACGGCGGTGGCCGCGAGTGCGGCCCCGGCGTCCGGATCCTCGACCTCGCCGTCGCCGCTGCGCTCACGGGCACCCGTCGTGCAGCCCGCCGCTGTCGTCAAGCCCAGCCCGACGGCGGCGCCCGTGCGCGTGCCGAAGGTCGTCGCCCCCGCGCCGGCCCCGCACCACAAGAAGCACAAGGGCCATCACGACTGAGGCGAGGCCTCAGCTCAGCACATACTCACTCGCCTGGAAGTCGCGCAGCTGGCGCATGTAGGTGAAGGTGAAGGTCGGCCAGAGCACCGTGTTGCGGCCGTGCTCGTCGAGGTACCAGCTGTTGCAGCCGCCGGAGTTCCACACCGTCGGCTGCAGTTCCCGCTGGATCCGCGCGTCGTACGCCTCCTGCACGTCGGCGCGCGGCTCGATCGCAGTGAGGCCCTGACGGTCGAGGAGGTCGAGCGCCTTGACCACGTGGTCGATCTGCGCCTCGATCATGAGCAGCACCGAGTTGTGCCCCAGGGCGGTGTTGGGGCCCATCAGGAAGAACAGGTTGGGGAACCCGCTGACGGCGACGCCGTGCAGGGCCGACATCCCCGATCGCTTCCAGTGCTCGGCCAGCGTGGCGCCATCGACCGAGATCTTGTGAGCGATCGGCGGGTCTTGCACCGTGAAGCCGGTGCCGAGGATCAGGGCGTCGAGCTCGTGCGTCGTGCGCATCCCGGCGGCGTCCTCGGTCACGACGCCCGTCGACACGACCTGCACGATGCGGTCGGTGACGACGTCGGCGTTGTCGGCGGCCAGCGCGGGGTAGTAGTGGTTGGACAGCAGCACCCGCTTGCAGCCGAGGTCGAAGTGCGGCCGCAGCTTCTCACGCAGCACGGGGTCGCTGACCTGCTCCTCGAGCAGCTTGCGCCCCATCTTCTCGCCGAGCTTGAGGATCCGCCGGTCATAGCGGAAGCCGATCAGCGGGATCTCCGTGCGGGTGTAGACCAGCGCCCGCACCAGCCGCTGCAGACCCGGCACCCGGCGGTACGCCGATTTGTGCCCGTCGCTGATCTCCTTGTCGATGCGCGGCAGGACCCACGACGCGGTGCGCTGGAACAGCGTCAGCGAAGCGGCCTCGCGCTGCACGTGAGGCACGAACTGGACCGCAGAGGAACCCGTGCCGATGACGCCGACCCGCTCTCCCGCCGCGGTCCACGAGTGGTCCCACTCGGCCGAGTGGAAGGTCGTGCCTTGGAAGCTGGAAAGCCCTGGGATATCAGGGAAAGAGGGCTCCGACAGCCCGCCGGTGCCGGCCACGAGGACGTCCGCCGTCCAGGACCCTGCAGTGGTCTCGATCTCCCAGACCGACCCGGTCCACTGGGCATCGGTGACGTCGGCGTTGAAGACCACCCGGCCGCGCAGGTCGTACTTCTCGGCCACCCGCAGCAGGTAGGCCTGGATCTCCGGCTGGCGTGCATAGGTGTGCGACCAGTCGGGATTGAGCTCGAAGGAGAAGGAGTAGACCTGCGAGGGCACGTCGCACGCGCACCCGGGGTAGGTGTTGACCCGCCACGTGCCGCCGAGGTCGGGCCCGCGCTCCAGCACGATGAAGTCGTCACGCCCCGACTGCACCAGCTTGATCGCCGTACCCAGTCCTGAGAAGCCGGCGCCGATGACGGCGACTCTCACGTGGTTCATGCGAAGGCTCCTACGAGGCGAAGGGGGGTGATCGACGGCGCTGCGGCACTCCGGTCGAGACGCCGCAGTCCGAGGGAGAGGGACGCGATCCAGAGCAGCGCGAGCACGCCCAAGATCGCATACGCCGCGTGCTTCCAGATAGTCGAGCCACCCACGGCCTCGCGCTGCAGGATCTTCTGGTCCTGCACGAAGGACCGGGTGAAGTGCGGGGAAGCGGCGACCCCCGCAGCCGGGATCGCCTTGTCCTCAGGCAGGTAGAGGGGGACGGCCTGCTGCGAGGTGCCGGTCGCGAGGCGCAGCACGGTCTTGTAGTCCCCGTCGACGGGGACGGCGCCCACGGTGCGATAGACGCCGTCGGACACCTTGCGCATCGCGGTGATGCGAAGGCCGTGGCCGGCCACGAGATCGCCTCCCTGCCAGGAGGTCACGTTGAACCAGGCGGCGTGGTCCGCGGCGTCCGCCGGGTCGAGCGTCACGGTCATGGTGGCCTCGTGCGGACCCGCTGCGGTGGTCGTCACAGCGGCCTTCCAGGCGGAGTGCTCCTGGATCGGCAGAGCGACGGCGACGACACCGAGCGTCGCCGCGAAGGCGAGCCCGGCGGCCAGCCGCGGGGTGCGGGTGCGCGTCGCCGCGCCGGGCAGCAGGGCCCGGCCGATGAGCCCCCCGAGGACGCCACCGGCGACCCCGATGACGGCAGCGAGCAGATAGCCCTGCCACAGGACCGCTCCCCAGGGAAGCGGGAACGCGACCTGCGACCAGGCCCACTCGGCCGCGACTCCGACCGTCCCGATGAGCAGGCCGGCGGTGGCACCGAAGCGCACCTGCTGCGTCACGGGTACGACGACGGCGACCAGCTCGACCAGGGCGGCCTCGGCGAGGTACAGCGGCAGGTGGGGGATGGACAGGCTGAAGCCGTAGCCGATCACGACCATCCAGATCGTGCGGACGACCACGAAGAACAGCGCGGCCCGCAGTGCGGCGCCCCGGCCGATCCGCACCCGGGCGGCGACAAGGCCGATGCTGGCGGCGAGGCTCAGCAGGATCGGGTGGTAGATCGCGTTGAACTGCGGGACGCCCATGTCGAACTCGTCCTGCAGGGTCGACAGGCCGATGAGGAACGCGCCCGCCATGTGGATCGGCTGCGGGCGCATCAGCCGCGCCATCGCGTGCTTTCCCGTACCGCGGTCCGTCGACCGACGACGGCCCTCCTCGATGAGCACCCAGGTCGCGAGGGTGGTCAGCGACGCGCCGCCGACCATCTGGATGTGGGTCGGCGACCAGAGCGTGACGTCCTGGCCGAACGCGTTGTGCCACAGGTCGTCGAGGGGGAAGCCGAGCAGGCTGATCGTGCCGCAGAGCATCACGAGCGAGGCGCCGAGCGAGCAGCGCAGCCCACCCGGCAGGACGACGGCCGCCTTGCCGTCGGTGTCCTGGTCGAGGGCGATGGCGAGTACGCCGGCGAGAGCAAGGCCGCACAGGCCGATCAGGATGGGCCAATGTGCGGGGGTGCCGAAGGGCGAGGAGTCGCGACCCCGGTCGATGTGAACGGCGACGTCCCAGTAGAAGCCGAAGCCGGCGGTCAGCAGGCTGAGCGAGCTGACCATCGCGGGGATCGCGGCCCAGCCGGGCAGTCCCGACTCGCGCTCGGCCCAGGCGACGCCGCGCTCGAGGACGGGAGTGCGCCCGCGCCGGTAGAGCGCGCAGGTGACCAGCACCGCGACCCCGAGCGCGGCCAGGACGGCCGTGACGGGCAGCACCTGGGCGAGGTCGACGCCCCGCGCGGGCTTGAGGTTCTCGGCGAGCATACGATCGCTCCAGATCGTGACAACGAACAATGATGACATTGACTGTTGGCACAGTACCCGCGGTACGCTGACGCATGTCAAGAGGAGGTGGCGTGGCGGAGTACCGCATCGACGACCTGGCGCGAGCGGCAGGGACGACGGTGCGCAACGTCCGCGTCTACCAGGACCGCGGCCTGCTGCCGCCGCCCCGCCGGGAAGGCCGCACGGGTGTCTACAGCGACGCCCACCTCGCCCGGCTCCGCCTGATCGGCTCGCTGCTGGAGAAGGGCTACACGTTTGCCCACATCGGCGAGTTCCTGCAGGCCTGGCAGCGCGGCCGCAACCTCACCGACCTGCTCGGCCTCGAGGAGGTCCTCACCACCCCGTGGTCGGACGAGGTGGACGACTACGTCACGTGGGAGCAGCTCGAGGAGCTGTTCGGCGACGAGCTCGACGACGCGAACACCGCCACCGCCCTGGCGCAGCACCTCGTGGTGCCCGACGGCAACCGCTTCCGGGTCCCGTCGCCCCGGCTGCTGCACGCCGGGTCGGAGCTCGTGAAGGCCGGCATCCCGCTCTCGGTCGTGCTCGGCCTGTCGGCGCAGCTCGCGGAGGACATGGACCGCTCGGCGAAGCGTCTCGTACAAGCGGTGGCCGACCATGCCGTCCTCCCTCTGACCGAGTCCTACGACACGTCGCTCGCCGAGGTCGGCGAGCTCATCAACCGCCTGAAGCCCCTGGCGCAGCTCGCGGTCGACGCGCATCTCGCGTTCGCGATGGAGCGGACCATCCGCGAGGTGGTCGAGCAGCACCTGCAGCTGGGTGCAGCAGGCACGGCGGCGTCCTAGCAGGGCCAAACGGGTGAATCCGGTCAAGAAAATCGGACATCCTGTCGAACTTCCGGACATGGCACTGACCCTGCGTCGTCCCTGTCGTTGCGGCCACGGCCGCGAAGCCCACCAGCACTACCGGCGCGGCACCGACTGCAGCGGCTGCTCGTGCGCCCGGTTTCACGGCCAGCTCGTCGTCACGCTCCGGATCGGACGACAGGTCTCGGCGGTCGTGCTCCCCGACCCCGTGCCGTACCCGCCCGATCCGTACCTCCGACCGACCCACACCGTCGGTCTGCCTGCTGATCGCCCCGGCGTCACACCGCCGGCCCGGGTCGCGTGGCGGCCTGCGGAGACCGCGAACGAGCCGCACGTCGAGCGACCGGCATGACCGGCGGGGCCAGCGGGTATGCCCTCGACACCATGAGCACGCCCATGAGCACGCCTCAGCCCCGCAGGCCCGCAGATTCCCTCGCGCAGCACCCCACCTCGGACGAACGGCTCGATGAGGCGTTCCGGCGCTATGACGTGGCGTTCCACGACCACTCCGACAAGCTCGTCGAGGCGCGCATGAACCTCGCGCTGCTGCTCTGGACCGACGAAGACCCGCCGCTGGAGGTCAGCCAGCAGCTCCACTACGACGCCGAGGTGCTGCTGCGGGAGACGCCGCCGCTGCCGGAGCCCGACGCGGAGTCCTAGGACCGGCCACTCGCGCCCGTCCGCTTCGAGGGGAAGAGTCAGGACCATGACCACACGTCGCGTCGCCGCCGTCGGACTGCTGATGCTCCTGACCGCCTGCTCGGGGAGCAGCGGGACCACGGCGGTCAACCAACCGACCACCGCAGCCACGTCGTCCGCGACCGCCGACAGCGGGCCGACGATCACCATCAAGGCGTTCCGCTACACCTCGCAGCAGGTGGCCCCGGGCACCACGATCACGGTCCGGAACCTC
The DNA here is from genome assembly GCA_025465465.1 of Frankiales bacterium. Taxonomy (GTDB): domain Bacteria; phylum Actinomycetota; class Actinomycetes; order Mycobacteriales; family SCTD01; genus RYN-111. The sequence continues at coordinate 14,995 of JAODND010000056.1, read as the reverse complement.
GACGACACCGACCACACGGTGACCTCGGACGTCAGCGGCCAGTTCGACGCGGGCGACGTCAAGAGCGGCACCCCCAAGACCTTCACGGCCCCGACCAAGCCCGGCACCTATGCCTTCCACTGCAACTTCCACGCCTCTATGCACGGCTCCCTCACCGTCACCTAACCGCCCACGGCGGGGGTTTGGTCAGACGAGGCCGTGGCGTTGGGCCCAGAGGGCGGCGGAGGTGCGGTCCTGGACGCCCAGGACCGTGAACACGCGGGTGAGGTGCGCCTTCACCGTCTTCTCGCTGATCTCGAGCCGGCGGGCGATGCTCTTGTTCGGCAGCCCGGCGGCCACGAGCGCGAGCACCTGGCGCTCGCGGGCCGTCAGCGCGTCGGAGCGGGCCGCCGGCCGGTTGCCCGGCAGCAGCGCCCTGGCGGCCTGCGGCGAGATCGGCACGCCACCGGCGGCCGAGTCGTGCACGGCGCGCACGATGTCCTCGGGCTCGGCGTCCTTGAGCAGGTAGCCGACCGCCCCCGCCTCCAGCGCGGCCAGGATGCGCGCGCCCTCGCTGAACGACGTCAGCACGATGACCTTCGTGGCCGGCCGCGCCTCCAGCACCGCACGGGTCCCCGCGATCCCGTCGACCGTCGGCATCGACAGGTCCATCAGCACGATGTCCGGCTCGAGCGACAGGACCGCCGCCGCCGCGAGCGACCCGTCCTCCACCGCACCGACGACCGTGATCCCCTCGGCGGCGTCCAGCAGGTTGGTCAGCCCGCGACGCACCACCGCGTGGTCGTCGACGATGAGCACGCGGATCACGGCACCTCCAGCCTGAGCGTCGTACCCGCCCCTGGGGCGCCCGTCACCGTCAGCGTCCCACCCTGCGCCTCCGCCAGGGCCGTCAGCAGCTCGAGCCCGACCGAGCCGCGGCGGCGCGGCGAGTCGCCGGCCTCGATCCCGACACCGTCGTCGGTGACGGTCAGCACGAGTGGCGAGCCCGTGAGAGACAGCGACACGTGCGAGGCGGAGGCGTGCCGCACCACGTTGCGCACCGCCTCCTGCGCCGTCCGGTAGACCAGCGACTCGACCGCCTCCGGCAGGTGCACCTCATCGACCTCGACAGTGACGTCGACGCCGCGCAGCTCGAGCGTCGCGCCGAGGTCGGCCAGCGAGGTCGCGAGTCCCTGCGCGTGCAGCGCCGGCGGCGTGATGGTCACGACCAGGCTGCGCAGCTCGCGCACCCACCGCCGCAGGTCGGCGGCGGTCGTGCGCGCGACGGCCGGGGTGGGGGTGGCATCGAGCGTGTACGACGCGCCGGCCAGGCCCTGGACGATCCCGTCGTGCAGGTCGGCGGCGATGGTCGCCCGCTCCCGATCGGACGCGGCCAGGGTCGCGAGCAGCAGCGACTCGCGCTCGTCCTGGGCGGTACGCAGCCGCGACGCCATTCGATAGGCGAGCGGTGCCTGCACCAGGTACAGCAGCACGAGCCCACCCAGCAGCACCGGCAGGCTCGACATCCAGAGCCGCCGACTGGCGACCGTGATGACCGAATAGGGCTGGTAGGTCTCGAACAGCAGCCGCGTGCCGGTCGGCGTCCGCACGCCTTGGTAGACCTGCAGCAGCTTGCCGAAGCGCGCCTCATCCCGGTTCTCCGCCGCGTTGAGATCGCTGACCTCGGCCTTGGTCCGCCCGGTCCGCAGCGCCTCGAGCTCGTCCTCCGGGATCCCGAAGTGGACCCCGATGAGCGCGTGGTCGTCGGAGTACCGGATGGTGCCCGTGCTGTCCCAGACCTTCACGCGCACGATGTGCGAGCCGAGGACGCGGTCGCGCACCACCGCATCGAGACGCTCGCGGGCCGCCCCCGCGTCGAGGGCCTCGTCCGTCAGGAGCGGTCCGATCACGTCGGTGGCCTCGAGGTTGGTGAGCGTTCGCGCGTCCCTGATGGCCTCTGCGGTGGCCTGCTGGCGCTGCGACACCGCGAGCACCAGCGCCAGGAGCGTCAGGACGACGAGACCGGTGACGAGGAAGGTCGTGACCGCCCGACCGACACGGATGGGCCGTAGGCCGGCACTGGTCGTCACCCCCTCAGTCTCCCGCGCGAGGAGCGGAGCGCCATCGGGCGCCGGTCCTAGGACCAGGCTGCTCGTCCGAACGGGTGGATTGAGCATCCTGGCGATGGGCAGGACGCTTTGGTGAACCTGAGGGGGAGTCGAGTGGTGCGCACTGACTCCGGGGGCGGCATCGAGCTGACCCGGATGACCGACTCGGTGCCCGCGGCGCGGCGGTACGTGCGAGAGGCGCTGCCGCCGTCGGAGGTCCGACAGGACGTCGAGCTGGTCGTCACCGAGCTCGTCACCAACGCCGTGCTGCACGCTCCGGCCGGCGCCATCGGCCTCCGGCTCGCCGAGGTGGCCGGCGCCGTGCGCATCGAGGTGGAGGACGCCGGCCACGGCATGCCGGTCGCGGTGCGGCAGAGCGCCGAGGCCATGACCGGTCGTGGCCTCGCCCTCGTCGCGGCGCTGTCGCGGTCCTGGGGGGTCGAGAGCGGTCGTCCCGGACACAAGGTCGTCTGGGCCGAGGTGCCGCTCGACGACGCCGACCTGTCCCGCACCGAGCCCGACATCGACGTCGAAGCGATGCTGGCGGCGTGGCCCGATGAGGACGAACAGGAGCGGCGACACTCGGTGCGGCTCGGGTCCGTCCCGACCGACCTCCTGCTCGAAGCGAAGGCGCACGTCGACAACCTGGTACGAGAGTTTGCGCTGTCCGTCGCCGAGGACCTGCCGGCGCATCTCGCGACGCTGGTGCCCGCTGTCGTGCAGGGGTTCGCGGAGGCGCGGCTCGCGATCAAGGAGCAGGCCCTGGAGGCCTACACCCGCGGCGACGCCGAGACCGAGCTGGTCCTGACACTGCCGCCGTCCGCTGCCGATGCCGGCGAGGCCTACCTCGCGGCCCTCGACGAGCTCGACCGCTATGCCGGCGCCGCCCGGCTCCTGACGCTGGCCAGCCCGCCGGTGCACCGCGTCTTCCGGCATTGGTACGTGCAGGCGCTCGTCGACCAGCTCCGCGCCCGGGTCGTCGGCTCGGTCCCGCCGCCGGTGCAGTCGTTCCCGGCCCGGTTGGCCGTCGAGGTCACCGAGCTGTCCTCGCTGCGCGCCTCGGTCCGCCGCTCGACGGGTCTGTACGAGGTGGCCTCCGCGCTTGCCGGGCTGACCACGGCCGAGGAGGTCGCGGCGGCCGTCGTGCTGTCCGGCGTCGAGGTGCTCGGCGCGCACGCTGGTGGGCTGCTGTCCTACACCGACGGCCGGATGCAGGTGCTGTCGGCCGTCGGTTTCCCGCAGGACTACCTCGCCCGGCTCGAGGCCGCGCGGCTCGCCGACGAGGACCTGCCGGGTCCGCTGGTGCTGCGCACGGGGGAGCCGCTGTGGCTGGAGTCGGCAGAGCAGCGCGACAGCCAGTTCCCGGTGCTGGCCGACCTCGAGCCACGCACCGTCTCGACCTGCCTGGTCCCGCTGGTGGCGGGGCGGCGGCTCGGCGTGCTGCGCTTCAGCTTTGACACCCCCCGGTTGTTCGACGCCAGCGAGCGGCGCTATGTGCTGGCGCTCGCCGACCAGGCCGCACTCGCCCTGCAGCGCAGCGAGCTCTTTCTCGCAGAGCAGCGCGCCCGGCACGACGCCGAGCTGCTGGCGCAGCGGCTCGACGGCCTGATGAGCGTCGTGAGCCGGCTGACCACAGCCAGCGAGGTGGAGGAGATCTCGACGCTGGCGGTGACCAGCGCGACCGAGCAGCTCGGAGCACTGGCGGCCCGGCTGCACCTCGTCGAGGACGACGGGATGCTGCGCGGCCGGGCGGCCTCCAGCTCCGACCGTGCCATGTCGAGTGCCTTCGCGGCCGTCGACCCCTTCGACCCCGGGCTGCCGGCCTCGGACGCGCTGGCGAGCGGACGCCCCGTCGTCCTCCGCGATCTCCACGAGATCGTCGACCGCTACCCCCGCCTTGCAGGGCTCTACGTCGAGGAGCGGTCGCTGCTCGTCGTACCCCTCATCGTCGACGAGCACCGGCTCGGGGTGCTGTCGGTGACGTTCACCCCGGAGCAGGAGGCCCTGCGGCAGCTCAGCTTCGTCGCCAGTCTCGCTGACGCGACGGCGCAGGCCCTTGAGCGGGTGGGCGCGACGGCCCGCGCGGCGCAGGCGGCCGATCGGCTGCAGTTCCTGGCGCACGCCTCCGTCGTCCTGTCCGGCAGCCTCGACGTGACCGAGACGCTGACGACCGTGGCGCAGCTCGTCGTGCCGCGGGTGGCCGACTGGTGCTCGGTGAGCCTCGTCCAGGACGGTGAGCTCGCCACGGTCGCACTCGCCCACGCCGACCCCGAGAAGCTCGCCTGGGCCACCGAGCTGCAGGAGCGATACCCCCCCGACCCGCAGGCGCGGACGGGCGCGCCGAACGTCGTGCGGACCGGTCAGAGCGAGGTCTACCCCGAGCTGCCGGAGGAGCTCCTCAGGGACGGGGCGCGCGATGCCGACCACCTGCGGCTCATTCACGAGCTGGGCATGACGTCGGCGCTCGTCGTGCCGCTGACCGGTCGAGCCGGCCCGCTCGGGGCCATCACGATGATCATGGCCGACAGCTCGCGCCGCTTCGGCGAGGACGACGTCCAGTTCGCGGAGGACCTCGCCCGTCGGGCGGCCCTCGCGGTGGAGACGGTGACGGCGTTCGCCGCCCAGGAGGGCCGGCTCGAGGCCGTCGCCCGGGTGGCCGACGCGGCGCAGCGCGCGATCCTGCCCTCGCCGCCGGAGCGGATCGGCTCGCTGCGGATCGCGGCCCGCTATGTCTCTGCCACGGCCGAGGCGCTCGTCGGCGGCGATCTGTATGAGGTCGTGCGGCGGCCGGGAGCGGTGCGGCTGCTCATCGGTGACGTGCGGGGCAAGGGCCTCGAGGCCGTCCGCAACGCCACCATCGTGCTGGGCGAGTTCCGGGCCGCTGCCGAGGACCTCGACGACCTCGTCGACGTGGCCGTGCAGCTCGACCGCCGGCTGGCCGGACACCTGGGCCTCGAGGACTTCGTGACGGCTCTCGTGGCGGAGATCACCGACGACGGCGCGTTCTCCGTGGTGTCCTGCGGGCACCCGCCGGCGCTGCTCGTGTCGGCGACCGGCAGCACCGCGGTGCTCGCCCCCCACGCACTGCCGCTCGGGCTCGGGTCGGAACCCTCCCTGGTGACGGGTCGGATGCGACCCGGCGAGCGGCTCCTGCTCTACACCGACGGCCTCATCGAGGCCCGGGACGCCGCGGGGACGTTCGCCGACATCGACAAGCTCGTGGCGCCGCTGCAGAACGAGCAGGACCTGCCGACCGGCCTCGACGGGGTGCTGCGGGCGGTCGAGGACTGGACCGGCTCCGGGCTGGGCGACGACCTGGCGCTGCTCGCCGTCGAGCTGCCCGGCGGCTGAATCAGACGAGGGCCCAGACCCGCTTGCCGCCCGGCGTCGGCTCGGACCACCACTGCTGCGCAACCGCCTCGAGCAGCACCATGCCCCGGCCCGACTCCGCGGTGGCCGCCTGTACGGCGCGCGGGTGCGGCGGCGACGGGCTGCCGTCGGCGACGCTCATGACCAGGCAGCCGTGGTCGCAGACCACGTCGTAGTCGATGGGCGGCTGGCCGTGCCGCAGCGCGTTGCCCAGCAACTCGGTCACCGCGAGCTGCGCCGCATCGCAGCGCTCGTTGCCGATGTCGTGCTGGGCGCAGACCGCGCGGACGCGTGCGCGTGCTGCGCCCACGTCACTCGCGGTCATCAGCTGCGTCATCGGCCTCCTCGCTCTGAGCCCTGCCCGGGCTGTCCGAGGCGACACCCGCCGCACGCAACGGTGTCCTGGCCGCTAGGTACAGCTACGGCGTGGCCGGGGCGACCCTGGGGCAGTGCGCCAGCAGGTCGGTGCAGGTGCGCACCACACCGGTGCGGGGGTCGGTGAGCCGATACCCCGAGTAGTAGTAGAAGGACAACGACCCCGTCACCGGGATGCCCCTGATCAGGTACGGCACGTTGCCCTTCACCGGGTCCCACGTGCCCGCCCCGATCGAGACGGTTCCCAGCCGGTTGGCATCTGCGCTCCCGTCGTACCGGCCCAGGTTGGTGAGCCGGTCGAAGGCGGCCATGGGCGTGTAGGGATCGGCGCCTCCCCGCACATAGCGGTCGAACCACGCCAGCGTCCAGGAGAAGGCGAACCGCTCGGAGAGCTGGTTGGAGGGCAGTACCAGCGGGATGTAGGAGTAGGTCAGGTGCGTGCCGTTGCGGAAGGACACCAGCTCGGAGTCGATGCCCGCCTTCGCCAGGCTGAGGTAGCCCGCGTCTCCGTTGAGGCCGCCTGCGTTCGCGTCGCCGTGCGGGTCGGGGACGGCGGTGGCCGGCTGCACGTTGAACTCGTAGTCGTTGGTCGTGGCGAGCGCCGGGGTGTGCAGCTTCGTGGCACGGAAAGCCTTGGGAACACTGACGTTCTTGGGGCAGTCGGCCATCGTGACCGGCGACAGGTCGTCCCAGGCCACGATCGCCTTGACGCGGCTGTCGCACTGGCCCACCCAGCTGACCGCGGCGGCGCCGAGCGAGTGGCCGGCGATCGCCAGCCGGCTCCTGTCGAGTGTCCGGTAGCCGGGGTTGTGCGCCGAGTCGAACCAGGACAGCGAGTCCTCCGCGCCCTGGTAGAAGTTCTCGTTCTGCTGGTACGGCACGCCGGTGCAGCTGGCCGGTGTGCAGTGCGCCGGCAGCAGGTCGGAGTCGCCCTGGCCCTGCACGTCATAGGTGAGGACCTCGTAGCCGTACTGCGCGAGGCCCTGCGCGGCCCAGTAGTAGAGCTGCTCGTAGGCCTGCACCGAGCCGTCGGTGATGACGATGCCCGGGTAGCCGGCGGCCGGCTTCTTCGCGGCCTTGGGCGGCATCCAGAGGTGGCCGTGGAGCTGGGCCCCGTCGGTGCTCGTGAAGGTCACGCGGGTGACGGTGCCGCCGGTGGCCTTCGACCACGCCTCCGTCGTGCGGAAGGGGTCGGCGGCCTGCGAGCCGGGGACCAGCGTCGTCACGCCGCCGTGCACGTGCCCCGGCCCGTCGGCGGCCTGCTCCTGCGCCTGCGCGGCGTAGAGCGCCGCGCCCTCGGTGACGTTGGCGGTGCCGTAAGCCGGGCTGGCCGCCTGGTCGCGGAGGCGCAGCGTGGCGCAGTACTGGTTGAGGGCGTCGCGGGCGATCCAGGCCGGGTTCGTCACGACGCCGTTGACGACCTGGGGGTCGATCCGGGTGGCCGGGGCGAAGCACCGGGCGTCGACGCCGGCCGTCGGCAGGGGGTCCGCGGCGGCCCCCGGGACCATCGTCGCGAGGGCCAGAGCGACCAGTGCCAGACGTGTCCGCATGTTTCACCTGTTCGACGCACGTGTGTCGATCCCTGCTGTGTGAAGGAGGTCACGCACCTGCTGCTAGCAGACTGCTTGCAACTGCTAGCACCCCGCGTTAGCGTGGGTGTTGTCAGTCCGCCACGACGCAGGAGGTGCTTGGAGATGCCCGCGATCGGTCAGCTCGGTGAGTACATCCGCGAGCAACGGGAGACGGCCAAGATCAGCCTGCGCGAGCTCGCGAAGTCGGCCGGCGTCAGCAACCCCTATCTCAGCCAGATCGAGCGGGGCCTGCGCAAGCCGAGTGCCGAGATCCTGCAGCAGATCGCCAAGGGCCTGCGCATCTCTGCCGAGGCTCTCTATGTCCAGGCGGGCATCCTCGACCAGCGGGCGGCAAGCCCGGTGGTCGACGCGATCCACGCCGACGACGTGCTGACCGAGCGGCAGAAGCAGGTGCTGCTCGAGATCCACGACAGCTTCCGCAAGGAGAACGCGACCGCCGCTGTCCCTGCGGACGCGCCTGCGGACCTGACCGAGACCGCTGTCGCCGCGGTCAACAAGGTCAACAAGGTCATGAAGAAGCCCGCTCCGAAGAAGGCAGCCGCGACGAAGCGGGCTGCCCCCACCGCCACCCCTCACGCAAAGAAAGAGTCCTCATGAGCACCCTCACCGACAAGCTCCCCAAGCTCCCCGAGATCAAGCTGCCCGAGGTCCTCGACCTCGACGAGGCGAAGAAGCCCGCGTTCGCCGCGGCCGGCGTCGTCGACCTCTATGTCGAGCAGGTCAAGGAGCTCCCGGCGCAGGCCAAGAAGTTCTACGTCAACGCCACCGCCGACCTCACCGCCAAGCTCGAGGCCGCTCGCACCGAGCGCGCCACGCAGCTCAAGGCCGTCCCGGCGCACGTCAAGGCCCTCCCGGCGACCACGACCGAGTCCGCCAAGAAGCTGCAGGCCGAGCTGACCGCCAAGGTCACCAAGGCGCAGACCGACGCCACGACCTACTACACCAAGCTCGCGGCCCGCGGCGAGAAGCTCGTCGCCCAGATCCGCAAGCAGCCCACCACCAAGGCTGCCATCGCCGAGGGCAAGGCCGCCGTCAAGAAGGCCGTCGACGACAGCAAGGCGTCCGCCACGTCCGCCAAGAAGGTCACCAAGACGACCGGCAAGGCCGTCGAGGACGCCGCCGAGAAGCTCGGCTGAGCGCTTCCCCCGCACCACCCGCGACCCCCGTCGCTCGGACTCCCCCCGGTCCGGGCGGCGGGGGTCGTCGGCGTGTGAAGATGGAGCGGTGAGCACCGTCGAGAGCTGGTTTTTGGCCCTGATCAACCTGGCCGTGATCGTGACCTGCCTCGTCGCCCTCATCGACGCCGTGCGCCGGCCTGCCCCCGCGTTCATCGCGCACGGCAAGCTCACCAAGCCGATCTGGACCGGCATCCTCGTCGCGGCCATCCTCGTCGCGCTGCTGCTGGGCTTCATCTCCTTCATCGGGCCGTTCGCAGTGGTGGCGGCGATCGTCTACCTCGTCGACGTCAAGCCGGCGCTGTCCGGCAGCAACCCCTGGTAGTCACCGGCAGCGGTGCGCCCGTCACGGTCGCCGCCCACGGCTTCGGGGCCTCCATCGCCGAGACGCGTCCGCTGCTGTCCGGCGTCCCCGGCACCAAGGTGTTCTACGAGGCCCGCGGCCACGGCGCCGCGGCACCCCCGACGCGAGTCGGATACGACGAATTGGCCGACGATCTCGACCGCGTCGCCACCGAAGCTGGTGCGACCCAGGCCCTCGGCGTCTCGCTCGGCGCCCACACCGTCCTGCGGCTGCTCACCCGGGTGCCGGACCGCTTCGCCAAGGCCGTGCTGTTCCTCCCAGCGGCCCTCGACACACCCCCGGTACGCAGGGAGGGCCTCGTCGAGGCGTTGGCCGCGGGTGACAGCGCGCGGGTGCTGGAGTGGGTGCGCGGGGAGCTGCCACCGGGACGGGACACCGAGCGCTACGCCGCCGCCCGCGCGGCGTACCTGCTGTCCTCGCCGGGACTGCTCGCACTGCTCGAGGGACTGGACGAGCCGCCGGTGCCCGACCTCGCGCTGCTCGGGGCGGTGACCACCGACGTCCTGGTCCTGGCGCAGGAGGGCGACCCCGTGCACCCGGCCCAGGTGGGGCGCGAGCTGGCCGCCGCGCTGCCACGCGCGTCGCTGGTCGTCTTCGAGCACCCCGGCGTGCTCTGGAACGACCGGGCGCGACTGCGGTCGCTGGTGCTGGGCCAGCTCGGTGCGGGCGGCTGATCTCGTCAGGAGTGTCCCGGGATGTCCAGATCTGGCCGTCACCCGGGTGAGTGAAGACGACCGGAAGCCGTCACCAGCCCTGTGGGGCCTCGTTGCTAGGACTGTCGCCCGCAGTACTCAACCACCACTCGCGAAGGACTCACCCAGATGAACCCCATCGCCACCGTGCAGGCCGAGATCGAGCTGCGCCTCGTCGTCCCGGGCGGCCCGTCGCTGCCCGTGCTCGCCAACCTCCGCTATGACGTCATCGACCCATGGGCCGTCCGCGTCGCGTTTCAGACCGGCGGCGAGGGCGACGGCATCGTCGAGTGGATGTTTGCCCGCCAGCTGCTCACGGACGGCGTCGTGGCCGCGGTCGGCGAGGGTGACGTCCGCGTCTGGCCCGCCCTGCACGGCGACGAGCGCGTCGTGAACCTCGCGATGGCCTCGCCGTCCGGGTCCGCCCTGTTCGAGATCGACCGCGACGTGCTGGTCGAGTTTCTCCAGCAGACCTATGTCGCCGTCCCGACCGGCTGCGAGGACGAGGTCGTCGACCTCGACGCCGAGCTGGCCCTGCTGCTCTCGCTCTAGAGCCTCCCCAACGTTCCCCCGGTGGTGGGTGGACGGCGACCGAATGGCCCTCGCACCTGCTGGTGCGGGGGTCCTTCGCTTCCGGTCACATCCCCGCGCGCAGGTCGAGGTCGTCCGGCGGCTGCTCGGGGGTCTTCCAGCCGAGGTAGGGCTTGCCGAAGAACTCGTGCAGCACGTTGGCCCGGTCGACCATGTGCGTCCAGGCGCTCTCGAACGCGCCAAGGTCCTGTGCCTTGATGGCCTGCGTCACCGGCGCGTAGTCGTCGGCCAGGTAGGCCGACATCTCCGGCTCGTACTTCGGCCGGGACTCGGCCGAGAGCGCGAGCTGCTTCACCGCCGACTTGCTGTAGTAGGCCGCGAGCGGCCAGTTGCCGGCCAGCGCCGCGTGGTAGCAGCGGTGCAGCCGCGGCCCGACCTCGGCCATCAGCCGGTCCATGCCGGGCTGCATCCGGGCGAGCTCGTTGAGCGTCAGGTCCCGCTTGCCGTTGTTGACGGTGATGTCGTCCGGGTTCACGCGATCCACCCTAAGGTCGCCGTGATCCACGGAGAGTCGCGGTTGTTTTCGAAGGCTGAAAAGCAGGTCAACTCTCCGTGGATCACGCGACGGTCGGCCAGGGGACCGTCAGCTCGCCGTCGCGGCGGCGGCCGACCTGCTCCCACTGGAGCCCGGCGCACATCGCCGCCCAGCGCTGCCGGTTGCCGAACGTGCCGAGCGGTGCCGCCGCGTCCCAGGCGCGGTCGAGCTCACGCAGCAGCCGGTGGACCGGCGAGCCCGCGACGTTGTGGTGGATGAGTGCCTTCGGCAGTCGCTCGGCCAGCGACGACGGGCGGTCCAGGTGGTCGACTGCGGCCGCCAGCGTCAGCGTCCGAGGGCCCTCAGGTCCCAGGGTGACCCAGGCCGCGCGCCGGCCGACCTCGTCGCACGTCCCCTCGAGCAGGATCCCGTTGCCCTGCAGGCCTTCTCGCATGGTCTGCCAGCCGTCGGCGGCCGCCTTCTCGTCATACTGGCGCAGGACGTTGAACGCCCGGATCACCACCGGCCGCAGGCCTGCGAGCTCGAAGCCGCCGCGCGCGAACGACAGCCCGTCCGTCACGGCATCGGCCGCGGCGTCGACCCGCGCCTGGTCGATCTCGATCCCGACGACACGGGCATCGGGCCGGACAGCGCGGACCCGCGCGTGCAGCTCGACCGCCGTGATCGGCGTCGCGCCATAGCCGAGGTCGACGACGAGCGGGTCGTCGGCCGCGGTGAGCACCCCGCGGTGCACCTCGACGAGGTGCCGGTCGACGCGCCGCAGGCGGTTGGGGTTGGTGGTGCCGCGCGTCGGCAGTCCGAGCGCTCGGGCCCGTCCTGCGGCATAGCGCCTAGGAACGGCGCACGACCTTGTGGGATGCCTGCTGCTGCTGGGGAGTCAGCACGACGAGGTCGATGTTGACGTGCGCGGGGCGGGTCGCGACCCAGACGATCGCGTCCGCGCAGTCCTCGGCCGTGAGGGCGTCGACCCCCTCATAGACCGCGGCGGCCCGGGCCGCGTCGCCCTCGAAGCGGTTGACCGCGAACTCCTCGGTGTTGACCATGCCCGGCGCCACCTCGCTGACCCGGATGTCGTCCTCTTCGAGCCGCAAGGTGTCCCGCAGGGACCTGACGGCGTGCTTGGCCGCGACATAGCCGCCGCCGCCCTCATAGACCCAGCGCCCCGCGGTGGACCCGGTCATGATCACGTGCCCCTTGGCCGACCGCAGGGCCGGCAGCAGGACCTGGACGGTGCGCACGAGCCCGAGGACGTTCACGTCATACATCCGGGCCCACGTGTCGACGTCGGCGGCGGCGAGCCGGTCGAGGTCGAAGGCCCCGCCGGCATTGGCGACGAGCAGGTCGCAGTGCGGCACGGCGTCGGCGAGCTGCTCGACGGAGCGCGGGTCGGTGACATCGAGGGCCTGCGGCCGCACGCCCTTCAGAGCCGCGAGCCGGTCCAGGCGACGGGCGGCGCCGATCACCTCCCACCCCTCGGCGACCAGGCGTACGGCGGTGGCGGCACCGATCCCGGAGGAGGCACCCGTGACGACAGCGACCGGCATCACCCGAGTCTGCCGCACTCGTCAGGGGCCTCAGGGAAGAGGTCCGAGGGGCGCGGTGTTGCCGCTGTTGGCAGGATGGGGTTCATGAGAGGCGGACTGGCGAGCGTGCGACCACGTCGGGCAGCTGTGCTCTCGGTGCACACCTCGCCGCTCGAGCAGCCGGGCACCGGCGACGCCGGCGGCATGAATGTCTACGTCGTCGAGACCGCCAAGCGGCTGGCCGAGCGCGGCGTGGAGGTCGAGGTCTTCACCCGTGCGACCTCCTCCGACCAGCCGCCGGTCTGCGAGCTCGCCCCCGGCGTGACGGTGCGCCACCTGGTTGCCGGCCCCTTCGAGGGCCTGTCCAAGGAGGACCTGCCGTCGCAGCTGTGCGCGCTCACCAGTGGGCTGCTGCGCGTCGAGGCCCAGCACGAGCCGGGGTACTTCGACGTCGTCCATTCGCACTACTGGCTGTCGGGGCAGGTCGGCTGGCTGGCCGCGGAGCGCTGGGGCGTGCCGCTCGTGCACTCCGCGCACACGCTGGCCAAGGTCAAGAACCTCGACCTCGCCGTGGGCGACACGCCGGAGCCGCTGCGCCGCATCGTCGGTGAGCAGCAGGTGGTCGATGCCGCCGACCGGCTCGTCGCCAACACCGCGCAGGAAGCGCGCGACCTGCACGACCTCTATGGCGCCGACGTGTCTCGGACCGTCACCGTCGCGCCCGGCGTCGACCTCGAGCACTTCCGGCTCGGCTCCGCCTCCGCGGCCCGCACCCGCCTCGGAGTGCCCCCGGACGCGACCTTGCTGCTGTTCGTCGGGCGCCTGCAGCCGCTGAAGGCGCCCGACGTCCTGCTCCGTGCAGCTCAGCTGCTGCAGGAGCAGGACCCCACCCGGCGCGTGCACGTCGCCGTCGTCGGTGGTCTCAGTGGCTCCGCGGTCGAATACCCGCAGCACCTGCAGGACCTGGCATCCGGGCTGACCGTCCCGGTGACCTTCGCCCCTCCTGCCGATCCCGACGCCCTGCGCGACTGGTACACCGCCGCCGACCTCGTCGCGGTGCCGTCCTTCAACGAGTCGTTCGGCCTGGTCGCCCTCGAGGCGCAGGCGTGCGGCACCCCCGTCGTCGCGACCCGCATCGGCGGGCTCCGCACCACGGTCGCCGACGGTCACAGCGGCCTGCTCGTCGACGGGCACGGTACGGCCGACTGGGCCGCCGCTCTGGAGCGCGCGCTGTCCCGGCGTACCGACTTGTCGCGAGGGGCGCTCGAGCACGCCGCGCACTTCTCCTGGAACCGGACCGCCGAGGGGTTGCTCGCGGCCTACCGCGAGGTGCTGGTCGCCCCGTTGGCAGCCACCTCGTGAGCGCCGCGGACGTCATCCGCGCGGCACTCGACGAGGCCGAGCTCGACTACGCCGAGCCGCAGCCGGGGCAGTTCTTCGTCAAGCTGCCCGGCACGCACAAGCTCTTCACCAACGCGTGGCTCGTCGTCGGTCAGCACGGGCTGCTCGTCGAGGCGTTCGTGTGCCGCAAGCCCGATGAGAACCAGGAGGACTTCTATGCGTTCATGCTGCGCCGCAACGCGAAGATGTTCGCGGTCTCGTTCGCGCTGGACAAGGCCGGCGACGTCTATCTGATCGGACGGCTGCCGCTGGTCGGCATCACCGCCGAGGAGGTCGACCGGATCCTCGGCTCGGTGCTGCAGTATGCCGACGAGTCCTTCGACCTGCTGCTCGAGATCGGCTTCGTGAGCTCCATCCGCCGCGAGTGGGCGTGGCGTCAGAAGCGCGGCGAGTCGACGGCCAACCTGGCTGCCTTCGCGCGCTTCGCCCAGCCCGACTGAGCTGGCTCAGCGTCCCTGGTTGGCCACCGCAGCAGCAGCCGCGGCGGCCGCCTCAGGGTCCAGGTACTCGCCGCCCTTGATCGTGGGTTGGAGCTCCTCGTCGAGCTCGTACTTCAGCGGCTGCCCGGTCGGGATGTTGAGCGCGACGACCTGCTCGTCGGTGAGTCCGTCGAGGTGCTTGACGAGGGCCCGCAGCGAGTTGCCGTGGGCGGCCACCATCACGACCTCGCCGTTGCGGAGGTCGGGCACGATCTCGTCGTACCAGTAGGGGAGCAGCCGCTCGACCACGTCCTTGAGGCACTCGGTCGCCGGCACCAGGTCGCGCGCGAGCTTGGCGTAGCGGAGGTCGTGGGCGTTGTCCCACTCGCTCCCGGGCTCGATCGGCGGCGGCGGCACGTCGTAGGAGCGGCGCCAGAGCATGAACTGCTCCTCGCCGAACTCCTCGAGCGTGGCCTTCTTGTCCTTGCCCTGCAGCGCGCCGTAGTGCCGCTCGTTGAGCCGCCAGTGCCGCTTCACCGGGACCCAGCTGCGCTGGCAGGACTCGAGCGCGATGTTGGCGGTGCGGATGGCGCGGGTCAGCAGGCTGGTGTGCAGCACCGTCGGCAGCAGGCCGGCCTCGAGCAGCTGCAGGCCGCCGAGCTTGGCCTGCTCCTCGCCCTTGTCGGTGAGGTCGACGTCCACCCATCCGGTGAACAGGTTCTTGTCGTTCCAGTCGCTCTCGCCGTGACGGAGCAGCACGAGGGTCGGCATCAGGTGCCCATGTTCGCGTCGTCGACGAGGCCGGCTGCGTGGGCAGCGGCGGTGGCGGGGTGGAGGGGCAGGCCGGTGCGCTCGCTGCACAGCCGAAGGAGCTCGTCGTAGGCCGGCTGACCCATCAGCGCCACCAGCTC
>JAODND010000109.1 GCA_025465465.1 Frankiales bacterium | reverse complement strand
GTCTGGTACGCCCTCTACATCGGTCTCTTTGTGGGAGGCATCGTCCTCGACGTGTACCTGCTGGTCGATCGTTCGGTTGCGTATGGCCTCGCTCATTGAGCTGCACTCGGATGCCGTGCCCCAGCCTCCAGTGGAACACCGCTTCAGCTACAGCGAAGAGGGCCGGTTCTCGCGCTCTGCAGCGGACCTACTCCACGGCCGTGGTCGCACCGTGAGCAGGATTCGGCTGCTGTGCGTCTAGGAGCAGCTTCACCGACCTGGCCCTAGCCCGCTGTCTACGCATGACGACCGTGCCCCATACAAAAAAGAACAAGAAGAGTGCGGCCTCTCCGATCGAGGCGAGGTTGTGCGTCGCCACGAAAAGGAACACGCTGAGAGCGAGGAAGCCCAGCCACACAACCGTCCCAAACCACAGGTACAGGCTCGCTTGCCGGATACGCCTATCTGCCAGCCCTCGAAGAGCGGTCCGGTCGGCTGGGTCTACGGGGACGCGCCCGCCGTCGATCGCTCGGTCGAGCTGCCGGACCTCTGTAGGGGACGTGGTGCGTCCGGCGGCCCGCGAGTCGCCTCGTCGTCGTCTAGCGGTGAACGCGGTCATGACGGATGCGAAGAAGAGCCCGCCAAGCACGGCGCCCACCGGCGTACGAGCCCCGCTGATGATCAGGTGTAGGAGGGTCCAAGCGACGAAGAAGTAGACCCAGACCTGCCAAAGTGCGGCCCTTGCCAGCCACTCGCGCAACTGCCTCACTCTGCGCCCTCCACCTCTTGCGACGATCACTGCGATCCCACGGGGCTCTTCCCCAGATCAACCGGGCTTAGGCAGAGCGCATCAGAAGGGCACCGCGAGTAAGGCCCGATACCTGGCAGCGAAGGCCGAGCCGGAGCGTTTTGCCGAACACCACTGACGGACCAGCTCCTACCAGAGGTGTCCAGGACGAAGGGGCCCGATGTCTTGGTTAACGTCGCCCACTCCGTAGACCCGAACCGATGCGCTCCCTGCTCGCGACACGCCCCAGAGCTCCTCCGCATGCCGCGTCGGCACAAACCGACTGCAAGCCGCCGCGTCTCCTGACCCGGCGCGTGAGGCCCACGCACGAACCTCAGCCGAGGGTCCGACCGGCCCATGTCCGACTGCTCCGAGGGCTGCGACGGTGCTGATGAGCGCATGCTGGGTCCCGGGAACCGCTACACGACACAACTGGGCCGCCTCTGCTTGAGTCATGGCCGAGGACCGAGCGGCTGCCGTGGGCGACGGACTGGGTTCCGCCCTTCGAATAGCCGCGTGCGTGCAGCCCGTCAGCGATGCGGCCAACGCAACACCGCAACAGAGCCGGTTCACACCCATAGGACGCAGCATGACACCGAGCCGTTGCTTGCACAGCAGAGAAGGCCGGCTCTGCTGAGTCTCGAGCTGGTGACCATGGGCTGAGCAGACGGGGACTTACCCTTCGGGCGTGCGAACACGATCTCTCGCAGTCATGACGCTGCTCGTCGCGTCCGTGTTCACCTTCGTGGCAGAGCGATTCTGGACGGCACGGGACCAGCACCTTGCGCTGCTCGCGGGGCATCGAACAACGACGACCGTCAACCTGGTGTTGCTGCGCAAATTGGAGGCCCTCGCGGTCCTGATAGCCCTGGCGGTGGTTGCGAGCGCCATCTGGATTCGCCGGGCTGGACGCTCAGGAGGTGCCGCCGTTGCGACAGTCGCCGGTCTGATTGTCTCGCTGGTCGGCTTTCAAGTGACGCCCGGACGCTTCTTCAGCGGCGTCCCTGCGGGCAGCATCCTCCGCTACCCGCATCGCTTCGCGGAGGGAGCGACCCTGAACTGGCTCGCAGCGGGATTGATGCTCCTGGCAGCCGTGCTCTTCGCGGTGGCCAGACCAGCTAATGACCCAGGGGCTCGAAGCAGCGCGTAGGGCCGGATAGCCGAGCCTGCAGGCGGGGCTACGAGACCCCTGGTGACGGGGTGGAAACCGGAGCAGGTCCGCCGCCGTCGCAGACACATGAAGCTTCCTTCGCCGAGCAACCAGCAAGCAGCACCGATCCGAGGAGGAGCGCCAACAGCCAACGCATGGAGTCATCCTCCCACGGGCAGACCTTGGTCCTGAAGATCGCAACGACGTGCCCCCGCAGGCAGGTGAAGAAGGCCGGTTCCCGGCAGTGGGTAGGGCCGGCTCTGACGCTCGGCAGCGGCACCTACACGCTCGCGGCCCACATGGGGATGGGGGTCCGCAGCTTCCTGCCCTCGGTCTTACGCACCGCCGTGGTCTTCATAGACTGACCTGTTGACTAGGAAAGCAGCCAGCAGCGTGACTGCCCCGCAGATTATGAGCCCTAGGCCTACCAGGAGAATCAGGCCGCCACCGATGTCGCTCCTGTTGCCGATCTTGGTCCAATCCGTGTTCGCCAAGAGAACATAGACGGCAGTCGTCATCACCCCCAGGCCGAACACGATAAGGCCGGCCGTCACTTTGGTCCTCGCCCTGGCCGAGGGCGTGGCCGGGGAATCGTCATCAGGAGTAGGCACGGCTTTGACTCTGCCACCAGTCCCCTTGGGGCGGAGGTGTAGAAGCACTCTGAACGGCTACCGCTGCTCTGGACAGCGAAGAAGGCCGGATCTTCGCACCTGGAGGAGCAGCCGCCCGCCGCTACCCGCTTTGGTTACTGGTTCTTTGGCCGCGCTCGACGAGTCAGAAACGCCATGCCGAACCCCAGCAGAGCAATGGGGATCGTGATGGCTCCACGCTGGTTGCCGGTGATCATGAGCAGCAGCCCGGCGACACCTAGAAACGCACCCAAGGCTGCCCAGGCAGTCGCGCTTAGCACGTTGCGTTCTGCGAACGAACTCATCGCTCCATCAACACGTCGCCCTCGGGCATCCAGCCCTCGCTGTTGCCAAAGCGCCCGCCGACGACGTTCGAGGTAGGTGAGGATCGCTGCGGACGGCAGCGCTGCGATAACACCGGCGAGCAGGGCATGCATAGCTCGACACTTCCCGTCGGACTCAGCGGGCAATCCGATGGCATTGCGCTTTCACTCCAGCCATGCATTCGAGCAACTGCCCAAAGGAGAGCAACCGGATCAACGTGACCACGAAGATCTGGCGCCGGGTGCCCGTCCCGGCAGCCGGTAGGGCCGGTTGTCGCTTCTCAAGCTGGGGCCAGACAAGTCACCTACTGTTCGGGTCATGGCATCGAGTCGGCAGACTTGGACCGTCCGCATCGAGTTGCAGGTCGAGGTCGAGGACGTCGGCGCTGTTCTTTCGGCAAATCCGTGGCCTGACGAGCGTCTCGACTACCCGGGCAACGTTCAGGCCGCCCTACAAGCTCTGTTCAGCCCGGACGCCATCGCGTGGCCTCCCGGTACACGAAGGCCTACCGGACGCCCATACGGCTCCGTTGGAGCGACGCTCAACGAGGGGTAGAGCCGACTACCCGGACCCGGGACAGGTGGCCGATCTCGCCATCCCGGCCTGATCGGCTGGTAGAACGGATCCATGTCGCTCCGGCACCGCCTGAATGCCTGGGCCGACGAGTCGGAGCGCAAGGGACCACCGACGCCGAAGTGGTTCCTCTGGATGATCGCTACATGGCCGCGTACCGCGATGCTCGCCCTCGTCGGTGGGCTGTACGGCCTCGTTCGGACAATGCTGGACCCCAACCACTGGGGCAGCGGCGACGACATGGGCGCGGTCATCGGCGGCGTTCTGTGTGTCCTGCTCCTCAGGTATCTCGTGCTGAGGCGCGAGCGGATCCGCTCGGAGCCGCCACTGCACTAACCCACCGCGCGATCTTGACGCCGAAGGCTTCGGTAGCGCCGCCTCCACCAAAAGCCAAGCAGCCGGTTCTCACGCTCGGGAGCGCTCCTACCCCTTGTTCCTGCGGGCACCGAGCAGCCGAGCGCGCAGGTACATCTGGGCCAGCCCGACACCAGTGAGCACGACCCCGAAGCAGACAGCCACAGGTACCGGGACTCGTCCAAGTATCAGAAGCACAGCCATGGCCGCACCGATGGAACAGAACACCAGCCAGTCGCGGACTTGCGGCCGAGGCTGAACAGGTAGTCCGTGCCGTGGGGGGCGCTGCGCGTCGGACGGGTTCACTCCGCGCACGCTAGCGCCGCAGGGCGTGGACGCGGGGAAGGCCGGATCTCTAAGCTCGGAGGCGACACTTCCAGATCAAGGGGAAGTCCCACGGTGAGCGCTAGGGCGACCCCGCGAGCCCGCTGCCCGGAGATGCCGGGGGAAACGAGTCCACGCCGGACTCTTTGAACGCGTAGACGATTCTTGCCGGCCAGTTCAGTGGGCGTTTGCCACGCTCGATGCGGAAGGCCGCGTGCGCCGCGCGGGTGGGCTGGTGGACCGGGATGGCGACCACCACGAACTTCTCCCAGCGACTTTGAGTTGCCTGATCCAGGCGCTCCCAGTTAGACAAGGCACCTGCGTTGACAAGCGCGTCGAGGAGGATCTTCACGTCAGTCGTCATGCCCACCAGGTGACCCCGGCTAGCCCGGAGCCGCAGGGTCCGCGAGGGCGAAGAACGCCTGTTCCTGTCGTTATCCGACGGCCATGCCGGCGAGGTAGGCGGCGACGGGGTGGGCGGCGTGGCGGTCGAGGTTGGCGCGGCTCATGTCGTAGCGCAGGGTGGTGCGGGAGTCGGCGTGGCGCATGGCGTACTGCATTTCGCGTAGCGGGACGCCGGAGATGAGGCCTGCGGTGCAGAACGTGCGGCGCAGGCTGTGGGGGCTGGTCGGGTGCTCGAGGCCGATCACGTTGGTCAGGTGGCGAAGCCGACCGGCTGCTGAGGCGGGCGTCATGCGGGTGCCGCTGTGGTTGAGCAGGATGGGTCCGGCCTTGCGGTCGTCGGTTGCCTCGTGGACCGCGCGCAGTACTGGCACCGGGAGTGGGATCTGCGCGGGCTTACTGCCTTTGCCCATGATGCTGAGCAGCTCATAGCCGCTCTCGTAGTGCAGGTCGGTGATGTCTGCGTTGCCGGCTTCGCTGACGCGGAGTCCGAGCATCCCGAGCATGGCGACCAGCGCGTGGGAAGATGGGCTGTCGTGCCGTGCGGCGGTGAGCAGTGCGGCGTACTCCAGGGGGTGCAGTACGGTGCGGCGCTGGCCTTCCCAGGCGACCCGGGGCCGCGTCACGGCCAGGGTCGGGTTCGCGGTGGCGTTGCCGTCGATGACGGCGTACTTGTAGAAGCCGGCGACCGTCCCGAACCGGCGGCCGATCGTCGCCGGCGCCAAGCCCTCGGCTTCCATCCAGCGCAGGTACAGCTCCAGGTGCGGTCGCTCGGCGGTCAGCGGCTCGAGTTGCCGTTGGGCGCACCAGCGCAGGAAGGCCAGCATGTCCTGCCGATACGCCCGCAGAGTCAGCCCTCGATAGCGGGCCAGGAAGCTCGCCACCGCGTAGCTCGTCGGGTCCCTCCGCTCGCGAGCCGGCAGGAACTCCACACCCTCGATCAGGTTGTCGGTCACGTTGTTGTCGGTCACGTTGTTCGTCGGGTTGTCCATCACGACCTCCATCCGGAGGCGACTGCCGCAGCGAGCCAGCTGGCCCGTCACGGGCACCCCCTTGGGAGCGTGGACCTGTCGACGTCCCCCGGCATACCCCGGTGTCACGCACCGCGAGCGCCGGCATATCCGGCTGTGCATTTGCCTGCGAGCTGCGGGGCATCGTCGCTTCAGTGATGTCTGGCGTGCTGGCTTGTGTATTGAACCGGCTGCGCCCGTCGGGGGTGTTGAGTGTGTGACCGTGCCGGAGGACGTAGGTCTGCGCGAGCTGTACGTGGGCTGCTACGCCAGGATCGTGCGCGTCGTCACTCTGGTTGGTGGTGATCAGGCAGACGCGGAGGACGTCGTACAAGACGCGTTCTCGCGGCTGATTCCGGTCTGGTCGAAGGTGTCCGGTTACGAGGACCCGGAGGCGTGGGTCCGGGGGGCGGCCCTGCGTCTGCTCAGCAACCGATTCCGGAAGGTACGCAACGGCAAGAAGGCGCTTCGCAGGCTCGATCCGCCGGAGGACAAGCCCGCCGCTAGTTCGGACGTCGTGGATGTCACGCGCGCTCTGGCCTCGCTGCCGATCGCGCAGCGGCAGGTGGTGGTCCTGCACTATCTGCTCGGGCTGGACCTCGCGTCGGTCTCCCTGGAGCTGAACATCCCGCTGGGCACGTGCAAGTCGCGCTTGTCGCATGCGCGAGCCGCGCTGAAGCCACTGCTGGGGGAGGACCTCCATGCCTGACCTGAACGAGCTGCTCCAGGCCGCAGCAGACGCCATCGTCCCGAGCCCGACCCCGCCATTCGACGACGTCCAGCGCCGCTTCCGGCACCGCCATCTGCGTCGCGTCGGGTCGATCGGCGGGGTCTTGTCACTGGCTGGCGTTGTCGTGCTCCTGACGATGACGGATGGGCAGCGAAACGCGATGCCCACGACGCCACAGCCGTGCGTCCCGCACACCGCTCTGAACTCACGGGACACCTTCGTCGCGATCCCGCGATCGGGCGTCGCCCACCTCGACCTCGCGGTGCACTCGATCGTCACCGTCGGATGGTCCGCCTGCGACGAGATAGGGGACATGGAGCTGTCCGCCCGCGATCCAAAGAATCTCCTGCTCGCCGCGCCTGACAGTGGGTTCCCCGTCGTGGCCACCAGCGTGACCAGCGCCCGTTACATGGCCTTCCGTTCCGGAAGCCTCACTCTGACCGGCCGCGGATCTCTCGGCTCCACGGGCACACTCGAGATCACGATCAGCCCAGAGACCGAGCCGGTGGGTGCCTCGGCGCCGTCGCCATTCCCAGGTCAAGACGTCAACGAAGGGGTCCCGAACCTGTGCCTGACACCCAATGCCGCCGACGACGCCGGTCGAGTCATTCAGGACGTCAGCTTCGGCACCGCGACGTTGACACCGGCTCCGGGTGCGGCATCGCGGTTTACGGCGACGCAGATCCTCGAACGGTTCGCCCGAGAGCCGTTCAGCCGTGGGATCGCGGGACATCCGAAGGCGTACTTCGGCGCGATGACGGACAATTACACCAGCCCGTTCCCCAAGAGCAGGCCACTGTGGGTAGTCGTGGTCTGTGACGCACCCGCCTTCACGGGTGAAGGGGGACCCATGGAAGTTGTCAATCCCGCTCCCGGAACGTCGCCATCTCCTGGAGGACAGACGTTTGGACAGGTATCTGTGCCTTACGACGAGAACGGGCATGCCTTGCACGAAGCCCTCACGAACTACGCGAGCAAGGAACTGCTCTCCGAGGAGCTGTTCGAGGTGCCTTTCACCCGCAACCACAACGACAGCCGTGATGGCCGTCAGATCGGCTTGAACTACCGCAGCGACGAGACCTGCTCGACCTTCGACCACCTCGACGTTCAAGAAGCGTCCGACGGCACCGTCTACGTGCGGGTATGGCTGAGGCTGATCGGTGCCGGCAAGAGATGCACCGAGCCGGGTAGTGGCCACGATGTGGTGGCGGGCCTTCGCGATCCGTTGGGCGACCGTCCGTTGATCCGTGGCGTCCCCCCTCGGTAACGACGGACGGGACCGACCCCTCCACCGCACAGACAACGGCGAGGATGTTTTGGTGCATAGCGCCCCAGGACTATCGGCAGAAGAGCCGGCCTTCTCAGCGGTGGAATGTTTCCGCGGAAACGTCGGAGACCAGGCGCAACATATGGCCTGCGGCATCCCGACACGTCGGCATGTCTAGGGCATCATCGCGTCGTGCTTCCCTCGGTGCGATGGTTCGTTCCCGTTGTCGTCGTCGCCTGCGTGTCCGCCTGTGGTTCGACTTCCTCGCCGACGGGGCACCAGCAGCCGTCGGCCTCGGCGAGCATCGCCCCGCCCGTGTCGCCCACGCCGACCCAGAGCGCCGCTCCAAGAACCGTCGGCTTGAACCTGCGAACGACTGACTGGAAAAACATGACGGTGCCGGGGACGGCGTGCCTGCAGACCCGACAGCTGCTGCAAGTCCGCAACGGCGGACTCCGTATTCGCGACCGGCGGGGCTATCCGGACCGTCCCGGGGGGGGTGCGGTACTTCAATCTCACCGGGTCGCTGAACG
>JAODND010000098.1 GCA_025465465.1 Frankiales bacterium | reverse complement strand
ACGTTGATGGCCGGGAACAGCAGCGTGCCGGCCTTGAAGAACTCGTAGAGCCGGTGGACGCCGGTCGTGGTCTCCTCGGTGACGCCCATGATGCCGGCGGCGATCTTGGTGTAGCGCTGCGGGTCCTCGGCGAGCGAGCGACGCAGGGTGTCGAGGATGACGCCGTACTCCTCGGAGTCGGTGCTCTCGTCGAACGACGGGACGGCGCCGTTCTTCTCGTACTCGACGCCCTTGTGCACCAGCAGCGTCACGTCGCCACCGTCGTCGAGGATCATGTTGGGGCCACCGCCGTCGGGCCACACGACGACCTGCTCGGTGCACCACCAGTACTCGGGGAGGGTCTCGCCCTTCCAGGCGAAGACCGGCACACCGGCCGGGTTCTCGACGGTGCCGTGCGGACCGACGGCAACGGCGGCCGCGGCGTGGTCCTGGGTGCTGAAGATGTTGCAGGACACCCAGCGGACCTGCGCGCCGAGGTCGACGAGCGTCTCGATGAGCACAGCCGTCTGGATGGTCATGTGCAGCGAGCCGGTGATCCGTGCGCCGGTGAGCGGCTTGGACGCACCGAACTCCTTGCGCATCGCCATGAGGCCGGGCATCTCGTGCTCGGCGAGCCGGATCTCCTTGCGGCCGAACTCGGCCAGGGAGAGGTCAGCGACCTTGAAGTCCATCGTGGGTCCTATCGGTTGAGGAGGTGCTGCTGCTTGTCCTGCTCGAAGGCGAGCCAGTCGCCCTCGGGTACGCCGACAGGGGCTGCCGGTGTGGTCTCGAACCAGTCGTCGAGGGCTGTCGCCAGCTCCGGTTCCTGCCGCAGGCGCAGGGCGAAGCCGACGTCACCGAGCTCGACGTCATGGGTCTCGAGCAGTGCCTTCAGGGTGCGGAGGCGCTGCAGCTGTGCGGGGCCGTACAACCGGTAGCCGGCGGCTGACCGGGTGGGCTCGACGAGGCCGAGCTGCTCGACGTAGCGCAGCATCCGCGGCGACCAGCCCGTGGTCGTCGCGGCCTCGTTGATCGTGAGCGTCATTTGCGCCCACCCTAACACGCAGATGTCAGGGATGCACGTATGCACGTGTCATCTCTGACACATCCCTGTCATGGTTGATGGGTAGGAAGTCCCCATGGACACCTTCGCCCACTACACCCGGGTCGCCGACGGCTTCACTCGCGTCGTCGGCGGCGTCACCGACTGGTCCGCGACCACGCCCTGCGAGGAGTGGGACGCACGCGCCCTGGCGGCGCACGTCGTGGACACCCACCGCAGGGTCCTCTCCCGCCTCGACGGGTCCGAGCCCGCGGTCCTCGGGCCCCAGGACGACCCACGCGCCGCATGGGCCCCCGTCCGCGTCGAGCTGGAGAAGGCCCTCACCGACCACGGCGACCAGCAGGTCGACAGCTTTGGCGGGCAGGCCCCGTTCGCCCAGGTGGTCGACACCCTGGTGTGCGCCGACACCCTGCTGCACACCTGGGACCTCGCCCGCGCGACAGGTCAGGACGAGACCCTCGACCTGACGTCGGTCTCGAAGGCGCATGCGTTCCTGACCCCGATGGGCGACCTGATGCGCCGCCCGGGTGGCTTCGGTGCGGCGGTCACGCTGCAGGACGACGCCTCGGCCCAGGACCAGCTGCTCGCGTTCGCCGGGCGCGACCCTAGGGTCGCCACGAGCTGAGGTACCGCTGCTGCTCCGGCGTCAGGCTCTCGAGAGCGACGCCGAGAGCGGCCAGCTTGGTCCGTGCCACCTCGGCATCGATCTCGGCCGGGACGTCATGGACACCGGGCTTCAGTGACCGCGTCGTGAGCCACTCCAAGGTCAGGGCCTGTACGGCGAAGCTGACGTCCATCACCGACGCGGGGTGACCCTCGGCCGCTGCCAGGTTCACGAGCCGGCCCTCCGCCACGAGCAGGAGCCGACGGCCGTCGGTCATCAGGTGCTCGTCGACATGCGGGCGGACCCGGCGGTGCACCTGCACGCTCTCGGTGGCCAGCGCCCGCACGTCGATCTCCACGTCGAAGTGACCGGCGTTCGCGAGCACGGCCCCGTCCTTCATCGCCGCGAAGTGCTCTGCGCGCAGGACGTCACGGTTGCCCGTCGCGGTGATGAAGACGTCGCCTCGTGGGACGGCCTCGGCCATGGTCGTGACCTCGTGCCCGTCGAGCACAGCCTCCAGGGCGCGACCGGGATCGATCTCCGTCACCACGACGCGCGCGCCCAGGCCACGTGCCCGCTCGGCGATGCCGACCCCGCAGGGCCCGTAGCCGGCGATCACGACCGTCGTCCCCGCGAGCAGGGCGCCGGTGGCGCGCAGCACCGCGTCGACCGTGGACTGGCCGGTGCCGTGGCGGTTGGCGACGAGCCGCTGCACGGCGGTGTCGTTGACCGCGACCATCGGGAGCTTGAGGGCACCGTCGGCGGCCATCTGCCGGAGCCGGAGCACTCCGGTCGTGGTCTCCTCCACCCCGGCCAGCACGCCCTTGCGGAGCGCTGGCGTCGCGTGCAGCAGGTCGACGAGGTCGCAGCCGTCGTCCAGCAGCAGGTGCGGTCGGGCCGACAACACCGCGCGGAGGTGGCCGACGTACTCGTCCCGCGTCACGCCGTGCCGGGCGAAGACGCCGACGCCCTCGGCGGCGAGAGCGGCTGCGACGTCGTCCTGCGTGCTCAACGGGTTGGAGGCCGCCAGGTGGACCTGCGCGCCCCCGGTCGTCAGGACCCGCACCAGCGCAGCGGTCTCCGGCGTCACATGCATGCAGGCCGCGACGGTGCGGCCGGCGAGCGGCAGCTCCTTGGCGAACCGCTCGCGCAGCAGCCCGAGCACCGGCATGGCGCGCTCCGCCCAGACCACCCGCCGGGCGCCCTGCTCGGCGAGCGCGGGGTCGGCGACGTCGTAGCCGGTCATGGGCGGCACACTACGGGCCATGGAACGAGAGCTGGTCGACATGATCGAGCGCGGCAGCGCGTTTGCCCGGACGCTGGGCTCGACGCTGGCCTCGGTCGACGACGGTGTCGTCGTCCTCGACCTGGACGCCCCGGAGTCGCTGCACAACCACGTCGGCGGTCCGCATGCGGCCACCCTGTTCGGCTTCGCCGAGACTGCGGCGGCCGGGGTCGTCGTCACGGTGTTCCAGGACCTGGTCGGGTCGGGTGCCGTGCCGCTCATCAAGGGCGCGGAGATCAGCTACAGCGCGATCGCCCAGGGACCGGTCCGGGCCACTGCTCGGCTGGCCGGAGACGCCGACGGGGTGCGGCAGTCCTACGCCGAACGCGGTGTCGCGGTGTTCCCCGTCGACATCACCATCACCACGGCCGACGGCACCGAGACCGCCCGGATGCGCGCCGAGATGGCCCTCAAGCGCTTCACCTGATCACGCCACGGGAGTGCGGTCGAGGTCGGGCTCGAGATACATCTGCACGGCGAGCGGCTCCACCGCGCGCACCCGTGCCTCGGCAGCATCGATGGCGCGGGCCACCTCGGGCAGGGTCAGCGAGGGCTCCACAGCGACCTTGGCGGCAACGAGCAACTCGTCGGGGCCCAGGTGCATCGTCTTGAGGTGGATCACGCGGTGCACGGTGACGCCGTCGACGAGGGCCGCCGTGATCTCCCCGACCGCCGCCCTCGAGGCGGACTCGCCGATCAGCAGCGACTTCATCTCCACGCCGAGCACCACCGCGACGACGCCGAGCAGCAGCCCGATCGACAGCGTGCCGACGCCGTCCCAGATGCCGTTGCCGGTCGCCAGCGTGAGAGTCACACCGAGCAGCGCGAGGGCCAGGCCGATCAGGGCGGCGAGGTCCTCGAGCAGCACGACGGGCAGCTCCGGCTGCTTCGCCTGCCGGATGTACTGCAGCCACGAGACCGAGCCCTTGAGCGACAGCGACTCCACGATCGCGGTGCGGAACGAGAAGCCCTCGGCCACCATCGCGAACACCAGGATCGCGATCGCCACGCCCGGTGAGTCGAGCTTCGCGGGATGGGAGATCTTGTGGATGCCCTCGTAGCAGGCGAACAGCGCACCGAGGCTGAAGATGACGAGAGCGACGACGAAGGAGAAGAAGTACCGCTCGCGGCCGTGACCGAAGGGGTGCAGCTCGTC
Organism: Frankiales bacterium; assembly: GCA_025465465.1. Taxonomy (GTDB): domain Bacteria; phylum Actinomycetota; class Actinomycetes; order Mycobacteriales; family SCTD01; genus RYN-111. The sequence continues at coordinate 3,036 of JAODND010000098.1, read as the reverse complement.
CGCGTCGCGCGCGGCGCGGCGGCCGCCGACGAGCAGCAGCACCTGGTTGCCGGAGTCGGCGAAGGAGTGCACGGCCTCCGCCGCCATCGACGACGAGCCGGTGACCACGGCCCCGACGGTCTTTGCCAGCGCGATCGCGACGTTGGCCCCGAGCGCGGCGATGATCGCCTTGCCACCACCTCCGTGACTCATCGCCCGACGGCTGCCTTGAGCTCGGTGATCACGTCCACCGGTGTCGGGTCGGTCCCCTCGACGAGCGCGACGTAGGTCGAGGTCCAGTCCCCCAGCGCGACCAGCGATGCCAGCCGCTGGAACGGCGACAGTCCCTCGGCGACGAGCTCGCTCACGTCGACCCCCCGGCTGCGTGCGAGGTCCCGGGCGACGGTCGCCCGCCGAGCCACCGCAGGGTGCTCCTCGGTGTCGCGCAGCAACACGAGGTGCAACCGCGTCCGATCCCCGGCGTCGCCCTCGAAGGGGTCGGCGAAGATGTCGCGCGGACCGCCCGCGAACGGCCCGTCGAAGGCCACGATCTGGTTGTGTCCCGCCTCGGGCAGCACCCCCCAGATCGCGGGCGTCTTGCTGTTCTCGTTGAGCTGGCAGGCGAAGCGGTAGGCCGCCACTCCCGCCAGCGGCGACGAGCCCCAGATCGCCGGGAGCATCCCCGACAGTCCCAGCGCGAGGGTCTTGCCGGGGTTGAGCACCGTCTCTGCGGTCGGCCGGTTGCGACTCGCGAGCTGCTCGAGCAGCACCGCCGTCGCCTCGACCTCCTCGGCCGAGCAGGACAGCAGGCCGAGTGCGTCCCCGGCGATGACGAGCGGGGTCGACAGGGCGAAGACCGAGGCGCGCGGCTGGCGGCCCTGGGTCACCGGGACGAACAGCGCCCGGCCGCGGGTGGCGAGCATCTCCAGCGGCGAGCCGGCGGCCCCGACGACGAGCAGCCGGCACCCACGTCGTACCGCCTCGTCCAGGGTGGCGAGCGTCTCCTCCGTCGTCCCGCTGAAGGACACCGCGATGACGAGGTCGGCCGCGCCGACCCAGATCGGGAGGCCGAAGCCCTTGTGGGTGACGATCGGGACCGGGCAGGTCGCCCCGGCGACCGCGACGAGGATGTCGCCGGCCACGCCGGAGCCTCCCATGCCGAGGACGACCACGGACCGGGGCAGGTCCTCGCTCGCCAGCCGGCCGACGCCGGCCTCGACGCACAGCGCCGCGGCCTCCCGCACCTGGCCGGCCGACGACGCGACCGCGCGCAGCATCCCCGAGGGGTCAGCGGCATCGAGTCCCGCCGGGTCGTCGAGCAGGTCGTCCGCCACCGCTAGGCCGAGGGCTTGCGAGCCTCGTCGACGAGGAGCACCGGGATGTCGTCGCGGACCGGGTAGGCCAGGCCGCAGCCGGTGCAGACCAGCTCGCCGGCGGCGTCGTCAGCCCTCAGCGGCGACTTGCAGTCGGGGCAGGCGAGGATCTCGAGCAGAGCAGGATCGACCTTCATGGGCGTCAGCCTAGTCAGCCCGGATCAGAGCCAGGACCTCGTCCCGTACGGCGGACATGGTTCCCTCGTCCGCAGCTTCGACGTTGAGGCGCAGCAGGGGCTCGGTGTTGGACGCGCGGACGTTGAACCAGGCGCCGTCGCCGAGGTCGACAGTGAGCCCGTCGAGCTCGTCCTGCGGCTGGTCGGCGAAGTGCTCCTTGATCGCCGCGATCCGCGCGGCCTGGTCGTCGACGGTGCTGTTGATCTCGCCGGAGGCGACGAACCGCTCGTAGGGCTGCAGCAGCTCCGACAGCGGCTTGTCCTGGTTGCCGAGCGCGGCCAGCGTGTGCAGGGCCGCCAGCATGCCGGAGTCGGCGTTCCAGAAGTCGCGGAAGTAGAAGTGGCCGGAGTGCTCGCCGCCGAAGACGGCACCGGTGCGGGCCATCTCGGCCTTGATGAAGGAGTGCCCGACGCGCGTCCGCACGGCCTTGCCGCCGAGCTCCTCGACGACCGCAGGGACCGAACGCGACGTGATGAGGTTGTGGATGATCGTGGCTCCGGGCTCGCGGAGCAGCTCGCGAGCCGCGATCAGTGCCGTGAGGGTCGAGGGGCTGACGATCTGCCCACGCTCGTCCACGACGAAGCAGCGATCGGCATCGCCGTCGAAGGCCAGCCCGATGTCCGCGCCCACCTCCTGCACCTTCACCTGCAGGTCGCGCAGGTTTGCCGGCTCGATCGGGTTGGCCTCGTGGTTGGGGAACGAGCCGTCGAGCTCGAAGTACATCTCCGTCACGTCGAGCGGAAGGCCCTCGAACGTCGTGGGGACGGTGTGGCCGCCCATGCCGTTGCCCGCGTCGACGACCACCTTGAGCGGCGAGATCGTCGGCAGGTCGAGGACGAGCGACTTCATGTACACCGCATAGGCACTCAGCACGTCCTGGGTGCTCACGGTGCCGGTGTGGGCGCTCGAGGGCACCTCGCCGTCGAGGAAGGACTCCGCCTCCTTGCGGATGTCGACGAGGCCGCTCTCCTGCCCGACCGGCTTCGCGCCGGCCAGGCAGAGCTTGATGCCGTTGTACTTGGCGGGGTTGTGCGAGGCCGTGAACATCGCGCCGGGCACGTCCATCGAGCCGGCCGCGTAGTAGAGGAGGTCGGTCGACCCGAGCCCCGCGTCGACGACGTCGACGCCCTGGGCGGTCACGCCCTCCGCGAAGGCCGCGCCGAGGGCCACGCCGCTTTCCCGCATGTCGCGCGCGACGACGATCTTCGACGCACCGGCGAAGCGGGCGAACGCGGCGCCCAGCGCCCGCGCGATCTCCGGGTTGAGCTGGTCCGGGACGACCCCCCGGACGTCGTAGGCCTTGACGATGCTGGAGAGGTCGCGGGGCACGCCCCGACCCTAGCCAGCGAGCCTGTCGGTCAGGCCTTGTGCTTCTTGGCCTTGCCGAGCACCGTGGCGATGTCGAGCTCGCGCCCCGCCTGCTTCCAGCTCTTGCGCTCGCACCCGTGGCAGGAGGTGAAGTCGACGATCGAGCCGTCGGTCAGCGTCATCGTGATGGAGGTGACGC